>NZ_JBHUDY010000002.1:0-589574 GCF_042678385.1 Sphingomonas tabacisoli
GCCGAAGCGGCCCGCAGAACCGCCGGGGCCGCCGACGATGAAATGGTCGATGTCGCGCATGGGGAATCCTCTCCGGCTAGTCTGCCTGTCCCATGCACGTTTGCATTTTCGCAGACAAGCGGGCGTTTATGCATGGACGGCCTGCGATTTTGCAGCCAAGGCCAACCTTGTGAATTGGGACGACCTGCGCATCTTCCTCGCCGTCGCACGGACGGGCACGCTGAGCGCAGCCGGGCGGCGGCTCGGTCTCGACGCGACAACTGTCGCGCGCCGGTTGGGACGGCTGGAGGTCGAAGCGGGGCGCAGTCTCTTCGAGGTGACGCCGGCGGGTCACATCCTCACTGCGCGGGGTCAGGACCTGCTCGGCCATGCACAGACGATGGAAAGCGCGGCCATTGCCTGCGCGGAGGGCGCGCAGGCCGGGCTGCAGGCGAGCGGCACGATCCGGGTCAGCGTCGCGGAAGGGTTCGGCACCAGCGTGATCGCGCCGCACCTGCATGAATTTGCCGATGCGCATCCGGGCATCGGGGTGGAGCTGGTCGCCTCGTCCGGCTTTCTGAACTTGTCCCGGCGCGAGGCGGACGTCGCGGTGATGCTCGCCAGGCCGCAGCGCGGTCCGCTCGTCGCCCGCAAGCTGACCGACTATAATCTGGGCATCTACGGGCGCCGCGGCGTCGCGCGCCCCCTGTCGAGCATCGCCGATCTCGGGGAAGAACGGCTGGTCGGCTATGTGCCCGACCTCATTTATGCGCCGGAGCTGCACTATCTCGAGGAGACGGCGCCCGGGCTAAGCGCGACTTTATCCAGCACCAGCGTCAATGCGCAAGCCGCGATGATTCGCAGCGGCGCCGGCATCGGCATCCTGCATTGCTTCGTGGGCGACTTGGATCCGCTGCTCGAGCGGCTGTTGCCGGAAGAAGTCGATATCGCCCGGAGTTATTGGCTGGTCATGCACCGCGATTTGCGCGGGGTGGCGCGCGTCAAGGCGTTCGTCGACTGGCTGGACGGATTGGTGACCCGGATGCGCCCGCTGATGGTTGGGCGACCATGAACCCGACATCCGAACGCCGCCTGCTCGCGATCCTGCTGCGCCTGTCGAACGCGCTGTCCCTGACGGCGATGTTCGCGATCGTGAAAATCGCCACCGCGCATGGCGTCACGCTGTTCGAGAATGTGTTCTATCGGCAATTGTTTGCCCTGCCGCTGGTGGCCGGGCTGGTCGTCGCCGGCCCCGGTATTCGTTCGGTCAAAACAAGGCGACCTTGGGCGCATGTCTGGCGGACGGGCCTCGGCATGGTCGGCATGGGACTCAACTTTACGACGTACACCTTGTTGCCGATCGCCGAGGCGACAGTGATCCTGTTCACGGTGCCGATCTTTGCGACGATCCTGTCGGCGCTGGTGTTGAAGGAGCCGGTGGGACGCCATCGCTGTGGTGCGGTGATCCTGGGTTTCATAGGCGTGCTGATCGTGGTGCAGCCGGGCGGGTCGACGCTCTCCGGCAAGGGCGTCGCGGTCGGGTTGATGGCCTCGATCGCCGTGTCCGCGATCAACATCACGCTCCGTCAGATCGGCCGCACCGAGAGCGCGACGACCACGGTGTTCTGGTTCACGATCATGTCCGCGCTGCCGATGGCGCTGCTAATGCCGTTCTTCGGCAAGGCCCATGACGCGCCGACCTATGGGCTGCTGATCGCGCTCGGCTTGCTCGGCGGTTTATCCCAGCTCACATCGACGGCGTCGCTCAGGCTCGCGCCGGTTTCGGTCGTGCTGCCGATCGATTATTCGAGCCTGATCTGGTCGGCGCTGGCCGGCTGGCTGCTCTTCGCGACCTTGCCGAGCCCGCATCTGTGGCTGGGCGCGCCGCTGATCATCGCGAGCGGCCTCTACATCGTCTATCGCGAGCACAAGCTGCACCTGGAGCAAACGGCGAGCGCGGTGGCGAACGACTGACCGCCAACCGCTTGCCATTGCCCGCGAATACGGCACAACCGTCGCGAACGATAAAAGGGGCGGGCATGGCGACCACGGCGATCAAGGAAGAAGCGGTTCATCGCGACGCCGGGCTGGCGCGCGAGATCGGCGTCTGGAGCTTCGCCGCGACGATCATCAACGTGGTGGTGGGCGGCGGCATCTTTGCGGCGCCCGCCGCGCTGGCAGGATCGGTCGGCGCCTGGGCGCCGTTCGCGCTGCTGGCCTGCGGCATCGCGATGGGCGCGATCGTGCTGTGCTGCGCAGAAGCAGGCAGCCGCGTGCCGTCGAGCGGCGGCACCTACGCCTATGTCGAAGCTGCGTTCGGGCGCGGGCCGGGCTTCGTCTGCGGCATGATGCTGTGGCTGAGCTGCGTGCTCGCGGCGGGCGGCATCGCCGCGGCCTTTGCCGATGCGATCGTGGCGCTCTATCCGGTCGGCCCCGCCGGCGTGCAGCGGGTCGTGCTGATCGTGGCGGTGATGATGCTGGTCACCGGCATCAACCTGCGCGGGGCGAGGGAAGGCGCGCGGTTCGCGGGCGTGATGACGGTGGTGAAGCTGGTGCCGTTGCTGGTGTTCGTCGGCGTCGGCGCATTCTGGATCGACCCGCAGAACCTGAAGCCCACCGGCGAGGTCGATCCCGGCTCGTTCGGCGCGGCGATCATCCTGTCGATCTTCACTTTCTCCGGCATGGAAACGATGCTGAGCGCCAGCGGCGAAGTGTCCCGGCCTGAAAAGACGGTGCCGCGCGCGCTGATGCTGGCAATGGCCGGCGTGCTGCTGCTCTACATCGCGATCCAGACCGTCGCGCAAGGGTTGCTGGGGCCGCAGCTCGCGACCGCCAAGGAGCCGCTCGCCCAGGCCTTGGGCGTAGTGCATCCGGCGCTGATTCCATTGATCGCGGTCGGCGCGGCGATCTCGCGCGGCGCCTGGCTCGGCAGCGATGTGCTGGGCGCGCCGCGCATTCTGTTCGCCTTCGCACGCGACGGCTTTCTGCCGGTCGCGCTCGGACAGGTGAACGATCGCACGCAAGTGCCGACCGCGGCGATTCTGACGCACGCGACGATCGGCACCGCGCTCGCGCTGGCGGGCGAGTTCACATGGCTGGTGCTGCTTTCGGCGCTGGCGACCGCGCCCATCTATATCGGCGCATGTCTCGCGGCGGTGAAGCTTCGGCGCGAGGACGTGCAACTGATCGGCCCAGCGTTCCGCGTACCGGGTCTCGGGATCGCTTCGGCAGTCGGCGTGCTCAGCATGATCGCCCTGATTGCGCTCGGCCAGCCCAACGAAATCATCGGTCTGTTCGCCGCAATCGGCCTCAGCACCCTGCTCTACTTCCTTCGCCGCTGACGCTCGTCGAGCGCCATTAGCGCTTCGTCGGGTCCGTCGGCCATTCGCCGAAGCCGGACCCTGGCCGGTCGAAGCGAAGCTGCATGGCCGGGCGCATAGGCGTAGCCCGGAAATGCGCGGCGGGACGAAGATGCTCCCCGGCCCCCTTCGGACCGCCGCCAATGGCTCCGCCCCCTTCGGAGCCGCCCCGAAGCATTCGAAGGAAGGATCACGCCATGTTCACTCGTACCGTTTCCAAGGCTCTGTTGGCCTCCGTCGCTGCCGGCCTCGTCACCTTCGCGATGGGGCCCGCCCATGCCGAAATCGGCGCGCCGCGCTCGATGGTCGTCAAGTTCGGCGATCTCGACCTCAGCACCACCAGCGGCAAGGCCCGCCTCGGCAAGCGCATCGCCTATGCCGCCCAAACCGTCTGTGGCCCGGTCGATGAGCGTTCCTATTTCTCGAACAAGGCGAACCTCGCCTGCGAGAACGACGCGATCGCCAACGCCAATCGCGGCCTCGTCGAGGTGTTCGCGCAGGCCGGCACCTCGATCCGCGTCGCCGCGAACTGATCGCACTCTCTTCCGGTCCGGTCGCTTCCCCTTATCCGGACCTTCACCGAGCCCCGGTCGAAAGACCGGGGCTCTTTCTTTGCGTCAGCGTCCGGCCATACCTTTGGCATGGTCGAGATAGGTGCGGCCGATCCGCACTTCCTCGCCGTTGCCGAGATCGGCGGACCAGACGCCGCCGCCGTCATGCTTCAGTCCCTTGATCCGGTCGCGCCGGACGATCGTCGAGCGGTGGAGACGGATGAACTTGTCCGGATCGAGCCGCTCTTCCAGCGCGCTGATCGTCTGGTGGAGCAGATAGCTCCGCCCGTTCACGTGCAGCCGCATGTAATCGCGCTCGGCGTCGATCCGCTCGATGTCCTCGGCGGCGATGCGGATCAGCTCGGACCGGTGCGGCACCCAGAATTCCTGCACCCATGAGACTGCCGGCGCGCCCGGCTCGGCCGTGCCGCGGCGATCGACGACGCGCTCCAGCGCGCGCTTCAGCCGTTCGGGGGCGACGGGCTTCAATAGGTAATCGACCGCAGCGACGTTGAACGCCTCGACCGCGAAGCTGTCGAAGGCGGTCACGAACACGACGGCCGGCCGGTGCTTCGCCTGGCCCAGTGCGCGCGCCACGCCCATGCCATCGAGCTCGGGCATCGAGATGTCGAGCAACAGCGCCTCGGGCTCCAGCGCTTCGGTCAGCCGCAGGGCCGCATTGCCGTCGGACGCGGTGCCGACCAGATCGATCAGCGGCTCGCGCGCGCACAGCACTTGCAGCCGCTCGACCGCGAGCGGCTCGTCGTCGACAATCAGAGTACGAACCGGCTTTACGCTAGTGACATCCATCCCTCACCTCAGGCATCGCCAAAGTCACGACGAAGCCCCCGCCTTTCGGCACGTGAGTGACCAGCCCCGCCTTGCTCCCGAACCGAGCCTGGAGCCGATCGCGGACATTCGCAAGACCTACGCCGGTGCCGTGCTCCTCGCCCTCGCCGGGACCTTTGCCGTCGTCGGCAATGGTGAGCACCAGCTTGCCGCGTTCGCTTCTGGCAGTGATCGAGATCGTCACCGGCCGGTTGGCGCGGGACACGCCGTATTTGATCGCGTTCTCGACCAAAGGCTGCAGGATCAGGCCGGGGACGCAGAGCGGCATCAGCTCTTCGGGTACCTCGATCTCGGTCTTCAGCCGCTCTGGGAAGCGCACCGCCTCGATGTCCAGGTACAGGCGCTGCAGCCGCACTTCTTCGGACAAGGGCACGTCATCCATCGGATCGCCGGAGAGACTGGTCCGGTAGAAGGTCGACAGGTTCATGATCATCGCTTCGGCCTCGGCATTGCGGCCGGTCATGACCAGCGACGACAGCGAGTTCAGCGTATTGAACAGGAAATGCGGGTTGACCTGATAGCGAAGCGCCCGGATCTCCGCTTCCTTTGCGGTCTGGGCGAAGGCGGCGACGCGGCGCTCTGCCTCGCGCGTTTCGCTCGCATAGGAGATGGCGAGGTAGATCGCCGCCCAGGCCAGCAGGAAGAAGTAGCGGGAGACTGCGATCTCGGCGACGTTCTTCGCCAGATAGGGATGCCGGATCATGTCGCGCAGCATCTCGGGATCGCGGTAGAGAAGCTCCGGCTTGTAGGCGTTGAAGAAGTAATAGTTGGCGAGGCCGATACCGATCGCGCAGGGAATGGCGGCGACGAACGCCACCGCGATGCGCTCGCCGAACGAGCGATCGTCGACCCGGCGCAAGACTCCATAGAGCAGGAACGTGATCGCGATGCCCGCCACGGTTACTCCGAGGCGGCGCTGCGCAAGCTCGAACTGGTTGTCCCATCCGACGATCAGCGACTGAGTGGTCGCGATGACGACGTAGAAGAGCCAGAAGCCGAGAATCGAATAGGCTGCGACCTCCAGCGCCACCCGACTGCGCCGGCGGTCTCCGGTTTCATCCTGCATTGCCCCCGTCCTAACGCTCCACAGGCTCGAAAGCGACGCAGGCGGGCGGCGCCGGTCGAACCGCAGGGCGGGTTCATCGAACGGCAGCAGGAACTCCCCTCCTGAGTCGTTCGTTACGGGGGCGTCAACGGAAGACATCAGGCGGAGTCATTTCATGGCCGACACCGGAACTCAAGACACGCTCCGCGACGAGCGGCAGGATGCCGCGCGCGATCCGTCGATCGACAAGCGCCTGCAGCGCGACCCGTTCGACCCTGACGCCAAGATCGACGCCGGCTCCGACGAGTCGATGGACGCGTCCGACCCGCCTTCGGCAGCCCAGCCGGGCAGCCAGGAGCCGGCGCCTTCGTCCAGCTATGACGAGGACGAAGAGGCCGCGCGGCAGCGGGCGAACGCACAGCAATAGTGGCTTCGCGGCCACATAAATCTTTTATCCACGGCATTTTGTTGCGCGGCGGCTCGCCTCGTCGCAGCCAATGTTGCTTTGCAGCAATTTTTCTGATTCGATCTTTGCACGGGGTGTGATGCAGTTAACGGCTCGGAAAGCCTGTTGAGTGCATAAGGTTAACGGCAAAAGGTCGGAGTACGGAAACATGCCGAGCAAGGTCGGACCCGCCGCAGGCGCGATGGCCCTTGTGGAAATGAAGGAGTTCGCGGGGTTCGCTGCCGGCACGCAGCGCTACATCCGCCGCGCACTCGATATCGGGCTGGAGCGCGAGGACGCGATCAAGATCTGGTCGCGCGACGTGGTCGAGGCGGCCAGCATCAAGGCGCAGACCAAGATGTACGAGCGCCTGGACGAAATCCGCGCGCTGGTGCCGGACGATAGTGGGCTCGACGCGATCGAGCCGTTCATGACCCCGCTGGTGACGCTCTCGGCGTTCGATCTCGGCCAGGATCGGCTGTCGACCTTTTCTGCCTATCGATTCCTGTATGAGCGGCTGATCGGGCCGAGCGTGCGCCCGTGGCTGCCGAGCGCCTTCTGCGCCGCTGCCGCGCTGCCGCACCTCCACCCGGACAAGCGCCGCAAACTGCTCCAGTCGATCAGCGAAGCCGCGGCGACCGCTCCCGGCTGGTCGAGCCGCTCGCCCGCCTTCTACCCGCAATGGGTGGAAAAAGTGGACACGACCGGCGCACCGAACTGAGGTGGACGCGCCGCATAGCGCAGCCTAGATTTGCATGGCCCGGCTTTCACCGGGCGTTCATCCGCGGTTGGGCGTAAGGCGGCTCGATGACGTTGCGTTTCCGGATCGTGCTACGCGCGGCGCTTGCGCTGCTCATCTCGTTCGCCGTGCTGGTTCGGCCGGTCGCCGCACAATCGGTGCTGCGCGATGCCGAGACCGAAAAGTGGCTACAGGACATTTCGCGGCCATTGGTCGTGGCGGCGGGGCTCGACCCCCGGAACTTCCAGGTCGTGCTGCTCTACGACAACAACATCAACGCTTTCGTGGCGGGCGGCCAGATCGTCTATATCCACTCGGCGACGCTGACCGAGGCCGACAACACCGACATGGTGCAAGGCGTGATCGCGCACGAGATCGGCCATATCAGCGGCGGTCATGTGATCCGCTTCGCCGAAGGGGCGCGGGCGGCGACCGGCGTCATGCTGCTGTCGCTGCTGCTGGGCGCGGCGGCGATCGCGGCGGGCGGCGGCGATGCCGGCGCCGGCATCCTGATGGCCGGCCAGCGCGCGGCACTCGGCAAATTCCTCGCCTTCACCCGCGTGCAGGAAGCCAGCGCCGACGCCGCCGCCGTCTCGACGCTCGACAAGGCCGGCGTCAGCGGCAAGGGCTTTCTCGCTTTCTTCAAGAAGCTGCAGAACCAGTCGCTCCGCTACGGCTACAACCCCAAGGACGCGTACGAGCAGACGCACCCGCTCGACCGCGAGCGCGTGACGCTGCTGACCGAAGGATTGCAGGCGTCCAAGGCCTGGGATGCGAAGACCGATCCGGCGCTCGAGGCGCGTTTCCAGCGCATCAGGGCCAAGCTCAAAGGCTATGTGCTCGATCCGCCACAGGTGATGCGGCAATATCCAGAGACCGACCTGAGCGTGCCCGCCCATTATGCGCGCGCCTATGCCTGGCATCGTTCCGCCTATCCGGACAAGGCGCTGGCGGAAGCCGACGCGCTGCTCAGGGCCGCGCCGCACGATCCTTATTTCCTTGAGCTCAAGGGCCAGATCCTGCTCGAATCCGGCAAGCCGGACGAAGCGCTGCCGATGCTGCGCGAAGCGACGCAGACGACCGGCTTCAATCCGCTGATCACCTCGCTGTTCGGTCACGCGCTGGTCGAGACCGAGGACCCCAAGAACATGGCCGAGGCGGAGCGGGTGCTGAAGTCCGCGATCGCCAAGGACAATCAGAACCCCGACGCCTGGTATCAGCTCGGCATCGTCTATGCGCGCAAAGGCGACGAGGCGCGGGCCTCGCTGGCGACTGCGGAGCGGTACAATCTGGAAGGCAATGCCAAGCTCGCCTACGTGAACGCGCGGATGGCGATGGCCGGCATCCCGCACGGCTCCGCCGACTGGGTGCGCGCGCAGGACATCTATATGGTCTCCGAGCCCGACGTGAAAAAGAAGAAGAAAGACAAGAAGGACGAACCGCAGCAATGAGTAGGTGGTTGCCCTATTTCGGCGTCGGCCTGCTTTCCGCCGTGCTGGCGTCGCTCGGCACCGCGGCGGTGGTTCAGCGCGGCGGCGGCGATCATGTCCGCGCCTATCTGCTGCAGAATCCGGAAGTGCTTCAGGAAGCGATGGAGCGGCTGCGGATGAAGCAGAGCGCCGCCCAGATCGCCCCGCATCGCGCGCAGATCGAAACGCCCTATGCCGGCGCGTGGATCGGCGCCAAGGATGGCGACGTCACGCTCGTGCAGTTCTTCGACTATGCCTGCGGCTATTGCAAAGCCAGCCTGCCCGACGTGCAGCGGCTGGTCCGCGAGGACCCGAAAGTGAAGGTCGTGTTCCGCGAACTGCCGATCCTCAGCCGCGACAGCGAAGTCGCCGCGCGGGTCAGCCTTGGCGCGGCCGAGCAGGGCAGGTTCGCTGCGTTCCACGACGCGATGTACGCCGCCGGCCGGCCGGCGGCGCCAACGATCATGGCGGCCGCGCAACAAGCCGGGCTCGACCAGGCGAAGCTCCAGGCTGCGATCAACGCCCCGCGCGCCGAACGTGAGATCGGCCAGAATATCGAACTCGCCCGCACCCTCGGCTTCACCGGCACGCCAAGCTGGGTCGTCGGCGACCAGATCCTGAGCGGCGCGGTTGGCTATGATGCGCTGAAAAAGGCCGTGGAGCGAGCGCGGGCCAACAAGACCTGAGCCTTTGCCCCGGAGCGGGGCGGCCAATTGCCCGCTCTGGCGCGACTCGGTCATGCGTGGTTTACTCGTCCCTTGGGGGACGGATTCCATGAAGCTGATCATTGCAATTGCGGTCGTCGCCGCGGCTGCCACTTCGGCGCAAGCGGCCGAGCTGGTCACGGGGGCAGCGACCGCCGCCCCGCACGTCAAGGCGTTCGACACGCCGTCGCTCACCACCGAGGCGAGCTTCTTCGCCTATCCGGGGATCGCGGGCGGCGTGCGCGTCGCTGTCGGCGATGTGAACGGCGATCATGTGCCGGACTATGTGACCGCCCCGTCCGATGGCGGCGCGACAAACGTCAAGGTCTTCAGCGGCACGAACCTCGCGGAAGTGCGCAGCTTCCTCGCCTATGCCGGGTCCAACGCGGGCGTGTTCGTTGCGGCCGGGGACGTCAATCATGACGGGGTCGCGGACATCGTGACGGGCTTGGGCGCGGGCCCGGCCGGCGGGCACGTCAAGACCTTCGACGGCGTGACCGGGGCCGAGATCAAGAGCTTCTTCGCCTATCCCGGCTTCGCCGGCGCGGTGCGTGTGGCAGCCGGCGACCTGGACGGCGACGGCTTTGCCGACATCGTGACCGGCGCCGGCCCGGGCGGCGGACCGCATGTGAAGGTTTTCAGCGGCGCAAGCGGCGCGGAGTTGAGGAGCTTCTTTGCATTCGGTCCGAGCTTCACCGGCGGCGTGTCCGTCTCCGCCGGCACATGGGCTGGCGAAAATGCGATTTTCGTCGGCGCCGGGGCGGGTGGCGGCCCACACGTGAAGGCGTTTAGGATGTCCGACCTGACCGAGCTGGCCAGCTTTTTCGCGTTTGACGCCGGCTTCACCGGCGGGGTGAACGTGGCCTGGGGCGATTATGACGGCCATGCCGCCCTTTATGTCGCCACCGCCTCAGGCGACGCGCAGGTTCGCGTGTTCGACGCTGTCGCGGGACGGAATCTTGGCGCCATGATCGGCAGCTTCCAGCCCTATGCCGGTTTCACCGGCGGCGTCGAGATCGCGGCCGTCGCTCCCCCATCGAACGGCGGCGTGCCGGAACCGACGACATGGGCGATGATGCTGGGCGGCTTCGGCCTTGCCGGCGCAGCGCTGCGGACACGTCGGCGCTTCAGGGGGATAACGGCTCGCCCTTGAACCTCTGAGCGATCACGTACCACTCGCTCGATTCCTTGCGGCTGGCGGGCGGCTTGGCGTGCTTGACGGTGGTGAAATGCTTCTTCAGCAGCGCGACGAGGTCGTTGTCGGCGCCGCCGGCCAGCACCTTGGCAATGAACCCGCCCCCGGGCCGGAGCGTCTCGATCGCGAACCAGGCCGCGCTTTCGACAAGCGCCATCGTGCGGAGATGGTCGGTCTGGGCATGGCCGACGGTGTTCGCCGCCATGTCGGACATGACGAGATCGGCAGGGCCTCCCAGCGCCTCGCGCAGCCGCTCGGGCGCTTCGTCGGCGGTGAAGTCCATCTGGAACAGCGTGACGCCTTCAATCGGATCGGTCGGCAGCAGGTCGATGCCGACGATCGTCGCGTCGGGGTGGCGTTTGCGCGCGACCTGCGCCCAGCCGCCCGGCGCCACGCCAAGATCGACAATGCGCTTCGCGCCTTTCAAAATTCCGAACCGCTCGTCGAGCTCGATCAGCTTGTAGGCCGCGCGGGAACGATAGCCCTCCGCCTTGGCGCGCTTCACATAGGGATCGTTCAACTGCCGCTCGAGCCAGCGCGTCGAGGCGGCGGTGCGATTGCGCGCGGTCTTGACCCGCTGGCGGCCCGACCCTCTCACTGGAAGCCGTCGCGCGCCATCAGCGTGCGCAATATGCCTTCGCGGATGCCGCGGTCGGCGACGCCCAGCCGCTCGGCGGGGAAAATGTCGAGGATCGATTCCAGGATCGCGCAGCCGGCGACGACCAGGTCGGCGCGCTCCTGCCCGATGCAGGGCAGCTCGACGCGCTCGGCATGGCTCATTTGCGACAGCATCTGGCTGACGCCGCGCATCGCATCGGCAGGGACGATCAGCCCGTCGACGGCGCTGCGGTCATAGCTGGGCAGACCGAGATGCACACTGGCGAGCGTCGTCACCGTGCCGCTGGTGCCGAGCAGCCGCATATGCGCGCGCGCGCCTTGCGGCAGCCGCGCGGCGAAGGCGGAGAAGCTCTCCGAGACGCGGGCGCGCATCCGCCGGTAGATGTCGAGCCGGCCCTCGGCCGTGGACGCATCGCCGGGTTCGACTTCGGTCAGCGACACGACGCCCCAGGGCGCGCTGTACCAGTCGAGCGTGCGCGGCAGCGGGCCGCTGGTATCGACCAGCACCAGCTCGGTCGAGCCGCCGCCGATGTCGAAGATCAGCGCCGGGCCGTCGCCTTCTTCCAGCAGCACGTGGCAGCCCATCACCGCCAGCCGCGCTTCTTCCTCGGCGGGAATGATGTCGATGGCGATGCCGGTCTCGCGCCGCACCCGCTCAACGAACTGCGCGCCGTTGCTGGCGCGGCGGCAGGCCTCGGTCGCGACCGAGCGGCAGATATGGACGTGGCGGCGACGCAGCTTGTCCGCGCAGATGCGCAGCGCCGACACGGCACGGTCCATCGCCTGGTCGCTGAGGCGCCCGGTCGCGGCGAGTCCTTCGCCGAGCCTGACGATCCGCGAAAAGGCGTCGACGATCACGAAGCCCTGCGGCGCAGGCCGGGCGATCAGCAGCCGGCAATTGTTGGTGCCGAGATCGAGCGCGCCATAGGTTCGGCGCTGCGGCGCGTACGCCGGAGCAAAGGGAGCCGTCCGCGTCCGGTCGATGCCGGACTGCAGCGGCAGGGGCGACACGTCCGCCATGCTGCCGTCACTCTGTCATTCTCCGGATCGGATCATACCGCCGGTACTTGGCGCCGCTTCTACAGATGAACGGCGGGCGGGGCAAGCGACTGTGGCGCAAATGCCACATCTCACCTTGTTGTGTGAGGTTCATGTTTCGTTGCCCGACGTTCATCCGTTCGGACGCATCTGGCGGCTCCCCGCCTCGGCCAACCCTTCAACGGCCGGGCGGGGAGAAGACCAGAAAAAGTAAGAGTGGAGTGAGTTTTATGAAAAAGATCATCATCGCAGCCCTCGCGGCATCGGCCTTTGCAGCCCCCGCTCTGGCCCAACCCGATGCGCCGTTCACCGGCGCCCGCGTCGAAGGTCTTGTCGGTTATGACAATGTCAAAGGGGATGGCGGCCACCGCAACGGCGTCGCGTACGGCGCCGGCGTCGGCTATGATTTCCAGATGGGCGGCGCTGTCCTCGGCGTCGAAGGCGAAGCGATGGATTCGACGGCCAAGGGCTGCGACACCGGCTTCGTTACCGCCACGGACCGGATCTGCGCCAATGCCAAGCGCGATCTCTATGTCGGCGGACGCGTCGGTGTCGCCGTGGCGCCCCGCACCTTGCTGTACGCCAAGGCCGGCTACGCCAATACGCGCTTCAAGGTGAACTACACGGACACCGCGACGCCGGCCAACAACACCAGCGCCTCGCGCAACTATGACGGCCTGCGCGTCGGTGGCGGCGTCGAGCAGAAGCTCTCCGGCAACGTCTATGCCAAGGCCGAGTATCGCTACACCAACTACGAGAAGGGTCTGTCCCGTCACCAGGTGCTCGGCGGCGTCGGCATCCGCTTCTAAGCAGCACGTCTGTGGAAAACAGGGGTCGGGGCGCTTGCTCCGGCCCCTTTTTTTGTCCAGTAAATCCGGTGACCCGAGGCGGCTCTTTCGCCTCACTCAACAGCGGATTTTAGGGGCCGCCGCGGCCCCGGGGGGACCCATGAAGGCGACGATCGAACGGGCAACGCTTCTGCGAAGCCTGGCCCATGTCCAGTCGGTGGTCGAGCGGCGCAACACGATCCCGATCCTGTCGAACGTGCTGATCGATGCGACCGCGGACGGCGGCATCCGGCTGATGGCGACCGATCTCGACCTGCAGATCGTCGAGACCGTCGAGGCCGCGGTCGACCAGCCGGGCGCGACCACGGTCTCGGCCCACACCCTGTTCGACATCGTCCGCAAGCTGCCCGAAGGCAGCCAGGTCGAGCTCTCCGCCGCCGAGGGCAAGATGGCGATCAACGCCGGCCGCGCCCGTTTCAACCTGCAGACGCTGCCGCGCGACGATTTCCCCGTGATCGCCGAGGGCGAGCTGCCGACCAAGTTCGAGCTGCCGGCCGCGACGCTCCGCCAGATCATTGACAAGACCCGCTTCGCGATCTCGACCGAAGAGACGCGCTATTATCTGAACGGCATCTTCTTCCACGTCTCCGACGATGCGCAGCCGGTGCTCAAGGCGGCGGCGACCGACGGCCACCGCCTCGCCCGTGTGACCGTGCATCGGCCGGATGGCGCCGACGGCATGCCCGACGTGATCGTGCCGCGAAAGTGCGTGGGCGAATTGCGCAAGCTGCTCGAGGAAGTGGACGGCGGGGTTACCGTGTCGCTGTCGAACACCAAGGTCCGTTTCGACCTGGGCGCGGCGATCCTGACTTCCAAGCTGATCGACGGCACGTTCCCCGACTATTCGCGCGTCATTCCGACCGGCAACGACAAATTGCTGAAGCTCGACCCGAAGAGCTTCATGGAAGGCGTCGACCGCGTCTCGACCATCGCCAGCGAAAAGACCCGCGCCGTCAAGATGGCGCTCGACCGCGATAAGATCACACTGTCGGTGACCAGCCCCGAAAACGGCACCGCCGCCGAGGAAGTGCCGGGCGACTATGCCGCCCAGCCGTTCGAGATCGGCTTCAACGCCCGTTACCTGATGGACATCCTCCACCAGATCGACGGCGACCTGGTCGAGGTCCACCTCGCCGACGCCGCCGCCCCGACGCTGATCCGCGAAAACGACAAGGCCCCGGCGCTCTATGTGCTGATGCCGATGCGGGTGTAAGGGGCTGGAACTGGAACTCGCCTAACCAAGCCGTCCATCCCGAGCGAAGTCGAGGGACGCACTGGATATGCGCCGAGTTCGAGCGAAGGTGCGTGTCTCGACTTCGCTCGACATGGATGGTTTGGGAGGAACGCCGAGGCTTTCCTAGACCGCCAGCCCCGCCGCGACGGCACTCGCCCAGGCCCATTGGAAATTGTAGCCGCCGAGCCAGCCGGTGACGTCCACCGCTTCGCCGATGGCATAGAGGCCGGGGACTTTCTTCGCCGCCATCGTCTGCGACGAGAGCTCGGCAGTGCTGATGCCGCCGGCGGTGACTTCGGCCTTGGCGAAGCCTTCGGTGCCGTTCGGGTGGAATTGCCAGTCGGCGAGGCGGCGCTCGGCGTCTTCCAGCTTAGCGTTAGGCAGGTTGGCGAGCTCGCCCCACAGGCCGATCCGCTTGGCCAGCACTTCGGCGAGGCGGGCGGGGAGCTGTTCGGTCAGCAGCGTGTGAAAGTGGGTGCGCGGGCGCTGGCGCTTGGCGGCGATCGTCCAGCCGGCGGTTTGCGACGGCAGGAAGTCGATGCCGACCGGCTGGCCGTGCCGCCAATAGGACGAGACTTGCAGGATGGCGGGGCCGGACAGGCCCTTGTGCGTGAACAGCGCCGCCTCGCGAAACGCAGTCTTGCCGGCGCGGGCCATGACTTCGGTCGCGACGCCGGAGAGGTCGCGGAACAAAGCTTCGTCGCCGCCCAGAGTGAGCGGCACGAGAGCTGGGCGCGGCTCGACGATCTTGAGGCCGAACTGTCGGGCAAGATCATAGGCAAAGCCCGTTGCGCCCATTTTCGGGATCGACGGCCCGCCGGTCGCGATGACCAGCGCCGGTGCCGTCGAGACCGTGCCGTCGTGCGTGACGCGAAACAGGCCGTCGGCATGCGTTACCTCGCGGATCGGCTGGCCGAGCGCGATCCGCACCGCGCCTTTCGCGCATTCCTCCATCAGCATCGCGACGATCTGCCGCGCCGAGCCGTCGCAGAAGAGCTGGCCCAATGTCTTTTCGTGCCAGGCGATGCCGTGCCGATCGACAAGCGCGATAAAGTCGGCGGGCGTGTAGCGGCTGAGTGCCGACTTGGCGAAATGCGGGTTGGCGGAATGGAAGCGATCGGGTGCCGCGCCGACATTGGTGAAATTGCACCGCCCGCCGCCCGAGATCAGGATCTTCTTCCCCGGCTGATCGGCATGGTCGATCAGCAGCACCCGCCTGCCGCGCTGGCCAGCCGTCGCCGCGCACATCAACCCGGCCGCGCCGGCGCCGAGGATGATGAGGTCGTGGGTCGCCGGCATTGAGGCGGCGATGGAGGGGGATCGGGTGCGGCGCAAGGGTGCGGGTGGGCGTCGAACGCAGTCATAAGGCGCGGCGTTGGAGGGGACACAGTCGTTTCGACCGCACTCCTCCTCAGTTATAAACTTTATCTAGCCGACTCCCGCATGGCCGATCGGGAAATCGCGAATGCCATGCTTTATGTGCTGATCTCGACTGAAGGCGGTTATAGACGGGCGTACTGTCTGTTTGGGAGGACACGTGAATACCATCACCGTTTGGCTGCTCATCCTTTATGTCCGCGGCGAACAACCGATCCAGGCATTGGCGATCGACAACATTGCAACCGAGAAAGCTTGCAATGAACTCGGCGAGAAGCTGGTGAAGGAAGCCGACCGGCGCACGACGACTTCCTATGAGCCCAGATGCTATTCTATCGAGAAGGTTCGATGAAGCTAGTTGCATCGAGCCAGCAGAACAGCGCGGAGAGAATAGAAGCACGGGCGGCGCAGATGTACGCCCGCATTAACGAGCTCTGGTGTGAGCACCGCGAAGACATTTTTGGCGGCGCATGCGGGTTCAGCATCCTGAGCGGGCCACCGGCGCATCGCCCGCCTTTACTGGTCATCGGCGCGAATCCCGGCTTCGGAGCTAATGACCACGGACCAGACGTAGAGATTTGTTGGCCCACAACCTCCTACATAGGCTCGGCAACTTGGCCCTTGGCCGGCAAACTTAGATATATTTTCGAGCGGGCGGGAAAGGGCGGTTTGCTAGATCATGCCCTTCAAACAAACTTCCTGTTCTTCAAGAGTAGTTCGCTGAAGAAGGAAAGCAGGTACAGGTGGTTCAATTTGCCTGGTCATCTCCGGTCAAAGCTCGAAGGAATCTGCGCGGCCGAACTGTTTGAACTGATATCCATGATAGAGCCACGGCTGATCCTTGTATTGGGTCTCGATCCGTTCGACACCTATGCCACAGGCGTGGACACCGTCCTTAGAGATCGAAACGGAAAGCGACGGCTTCTGGTCAAAGGCTACATCGCCGGTTTGCCTGCAGTGGCGACGTTACACCCAACGGGTGCTCAAGTGGCCAATGAGGACTGGATGCGTGTTAGCGATTGGCTACGGCAAAATGTCTGACCGGCGCGGCGGAGCCGCGCCGTCGGGCCTCGCTGCTGGGGGGGCNCGCCAGCCTTACGAGCTGTAGTACATATCGAACTCGACCGGGCTCGGCGTCATTTCCCAGCGGGCGACTTCCTCGCGCTTGAGTTCGATATAGGCCTCGACCTGCTCGCGGTTGAACACGTCGCCCTTCAGCAGGAAGTCCATATCGGCTTCCAGCGCGTCGAGCGCTTCACGCAGCGAACCGCACACCGTCGGCACGTTGGCGAGTTCGGCGGGCGGCAGGTCGTAGAGGTTCTTGTCCATCGCCTCGCCCGGATGAATGCGGTTCTGGATGCCGTCGAGGCCGGCCATCAGCAGCGCCGCATAGGCGAGATACGGGTTGGCGAGCGCGTCCGGGAAGCGGAACTCGACGCGCTTCGCCTTGCTGCCCGCGCCATACGGGATGCGGCACGAGGCGGAGCGGTTGCGGCTCGAATAAGCGAGCAGCACCGGCGCTTCGTAGCCCGGCACCAGCCGCTTGTAGCTGTTGGTGGTCGGGTTGGTGAAGGCGTTGAGCGCGCGGGCGTGCTTGATGACGCCGCCGATATAATAGAGGCACATGTCGCTGAGGCCCGCATAGCCGTTGCCGGCGAACAGCGGCTTGCCGCCTTCCCAGATCGACATATGGGTGTGCATGCCCGAGCCGTTATCTTCCTTGATCGGCTTCGGCATGAAGGTCGCGGTCTTGCCATAGGCGTGCGCGACCTGGTGCACGACGTATTTGTAGATCTGCATGCGGTCGGCGGTCTCGACCAGCGTGCCGAAGGTCAGGCCGAGCTCGTGCTGCGCGGCGGCGACTTCGTGGTGATGCTTGTCGCAGGGCAGGCCCATTTCGAGCATGGTCGAGACCATCTCGCCACGGATGTCGACGGCGGAGTCGACCGGCGCGACCGGGAAATAGCCGCCCTTGGCGCGCGGCCGGTGGGCGAGGTTGCCGACTTCATATTCGCGGCCGGTGTTGGTCGGCAACTCGATATCGTCGAGCTTGTAATAGCTGGTCGAGTAGCTGTTCTCGAACCGCACGTCGTCGAACATGAAGAACTCGGCCTCGGGCCCGACATAGACGGTGTCGCCGATGCCGGTGTTCTTCAGATACGCCTCGGCGCGCTTGGCGGTCGAACGCGGGTCGCGGGTGTAGAGCTCGCCGGTCGAGGGCTCGACGATGTCGCAAAACAGGATCAGCATCGGCGTCGCGCTGAACGGATCGACATAGGCCGCGTCCAGGTCCGGCTTCAGGATCATGTCGGACTCGTTGATCGCCTTCCAACCGGCGATCGACGAACCGTCGAACATCAGGCCGTCGGTCAGCTCGTCCTCTCCAAGGACGCTGGAGACCATCGAGAGGTGCTGCCATTTGCCCTTGGGATCAGTGAAGCGGAGATCGACCCATTCGATCTCCTCGTCCTTGATGCGCTTCAGAATGTCGGCGGCAGTGGCAGTCATTGGTGTCTCCGTCTGTTCCCCTCCCGCTTGCGGGAGGGGTTAGGGGTGGGCAATCACATCACTCAGGAGCAGTCGAACAGGCCCACCCCCGGCCCCTCCCGCAAGCGGGAGGGGAGAAAATCACAAAGCGTCGGCGTCGCGTTCGCCGGTGCGGATGCGAACCGCGGTTTCGACCGGCAGCACGAAAATCTTGCCGTCGCCGATGCGGCCGGTCTGGGCGGCGGATGCGATCGCCTCGACCACCCGGTCGGCCAGCGAATCGTCGACCACGACTTCCAGCTTCACTTTGGGCAGGAAGTCGACGACATATTCGGCGCCGCGATACAGTTCGGTATGGCCTTTCTGGCGGCCGAAACCCTTCGCCTCCGTGACGGTGATGCCGGAGACCCCGACGTCGTGAAGGGCCTCCTTCACTTCGTCCAACTTGAACGGCTTGATGATCGCTTCGACCTTCTTCACCCGGAGCCCCGCTTATTGTGCGCTGCACAAATCATAGCCGCGCCTTGTCACGAGTCGCAAGCGGCGTTTATTCGATCTGTAATATTGTTGCAGCCGCTCAGTGACGGAGTGGTGGAATTCGCGGGCGCGATGCGGGCAACCCGATCGCGAACCGATTGTTTGCATTGGGATTTCGCTGCTGGAACGATTGATGCGCCTGGTTCGCCTTGCCACTGAGGATGATTTCGACGGCTGGCGCGCCGCGGCGCGGGCGCTCGCCCTCGCCGGAATCGCGGCGGATCAAGTGGTGTGGCAAGTGGGCGAGCAGGCGGCCGACCTGTTCGGCGAGGAGCCGATTGCGCCGGCGGAGGCCAGCGCATTTTCGGTGCCGCGGCCGTTCGTGGAGCTGGCGCAGACCGCGATCGCTCATTCCGATCCGGAGCGGTTCGGACTGCTCTACCGCATGCTGCTGCGGCTGTTGGCCGAGCCGCGGCTGATCGACGACCATGCCGACCCGCTGCTGCGGCGGCTGGAGGAAATGGCGAAGTCGGTCCGGCGCGACATCCACAAGATGCGCGCCTTCCTGCGCTTCCGCGAGGTGGCGACGGAGGAAGGCCCGCGCTTCGTCGCCTGGTTCGAGCCCGAGCATCATATCGTGCGGCTGAACGCCGGCTTCTTCGTCCGCCGCTTCGCCGCGATGCGCTGGTCGATCCTGACGCCGGAGCTGTCGGTGCACTGGGACGGCGAGGCGCTTACCGAAGGACCGGGCGCGACCAAGGCCGATGCGCCTGAAGGCGATCCGATCGAGGACGTATGGGGCGCCTACTACGCCTCGATCTTCAATCCGGCCCGGCTGAAGGTCGGCACGATGCTGAAGGAGATGCCGCGCAAATATTGGAAAAACATGCCCGAGACTGCGTTGGTCCCCAAGCTCATTGCAGGGGCGCAGGCCCGGGAGGCTGGCATGGTTGCGGCATCGCGTGCGGAGATCGGCGGCAATGCCCGCGTCGCTTGGGAGTCGCTGCGCGAGGAAGCGGCAGGCTGCACGCGCTGCCATCTTTACAAGCACGCGACGCAGACGGTGTTCGGCGAAGGCAGGGTGTCGGCCAGGCTGATGCTGGTCGGCGAGCAGCCGGGCGATCAGGAGGATCTGGCGGGGAAGCCGTTCGTCGGGCCGGCGGGGCAAGTGCTGGATCAGGCGCTCGCCGAGGCGGGCGTGGATCGCGCGACCGCCTATGTCACCAACGCCGTGAAGCATTTCAAGTTCGAGCAGCGCGGCAAGCGCCGCATCCATTCCAAGCCCGACGGCGGCGAGATCGATGCCTGCCGCTGGTGGATCGATCAGGAGCGGATGCTGATCCGCCCGCCGGTGACGGTCGCGCTCGGCGCCACCGCGGCGCGGTCGCTGCTGCACAAGGTCGTGACGATCTCCGGCACGCGCGGTCGTCCGCTAAAGCTGGAGGACGGCGGCGAATGCTGGGTGACGATCCACCCGAGCTATCTGCTGCGCCTGCAGGACAAGGCCGACAAGGAACGCGAATATGCGCAGTTCGTCGAGGATCTGCGCCGCGCGAACGAACGCGTCGCGGCGCTTGCGGCATGACGGGCCTCGCGGCTAAGGCGCGCGCATGACTGACACCCCTCCCGACCGCCTTTCCAACGATCCGCGCTCGCCGCATTATGACGCCGATGTCCTCGGCCGCGGCATCGGCATCCGCTTCAAGGGCAACGAGCGCACCGACGTCGAGGAATATTCGGTGTCCGAAAACTGGGTGCGCGTGGCACTCGGCAAGAAAGTCGACCGCCACGGCCGGCCGCTCACGATCAAGCTGACCGGACCGGTCGAGCCCTATTACCTGACCCCGGCCCAAGGCGAGGAAAGCGACGCCGGCTAGGAACTCGCACCGGTTCCACGCGTCTGCCGGGCATGGCTTTGACGGCGATCGCGCTCAACTGCACTCTCAAGACCGAGGGTGAATCGTCCACCGACAAGATGATTGGGCTGATCGCCGGCGAACTGGCAAAGCACGACGTGCGGCTGACCGAAACCATCCGCGTCGCCGCGCACGACGTGAAACCCGGCGTCACATCGGACGAAGGGCCAGGCGACGCCTGGCCTGTTATCCGCGCCAAACTCCTTGCCGCCGATATCCTGATCCTCGGTACGCCGGTCTGGCTCGGCCAGATGTCGAGCGTCGCCAAGCGCGTGGTCGAGCGGATGGACGCCTTCCTGAGCGAAACCGACGCGCAGGGCCGCACGCCGGTTTACGGCAAGGTCGCGCTTGCGGGCATCGTCGGCAATGAGGACGGCGCGCACCACATCGCCGCGACATTGTTCCAGGCGCTGAACGACGTCGGCTTCACCGTGCCGGCGGCTGCCGCGACCTATTGGGTCGGCGAAGCGATGGGCAAGGTGGACTTCAAGGATCTGCCGCAAGTGCCCGAGAAGATCGCTGCAACGGCGAAGGCGGCGGCCTCGAACGCCGCACACCTTGCCCGCCTTCTATCAGGTCAGCCCTATCCGGGCACGACCTGAGGACGGCTCTTCCGCACTGCCCATCCGGCAAGCGCGAAGCCGGCGACCATCATTGCCCAGGCGGCCGGTTCCGGAATCGCGTTCAATCGTCCGAACAGGCCGTGCATTTCGTCGCCGATGCCGGCGGTGAAATACAGCGCGTTGGGGTCGACGCCTGCACCGCCCGTGCGGAAGGCGAGGCTCCAGAGATACGGCATCTTGAACGGGTCGCCGCCGGGCCCGTTCAGCATGCCGAGATAAGTGCCGTCGCTTTCGCGGAAGGCGTTGATGAAGCCGTCATCCTCGGCGAAGTTGCCGACCAGGATCGCGTTGCCGAACACGCCGAAACTGGCCGGCGCCCTCGCCACTCCCCAGGGCGAGAGCAGATTGCCGCCGGTTGCGAACCGCCGAACGAAGGTGCCGTCGGTGTTGAACACATCGACGACGCCGGTGCCCAGCGGCGCTTCGTCGGCGTCCTGGGGCGGCGCGTAGGTGACATAGAGCTGGCCGCCGATATTGGCGACGTTGAACGGCGCCAGGCCCGCCGGCAGGGTCGGATCGGTGAAGGACCCCGCCAGCGACGTCAGCATGAAGCCGCTGTTGAACACGTCGATGCGGTTCTGGGCCACGTTCGCGGCGTAGAGGAAATTCTGCCCGCCGCTATTGCCCAGCGCGAGGCCGGTATAGACCGCGCCGGGCGTGAGCACCGCGTTTGCGGCCGTGGTGCCAAGGCCATTGTTCCAGCCCTGGATAGCGCCGTTCAGGTTGGCGAACAGGAAGGTCGCCTTCGCGCCATCCGCCGCCAGCACGAAATCATTGGTGGTCGAGTTGAACACCTGGCCCGTAGGCCCATTCGGTCCGCCGGGGAAGGAGGGCATGGTAACGGTCAGGCCCTGCTTGGCGCCCGCGCCATTGTAGAGCGTGGCGTTGCCTGCACCCTGGTTCGACACCCAGAACGGGCTGGTCGCGGAAAAGGACGTGCCCCAGGGATTGATCAGGCTGGCATCGACCGTCGCAGCCGGCGCGAAGCCCTGGCTGGCGAGGAATGCCGCATCGTCGGTGACCAGATTGGTCTGGGCCACCCGCTGCGACGCGGACCAGGCGACGGAGGAGCAGAGGAGCGAAAACGCTGAGGCTGTGCCGAACAGAACGGCGCGGCACGGTGCAAGGCGATGCACGTGCATTGGGACCCTCCTTTGGGCGCCCGGCGATAGTCAGCGACGCGCCGGGCGAGTCGCGCCCCCGCGTGTGACTTCATATCATTTTGGAGCCGTTACGGCCACTCAGAAGATGCCGAGGAACTTCTTCCGCTGCTTGTGCTTCGCCTCGGGCGAGCGGTTGCCGCTTTCCGATTTGGCGGTGGTGCCTTTGCCGACATCGTCGCGCGGTTCGCCGCCCTTTGTGCGCTGGGCCATGGCCGTCGCGCCGGAAAGGACCGGGCCGCATGCCGCGGACTTGGCATCTCCAATGTCGACAAAGGCGAGGATCGCCGCCAGCGGCGACACGACCGCGCCGAGCCCGACCGCCGCCCCACCGCGCGCGATCAACTGCGGGCTGATCACGTCGATGCTCGGCTTGGCGAAATAGCCGCCGACGCCGATCGGGCTTTGCGCCGAGAACAGGCTGAAGCGCTTGCCGTCGGCGCGGACGCGCAGGTCGAGCGCCTCGTTCTTGAAGCTGAACCCGCCGCGGCCGAGGATAACGTTCTTTTTGGTGTCGATCAGGATCGGATCGGCGGCGGCGATGCCGTTGCGCACGGTGAAGGCGATCAGTCCGCAATTGATCTGCACCGGCTCTTTCAGCTCGCCTTTCCACATCTTCCAGACGAACGTCCCGATATCGAGCTCCGAAAGCTGCACGTTGCGCGCCCAGAGCGAGCCTTGCGGCATGATCACGGCGATGCGGCCGTTCGAATTGCCGAGCCATTTGCGCACGCTGTCGCCCGGTCCGGCGAGCTGGACGCGTGCCTTCAGCGTGCCGGTCGTCCCGGCTTCCTCGACGCCGAAGCCTTTCAGCAGCCGGCCCATCGGCGTCGGCGAAAGGCGCAAGTCGAGATCGGTGAAGACCGGATTGCGGCGCGCATTGATCGAGATGTCCGACGAGACATGGCCGCGGTCTAGGTCGAAGGTCAGCGGCGACAGCTTCAACAGGCTGTGATCGAGACTGAGCGTCAGGTCGATGTTCGAAACCGGCCATTTGTCACCGGCGACGCGCTTGACCGTCCAGTGGACGTCGGCATCGAATCGGCGGATCGCGTCGACGCGGAGCGGAGCGTCGGGAAGTAGGCGCGGCGCCCCGCCTTCGGTCTGCACGATCTTGCCGCCCGTCGCGTCGAGACGTTCCGGATTGTAGCCGATGAACGGCCCGGCATCGATGACGTCGAGCGAGTTCGTCGCGAGATTGGCGTCGAGCTTAATCCGGTTCGTCGGCATCGCGACGGTCAGCCGCCCGGCGAGATCGCTGTTGCCGAAGCGGCCGCGCAGCCGCTCGAACTTCCAGATGCCGTCGTTCTTGGTGAGGACCGCGCGCAGATTGTAGGCGCGCGTTTCCGGCACGGCGACGCCGATGAACTCGAACAGATTGGCGAGATTGTAGCCGTGGACGCGGAAGTCGAGCGGCGCGCCCTCGATCCGCGTCGCGCCGGGCAGCGTGCCCGAGACGTCGAGCACCGTGCGTGCAGCCTCGGCGTGCATGCGGAACTGGTTGCGGCCCCCGGTCACCGTCTCGTTCGGCGACATCAGATTGCCGGAAAGCTTGAACGGCCGGTCGCGAAGCGTGCCGTTGCCCGAAAAGCGGATGTCCGAGGCGAAGCGCGTGTCCTGCGCCCGGACGGTGTCGATACCCAGATTCGCCGTCAGCCGCAGCCGCGGATCGGAATAATGGATGCGGGTGCCCTGGATCAGCGCCTCGCGGATGTCGGGCAGCTCGAGCGGCTTGGCCGACGGCTTGCCCATCGTCCAGGTGTTCTGCTTGCCGTCCGGGCTCCAGGCGAGATCGACATCGCCGTTCAGCAGCATCAGCCAGTCGATGCGGCGCTTGCCGAAGATCAGCGGGATCGATTCGATGTTGCTGTCGATCAGTTTGGACTTGAGGAAATAGGGCTGCTTCGCCCATTTCGGATTGGTGATCGTCAGCCCCTCGGCGAGGAACTTAATGTCGATCGGGTTGAAATAGAGCTGGAAATCGCCGGCCACACGCACGTCGCGCTCGGCCGAGCGGCTGGCGTAACGCTCGAACATGTGCTTCAGGAACCGGCCCTTGGTCACGTACAGCACGGTCCAGGCGAGCAGGATCAGCCCGACGATCGTGGCGACGAGCGCAAGCAGGCTCGCCACCGCCGTCGTTGCCGGATCGCGGTGGATCGGGCGTGCGTCCTCGAACGCGCCGGGCCGGGCCATCTCGTTCATGACCGGGATCAACCCCTATGCGGCCGGTCTGGTTGCAATTTGCCGGACTCGCCGCTAGGAGCCGCCGCTTCGCGATAAGGAAGGACTGCCCGGCCAGTGTGGGCTGCCGTGGCCGTCCGTGATCGTCGATAAACTCGAAAGGACGAAAATGCCCAAGCTCAAGACCAAGAGCGGTGTGAAGAAGCGCTTCACGCTCACCGCCACCGGCAAGCTGAAGCACGGCGTGGCCGGCAAGCGCCACCGCCTGATCAGCCACAACGGCAAATATATCCGCCAGAACCGCGGCACCTCCGTCCTCTCCGACGCCGATACGGCGACGGTGAAGGCCTGGGCCCCCTACGGCCTGAAGTAAGGAGGACCGACAATGGCACGTGTCAAACGCGGCACCACCACCAAGGCGAAGCATAAGCGCATTCTGGATCAGGCGAAGGGCTATTACGGCCGTCGCAAGAACACGATCCGCATCGCGCGCCAGGCGGTCGAAAAGGCCGGCCAGTACGCCTATCGCGACCGCAAGGTGAAGAAGCGGAACTTCCGCGCGCTCTGGATCCAGCGCATCAACGCCGCCGTGCGGGCCGAAGGCCTGACCTATGGCGTGTTCATGCATGGCTTGAAGCTCGCCGGCGTCGAACTGGACCGGAAGGTCCTGGCCGACATCGCGATGCACGAGGGCGAGGCTTTCTCGGCGATCATCGCCCAGGTGAAGGCCGCGCTTCCCGAAGGCGCCCGCGTCGCGGCGTAAGCCCTTCGCAGGATTGAACAGAGAACGGGCTCGGGGCGGCACGCTCCGGGCCCGTTTTCTTTTGCCGCGCGTTTTTGCTCCCATGATCCGCAAGCTCAAATCGGGCGAATACCGGCTCTATTCGCGGAAGACCGACCCCGACACCGGCAAGCGCCGCAACCTGGGCACGTTCGGCAGCCGCGCCGCGGCCGAGAAGCACGAACGCGAAGTCCAGTATTTCAAACGCCACTGACAGGACTTGCCGGCCGGTGCGGCGGGCCTAGGCTGCCGGCATGATCTGGCTGATCCTGATTGCGCTCACGATGTGCGCGGCGCTGATCTGGTACGAGGCGAGCCTTCCGCCCGGCGAGCGGGCGCGGATTCGCGAAGCGCGCGAGCGGCGGCGCCGGACGCGCGCCCCCGCCCCGTCGCCGCCACCTGACGACATCGCCGCGCTGATCGAGCGCGATCCCGCCCAGGCGCTCGCCCGCTATGGCACGCCCGAGGATGCCGAGCGGCTGCGGGCGCAGGGCGTCGACCTGCAGGCGCTCGGCTATCGGCCGCCGGGCGATGGGAGCGGGCCGGCATAGGCATAGCGGTCGCGGATGCGCTCCTGGAAGAAGCGACCCTTCGACTCCGAGGCAAGGAACGCGGCGTGGACCCGCGCCGGCACGCCCAGATAGCCATACCATTCGCCGCTCGTGAACCGCACGAACAGGGTGCGCGAGTCCTCGTCATACTCGATCTGCGCGACGGCTTCGGATGCGACTTGCGGCATGCTGTCTCAATGCGGGACGCCGGTCGCTGTTTCCTGAGGGCGGCGCATGCGGGCTGGCGGGCCGGGGGGATTCATGTCATTGTCGCCAAACATAAAAACAGTTCGTGTCGCATCGAGTCCGGTACCACAGGGGGAGACGACGATGACGCGTGCATTTCTCGCCGCTTCGGCCGTGCTGGCGTTGACCGCACCGGCCGCCGCCAACACCGTGATCACCTTCGAGACACAGGCCGACGGCGTGACGCCGTTCCCGGCCATGTCCAATTCGCCGGGCGCAGCGGTCCCGGCGGGCTCGCAGCTCAGCAACCAGTTCCTCGCCACGAACGGCGTCACTTTCTCGTCCGGCGCCGGCTATGTCGCGGTGGTCGATCACGTGCCCGGCTGCGGCGCGACCTGCACGCCGACGCCGCCGAACATCATCGGCGGCACTGCGGCCAATGGCACGCTCAGCTATTCGACCCCGATCACGGCCGCGTTCTTCAGCACCGCCAACACGTCGCTCAAGGCGACGACCGGCTTCGTGCGCGTGCTCGGCGACAAATTCCCCGACGGCAGCATCGCAACGCTCGAAGCCTATGGCGTGGGCGGCAATCTGCTTGGCTCGGTCAGCGTCAACGAAGGCAATGTCTTCGGCCAGGGCGCGGACCTCAGCCTGTCGCTCGCCGGCATCCAGTCGGTCCGCTTCTATTCGAACGGCGCGACGATCGGCTTCGACAATTTCGAATTCGGCGAGCTGAGCGCCGTACCGGAACCGGCCAGCTGGGCGCTGATGATCGCCGGCTTCGCGATGACCGGCCTGGGCGTGCGGCGACGGGCGCGGCCGGCGATCGCCTGAATGCACGGATAAGGGGGAGCGGGCTCGGGGCCAAGGCTCCGGGCCCGCCGTTTATGCGAAGCCGCTGCCCGCTTCGCGCGGGGCCATGCGGATCAGGCGGGAGGTCTCGACCGCCGCCTGGCGGTTGACGACGGCGCGGCGGTAGTCGGGATCGGTCACCATTTCGAGGAAGGCGGCGGCGTTCGGATAGACGGCGATGAAGGCCGCGTCCCAGCGCTCGTCGGCCGGGCCGATCAGCACGCATTCCGGGCGGCCGGAATAAAGAATCGTGCCGCCGACGCGCCGGAAGACCGGTCCGCTTTCGTCGCTGTAGCGCCGATAGGCCTCGGCGCCGGACAGCGCCTCGGCCGCCGCCGCGTGATCCGCCGGATAGGCGGCGCGCTCGCGGTAGCGGACCAGGTTCAGCATGTGAATCGGCGTGTCGCGGGGCAGCGCCTTGAAGGCATCAAAGGCGGCGCGCTCGGGATCGATGTGGTGGTCCATGCGGGGGAAGGTGACATGGCGGCGCGGGATTGGCGAGGGGGGTGTGCGCCCGGCTATTCGCCTGCCGGGGCGAGTTCGACCTCCACCAAGCGCGTCTCCTTCTCGCAATCGTGGCAGAAGGCGTAGTCGTAAGCTGCGCCGAGCACCCAGTCCTGCGAGGCGACATCCCACTCGGCCCACGCGTCGCGCGTGACGGACGTTCCACCACACATATTACAGACGAAGGTGACGCGCTTGTCTGTTGGAATCATGCCGTCAGTCTGATCGGCGATGACGGTGGGGGCAAGCGGTGGCGCGTAGAACTTGGTCCGAAGCGGTGGCAAATGCCGCGCCGCGGCAGGTCGAGGATCGGCCGTCTATCAGGAAAGGCGGCCTGCGAAATAAGAGGCTCCATTGTCGAGCCGGTAGTGGAAGCTCGTGAGATGCGGCAACATCACGAAAGCCCCTCATCGTCTTCGATTGCTATCGGAGCATGGATATCGCGATCAAGCAGAGCCCATAGGTCCTCACACAGCAACCGGTCTATCCGAAAGATTGAGGCATTTAATAGCGGATCTGTTTTCATGCTTGGTCGCAAATCACAGTAATACACCCCGTCGAGTGGGTTTATCTTAATCGTGAACGCCTTGAAGTGGCCTGGAAGGAAGGTTGACGCGACTCTGTACGTACGATCCGACTTTTTTCCACGTTGAACATCGTTCAAAAAGATCGCGACATGGGGAACGGCTTTTTCCGTCAATGCGTTGAGTAAAAGCTTATCTGTGAAGATTTTCCCTAGACGATCTTTGCTTGATGTTTTGACCGAGCCAATGACTTTAACCTCCTCTCCCGCCGTAAGAACGAGATCATGTTGAAAATTCATGTCACATTGCTTGACGCCATCTACATACACCGGAACTCGTACAGTAGCAGATGAGCAGTCGACACCCATCCGGCGAATCCAAAGCTGCATTTGGCGCTCGAACAGATCGCCATTGAGCTTGCGAGCAAAGTTACTTGCATCAGCGGGGAGGCCGTCGAGGGCCACGCCGATACACTGCTGTGAGGTGTAGATGACTCGATTCATCAATTCTCGGGCGGACGGATCCAGAGAAGTCATGAACTCCCTTCGCCCGATGTCTCCTAAGAGGTGGGCCTTGAAATCGCGCAGGTCATTTAACGAGCAAAGTAGCGTCGCGTTGAGCGGCCGTGAGATAGGAAAACGAGACTCAATAAGGAGCTGCCAAAAGCGATAGTTCGGTTCATTCTGGCAGACAATTTCAGCCTGTAGCCACGAACTTTGGCTACTAAGCAGGTCAGAAGTGAATTGAAGATAGTCCTCTATTTCTTGAAAATTAGCTTTATTTCGTGCTCTCGCTACGAAATGCGAGAGGGTCAACGGATCGACTCCCGTCGGAGAGCCACGACTCGATCTTGTTCCATCCAATATGCTTCGTCCCGAACCTTAACCTTGGCTAATCGATCAGCAGCCCATCGATTATATTGAGGGTCAAGATCACACGCTGCCCATTTGCGGCCCAGCTGTTCCGCAGTTACCGCTGTTGTGCCGCTCCCTGAGAACGGATCTAGTATCATATCTCCGGGCTGTGATGTTGCCACGATCAGTTTACGAAGCAACTCCTCAGGCTTCTGTGTAGGATGGGGAGTCTTCTCTGCCATTCCGTTTGAAATGGTCGGAATCTCTATGACATCTTTTGGCTTTGCGCCCAAAGGGTTCGGATTCCATACGTGTTTTTTGCCGTCACGCGCGAAATCGCTAGAATCAGCTTGCGGGTGACTTGGATATTTGAGCGTATGTTGTCCATAGGGAATTCTCGCGGCATCAACGTTGAGCGCAAAGTCCTTGTGCCTAAGATGTACGATGCTCTCATGTGATCGGCCAAAGTCCTTTCCCAAATTTGCCTTGTTCTTATAGTGCCAGATCAACCACTTAAGATAAGAGAAGTAGGACCGTGCAGGTCCAGCGACGTCGGCAACGATTTCAGTGAATCCACAAACCATTAGGCTGCCCGTGGGTTTTAGGACGCGCGCACTTTGTTTAATCCACGACAAACACCAATCGACATAAATATCATGGCTCTCAAACGAATCCCAAGAAGCCTTGCCGATGTTGTATGGAGGATCAGCAAATACCAAATCGACCGATTGGTCTGGAACGGCAGAAAGCCATTCCAGGCAGTCTACAGTCGAAAGTTTCCCAACTTCAAATTGAGAGCCCTTCGCGAGATATCGTTCAGAAAAGTCACGTTCGATCGTAAGGTCATATTGCTCGGAACTTAGTTTCAGAGCCTTTTGCGGCACGTCTTCACTCCCAAAGATGCCCGGCATCGTCGCCTGAAGTGCGACGACGCCAAAGGATGCTACGGCATCGCGCCTATTCATCGTTCGGCGCTACTAATCCAGATCACTCCGCCGCCACGCCCGCCCGGGCGAACATGTCCTCGCCGCCTTCGTCCTCGTTCGCGACTACGGCCAGCTTCGCGGCTTTGCGGCGGTCGAAGTTATCCCACACTTCGTTCCAGTTTCCGCGGGTGGCGGCCTTCGAATATTCCGTTGCGCGAGTTTCGAAGAAATTGGCGTGCTCGACGCCGTTCAGCAGCGGGGCGAGCCAGGGGAGGGGGTGTTCGTCGATCATGTAGATCGGCGCGAAGCCGAGCTGGCCCAGGCGCCAGTCCGCGATGTAGCGGATGTACTTCTTGATCTCCTTGGGCGTCATGCCGGGCACCGGGCCCATTTCGAACGCCAGGTCGATGAACGCATCCTCCAGCCGCACCGTCTTCTGGCAGACGTCCAGAATGTCCTCGCGCACCGACTTGGTCAGGCAGTCGCGTTCCTTCACGAAGGCGTGGAACAGGCGCGTGATGCCTTCGCAGTGCAGGCTCTCGTCGCGCACCGACCAGCTCACGATCTGGCCCATGCCCTTCATCTTGTTGAAGCGCGGGAAGTTCATCAGCATCGCGAAGCTGGCGAAGAGCTGCAGCCCCTCGGTGAAGCCGCCGAACATCGCCAGCGTCTTCGCGATATCCTCGTCGCTGTCGACGCCGAAGGTGGAGAGGTAATCGTGCTTGTCCTTCATCTCCTTGTACTGGAGGAAGGCCGAGTACTCGCTTTCCGGCATGCCGATCGTGTCGAGCAGGTGGCTGTAGGCGGCGATGTGCACCGTCTCCATGTTGCTGAACGCGGTCAGCATCATCTTGACCTCGGTGGGCTTGAAAACTCGGCCATATTTGTCGTGGTAGCAATCCTGCACCTCGACATCGGCCTGGGTGAAGAAGCGGAAAATCTGCGTCAGCAGGTTGCGCTCGTGATCCGTCAGCTTCTGCGCCCAGTCGCGGCAATCCTCGCCCAGCGGCACTTCCTCCGGCATCCAGTGGATCTGCTGCTGGCGCTTCCAGAACTCGAACGCCCAGGGGTATTCGAACGGCTTGTAGGATTTGGAGGCGGACAGGAGAGGCATGGACGAAGCTCCTTATGAGCGGAAATATGGGGCCGGCGCGGCGATTTGCCGAGTCGTGCGTTGTGGGGGCGAAACGATGAAGGAGGACGAGCGATGAGCGATCTGAACATCCGCGAGGACATGGAAGTCATCAGCGCCGACGGCGTGCATGTCGGCACCGTCGACCACATGGACGGCGAGCGGATCAAGCTGAAGAAGAGCGATTCCGGGCATGCGGCGATCGAAGGCGCGAGCCATGCCGGGCATCACCATTATCTGTCCGTCGGCCTGGTCGCCGGCGTGGAAGGGGACAAGGTGCGCCTGTCGGTCGCGAGCGCCAACGTCAGCGAATTCCTGGAGGAGAAGAGCGAGGCTTAAGGCCTTAGCACCAGGATGAAATCCCGTTCGGGCTGAGCTTGTCGAAGCCCTTCCTTTCTTTTCTCGATGTCCGGAAGAAAAAGGGAGGCCTTCGACAGGCTCAGGCCGAACGGAGCGGGGTGCCACCTCAAACAGGCGGCCGCGCCCCTTTCCCCTTATGCCTACTGGCACGCCAGGCATTCGTCGTAGTCCTTCGCCTCGACCTCGATCTGGCGCAGGTCGGGGGTGTTGTCGGCTTCGACGCCGCCTGCGAAGCCGGCGCGCTGCACGGACTTGGAGCGGAGATAGTAGAGCGACTTGATGCCGAGCTCCCAGGCGCGGAAGTGGAGCATCAGCAGGTCCCATTTCTCGACATCGGCCGGGATGAACAGGTTCAGCGAGGCCGACTGGTCGATATAGGGCGTGCGATCGGCGGCGAGCTCGAGCAGCCAGCGCTGGTCGATCTCGAAGCTGGTCTTGTAGCAGTCCTTTTCCTCGGGCGTGAGGAAGTCGAGGTGCTGGACCGAGCCGCCTTTCTCAAGGATCGAGTTCCACACCGCGTCCGAGTTCTTCGACTTGTCGACTAGCAATTTCTCCAGATACGGATTGCGGATCGAGAAGCTGCCCGACAGCGTCTTGTGGGTGTAGATGTTGGCCGGGATCGGCTCGATGCAGGCGGACGTGCCGCCGCAGATGATCGAGATCGAGGCGGTCGGCGCGATCGCCATCTTGCACGAGAAGCGTTCCATCACGCCGCGCTCGGCGGCGTCCGGGCACGGACCGCGCTCGGTCGCCAAGAGCATCGACGCCTCGTCCGCCTTGGCGCGGATGTGCTTGAACATCTTCAGGTTCCACGACTTGGCCATCGCCGATTCGAACGGAATGCCGCGCGCCTGCAGGAACGAGTGATAGCCCATCACGCCGAGGCCGACCGAGCGCTCCTGGCTCGCCGAATAGCGGGCCCGCGCCATCTCCTCGGGCGCGCGCTCGATGTAGTCGGAAAGGACATTGTCGAGGAAACGCATCACGTCCTCGACGAACTGCTTGTCGCCGTTCCACTCGTCCCAGGTCTCGAGGTTCAAGGACGACAGGCAGCAGACCGCGGTGCGGTCCTTGCCATGCTGGTCGCGGCCCGTTGGCAAAGTGATTTCCGAGCAGAGGTTCGAGGTCGAGACCTTCAGGCCCAGCTCCTGGTGATGCCGCGGCATCGCCTTGTTCACATGGTCGGAGAAGACGATGTAGGGCTCGCCGGTCGCAAGGCGGGTCTCGACCAGCTTCTGGAACAGGGCGCGCGCGTCGACCTTGGCGCGCTCCGACCCGTCCTTGGGCGATTTGAGCACCCATTCGGCGCCGTCGCGCACCGCTTCCATGAACGCGTCGGGGATCAGCACACCGTGGTGCAGATTGAGCGCCTTGCGGTTGAAGTCGCCCGAGGGTTTGCGGATTTCGAGGAACTCCTCGATCTCCGGGTGGCTGATGTCGAGATAGCAGGCGGCCGAACCGCGGCGCAGCGAGCCCTGGCTGATCGCGAGCGTCAGCGAATCCATCACGCGCACGAACGGGATGATGCCGCTGGTCTTGCCGTTGAGGCCGACCGGCTCGCCGATGCCGCGCACGCTGCCCCAATAGGTGCCGATGCCGCCGCCGCGCGAGGCAAGCCAGACATTCTCGTTCCAGGTGTTGACGATGCCTTCCAGGCTGTCGTCGACCGAGTTCAGATAGCAGGAAATCGGCAGGCCGCGCCCGGTGCCGCCGTTCGACAGGACAGGCGTCGCCGGCATGAACCAGAGCTTCGAGATATAATCATACAGCCGCTGCGCATGGGCGGCATCGTCGGCGTAGGCCGAGGCCACGCGCACGAACAGGTCCTGATAGGATTCGCCGGGCAGCAGATAGCGGTCCTTCAGCGTCTCCTTGCCGAAATCGGTCAGCAGCGAATCGCGGCTGTGATCGACCTCCACCGGAAAGGGCTGGGGACGCACCTCGCTGCTGCCGGTGCCGGTTCCCGTGCTCGACGCTTCAAGCGTGGTCGTGCTCACGTCCGTCTCCTGCGTGTCCCTGAAATCCATGCGTCCCGAGCCCCTCAATGTTCCCGATCTGTTCGATTCGGGCAAGCCTTCAAACTGTAACACCGGCGGCACGGGTCTGGGGCAGGCATTTCAGCGCGATCCCCATGTTCCACAGGGCAAGGCTCCGCCGTCCACGCGATATGGTGTCGCGCGGCGGTGAATACCACCTCTTGTGTGTGCCCCCAGCGTTGCCCCAACAGATTGTGCCAAGCCGAGTCCCGGCGCAAGACGGTAAATGCATGGGGGCACCCGCATTTCGTCGCTGAAAAGATTCGTTTCGGCGCTGTTCCGAGGTCTTGCGCCGTGCGGATTCGGGGGCGTCGGCGCGGCGTTTGACGGAACGCCGCGGCTCGCAGATTCTTGTGGATTATCTGGATCGTGAAAGGGGAAGCGCAGCAATGGCGGAAACGGACAACTTCAGGCCGACAGCGAAGATGGCCGCGAACGCCCAAAAGGGCCTCGACCTGCGCGAAAAGCACGGCCGCGGCGGCACGCATGTCGGCGTCGCGCGCGCCCGCCAATTGATCGCCCGCGAAGCGCTGGACCCGCGCGACATCAAATCGATGTACAGCTATTTCGCCCGCCACGCGGTCGACAAGCAGGGCCGCAATTGGGCCGATCCCGACAAGCCGTCCGCCGGCTATATCGCCTGGCTGCTCTGGGGCGGCGACGAGGGAAAGACCTGGGTGGACGCCAAGCGGAAGATGCTCGGCTGAGCGGGGTCGGCTATCGACCTATTGCGGGCATAGCCCCTCTCCCGCTTGTGGGAGAGGGAGGGGCCCAAGCCGTCAGGCTTGGGAGGGTGAGGGCCTGTATCGAGAACCGAACCCAGGACCCTCACCCCGCTCGCGCCCACACGCGCGAATCGCCCTCTCCCGCAAGCGGGAGAGGGGCTAAACGTCCGCAATCTACCATTGCAGACATCGCCTTGCAGCAAATCACCCCGCCCGGCGCACCGGACGGGGTGATATTGGCTTAGGCTGCGACGCTCGTCATGCGGGTGCGGCGGCGCGAGGCCGCGCCGAGCAGGCCGAAGCCGCCCAGCATCATCGCCCAGGTCGCCGGTTCGGGCACGGCGGCGGCGGTGGGAACGCGGACGGTCCCGATCTGGAAGGCTGCGGTGCCGGCTTCGGCGGCCGGATTGTTCTTCGTCGTCAGCGTGAAGAACGCATCCAGCTTGGTTCCGCCCAGGGTCGAACGCGCGCTGAGGCCGCTGAAGTCGATCGAAGCGAACGGGCCGCCCGAGGTCTGGAAGGCCGGACCGGTATAGGTGAAGACCAGGTTCGGAATGTTGGGATCGTCCGTCTGGCCCGGCGTCAGGATGACGTTGTTCGACGTGTTTTCAACCGACGCGGTGACCGAGGCATTGCTGCCGACCGAAATCGAGTTGGCGACGTAGCCGGCGAAATCGAAGATCACCAGGCGATCGCCCGGACGCAACCCCTCGTCCGGCCCGAGCGTTCCCTGATAGTTGAACGTGAAGTTGTTCGGACCGTTGTTGGTGATGCTTTGCAGCGTGATCACTGCCGCGCTGGCAGGGTATGCGAACGCAACGGCCGCAACGGCGGCCAAGACCCGTTTTTTCATGAATCATACTCCCTGAGCATCGTTGCCCCCCAATGGGCAAGCGCGAAGCTCGACCGCCAAACACGCGCGCAGGGATTCGGTTCTGCGGCTGGCGGAACAAGTCGGCGGGTCGGGCGTAATCGCGGGTGAAACGATCCTCGACCCCTGCGGCCGGGGACATTCCCCTTCGTCCGCCCATGCCCTAGAAAGGGCCGCCAAGCTGTGCGAGGGGGCGGGCCCATGACGACCATCATCCGCGAAGCCGATCTGATCGAGAGCGTCGCCGACGCGCTCCAGTACATTTCCTACTATCACCCGATGGATTACATCCGGGCGCTGGGCGCGGCCTATGAGGCCGAGGCGTCGCCGGCGGCGAAGGACGCGATCGCGCAGATCCTCACGAACAGCCGCATGTGCGCCGAGGGGCATCGGCCGATCTGCCAGGACACCGGCATCGTGACGGTGTTCGTCAAATGGGGCCAGGACTGCCGGCTGGAATCGGACAAGTCGCTGCAGGAAGTCGTCGATGAAGGCGTGCGGCGCGCCTATCTGAACCCCGAGAATCGGCTGCGCGCCTCGATCCTGCGCGATCCGGCCTTCAGCCGCGTCAACACCAAGGACAACACGCCCTCCGTGCTCAACGTCGAGATGGTGCCGGGGCATCATGTCGAAGTGATGCTGGCGGCGAAGGGCGGCGGCAGCGAGAACAAGTCCAAGTTCAAGATGCTGAATCCCAGCGACTCGATCGTCGACTGGGTGCTGGAGATGGTGCCGCAAATGGGCGCCGGCTGGTGCCCGCCGGGCATGCTCGGCATCGGCATCGGCGGCACGGCGGAAAAGGCGATGACGCTCGCCAAGGAATCGCTGATGGGCGATATCGACATGGCGCAGCTGAAAGCCCGCGGGCCGCAGAACAAGATCGAAGAGCTTCGGATCGAGATTTTCGACAAGGTCAACGCGCTCGGCATCGGCGCGCAGGGCCTTGGCGGGCTGGCGACGATCCTAGACGTGAAGATCCTCGACTGGCCGACGCACGCGGCGTCGAAGCCGATCGCGATGATCCCCAATTGCGCGGCGACTCGGCACGCGCATTTCCACCTCGACGGCTCCGGCCCCGCCTATCTGGAACCGCCGAGCCTGTCCGAATGGCCGGACGTCAATTGGACGCCGGACAAGGCCGCGATCCATGTCGATCTGAACACGCTGACGCCGGAGGTGGTCGCGAGCTGGAAGCCGGGCGACCGGCTGCTCCTCAACGGCAAGATGCTCACCGGCCGCGACGCCGCGCACAAGCGCATCCAGGACATGCTCTCGCGCGGCGAGGAACTGCCGGTCGAGTTCAAGGGCCGCGTGATCTATTATGTCGGCCCGGTCGATCCGGTTCGCGACGAGGTCGTCGGCCCCGCCGGCCCCACCACGGCCACGCGCATGGACAAGTTCACGCGGATGATGCTGGAGCAGGGCCTGCTGGCAATGGTTGGCAAGGCGGAGCGCGGTCCGGTCGCGATCGAGGCGATCCGCGACCACAAGGCGGCCTATCTGATGGCGGTCGGCGGCGCGGCCTATCTCGTCGCTCGCGCGATCAAGGCGTCGAAGGTCGTCGGCTTCGAAGACCTCGGCATGGAAGCGATCTACGAATTCGAAGTGAAGGACATGCCAGTGACGGTCGCCGTCGACGCGACAGGCGAAAGCGTCCACCACACCGCGCCGCTCGTCTGGCGCGAGAAGATCGCGCGGGAGAAGCTGCTGGAGACGGTTTAACCCCTCTCCCGCTTTCGGGAGAGGGAGGGGCCCGCCGCGAAGCGGTGGGAGGGTGAGGGCATATGTCCAGCACAGCGCCCAGCACCCTCACCCCGCTCGCGCCCGCAGGCGCGAGTCGCCCTCTCCCGCGAGCGGGAGAGGTGCTATTGCTCGATCTTCGGCAGGCGCAGCCGCGGGATGTCGATCTTGGGACAGCGATTCATCACGACCTGGAGGCCGGCGGCTTCGGCGCGGGTGGCGGCTTCTTCGTTGATGACGCCTAGTTGCATCCAGACGGCTTTCGCGCCGGCGGCGATTGCCTCGTCGACCGCTTCGCCGGCGGCCTGCGGGCGGCGGAAGATGTCGACCAGGTCGATGGGCTCGCCGATCTGGGCGAGCTCGCGCCAGACATATTCGCCATGGACATGCTCGCCGGTGATCTGCGGGTTGACGGGCAAGACCCGGTATCCGTGATCCTGCAGGAAGCGCATCACATGATAGCTGTCGCGGTCCGGGCGGTCCGAGGCTCCCACCATTGCAATGATGCGGGTGGAGCGGAGGAGGTCGGCGATTTCTTCGTCGCGGGTGAGGGGCATCAGCGTCAAACGCGTTCGTTGTGGTTGCGATCCAGCCAGGCGTTCAGCTTTTCCGCGAGCGCCCGGAACGGCGCGCCGGCGAAGCCGTCATGGGCGGCCGGCGGCTCGCCGGCGTCGCTGGCCTGACGGATCGCGATCTCGAGCGGCACGCGGCCGAGGAAATCGAGGCCCATCGCCGCCGCCGCGGCTTGCGCGCCGCCGGCGCCGAACGGGTCGCTGATCTGGCCGCAATGGGGGCAGGCATAGCCGGCCATGTTCTCGATCAGGCCGACGATCGGAATGTTCGCCTGGGTGAAGAGGTCGACCGCGCGGGCGGCGTCGATCAGCGCCAGATCCTGCGGCGTCGAGACGATCACGGCGCCGGCGGGCTTGTGCTTCTGGAGCATCGAGAGCTGCACGTCGCCGGTACCGGGCGGCAGGTCGACGATCAGCGTGTCGATCTCGCCCCACCCGGCGTCGATCAACTGGCCGAGCGCGTTGCCCGCCATCGGTCCCCGCCAGGCGATCGCCTGCCCCGGCTTGACGAGCTGCCCCATCGACAGGATCGGCACGCCGAATTTTGTCCCGACGGGCAGCAGTTTCTGGTCTTCGGCGACCGGCCGCGTGCCCTCGGCGGACATCAGGCGCGGGACGGAGGGGCCGTAGATATCGGCGTCGACAAGCCCGACCTTGCGCCCCAGCCGCTGCAGCGCGACGGCGAGGTTGGCGGCGAGGGTCGATTTGCCGACGCCGCCCTTGCCGGAGCCCACCGCGATCAGCCGGCGTTCGCGCTTCTCGCTGGTCATGGCAATGCGGACGTCGGTCACGTCGGGCAAAGCGAGCAGCGCCTGTTTCGCCGCATCCGCCATCGCGTCGCGCGTTTTCTGGTCGAGGCCGGTCACGTCGAGGATCAGCGACGCGGTGCCGTCCTTCAGGCGCGGCGGCGCGGCGCGGCTGCCGACGATTTTCGAGATTGCGGCGTAGAGACGATCGGGTTCGGCCATGCCGGCGCGGATAGGCGAGTGGTTCCGCCGACGGAACACTGTTTTTCTTGTGTGTCCTCCCTATAAAGGCGTGATGAACAAGCTGACGGCGTGGCTTTGGCCACAAGGCGCCATGTTGAACGAAGGCGGCGGCCCCTGGGGCGGCCGTGGCGGTGGGAATGGCGGCGGAGACGGCGATGGCGGCGGCCCGCGCAATCCGTGGAGCGAGCCGCCCAGCGGCGGTCGCCCGCGCGGCAACCGGCCCGGACCCGCGGCGCTCGACGAGCTGCTGCGCCGCAGCCGCGAGCGCTTCGGCTCCGGCGGCGGCTTTCCCGATCTGAACGGCCGGCCGATCTGGGCCTATGCCTTGCTCGCCTTCCTGGCGCTCTGGATCGTGTTCACCAGCGTCCACTCGATCGCGCCGCGCGAACGGGGCGTGATCCTGCGCCTCGGCCGCTATGCGGGCACGATGAGCCCGGGCGTCAATTTCAGCTTCCCGGCGCCGGTCGACCAGGTGGTCAAGCAGAACATCGAGGAAATCCGCACCGTCGATATCGGATCGACCGCCGCCGAGAACGAGAATCTGATGCTGACCAGCGATCAGAACATCGTCGATCTCGCCTATTCGGTGCGCTGGAACATCAGCGACCCGGCGCTCTTCCTCTTCCAGTTGAAGGACCCCGAGGACACGATCCGCGAAGTCGCCGAATCGGCGATGCGCGCGGTGATGGCGAACGTGACGTTGAACGACGCGATCGGCGCCGGCCGCACCTCGATCGAGGCGCAGGTCGCGCAGCGCATGCAGGAGCTGCTGAACGCCTATCGCTCCGGCGTGCGCATCCAGGGCGTCGCGATCAAGCAGGCCGATCCGCCCGCCGAAGTGACCGAGAGCTTCAAGAAAGTGTCGGCGGCGCAGCAGAACGCGATCGCCTATCTGAACGGCGCGCGCGCCTATGCCCAGCAGATTACCGCGCGGGCGCAGGGCGAGGCCGCGGCGTTCGACAAGGTCTATGAACAGTACAAGCTGGCGCCGGAAGTGACGCGCCGGCGCATGTATTACGAGACGATGGAGGATGTGCTGTCCAAGGTCGACAAGACGATCGTGGAAGTGCCCGGCGTGACGCCGTATTTGCCGCTCGACCGGCTGCCCAAGGCCCAGGCCGCCCAGGAGCCGCAGCAATGAGCCCGGTGTTCAGCCTGCGTAACCCGATCGTGCTGGCGCTCGCGGCGATCGCTTTGCTCGTCCTGCTTGCCAGCACGATCGCGGTGGTGCCGGAGACGCGCCAGGCGGTGATCGTCCGCTTCGGCGAGCCGGTCAGCATCGTCAATCGCTACCGCCCGGGCGAGGCGTTTGGCCGCACCGGTGCGGGCCTGATCCTGCGCGTGCCGTTCGTCGACCAGCTCGTCTGGCTCGACAAGCGCGTGATGGACGTGTCGATGGACCGGCAGCAGGTGCTGTCGACCGACCAGCGGCGGCTGAATGTCGACGCCTATGCGCGCTTCCGCATCATCGACCCCCTACGCACCTATGTAACGGCGGGCAGCGAGCAGCAGGTCGCCGACCAGCTTCGCCCGATCCTCGGCTCCGCGCTCCGCAACGAGCTCGGCAAGGTGCATGCGGCCGCGCTGCTCTCGCCGGAGCGGACGCGCGTGATGCACGAAATCCAGGAAGGGCTGGACACGGTCGCGCGGCAATATGGCGCGCAGATCATCGACGTGCGCATCAAGCGCACCGACCTGCCCGACGGCACGCCGCTGCAATCGGCGTTCGAGCGCATGCGCTCGGCGCGCGAACAGGAAGCGCTGACCATCGAGGCGCAGGGCGCGAAGCAGGCGCAGATCATCCGCGCCGAAGCCGATGCGGAGGCCGCGCGCACCTATGCAGCGAGCTTCGGGAAAGACGCGGACTTTTACGAGTTCTACCGGGCGATGCAGTCGTACCGGCAGACCTTCAAGTCCGATGCCGCCGAAACCAACATCATCCTGTCCCCGAACAACGCCTATCTGAAGGAGTTCAACGGGCGCTCACGATGACAAATGTCATTCAAAGATCGTTCAGGAATCATGCCGCACCCCTGCGGTCGCGCCGGACGCGTCCGCGCCGGTGCCGAATCTGAGAGGATACTCAAGACGTGCGTTACGCCTATGCTTTGACCACGGCCCTTCTTCTGGGCGGCGTCGCCAGCTCCGTCGCGATGCAGCAGCCCTTGGGCGCGCAGACGCCGCAGAACGCTCCGCAAGCCATGGCTGCCGCGGCGCCGCGCGGCGCGCCGATGAGCTTCGCCGACCTGACCGCCAAGCTGCAGCCGGCCGTCGTCAACATCTCGACCACCCAGCGCGTGCAGGTGAGCCAGGGCACCAACCCGTTCGCCGGCACGCCCTTCGCAGACCTGTTCGGCGGCGATAACAGCGGCGGCACGACGAACAATGGCCGGCCGGTGACGCGCCAGGCGCAGTCGCTCGGCTCCGGCTTCATCATTTCGCCCGACGGCTATATCGTCACCAACAACCACGTCGTCGCGCCCGGACGCCAGGGCGCGGTCGTCGAATCGATCACCGTGACGCTGCCTGACCGGCGCGAATACAAGGCGCGGCTGGTCGGCCGCGACCTCGCGTCCGACCTGGCCGTGCTGAAGATCGAGGCGGGCGCCAATCTGCCGTTCGTGCGCTTCGGCGATTCGATGCACGCCCGCGTCGGCGACTGGGTGCTGGCGATCGGCAACCCGTTCGGCCTGGGCGGCACCGTCACCTCGGGCATCATCTCGGCGCTGCACCGCAACACCGGCCAGGGCGGCGCCTATGACCGCTACATCCAGACCGATGCGGCCATCAACATGGGCAACTCCGGCGGCCCGATGTTCGACCTCAACGGCAACGTGATCGGCATCAACACCGCGATCCTGTCCTCGACCGGCGGCAATGTCGGCATCGGCTTCGCGATTCCGGCCGAGCAGGCCAAGCCCGTCGTCGACCAATTGATGAAGGGCGGCCGGGTCAAGCGCGGCTATCTGGGCGTGCAGATCCAGCAGCTCGACCAGTCGATCGCGGACTCGCTGGGCCTCGACAAGAATCGCGGCGAGTTGATCGCCAGCGTCGAGCCGGGCGGCGGCGCCGAGAAGGCCGGCATCCGCCAGGGCGACGTGATCGTTGCCGTGAACGGCCAGCCGGTCACGCCGGACGAGACGCTCTCCTATCTCGTTTCCAACGCGCCGATCGGCTCGCGTATTCCCATCGACCTGATCCGCGACGGCCGCCGCATGACGGTCACCGCGACGGTCGGCGAACGCCCGCCGGAAGAGCAGCTCGCCTCGCGGCTCGGCGGCGGCGGGGACGACGACAGCTTCGGCAATGACGAAGACAACAACACGCAACAGCAGGCGGCGCAGGCCTCGCTCGGCCTCGCCGTCCAGCCGCTGACCCCGGCGATTGCGCGCCAGGTCGGCGTTCCGGCGACCACCCGCGGCCTGGTGATCGGCGGCGTCGATCCGTCGAGCGACGCGGCGTCCAAGGGCTTGCAGCGCGGCGACGTGATCATCTCGGTGAACGGCCGGCCGGCCGTCGCGGTCGCGGATGTGCGCGCGGCCGTGACCGAAGCGTCCAAGGCCAACCGTTCCAGCGTGCTGCTGCTCGTCCAGCGCGGCACCAATCCGGCGCGCTATATCGGGCTCAAGATCAAGAACGGGTAACTCAACCCTCTCCCACCGGGAGAGGGTCGACTCGCCATGGGCGAGCGGGGTGAGGGCGACGAAGGCTGTCGCCCTCACCCTCCCAGCGCTTCGCGCCGGGCCCCTCCCTCTCCCGCAGGGAGAGGGGCTTTTCGGCTGCGCTCGCGCGCTCTACACCCCCTCCCCATGAGCGACGACGGTGTCTTTATCGGGCAAGGCGGCGGGCAGCCGCAGATCCTCAACTTCAAGCGCGCCAACCGGCACGGGCTGATCGCGGGTGCGACCGGCACCGGCAAAACGGTGACCTTGCAGGGCATCGTCGAGGGCTTTTCCAAAGCCGGGGTGCCGAGCTTCGTCGCCGACGTAAAGGGCGATCTCTCCGGCCTTGGCATGGCCGGCTCGCCGACCGCCAAGACGCATGAGATTTTCGCCGCGCGCGCAGCCGAGATCGGCATGACCGACTGGGCCTATGCCGACAATCCGGTGCAGCTCTGGGACCTGTTCGGCGAGCAAGGCCATCCGATCCGCACGACCGTTTCCGAAATGGGGCCGCTGCTGCTGTCGCGGCTGATGAACCTCAATGAGACGCAGGAAGGCGTGCTGACGATCGCCTTCACCGTCGCCGACAAGGACGGGCTGCTGCTGCTCGATCTCGACGATTTGCAGGCGATGCTGGTCAACTGCGCCGAGCGCGCCGACGAGCTGACCACCACTTACGGCAATGTCTCCAAGCAGAGCATCGGCACGATCCAGCGCTCGCTGCTGCAATTGCGCAGCCAAGGCGGCGATCATTTCTTCGGCGAGCCGGCGCTCGACATCCAGGATCTGATCAAGACCGACGATGGCGGGCGCGGCGTCGTCAACATCCTCGCCGCAGACAAATTGATGGCGAGCCCGAAGCTGTACGCCACCTTCCTGCTGTGGCTGCTGTCCGAGCTGTTCGAGCAGCTTCCCGAGGTCGGCGACCCGGATAAGCCGAAGCTCTGCTTCTTCTTCGACGAGGCGCACCTGCTGTTCGACGAGGCGCCGGATGCGCTGCTCGAAAAGGTCGAGCAGGTGGTGCGCCTGATCCGGTCGAAGGGCGTCGGCGTCTATTTCATTACGCAAAACCCGATCGACGTGCCGGACAAGGTCGCGGCGCAGCTCGGCAACCGTGTGCAGCACGCGCTCCGCGCCTTCACGCCGGCCGATCAGAAAGGCATCCGCGCCGCCGCCGATACCTTCCGTGCCAATCCTGGTGTCGATGTCGCAACCGCGATCACCGAGCTGAAAGTCGGCGAAGCTTTGGTCTCGCTGCTGCAGCCGGACGGCAGCCCCAGCCCCGTCGAGCGCACGCTGATCAAGCCGCCCTCGTCGCGCGTCGGGCCGCTGAGCCCGCAGGAGCGCGGCGTGCTGCGCCAGACCGATGCTGTCGGCACGAAGTACGACGCGGTCGTCGATCGCGAATCGGCCGAGGAAATACTCGCCGCCAAGTCGGCCCAGGCGGCCGCCGCCGCGGCGCAGGCCAAGGCGCAGACCGAGGCGGATAAACAGGCGGCGGCGCAGGCCAAGGAAGAGGCACGCCAGGCACAGATCGCCGCACGCGAGGCGGCCAAGCCGACGCTCACCGACAAGATCATCCAGACCGCCGCGCGCACGGCGACATCGGCGGTGACGCGCCAGGTCGCGAACGAGCTTGGCCGGGCCGTGTTCGGCGGGAGCAGCCGCAGCCAGAGCTCGAGCGGCGGGCTTGTCGGAAGCCTTTTGCGCGGGGTACTCGGAAATCTGGTGAAGTGATGCGCACGACGCTCGCGGCGCTTGTGCTGGGCATGGGGGGTCCGGCGCTCGCCGCATCGCCGCTGGTCGGCAGCTATGACGGGCACCAGATGGAGGTCGCGGCCGGGCTCGATCTGAACGCGGACGGCACGTTCCAATATGGCTTGTCCTATGGCGCTCTGGACGAACAGGCCAAGGGGCGCTGGATGGAGCGGGACGGCAAGGTCCTGCTGACGACCGAACCGGCGCCCAAGCGCCCGACCTTTACAGTCGTGAGCGACACCCCATCGTCCGACGGCAAGCTTATTGTGGCGCTCGATAAGCCGGAGGCGCTGGGCGGCGTCACCCTGACGGTGCGGGTGACATTCAAGGGCTCGGATAAGCCGATGTTCCTGGAAGTCGGGGAGGACGGTACGGTGCCGCTGCCGCGCGGCCTGACCCCCGTCGCGGTCGTGCCGGACCTGCCGATCTATGACGTGCCGCTTGACCCCTATCCGCTGAAGGACGTGGGCCGCACGCTGATCTTCCGGTTCGAACCGAACGATCTGGGCGTTGCCGATTTCCGCGATGAGCCGCTGATCATCGACAATGGCCAGCTCGTCATGCGGCGCTACGACCGGACATTGACGTTCAGGAAAGAAGGCAAGTGATCGAACGACATCGGGAATTGACCGTCCGGGCCGTGCTGCTCGGCGGGGTCATCACTCTGCTCTTCACTGCGGCGAATGTTTATCTCGGGCTCCGGGTCGGCCTCACGTTCGCGACGTCGATCCCGGCGGCCGTCATTTCGATGGCGCTGCTGCGGGCCTTCGCGAACGGCACGATCCTCGAGAACAATATCGTCCAGACCGTGGCATCGGCGGCGGGGACGCTGGCCGCGATCTGCTTCGTGCTGCCCGGCCTGGTGATGATCGGCGCGTGGCACGATTTCCCATTCTGGACGACAGCGCTGATCACCTTCCTCGGCGGCTTCCTCGGCGTGATGTTCTCGATTCCCTTGAGGCGCGCGCTCGTCGTCGACACGCCACTCCCTTATCCCGAAGGCGTCGCGGCGGCCGAAGTTCTGAAGGTCGGCGAGAGCGACAACAAGGCGGGCCTCGCGATTATCACCACCGGCGCGATTGCGTCGGCGGGCTATGCGCTGCTCGCGGCGATGAAAGTCGCGGTGGCCGAGGCGACGACGTTCTTCCGCGTTGGTGCGGGCGCGACGGGGATATCGGCGGGCCTGTCCTTCGCACTGATGGGCGCGGGACACCTGGTCGGCATTTCGGTGGGCGTGGCGATCGGCATCGGCATTCTGATCGGCTGGGCCGGCGCCGTGCCGATCCTGACCGCCGGCATTCCCGGCGCGGCTGAAGCCGTCGCGCTCAAAGTCTGGGGCGATCAGGTGCGTTTCTTCGGCGCGGGCGTGATCGGCGTCGCGTCGATCTGGACCTTGCTCAGCATCCTGAGTCCGATCTTGCGCGGCGTCCGTTCGGCGCTTGCCGCTTCGGCGCATCGCAAGGGCAGCGGCGGCGAGCTGCCGCTTCACGAGCGCGACTTGCCGATCGGACTTGTGGCGATCGGCAGCCTCGCGGCGCTTGCGCTGATCGGCGTGCTGCTCGCCACGCAGGTCGGCAGCATCGGCAACGAGGTGTTGGTGATCGGCGGCAGCCTGGTGTTCGTGGTGCTGGCCGGCGCGTTCATCGCCGCCGTGTGCGGCTATATGGCTGGGCTGATCGGCGCGTCGAACAGCCCGATCTCCGGCGTCGGCATCCTGTCGATCATCGCCGCTTCGCTGCTGATCGGCGTGGTGGCAGGTGGCACGGGGCCGAGCGGACCGCTGGTCGTCTATGCGCTGACCGTGACTGCCGTGGTGTTCGGCGTCGCGACGATCTCCAACGACAATCTGCAGGACCTGAAGACCGGCCAATTGGTCGGGGCGACGCCCTGGAAGCAGCAGGTGGCGCTGATCTTCGGCGTGTTCTTCGGGTCGCTGGTGATCCCGCCGGTGCTGTCGCTGCTGAACCAGGCCTATGGCTTTGCCGGCGCGCCGGGTGTGGGGCCGAACGCGTTGCCGGCCCCGCAGGCGGCGCTGATCTCCGCGCTTGCCAAGGGCGTGCTGGGCGGGACGCTCGATTGGCGGATGATCGGCTATGGCGCGATCGCGGGCGTCGTCATCGTGGTGATCGACTTCGCGCTTGCGGGCATGAAGCGCTGGCGCTTGCCGCCGCTCGCCGTCGGGCTCGGCATCTATTTGCCGATGCAGACGAGCCTGCTGGTCGTGGTCGGCGCGATCGGCGGCTGGTTCTATGACCGCTGGGCGCAGCGTCAGCGAGATCCCGAAGGGTCGGAACGGATGGGCGTGCTGCTCGCGACCGGGCTGATTGTCGGAGAAAGCCTGTTCGGCGTGGCCGTCGCGGGGCTGGTCGTCGCGACCGGCAAAGACGCGCCGCTGGCGATCATGTCCGAAGGCTTTGCGCCCACCGCCCTGATCCTGTCGCCGATTTTGTTCGCGGTGCTGACGGCGTGGCTCTACCGCCGCACGGCCTCAGCCGCGGCCGCGGTAGCCGGGGACGGCCTGGTCCGGGAGCCATAGGCCGGCGGGCGGTTCGCCCGACTGCCAGAACACGTCGATCGGGATGCCGCCGCGCGGATACCAATAGCCGCCGATGCGCAGCCAAAGCGGCTTCATCTCCGCGAGCAGCCGCTCGGCGATGCCGACGGTGCAATCCTCGTGGAAGGCGGCGTGATTGCGGAAAGAGCCGAGGAACAGCTTCAGCGACTTGGATTCGACGATCGTCTCGCCCGGCGCATAGTCGATGACGAGGTGCGCGAAATCGGGCTGGCCAGTGACCGGGCAGAGCGACGTGAACTCCGGAGCGGTGAAGCGGACGAGATAGGGCCGGCCGGGCCGCGGGTTCGGGACGTAATCGAGAACCGCGTCTTCGGGACGCGCGGGCAGCGTCGAGGGCTGGCCGAGATGGGTGATGCTCATGGGGCGCACATAATGCGCACCACCCGCAATCCCAAACGCGGTTTGGCCTGAGCTTGTCGAAGGCCTCCCTTCTTCTTACGGCTGCTTCAGAAAAGAAAGGGAGGGCTTCGACAGGCTCAGCCCAAACCGGAGGGATAATGACCAAAGCGTTTCTACTCGCAGCCGCGGCGCTGCTCGCTGTCCCCGCGCTCGCGCAGGACAAGAAGGACGAGGCCAAGGCCGAACGCGCAGCCGCCGATATCCCGCCGCCGCAGGTGGTCGTCTCGCACCACAGCGGCGTCTTCGGCGGGCAGAAAATCAACTACACCGCGACGGCGGGCGAAATCTATCTGAAGGCCGAGGACGGCACGCCCAAGGCCGCGATCAATTACTATAGCTATGTCAAGGAGCCGCGCGATCCGTCGCGGCCGGTGACCTTCCTGTTCAACGGCGGGCCGGGCTCGGGATCGGTGTGGCTGCACATGGGCGCGTTCGGGCCGAAGCGGGTCGCGATCCCGTCAGACGCGCACGACGATGGCGCGCCGCCCTACCCGTTGCTCGACAACCCCGATTGCCTGCTCGACGTCACCGACATCGTGTTCATCGATCCGGTCGGCACCGGCTTTTCCCACGCGCTCGGCAAGACGGAGCCCAAGGACTATTGGGGCGTCACCAAGGATGCCAAGTCGATCAACCAGGCGATCCGCCTGTGGCTGAACGACAATGGCCGCTGGAACAGCCCGAAGTTCCTCGGCGGCGAGAGCTATGGCACGACCCGTTCCGCCGCGGTCGCGCACGAGCTGGAGGGCAGCTACAACGACGTCGCGCTGAACGGCATCATCCTGATCTCGACGATCCTCGACTTTGGCGCGCAGGCGGAAGTGGAGGGCAACGACATGCCCTATGTCGTGGCGCTCCCCTCAATGGCCGCGGTCGCCTGGTACCACGACAAGGTGCCGAACAAGCCGGCGACGGTCGCGCAGTTCGTGGCCGAGGCAAAGGCGTTCGCGGCCGGCGAATATGCGACCGCGCTGATGAAAGGCCAGGCGCTGAGCGGGCCGGAACGCGACGCGATCCGCCAGAAACTCGCTCGCTACACGGGCCTGTCCGAGCAGTTCGTCGAGCGCACCGATCTACGCGTCTCGCCGAACCGGTTCTGGAAGGAACTGCTGCGCGATCGCGGGCTCGTCGTCGGCCGGCTCGACAGCCGTTATCTCGGCAAGGACCGCGACAATGCCGGCGAAGGCTTCGACAATGATCCCAGCTTCTACGGCATCGACGGCGGCTACACCGCCGCGATCAACGCCTATGTGCGCGATACGCTCGGGTTCAAATCGGACCGGTCATACGTGACGATCGGGTCGGTCCAGCCCTGGGATTGGGATCTGGGGAATGGCGACGCGACCTATTACAAGTCGGTCGCGCCCTATATCGGCCAGGCCCTGCGCGAAAATAGCGGGCTGCGGGTGTTCGTCGGCCAGGGCTATTACGATTTCGCGACGCCCTTCTTCGGCGCCGAATATGCGCTCAGCCGCACCGGCTTCCCGCAGGACCGCATCCAGTTTCATTACTACGATGCCGGCCACATGATGTACGTCCGCGACGAGGATCGGCACAAGCTCGCGAACGACATCAAGACGTTCATCCGCAGCCGATGATCGCGCGTTTGGACGGGATATGACGACGCTCATTCCCGTCCTTGGCGATCAGCTCTCGCCCCGCATTTCCTCGCTTCAAGATGCCGATCCTCAGGCCACGGTCGTCCTGATGATGGAGGTGGCGGACGAGACGCGGTACGTCCGCCACCACCGCCGCAAGCTCGCCTATATCCTGTCAGCGATGCGCCACCACGCCGAGGCGCTGCGCGCGGACGGGTGGACGGTCGATTATGTAAAGCTCGACGACCCTGCCGAGCCGTCCAGCTTCACCGGCGAGCTCGCCCGCGCGATCGAACGGCACGCGCCTGAGCGGATCGTCGTGACCGAGGCGGGCGAGTGGCGCGTCCAGGCAATGCTGGAAAGCTGGGAGACGCTGTTCGGCATCCCGGTCGAAATCCGGACCGACGACCGGTTCATCGCCAGCCATGCCGAGTTCGAGGCCTGGGTCGAGGATCGCGACGGACTGGTCATGGAGTTCTTCTATCGTGAGCAGCGGCGGAAAACCGGCCTGCTGATGACGCCGTCTGGCAAGCCCGAGGGCGGGCGCTGGAACTTCGACAAGGAGAATCGCAAGCCCGCTCAGGTCGATCTGTTCATGCCCGAGCCACCGCGTTTTCCCGCCGACGCGATCACACGCGACGTGATCGCGCTGGTCGAGGAGCGCTTCCCGGAGCTGCAAGGCAGTCTTGAGGATTGGGACCTGGCGGTGACCCGGGAGGATGCGCTGCGCGCGCAGGCGCTGTTCCTCGATCATGCGCTGTGCCGTTTCGGCGATTACCAGGACGCGATGGTGATGGGCGCGCACCGGATGTGGCACTCGCACCTCTCTCCGTACATCAACTCGGGGCTGTTGGACCCTCTTGCGCTCGCCCGCGAGGTCGAGGCGCGCTATCGGGCCGGCAAGGTTCCGCTCAACTGTGCCGAAGGGTTCATCCGCCAGGTGATCGGCTGGCGGGAGTTCATGCGCGGCGTCTATTGGCTGGCCGGCCCCGATTACATCGAACGCAACTTCTTCGGCACGAAGCGGCGGCTGCCGAGCTTCTACTGGACCGGCGAGACCGACATGCGCTGCCTGGCGGAATCGATCGGCCAGACCTGGCGCTATGCCTATGCCCACCACATCCAGCGGCTGATGGTGACGGGCAATTTCGCCCTGCTGATCGGCGCCGACCCGCTCGCGGTGCACCTCTGGTATATGGAGGTTTATCTCGACGCCTATGAATGGGTGACGCTGCCGAACACGCTGGGCATGAGCCAATACGGCGATGGCGGGCTGGTCGGCACCAAGCCCTATGTGTCGAGCGCGGCCTATATCGACCGCATGTCCGACTATTGCGGGCATTGCCGCTACGATCCGAAGCAGCGCATCGGGCCGGACGCCTGCCCGTTCAACAGCCTCTATTGGGATTTCTTCGCCCGCAACCGCGACAGGCTGGAAGACAATCCGCGCGTGCGTAACGTCTATCGCACCTGGGACCGGTTCGACGGGGATGTGCAGCAAGCCGTTCGCGCCCAGGCCGCAGGGTTCCTCGCCGGTCTAGACGAAGCGCCCTATGGCCCCGAGCGCGATGAAGGCTAAGCGATCGCGAGGGCGGGCGCCCGCCGCCGGCGGGCTGCAGCGCCGGCAAGGCCAAAGCCAAGAAGCATCAGCGCCCAGCTTGCCGGCTCGGGCACGGCGGCAATGCGCAGCACTTGTCCGCGGCCTTCGAGCACGCTGAAGTTGGTGACGTAGAGCGCGTTGTCGCTGCCGATAGCGAGACCGGTCGGGGCGACGAGACCGCTGAAGATCGTCTCCGCCGTGCCGCCCGGCGCAACCTTCAGCAGCGTGCCAGTGCCGCCGGGCGTCGCGAGGCCGTTGTCGTCGAACTCCAGCACGTAAAGCGTGCCGTCCGGGCCGAACGCAAGGTCGGTTATCGTCGTGAATCCGTCCATGAAGACCGAGACATTCCCGCCGGGCGTCACCTTGTAGATGCGGGCGGCGCCTTGCGTGAACGGAAAGCCGGTGAGCTCCGAGACATAGTAATTGCCGTCCGGTCCGACGACGACGCCGGTGGGGACCGGCTCGCTCGCGGGCGCCGGCGGGCCGATGAAGCGGCTCGGAAAGGAAGCGACCAGCGACACCGAACCGTCGAGACCGACCTTCATCAGGCTGTTCGCGCCGGCATCCGTCACGAGCAGGCCGTCGGCGAGCGCCGCCGCATGATAGGGGTTGCTGTCGAGCGGGCCGCCGGCGGGGTTGTTCGCCGCTTCATAGGCGGACACGTCGGCGAACAGCGCTTTGCCGCCAGCGGGCGTGAAGGTGAACACCTGGCCAAGCTTCGCGCCGTTCGGGGCGAGATCGGTCGAGCGGGCATTCGGATTGGTGCCGAGCCCGACTACGACATAGCCTGTGCCGCCTGGGCCGAACACAATGTCTTGGGGACCGGTGGTGTCCGTTGCGGTCGGCGAGCCGAGCGAGGGGAGGCCGGTCACGATCCGCTGCTGCACGCCGTTCAGCACGCGGGTGATCGAGCCGGTTTCGCTATAGCTGTACGTGTTGCCGCGAATGATCGTGGTGGGGCCACCGGGCGAAACGGTGCCGGATTCGGCAATGTAGAGACCGCCATCGGGTCCGAACGCGAGCCCGCGCGGCGTGTTCAGGCCGCTCGCGACAACCGTGCTCTGGTAGGTCACGGCAAACACTGGCGCAGACAGCAGCAAGGTTCCGGCCGCAAGCAGCCGCGCGGCGTATTTCATACGCATTGAAGTTCCCCTTTTTCTAGCGCGTCAGGCGATCGCGAACGCAATCTGACGCCGGCGGCGCGCCGACCAGCCGGCCAGGCCGAAGCCGCCGATCATCATCGCCCAGGTCGCCGGCTCGGGCACGCTCGCGAACACGCGCGGGCTGAAGTCCGCGATTTCGGAGTTGAAGCCGTCCGCTGCCGGATTGAGCCGATGGCGCGACCAGAGCTGGAAGTTATAGCTGGTCGGAGCGAAGCCGCGCGTCGGCCAGAGGCTCAGCGGCACGCTGGTCGAGATCGTATTGCCGTTGATGACGGCGGCGCCGGCAAGCGTCGTGACGATTGGCGCGCTGGCGGGAGGAATCTCGACCACGCGCAGCACGCCGTCGGTCGACTGCACGGCGAGTGCATCGAACACGACCGAAGGATCGAGCGGCGGCGTATTGAAGTTCAGCCGCGCGGCGCCCGCACCGCGATTGACGCCCCAGACATAAAGAATGCCGGGCCCGGGCGTGATCGCGCCGTTCATCGTGGCGCTCAGGGTGAAGTTCGTGCCGTCGAAACGGGCACTCACATCCGTGATGTCGAAATTGGCGGTCTGCGGACCGGTATAGGTGCCGAGGAAATCGCCGATCGGGTCGCTTGCGGCGACGGCCGGGGCGGCAAAAGCGAGAGCAGTGAAGGTCAGAACCGAGCGATACATTTGGAACACCCCCTGTGATTGACAGGCAGGCGGACCCTTCGGTCTGGCGGCGATTCCCGCCACACCGCGTTTGTGATGAAAAGGTGATGGAACGCTTACGGCGTGCCGAAATGGGTCAAATTGCTCGGTAATCCGGTCGCGCGCCAATAGTCGTCGAGGCCGATCGCAGAGGTCAGTTTTGGAAAGCGCGGGTCGGCGCGCATCGCTGCGGTCTGGCTCGCAAACAGAAAACAGGTCTCCCGGTCGGCGTGGGGCGAAAGCGGCTGGCGCTCTCCGGTCAAGGTGTCACGCCTGCCCAGCAGATAGTCGTAGGTCTGCTCGAAGGCGGCCTCAACATTGCCGAGCGCACTGAGGTACATGATCGAATATTGAGAGCCGATGTCTCCATCGCGCCGGGCCGCGATGATGGAGTCCACCGCCTTGTTCCGATCTGCTTCGTTGGCGCCGGCGGCCAGCGCGCGGGCGCAATCCGCTGCGACGGTTGGCGGCAGCGGCCCGCCGAGCGCCCCTCGGGAATTATTGCGCTCGGCCATACGCAGCGCTTCGCCGGTTTGCCCGGAGAAGCTGAGGTACATCATGCGATAGACCCAGATCATGCTGTGCTCGGGCCAGGTTCGATAGGCCCATTCGAAAATCCGGGCGGCTTCCGCGGGACGGCCGATCTGCCAGAGAAGCCAGGCGAATCGACCGGTCATGCCGGGCAACAACGGCTGACGCCTGCGCGCCTTATCCATCAGCGCCACAGCATCCCGGAATCGCCCCGTGTCTGCGCGGGACAAGGCGAGGGTGAGCTGCACAAGACTGAGATCGGGCCGGCGCGCCAAAGCCTGGCGGGCAAGCTTATCGAGGTTGATCCAGTTCCGATAGGAAGGCGCGATCATGACGAGCGCAAGCAGCGCATCGGCATTGTCGGGGTCGAGCTGGAGCGCACGGCGGCTGGCCTGTTGCACCTGCCGGGCGATCTGTTCCGACTGGCGGTCGTCGCCCGAACGGAGCGAGACCAGCGCACGCGCGACGGCGCCCCAGGCCGGAGCATAGTTGGGGTCGGCGCGCACGGCCGCTTGATAATGGGCGAGCGCCTGCATCGCGGCGGCTTCGCCCAATCGCTCGCTATCGACCCCGGCGCGGTAATGCCGCTCCGCCTCCCTGCGCCGCGACGAAAATATATCTGGCTTGATCAGATAGGCCGTTCCACCGGCCAAGGTTGCGCCGATCCCAACGATGGCCGCCCGGCGAGGCCAGGCTTGTCCGGCTCCTAACGGCTCCTGCGGAGCCGGCTGGACGACGGGCGTCGCCGCCGCCCGCTTTAGCCGGTAGCCGACCTTGGTGATCGTCTCGATCTCGAACGCGCCGGTCTCCGACCCGACCGCGCGTAGCAGCGAGATGACCCTGTTGATCGCATTCTCGCCGACGATGCGCCCGTCCCAGCAGCAATCGACGAGAGCGTCGCGGCCAACGATCCCGCCTTGCGCCTGGGCGAGGGCGACGAGCACCTGCATCACCCGCGGCTCGAGCGTCCGGCTTTCGCTGCCGCGTGAGATTTGCCTGAGCCCTGGATGGACGGACCAGCCGCCGAGTTGGAACGGAGCTTCGGCGGCAAGCTGCACGCGTCGCGGTCGATCGGCGCTTTGCTGAAGCAACTTTACCCTTCCCCCCAAAGAGCAACCTATCATTGCCTGATGGAGGAATCGAGCCGGTCAGCCGGCAGTCACGCGCCAGATGGTGTTGCCGACATCGTCGGCGATTAGCAGCGCGCCGGTGCGGTCGATGGCGACGCCGACCGGACGGCCGAAGCTCTTACCCTGTTTGGTGTCGAGGAAGCCGGTTACGACGTCCTCGGCCTTGCCCGAGGGACGGCCGTTCGCGAACGGCACGAACACGACCTTGTAGCCCGACGGCGTGTAGCGGTCCCAGCTGCCATGCTCACCGATGAACGCGCCGCCGCGATACTTCGCCGGCAGGGTCGTGCCGGTGTAGAAGGTCAGACCCAGCGCCGCGACATGGCTGCCAAGCGCGTAATCGGGTTTGATCGCCCGCGACACCAAGTCCGGCCGCTGCGGCCGCACGCGCGGGTCGAGATGCTGGCCGTAATAGCTGTACGGCCAACCGTAGAAGCCGTTCTCGCGCACCGATGTCAGATAATCGGGCACCAGATGCGGGCCGAGCTCGTCGCGCTCGTTGACCACCACCCAAAGCTGGTTGGAGCCGGGGTAGAAGACCGGGCTGTTTGGGTTGCGGAGACCGGTTGCAAACTCGCGGGCGCGGCCGGACTGGCGGTCGATCTCCCATACGCTGGCCCGCCCACGCTCGGCGTCCCAGCCATTCTCGACGATGTTGCTGTTGGAGCCGACCGTTGCGTACAGCCGCTGCCCGTCCGGGCTCAGCACCAGGCTCTTGGTCCAGTGATGGTCGATCGGGCCGCCCGGCAATTGCGTGAGCACCTGGCCGGGATCTGTTATACTCGTCTGTCCGGGCGTGAAGGCGTAGCGGACGACCGCGTCGGTGTTGGCGACGTACAGCATCCCATCCGCCCAGGCGACGCCGAACGGCGAGTTCAGATGGTCGAGCAGGGTCGTGACGAACTCCGGCCTGCCGTCGCCGTCCGCATCGCGGATCAGCGTGATCCTGCTTTTGGCCTTGGGTCCGCCCGGGAAAGCCGTCGCCTTGTTCTTCACGATCGCGACGATCGGGTCCTTGGGCCGCTTGACCGGCTCGGGCGGCGGCGACTTGGCCTGGACGGCGAGGATATCGCCATTCGGCAGCACATAGACGAAGCGCGGGTGATGGAGCCCGGTGACGAGCGGCTGGATGCGCAGGCCAGGCGCGACCGTCGGCATGAAGCCCGCTTTCCAGCCTTCTCCCGGCGAGACGTTGATCGGGGGAAGCAAATATTGCTTCGGATCGGGGAGCTTCGGGTCCGGCCCGACCTGGCTCGCCTCGTCGAACTGCGGATCGCTGCAGGCGGCGAGAACGCTCGTCAGCGCCAGCGCAAAGAGGAGCCGCTTCATGGCCGCACTCCCACGCCGTGCCGGTAAGTAAGGGAACCGCCCAGCCAGGCGCTGACCAGCAACAGCAGCACGACGATGCCCGACAGGATCAGCCCCTGCGGCACCACCGCCGTCCAGCCGTCGCGGCTGTGGACGAAGGCGTTGAGCAGCGAGAGCAGCCAGACCAGGATGTTCAGGATCATGTGTGGCGTCGCGGGCCGCCGGGCGCGCACCTGGCGGTTGCCGATATAGTCGATCAGCCCGAACAGCGCTGCGAGGCCGCCCATCACCAGCCCGCCGACGATCAGCCAGATGGAGAAATACTGCCACATCAGGTTGGCCGTCCGCGAATAGACGATGTCGGTCACGAGCGCTCCGGCGAAGAAGGCAATCGGAAACGGCACCAGCATCGGGTGAATCGGATGGCCGAACAGTCGGGCGGTGGAGCGCGGATGGGGTGCGGCGTCTTGTTCTGGCATGCTGAGCGCCTCGCTTCGCGGTAGAGTCGCTTTACGATGCGCGCGGCCCGTTGTTCCCTTGCGCCGGAATCGGTTCCCAAGCGTTACGGGTTTGACTAAGCGAATCGCGACAACGGAGGAGCATTCATGGACGCCCTGGTTTCGACGGACTGGCTGGAAAAGGAACTGGGCGCGTTCGATCTGCGCGTCGTCGATGCCACCTGGCTGATGCCGGGCGAAGGCGACGCGGCCGCCGCCTATGAGCAGGGGCACATTCCTGGCGCCGTGTTCATGGACCTGGCCGAACTGGCCGACAGCAACACGTCGCTTCCCAACATGCTGCCTTCCGCCGAGAAATTCGCCAGCCGCATGCAATCTCTGGGGCTGGGCGACGGCAGCCGGATCGTCGTTTACGACCAGTCGCCCTACAAGACGGCGGCGCGGGCGTGGTGGATGCTCCGCACCTTTGGCGCGCACGATGTCGCGATTCTCGACGGCGGCCTTGCCAAATGGAAGGCCGAGGCGCGGAAAGTCGAAAGCGGCAAGCCGCAGGTCCGCCACCGGCACTTCACTGCCTGGCACGATGCCAAGGGCGTGCGCACCCTTGAGCAGATGAAGGCGAATGTCGGCACCAAGGCGGAACAGGTGCTCGACGCCCGCTCGCCCGACCGTTTCGCCGGACAAGCGGCCGAACGCGCCGGCGTGCAGCCGGGCCATATCCCTGGCTCCAGGAACCTGCGTTACGACCAGATCTTCAACGCCGACGGCACCTGGAAGCAAGGCGTCGCGCTCCGCGCCGCGTTCGAGCAGGCCGGGGTCGACCTCGACAAGCCGATCGTGACCACCTGCGGCTCGGGCATCACGGCCGCCGTGCTGCTGTTCGGCCTGCACCTGCTCGGCAAGGACGCGGCGCTGTACGACGGATCGTGGAGCGAGTGGGGCGCAGACCCGTCCACGCCCAAGGAACTCGGCGCGGCAGCGTGAGCGCGAGCGGGGACGGCAAGGACCACAAGCCGGCGACACGCCTCGTCACTGCCGGGCGGCGGGCGGAATGGACGCAGGGGATCGTGAACCCGCCGGTCTGGCGGGCGTCGACGATCCTCTACGACAGCGTCGCCGACATGAAGGCGCGGCACAAGGACACGCACCACCGGCTCTATTACGGGCGGCGCGGCACGCCGACGCAATGGTCGCTGGCCGATGCGCTGACCGAGCTGGAGCCGGGTGCCGAGGCGACCTTGCTCTATCCGTCGGGCGTGGCGGCCGTTTCGACGGCGCTGCTGTCGGTGCTGCGCCCGGGCGACGAGCTGCTGATGGTCGACAGCGCCTATGAGCCGACCCGCGCGCTTTGCGACGGGCTGTTGAAGCGCTTCGGCGTCACCACGCGCTTCTACGATCCGCTGATCGGGGCCGGCATTGCCGGCATGATTGGCGAAAAGACCCGCGCCGTGTTCATGGAAAGCCCGGGCAGCCTCACCTTCGAAGTGCAGGACGTGCCGGCGATTTGCGCGGCGGCGAAGGAACGGGGCGTCGTCACGCTACTCGACAATACCTGGGCGACGCCGCTCTATTTCCGCGCGATCGAGAAAGGCGTCGATCTCTCGATCCTTGCCTGCACCAAGTATGTGGTGGGCCATTCGGACGCGATGCTCGGCTCCGTAACAGCCGCGCCATCCGCATGGGCGAAGCTCCGCCAGACCAGCTATCAGCTCGGGCAGCATGCGGCGCCCGACGATGCGTGGCTCGGCGCGCGCGGGCTGAGGACGATGGGCGTGCGACTCGCCCAGCATCAGGACAGCGCCCTCAAGATTGCGCGCTGGCTTCAGCAGCAGCCGCAGGTTGCGCGCGTGCTACACCCGGCGCTGCCCGGCTGCCCGGGGCACCAGCTGTGGCAACGCGACTTCGCAGGGGCGTCGGGCCTGTTTTCGTTCGTGCTGAACGGCGGCCGCGACGCTGCGCGCACGGCGCTGATCGACGGGCTGGAGCTGTTCGGCATCGGCTTTAGCTGGGGCGGCTTTGAAAGCCTCGTCATCCCCGCCGATCCCGCAAACCTGCGCAGCGCTGTGCCGTGGCAGGCGGAAGGGCCGCTGGTGCGGCTGCAGATCGGGCTGGAAGACCCTGATGACCTGATCGCCGATCTGGCCGCCGGTCTCACCCGTTACGAGCCTGCTGTTTCCTGAACGCGCCGTTCCGTCTGCATTCAGATGGACTTAACCATAAGGCGAATGGTGGAACCGGAGCGCTTGCTCCGCGTCGGTTCCCTGTGTGTTTGAAGGAGACAGAGGGTGAAGATTTCGACCAAAATCACCGCCGGTCTGCTTGCAGGCGCGACCCTTGTGGCCGCGGCGAGCCCGGCAGAGGCGCAATATCGTTATAACCGCTACTACGGCCATCGCGGCGATCGTACGGGCCTGGCGCTCGGCGCCGGTGCTCTTGGCCTCGCCCTCGGTGCGGCCGTGGCCTCCAGCAACCGCGGCGGCTACTATGGCAATCGCGGCTATTACGGCAACGGCTACTATGGCGGTTCGTACGCCTATAACGACGGCTATTATGGCCGCCCGTACGGCTACGGCTATGGTTACGGCTACGCCCCGCGGCGCTGCTGGACCGAGCGTCAGTGGGACGATTGGTACGGTGGCTGGCGCCGGGTTCGCGTCTGCACCCGCTACTAAGCGGCTGACTCGAAACGCTTAACGGAGGGCGGCGTAGGGCATTCCTGCGCCGCCCTTTGCGTCTGCGAACTGCACGGCCTGCTGGTGCTTCGGATAGATGAAGCCGAACGCCGGATAGGTGGTGGTGCCGACATCGCCCATCGAGGCGTACCAGACCTTCACTTGGCTCCAGTCGCCGGCCGGCGACACGTCGACCACGCGCACATCCTTTTCGACGCCGCCGCGGCGCGACCAATTGGCGTGCGTCACCTTGATCTCGCGCTCCGAGACGATCTGGCTGACCATCGCGACATGGCCGATCCGCATCTTGGCGTAGGGCTTCAGCACCATCACGCTGCCGACTTCCGGCGCCGCGCCACGGTCGTAGCGGCCCACCGCCTGGCCCCACCAGGTGCCGGCGTTGCCGTGAATGTCGATGCCCGAAACCATGCGCGCATAAGGGGCGCACTGCCAGAACTGAGCACTGGCCGGTGTGATTCCGAAAACAGACGCAAAAAACAGCGTGGCGCCAACAAGGGCGCTGCGACCCAAATTCAACATGTTCGAGAAAATCCCCGCTCTCGCTGACAGCGATGTAGGGAAGGTGGGCGACGGGAGTCATCCGTCGTGCGGCGACTCGAACCCGAAAGCCGACGAACGGGGGGAACCTTTCAGCTCGTCGACCGTGAGCTTCGTTTCACCTCCGCCGCTTCCAAGCGCCGACGCGAATCTCTATAGCCCGCCGCCATGGAGCGGCTGGACGGCGGCTCGGCGGCTCCGGCACATCTGCGCGGCGGAGTCGTCGCGCTGGGCAATTTCGACGGGTTTCACCGGGGGCATCAAGCGGTTGTCGGCCGTGCGATCGATCGCGCCCGCGCCGACGGCCGGCCTGCCCTGGTCGCGACCTTCGATCCGCATCCAGTGCGCTTCTTCCAGCCCGACGCGCCGCCCTTTCGTCTGACCACCCTCGATCAGCGCCAGCGCCTCTTCGGAGAAGCCGGCGCCGATGCGATGATCGTTTTCCATTTCGATGCCGCGCTCGCAGGGCTTTCGGCCGAAGCGTTTGTCGCCGAGCGGCTGGTCGATCTGTTCGGCGTCGCCGGTGTGGTGACCGGCGAGGATTTCACGTTCGGCAGGAAGCGGAGCGGCAATGCCGCGGTGCTGGCCGAGCTGGCGACCCGGCACGGCTTTTTCGCGGAAGCGGTGGCGCCGGTCTCGCTCGACGGTGAGCCGGTATCATCCAGCCGGATCCGCGATGCGCTGCAAGCCGGTGATTGCGCCGAAGTGGCCCGGCTGCTGACCCGGCCCTTCGCGATCGAAGGCATTGTGCAGCACGGCGACAAGCTCGGCCGCACCATCGGCTATCCGACCGCGAACATCGACCTGGACCGCTATCTGCGTCCGAAATACGGCGTCTATGCCGTGCGCGGACGGCTGCCGGACGGGCGGATGGTCGATGGCGCGGCCAATCTGGGCGTGCGGCCGAGCTTCGATCCGCCCAAGGAATTGCTCGAGCCCTATTTCTTCGATTTCTCCGGCGATCTCTACGGGCAGACGATCGAGGTCGAGCTCCACGCCTGGCTGCGCGGCGAGGAGAAGTTCGACAGTCTCGACGCACTCACCGCCCAGATCGACGCCGATTGCCTGGAAGCGCGCCGGGTGCTTGCCGCCTGACGGGAAACCGTCCGTTTGCGCTTGCGACATTGTGGGCCCGGCACCGCGAGCCGATATCGCAAACATGAAAATGCCCACCCTGTTCGTGCCGCACGGCGGCGGGCCGTGCTTCTTCATGGACCCGAATGGCGGCCCGCCTGATCCGATGTGGCGGCCGATGCAGGACTATCTTGCCGGCCTGATCGAGTCGCTGCCCGAGCGGCCGCGCGCGATCCTGCTCGTCTCAGGCCATTGGGAAGAACCGCGGGTCACGGTCCATACCGGCGACGGCCAGCCCCTGCTCTACGACTATTACGGGTTTCCCGAGCACACGTACCGGCTCCGTTGGGATGCGCCGGGCGCGCCCGATGTCGCGCTCAGGGCGAAAGCGCTGCTCGAAACGGCGGGCTTTCCCGTCGCGGAGGAGTCGGCGCGTGGCTGGGATCACGGCGTGTTCATTCCGATGAAGGTCGCCGTCCCAAACGCAGACATTCCGCTGGCCCAGATCTCGCTGCGCGCGGACCTCGATCCGGAAGCGCATATCGCGATCGGCCGCGCGCTGGCTCCTCTCCGCGACGAAGGCGTGCTGATTATCGGCTCGGGCATGAGCTTCCACAATCTCCGTGTCCGCGGCACTCAGGCGACCACGCCCTCGGACGAATGGGATGATGCGCTGACAGCGGCAGTTACCGATCCCGACCCGTCGACCCGCGCGCGGCGCGTCGCCGACTGGCGCTCGCTTCCCCATGCCGCCTTCGCCCATCCACGCGAGGAGCATCTGCTGCCGCTAATGGTCGCACTTGGTGCCGGCGGCGAGGACAAGGCGCAGCGCGACTTTGCCGGGCATGTGCTCGGCTGGGCCGTAAGCGGCTATCGGTTCGGCTAGTCGCGCCAGCTCGGGTCGATCTTGTCGACGCGGCGGACCATCGCGTCGAAATCGGCCTTGCCGGGCCCGCCGGGTGCCGACGCCTTCGAGATGTCGCGCTGGTGCACGGCAATCACCTCAGGCGGAATCGTCAGCGGCTTGCCCATTGCCATCGTCGCCATTTGCACCTCGCAGGCGCGCTGCAGCGACCAATGTTTGACGAACGCCTCGGGAAGCGTCCGGCCCATGACCAGGATGCCATGGTTCCTGAGCAGCATGACGCGCTTGTCACCAAGATGCTCGAGCAGCCGCTCGCCCTCCTCGGCACGGACGGTCACCCCTTCGAAATCGTGATAGGCGATCTGGCCGACCCAGTTGGCGGCGTAGAAATTGGTCGGCTGCAGCCCGCCTTCCAGCGACGCGACGGCCATGCCGGCCGTGGTGTGGGTGTGCGCGATCGCGTGGGCGTCGGGCAGGTGCCGGTGGAAAAGGCTGTGCTGGACGAAGCCGGCGAGGTTCACCGGATACGGATTGTCGTCCAGCTTGTTGCCGTCGATGTCGATCTTGACGAGGTTCGATGCCTTCACTTCGCTGAAGTGCAGCCCGAACGGGTTGATGAGGAACGCGTCATCCTCTTCCGGCACTTTCACGGTGATGTGATTGTAGATCGACTCGTCCCAGCCCAGCATCGCGAACACGCGGTAGCAGGCGGCGAGTTCCTGCCGCGCCTGCCACTCCGCTTCGCTCATCCGGGAATTGCGCAGCACTGCGGTCGCCATCGAATCCTCTCCTTCGGAAACGACTTATCGCACGCGGTCGGTCGCCTCGCAAACACGCGGACCCGAAACAATCTCGGGTCCGTTGCGGAACCGTTGCAGCCTTTCGAGCGTCTAAACGAACGGTTCTACACCGCAAGTTATAAGTTACGATAAGTGGGTTCGGACAGGAGGCACAGATGGGACTTATTGTTTGGCTCGTCGTCGGCGGCATTATTGGCTGGCTGGCCAGCATCATCATGCGGACTGATGCTCAACAGGGCATCTTCCTGAACATCATTGTCGGCATCGTCGGCGCGTTTCTCGGCGGCCTTATTTTCTCGGGCGGCTCGATCAACAGCAACGGTCTGACGCTTTACTCTTTCCTTGTTTCGCTGCTGGGCGCCGTCGTCTTGCTGGCGATCGTCAATCTCTTCCGTCGCGGCAGCATGCGCTAAGCAAGCTGACCATGAACGGACTGAAGGGCCGGGCGGCGACGCCTGGCCCTTTTGCTATTCCAGTTCGAACCGCACCGAAAGGCTGACATTGAGCGCCTGCTCGCCCGGCAGGATCTTCGATTGGGCGGCGTCCGCAACCATCCCCTGCGCACGCATCATGATCGGCAGCGGACGCGGCACGTCGAAGCTGCCCTCGCTGATGGACAGGATGCGCTTGACCCGCAAACCTGCGGCACGAGCATAGAGATCGGCACGCGCCCGCGCCTTGGCGACCGCGTCCACCCGCGCTTCGTCCATTGCGGCGGCCGGATTGTCGAGGCCGAGTTCGGGGCCGCTGATCTGGTTCGCGCCGGTCGCGACCAGCGCATCCAGCACCGCGCCGGCCTTGGCGATGTCGCGGAACTTCACCGTCACCGTGTTCGTGGCCTGATAGCCGGTGATGACCGGCGGTTGGTTGTTCTCGTAGCGATATTGCGGCTGCAGCGAGATGCTGGCGGTGCGCACATCCCGGTCGGCGATGCCGGCGCGCTTCAGTGCCGCGATCACTCGGTCCATCCGCGCCGCGTTGTCGCGCATCGCCCCGGCGGCGTCGCCCGCCTGGGTGACCACGCCGGCGCTGACTGTCGCGATATCGGGCACACGCTTCGATTCGCCCGATGCGCTGACGTCCAGCACTGCTCCGGTGATCGTCTGCACCGGCACCGGAAGCGTGTCTGCGAATGCCGGGCCGGCAGCGAGCGCCAATACGATCATGGAAATCATCGACTTCATTCGTCTTCTCCCGTTCCGTTTCGCAGGCGATATGGCGCGGCGGCTGCACCGGCGGTGAACGCCGCCGTCTATCTTCCGCCCTCCATTCAGGGTAAATGGCAACATCGGACCAACCCGCGAAATCGCCGAAATTTCGGGCCTTGAGGCGGGTGAGTTATTACTGTAATACAGCTCCGACATAACAGATACCGCCGGGGCGGAAGGCCAGTGAACATGAATTACGAAACGAGCGTCAAAGCCGAAGAGATCGGGGCCGATTTCGACTCCGAAGCGCGGGCACGCCGTCGCCGGGCGCTGATCATCGGCGGCATCGTCGTGGCACTCGCCCTGGCGCTCGCCTTCGTCATGTTCGGCCGCAAGAGCGGCCAGCCCGCGCCCGTCGCCGCCCAAGGGAGCAAGGCGCAGGCGCCGGAAGTCACGGTGATCAAGCCGGGCCGCGAACTCGTCGCCAGCACGGTTTCCGCAACGGGGACGCTCGCCGCACGGGTCGACATGCCGGTGGGCGTGGTCGGCGAGGGCGGCATGGTCACGCAGGTGCTCGTCCAGCCCGGCGCCTGGGTGCGCGCAGGCCAGACGCTCGCTGTCATCGAGCGCTCGGTCCAGGTGCAGCAGAGCGCCTCGCTGCAGGCGCAGATCAACGTTGCGCGCGCCAATGCTCGCCTGGCGGAGCAGGAGCTCGCGCGTTCGCAGCAGCTTGCCGGCCGTGGCTTCGTCTCGCGCGCCGATATCGACCGCAAGCTCGCCACGCGCGACCAGGCAGCGGCGCAGGTCCGCGTCGCCGAAGCGCAGTATCGCGAATCGCTGGCCCGTACCGGCCGGCTCGACATTCGCGCGCCTGCCGCTGGCCTCATTCTCACGCGCTCGGTCGAGCCCGGCCAGGTCGTCGGCTCCGGCTCCGGCACGCTGTTCCGGCTGGCCAAGGGCGGCGAGATGGAAATGCGGGCGGCGATGGCGGAGGCCGATCTTTCGGCGGTGCATGTCGGCGGTACCGCGACAGTCACCCCGGTCGGATCGAACCAGTCGTTCAACGGCCAGGTGTGGCAGGTCTCTCCGGTGATCGATCCGCAGACGCGCCAGGGCATGGCCCGCATAGCGCTTTCCTATAATCCGGCGCTGCGTCCGGGCGGTTTTGCGCAGGCCGAGGTCGTTACCGGTCAGATGAACGCGCCGCTGCTGCCCGAAACGGCGGTGCTGAGCGACCAGAACGGCAGCTATGTCTATATCATCGACGGCGATCAAAAGGCGCAGCGCCGCCCGGTCAAGACCGGTCAAGTCACCGATAAGGGCATCGCGATCCTGGATGGGCTTACCGGCGAGGAGCGCGTCGTGCTGTCGGCCGGCGCCTTCCTCAACCCGGGCGAAACGGTGAAGCCGCGCCTGACCGCTTTCGGCCGCTAAGGGGCTGTCCTCATGAGCTTCCGCAACATTTCCGCTTGGGCGATCCGCAATCCGGTTCCGCCCATCGTGCTATTCGTGGCGCTGACGCTGGCCGGTCTGATCAGCTTCATGCGGATGGACGTCAACCAGATGCCGGACGTCGCCTTTCCGGCGGTGACCATCACTGTCGCCCAGCCGGGGGCCGCTCCCGTAGAGCTGGAGACCCAGGTGACGCAGCGGGTCGAATCTGCGGTCCGCGCGATCAGCGGCGTCGAGGATATTTCGTCGCGCACCGAAGAGGGGCAGAGCTTCACGATCGTGCAGTTCGCGATCGGCACGCCGGTCGACCGCGCGGTCAACGACGTGCGCAACGCCGTCGATCAGGTCCGCAGCCAATTGCCGGAAGGCATATTGGAACCGCAGGTCACCCGAATGGACGCCGATGGCGGGCCGATGGCCTATTTCAGCGCCGAAGCGACCGACATGACGCTGGAAGAGCTGAGCTGGTACGTCGACAATACCGTTGCGAAGCAGTTGTTGAGCGTGTCCGGCATGGCGACCGTCTCGCGAAGCGGCGGCGTCAGCCGAGAAATCCGCGTGATCCTCGATCCGGCCAAGCTGCAGGCACAAGGGCTCACCGCGGTTCAGGTGAACCAGCAACTGCGGCAGGTGAACGTCAATGCCGCCGGTGGCCGCGCCGAGATTGCCGGGGCGGAGCAGTCCGTCCGCGTTCTCGGCAACGCCCGCAACGCCTATGATCTGGGCCAGACGCAGATCTCAGTCGGCAATGGCCGCACGATCAAGCTCGCCGATGTCGCCGACGTGCGCGACATGTATGCGGAGCAGCGCAACCTCTCGATGATGAACGGGCGCCAGGTCACCAGCTTTTCAATGACCAAGGCCAAGGGAGCGTCGGACGTCGCCGTCTATGACGATGCGATGAAGGTGCTGGACAAGCTCCAGAAGCAGAACCCGAAGGTCAAGTTCAAGCAGCTCTACACCAGCGTCGAATACACCAAGGGCCAGTATCACAGCTCGATCGACGCGATGGTCGAGGGCGCGGTGCTCGCCGTGCTGATCGTGTTCCTGTTCCTGCGCGACAAACGGGCGACACTGATTTCGGCCCTCGCCATTCCGTTGTCGGCGATCCCTGCCTTCTGGTTCATGGACATGATGGGCTTCACGCTCAACATGCTCTCGCTGCTGGCGCTGAGCCTGGTCGCGGGCGTGCTGGTCGACGACGCGATCGTCGAGATCGAGAACATCGTCCGTCACATGCGGATGGGCAAATCGGCCTATCAAGCCTCGATCGACGCCGCGGACGAAATCGGCCTTGCGGTGCTTGCGACCACCATGTCGATCGTCGCGGTGTTCCTGCCGGTCGGGCTGATGCCAGGCATTTCGGGCCAGTTCTTCAAGCAGTTCGGCATGACCGTCGTCGTCGCCGTCCTGATGAGCCTTGCCGTCGCACGCCTGATCACGCCGATGATCGCGGCCTATTTCCTGCAGGCGCATGGCCAGGCCAAGCATGCCGAAGGATGGCTGATCGACCGTTACATCTCGGTGCTCACCTGGTGCGTAAACAACCGCTGGAAGACCGTGCTGATCGGCGGCGGCGGCGCGTTCGTCGCAACCATCCTGGCTTTTGCGACCCTGCCGATGACGTTCCAGCCGACGACGGACCAGGATTACAGCCAGGTGCAGATCGAGATGGTGCCGGGCAGCACGCTGGAGCAAACCCGCCGCGTCACGCTGCAGGTCGCGCGCATCCTTGCCGCCGACAAGGACGAAGTCGACGCGGCCTTCGCCGACATCAAGCCGACCGAGGCGCAGATCTACATGACGCTGAAGAAGACGCGTCCGATCTCCAGCGTCGATTGGGAGCGCAAGACGGCCGTCAAATTCCAGAACATTGCGGACGCGCGCGTCAACTTCCAATCGCAATCGGGCGGCGGTTTCGGGCGCGACATCATCATCATGCTCGGCAGCGACGATCCGGTGAAGCTCGAGGCGACGGCGAACAAGCTGGTGTCCGAAATGTCCGGCCTGACCGAGCTGCGCGCGCCGCGCATGGCGGGCGACCTGAAGCGCCCCGAGATCATCATCCATCCGCGGCTCAATCTCGCCGCCCAATTGGGCGTCACCACTCAGGCGCTCAGCCAGACCATCCGCATCGCGACCTTGGGCGATATCGACCAGAACAGCGCCAAATTCTCGCTCGCCGACCGGCAGATTCCGATCCGCGTCGCGCTGGCCGAGGACGCGCGTCGTGACCTGTCGACGATCGAGAACATGCCGGTGCCGACGGTCAGCGGTGGCTCGGTGCCGCTGAAGGTGGTCGCCGATGTGCGCTTCGGCGAAGGGCCGACGACGATCCGCCGCTACAACCAGATCCGTCGCGTCGTCGTCGGCGCCGACCTGGCGCCGGGCATCGTCACCAGCCAGGCGATGACCAAGCTGAACGCTCTGCCCACCATGAAGGCGATTCTGGACGGCAAGATTCAGGGCGTGCAGAAGATCACCGCCGGCGACAGCAAGTTCCAGGCGGAGATGATCAACAACTTCATCATCGCGGTGATCTCCGGCGTGCTGCTGGTCTTCGCCGTGCTGGTGCTGCTCTACAAGCGGGTGATGCCGCCGTTCGTGAACATGGGATCGCTGCTGCTGGCCCCGCTCGGCGGTGCGCTGGCGCTGCATCTGGTCGGCATGCCGATCTCGATGCCGGTGTTCATCGGACTGCTGATGCTCCTGGGCATCGTCGCCAAGAACTCGATCCTGCTGATCGATTTCGCCATCGAGGAAATGTCGCACGGCGTGCCCAAGTTCGAGGCGATCATCGACGCCGGCCGTAAGCGCGCCCAGCCGATCGTGATGACCACGGTCGCGATGGTCGCGGGCATGATCCCGACGGCGATTTCGCTGACCGGCGACGGCGCCTGGCGCCAGCCGATGGGCATCACCGTGATCGGCGGCCTGGTCCTGTCGACCTTGCTGACGCTGGTGATCGTGCCGGCGGCGTTCAGCCTGGCCGACAGTTTCGAAAAGTGGCTGGGGCCAAAACTCGGCCGGTTGCTCACCTTCAAGCCTGGGGACGACGCGCATCGCCCGGCGACGCATCCCGCCGAATAGCCGCTTGAACCATTACGCGCGCGGCTCATTGTGGTGACATGAGCCGCGCGCTTCTTATCCCCAATGGCCAGGGTCCGCGGCAGATGCGCATCGTCGCGACGGGGCTGCTGGTCGCGATGGCGGCGCTGTTCTTCCTTGCGCGCGCGCTTGAAGTCCGGGAGCCGGCTTGGGGTTTCGTCCGCTCCTTCGCCGAAGCCGCAATGGTGGGCGGCCTCGCCGACTGGTTTGCGGTCACCGCCCTGTTCCGTCACCCGCTCGGTCTTCCCATTCCGCACACCGCGATCATTCCCCGCAACAAGGACCGGATCGGCGACACGCTCGCCACGTTCCTGAAGGACAATTTCCTTATCCCCGGCGTCGTCGCGCGGCGGATGCGGGGCGTCGACGTCGCCGGCTCGGTCGGCCGGTTCCTCGCGACCCCGGCGGAAGGAGAGGGACGCATCCGCGACACCGGTGCACTGTTGGTCGCCGACGTGATGGAAGCGCTCGATCCCGAACGGCTGGGCGGCATGATCAAGGATACGCTCGACCGTCGCCTGCGCGCGCTCGACATGGCGCCGATGCTTGGGCAGGCGCTGAATGCCGCGATTGCCCGGGATCGGCACATCCCGTTGCTCGAAAGCGCAATCCGCTGGGCGGCGCGCACGCTCGACGGTAACGAGCATCTGATCCGCCAGATGGTGCATGATCGCGCTGGGTCGATCCTGCGCTGGACGGGGCTAGATGAGACGCTGTCCGACAAGATCATCGACGGGCTGCTCCGCCTGCTCGACGACGTCGCCGCCGATCCGGGCCATCCGCTCCGGATGAAGATCGAGGACGGGCTGGTCCGCCTTGCCGAAGACCTGCAGTTCGATCCCGTCATGCAGCGCCGCGTCGCCGATCTGCGCGACGAATTGCTCGACAACGAGGCCATGCGCCGCTGGCTGGATGGTCTTTGGGAACAGGCGCGGGCCGCGCTGCTCCGCGCCGCCCGCAACCCCCGCTCGGCGCTCGGCGGCAAGTTCGGCGAGGCCATCCGAGAGTTGGGCGAAACGCTCCAGAAGGATCAACGGCTGCGCGTGACCATCAACCGCTTTGTCCGCCGCACCGCCGTCGGGTTCGCAGCCAACTATGGCGCCAGCGTCGTGCGCCTGGTCAGCGACACCGTGCGGAGCTGGGACACCCGCACCATCACCCGCCGCCTGGAAGATGCCGTCGGCCGCGACCTTCAGTACATCCGGGTGAACGGCACGATCGTCGGTGGCCTGGTCGGTCTCGCGATCCACGCGGTGGAGGTGTGGTTGTGAGCTATCGCGATCTGGACGACCGCGTCGACGGTAAAGTGCAGCCTGACTGGAAGCGGCAGGCGATCTTCGCGTTTCTGTTTATCGGGTTCGGGCTCATTCAGCTTTTCGGCGGGGTCGCCAACGAGAGTTGGTTTCGGATTGTGCTGTCGGTCGCCCTTATCGGTTACGGTGTGTTCATTGCCGTCCGCTTCTGGCGGCAGGCCTGATCAGCCGTCCCCATCCCGCTCGATATCCGCGCCGACGGCCGACAGCTTTTCTTCCAGCCGTTCATAGCCGCGGTCGAGGTGATAGACGCGGCGGACTTCGGTTTCGCCTTTGGCGGCGAGCCCGGCGATGATCAGGCTCATTGAGGCGCGCAGGTCGGTTGCCATCACGGGCGCTCCGTTGAGGCCGTCGACGCCCCTCACGACCGCGGTGCGGCCGGTGACGGTGATGTCCGCCCCCATGCGCGCGAGTTCGGGCACGTGCATGTAGCGGTTCTCGAAGATCGTCTCGGTCAGCACGCTGGAGCCCTGCGCCAAGGTCAGCATTGCCATGAACTGCGCCTGCATGTCGGTCGCGAAGCCGGGGTAAGGCGCGGTCGAGAGCGTCAGCGGCTTGAGCGGCTGATGGGCGGTGACCTTGAGGCCGTCGCGCAGTTCCTCGATTTCTAGGCCGGCTTCCTGCAGCGCCGTAACGGTCGCGCGCATTTCGCCGGCACGCGCGCCGAGGAGCTCGAGCGAGCCGCCGGCAATGCCGACCGCGCAGGCGTAGCTGCCGGCTTCAATGCGGTCGGGCATCACCGCATAGGTGGCGCCGTGCAGTTCCTTGACGCCGTCGATCGTCAGCGTCTCGGTGCCGATGCCGTCGACTCGCGCGCCCATCGCGACGAGGCAGCGGCAGAGGTCGACGATCTCCGGCTCGCGCGCCGCGTTTTCGATCACGGAGCGGCCGGTGGCGGTCACCGCCGCCATCACGGCGTTCTCGGTGGCGCCGACCGAGACGATCGGGAACACGACATGGCCGCCGGGCAGCTTGCCGCCCGGCGCGACCGCGCGGACATAGCCGGCGCTCATCTCGAGTTTCGCGCCCAAGGCCTCCAGCGCCTTCAGGTGCAGGTCGATCGGGCGGTTGCCGATCGCGCAACCGCCGGGGAGCGACACGGTCGCCTCGCCGGCGCGCGCGAGGATCGGGCCGAGCACCAGGATCGAGGCGCGCATCTTCCGCACGATATCGTAGGGCGCCATCGTCGCGGTGAGGCTGGTCGCGCGCATCGTCATCACGCGGCCGAAATCCTCGGGCCGGGTGCCCTCGATCGTGGTCGAGACGCCGAGCTGGTTGAGCAGATGGCCGAAGCTGTCGACATCCGCGAGCCGCGGCAGGTTGCGGATCGTTAGCGGCTCGTCGGTCAACAGCGCGCAGGGGAGGAGAGTCAGCGCGGAATTCTTGGCGCCTGAAATTGGCAGACGCCCTTCGAGCGGCCGGCCGCCGCGGATGATGATGCGATCCATGTGGCGGGATTAGCGGGTCGGCTGGCGCAAGCAAGCGTGCCCCGGCGAAGGCCGGGGTCCACACTTCCGTCTATAGTTCGTTAGACAACTGGGCCCCGGCCTTCGCCGGGGCGCTCGCCGCCTTCGCGGCTCACGCTTTCTCCAGCGTGCACTGAAGCGGGTGTTGGTTCTGCCGGGCGAAGTCGATCACCTGGCTGACCTTCGATTCCGCGACTTCGTAGGAGAAGATGCCGCAGACGCCGACGCCCTTCTGGTGGACGTGCAGCATGACGCGGGTCGCGTCCTCGATGCTCATCCGGAAGAATTGCTGGAGGACAAGCACGACGAATTCCATCGGCGTGTAATCGTCGTTCAGCATCAGCACTTTGTAGAGCGAGGGCTTCTTGGCCTTGGTGCGCGTACGGGTGGCGACGCCCACGCCGGTACCGGCATCGTCGCCGTTGCTTTCGCCTGCCATGAGTATCGGGCGGCGAGTCATGATGGAGTCCGTGTCACGCATGGCGGAACGCAGAATATGGCATCGGCGCTCCCGCGGGCAAGAGCCGGGCCGCCCCATTAACCGCACAAAAGAAAACGGCCGCCCCAAGAGGAGGGGCGGCCGTTCAAATACCCGGACGGCTCAAGGGGATGAAAGCCGGCCGGAGGTACGCTTACGCGACGTGATTAGGCGGCAGTCTTGATCTTCTCCGCCGCGACCGCGAAGCGGTTCGAGATCGGCTGGAAGACTTCGCCGGCGAGCTTCAGGAAAGTCTCGCTGTTCTTCGAGGTTTCCGCGATGATCGAGTCGAACGCGCTACGCGCATAATCGCTCTGCAGCTGGAAGAACTCGGTCGGGGTCTTGGCCGACGCGAAGCTCTTCAGCGCCGCCGTCGTGGTCTCGAAGTTCTTGCGCGCGGTCTCGGCAGCCTGCTGACCGATCGTCTCGGCCGCCTTGGCAGCGACGCGGCCCGACTCGACGAGCGCTTCGAGGTTGCCCTTGTTGAAGTCGGCCAGCCCTTCGGCCAGCTTCTGCGAGCGCTCGACGGCCGCCTTGGAGCGGGCGTTGACGTCGTTGAAGAACTGGGTGGCGCGCGCCTGCGCGTCCTGGGCGAAGGTCTTGGCGGTCTCGGCAGTGGCGTTCAGAGTGTCGGTCATGCTCAATCCTTTCGTGATCGGTTGGGCCGGGGTTTCGACCGGCAAAGTCTTGGCAACAGCCGGCATTTCCACCGGCGTAGTCTTCACGGGTGCCGGCGTCTCGGCCGGCGGAGTTTCAACAACCGCCGGCGCGGGCTTCGCAGCCACCGGCGTTTCGATCGGCGCCGCTTTTGCGGCCGTCTCGATCGGAGCAGTCTTCACAGTAGCCGGAGCTTGTTCCGGCTGAACCTTCACAGGCTTCGGCGCGACAGTCGCGGCAGCGATTGCTGCCGGGGCTGCCTCTGTCTTGCTAGCGACCGGCATAGCCGGCTTCGGCGCGACCGGCTTCTTTATCGCCGGCCCTTTTCCGGGGACGGACTTCACTTCCTTGCTGCTCATCGGAATGCATCCCGTAACCTATGCTGCAGTGCACAATATAAGAGCGGGCAGCAAAGTTCAAGAGGAAATTGTGCGGTGCACAATATATCTTACGGATGGGCAAAAAGTTCCATATTCAAAACGGATTATCCCCCCGTTCGGTCTTGATGAAGTCGCCCTGCGGCTTCGGCGTCGGTTAGCACCTGTCCGCCGCTTTGCACAATCGCAACCTGTTTCCTTCCGCCACAGCCTTTTGGCGCCCGGCCTGAGCGTGCCTGTGCAGTGCCTCACTTCCTCCGCGCGATCGATGCGCCGGCGAGGGCTGGACGCCGTTTCGCTTCCGGTTTACGTAAACGTCAGGAGAGCTGGCGATGACAAGCGAATCGGTGGACGTGCTGGTGGTGGGCGCCGGGATTTCCGGCATCGACGCGGGCTATCATCTGCAGACCTATTGCCCGGGCAAGAGCTACGCGATCCTGGAAGCGCGCGACGACCTCGGCGGCACCTGGGACCTGTTCCGCTATCCCGGCATCCGCTCCGATTCCGACATGCATACTTTGGGCTTTTCCTTCCGGCCCTGGAAGGAAGCCAAGGCGATCGCCGACGGGCCTTCGATCAAGAAGTACCTGCGCGACACCGCCCGCGACTACGGCATCGACAAGCACATCCGCTATCAACACCGGGTGACGGGCGCCGCCTGGGACTCGGAGACGGCGCGTTGGACCATTCACGCCGAGCGTGGGCCGGAGCGCGAGCCGGTGACCTTCTCGGCCAATTTCCTGTTCATGTGCAGCGGTTACTACCGTTACGACGAAGGCTTCACCCCCCAGTTCGAGGGGCGGGAGAGCTTCGAGGGGCAGATCATCCATCCGCAGCATTGGCCGGAGGACCTCGCCTATAAGGGCAAGCGCGTGATCGTGATCGGATCGGGCGCCACCGCGGTGACCCTTATTCCCGAAATGGCGAAGGACGCCGCGCACGTGACGATGCTGCAGCGCTCGCCGACCTACATGGTCTCGCGGCCGGCGGAGGACAAAGTCGCGAACGGCCTGCGCAAGGTGCTGCCGTCGAAGCTCGCCTATGGCCTCACGCGCTGGAAGAACGTGCTGTGGGGCATGTATTTCTACAACAAGACGCGGACCAATCCGCAGGGCGTAAACCAGTGGGTGCTCGACCGGGTGAAGGCCTTGCTGCCCGAGGGCTATGACATGGCCCATTTCACGCCCAGCTATAATGTCTGGGACCAGCGGTTGTGCCTGGTGCCCGACGATGATCTGTTCGAAGCGATCCGGCACGGCTCGGCCGACGTGGTGACGGGCCAGATCGAGCGCTTCACCGAAAAAGGCATCCTGCTGAAAGACGGGCGCGAATTGGCGGCCGACATCATCGTCACCGCCACCGGCCTGAACGTCCAACTCTTGAGCGGCGCGTCGTTCAGCGTCGACGGCCAGCCCGTCGATCTCGCCAGGACGATGACCTACAAGGCGATGATGTTCGAGGGCGTGCCGAACCTCGCCACATCGTTCGGCTACACCAATGCGTCGTGGACGCTGAAGGCCGACCTGACCTGCATGTACGTCGCGCGGCTGCTCAATCACATGGAGCGGACGGGCACGCAGATCGCGACGCCGGTGCTTGACGATCCGGAAGTCGAGGAGCAGCCCTGGCTGAGCTTCACGTCCGGCTATGTCCAGCGCGCGCTGGAGCATCTGCCGAAGCAGGGATCGAAGCGGCCGTGGCGCGTGCACCAGAATTATGCGCTCGACATGCTCGATCTGAAATTCGGCAAGGTCGATGACGGCGCGATGACGTTCCGCAAGGCAGGGACGCCCGCGCGCGCAGCGGCGCCGGAGCTGATCGCGGCGGAGTAACCTAGCCGGCGCGCTTCAGCAGCCAGCTCACATTTGCGCCGCCGGGAGGAGATTCACCCGAGACGACAAGCTGCTGCGTCTCACGGATGCGGCCGGTGCCGTCCACCCACAGGCTTTCCTCGACGCCGAGCAGACCGCCCTTGCAGCGGAACTGCCAGAGCGGGCCGCCGTCGACCCTGAGCAGCGCGCCTTGGCTGTCGGCGGTAAGAGTGACTTCGACTTCGGGCGCCAGATGAAAGCGGATCGCGAACGGCGCGAGCTTCTTGCGGCGCCCGGCGGGGAGCAGCATGTCCTCGCCGGACAATTGCCGGCCATCGACGCTGAGCGCGAGCTGGCGGCGATGGGTGAGGCCGAAGCGGCGGGCATAGCCGTCATGGCTCGCCTCAAGCCGGCTGCCCGATTCGAGTTCCTGCCGGTCGATCTCGACCTCGATGACGCCGCGGCCGAGGCTGCCGTCCGGATGCACCGCGGTCGAGTTGGCGTCGGCGACGATCAAGGTCGAATGCGCGGCGGTGGCACGGAGCGCCTGGGCGAGCTGCGCCGGGATCGTCGCGCCGGCATGTCGCGCGCCGCCGCAGCTCACGATCAGCCGATGCGCTCCGTCCGACATTTCGAAAGCGAGGGTCGATGCGCAGCCATCCCTCGCCGCACGCGAGGCTGGCGGGGGCGCGGCATCGACGCTGACCACCGTCGCCCCGCCGGCGAGCCGCTGATAGCCCCATTGCCGCGATTGACGCAGCGGGCGTGCGCGCACGCCCGAGGCGTCGATCGTGGCCGCGATCCGCGCCTGATCCAGCGGCAGGCCGCCTTGCCAGCTCGCAAGGCCGCCATCGCCGTGACAGACGCCGAGCAGGGCCGGGACGGCGCGGGCAAGCGTCGCCTCGACGACCGGCAGCAGAGGCTGGCGCCGCGAATCGTAGGCAGAGCGCAACAGGCTGAGCAGTCCGATCGCGTCCAACAGCGCAGTCGGCGAGCGGCAGATCAGCCCGCCGTCATCGGTGAAGGTTTGGCCCAGGGCTCGGGTCAGGCCGGCTTCGGCGAAGGCGCGGCGTGGATCGCCGCCCGGGATCAGCAGGCCGGCAACGATTAGCCCCGACCAGGCGGCGACTTTGCCCAGCCCTTCCGGCGCCTTGTCGGCGGCGCGGTCGAGATGGCGGGCGCCCCGCGCCAGCGTGTTCAGCACGGCCGAGCGATAGACGAGGTCGCGGCTCGACAGGATCAGCGGCGCATGCGCGGTCCAGTAGAGGATGCGCTTGCCCCACAGGTCGGCGCGCCAGGCGATGCCTTTCACATCCTCGGCATGCGCCTTCAGCCAGCGGCTCATGATCGCTTCGGCGACCGGCGCGCCCTGCTGGCGGGTGCCGGCGGTCGAGAGATCGCGCAGCCAAGCGAAGCTTTGCAGATAGTCGATCAGGCCCGGCGAGCCCTGGAGGGTGCGGAAGTCGAGTTCGCGGATGCGGATGCGTTCGCCGCGCCAGCTGATCCAGCCCTGGAGGAGCGCCTGGCCCGCCTTGGGGTCGCCGACGATCGGGTCCTCGGGCGCGGCGAGCAGCTTCAACGGAAAGCGGCCGCGCAATCTCAGCGAGTGGAGCGGCGTGCGCCAGGTCAGGCGTTGCAGGCTTTCGCCGATCTTCTGGGCGAGCGAGACGCGGTCGGTGTCGACGCGGATGAGCCGCCTTCCGGGCTCGATGCCATCCGCTCCGGGATCGATCGGCTCGTGCTTCGTCATGCCTCTCTCAACGCCCGAATGTTCGCCGCGTATGCCGATGGTCCGCCGCGGAACGTCGCTGTGCCAGCGACCAGCGCATCGGCCCCCGCTGCGATTGCGCGAGGCGCGGTCGCAACATCGATGCCGCCGTCCACTTCCAGGTCGATCGGCTTTCCAAGCTTGTCGATCTGCTTGCGGATCGCCTCGATCTTGCGGAGCTGGCTTTCGATGAAGCTCTGCCCGCCAAAGCCCGGGTTGACGCTCATCACCAACACCAGGTCGATTTCCTCCAGCACATAATCGAGCATCTTGGCGGGCGTCGCCGGGTTGAGCGACACGCCGGCGCGCTTGCCGAGCGACTTGATGCGCTGGATCGTGCGGTGGAGGTGCGGGCCGGCCTCTGGGTGGACGGTGATCGTGTCCGCGCCGGCCTCGGCAAAGGCGTCGAGATAGGCGTCGATCGGCGAGATCATCAGATGCACGTCGAACGGCTTGGCCGTGTGCGGGCGGAGCGCCTTCACCACCATCGGCCCGATCGTGATGTTCGGCACGAAATGGCCGTCCATCACGTCGACATGGATCCAGTCGGCCCCGGCTTCGTCGATCGCCCGCACTTCCTCGCCTAGCCGCGCGAAATCGGCGCTCAGGATCGAAGGGGCAATGCGGACCGGCTGTTGCACGGACACAAGCCCTAGTGGGTCACGAAGAGGGTTTGAAGCGTGGGCAACGGCTTATCCACCACAAAGTCTAGTGGTGCCTCCTCTTGAACCGCGCGACGAAGAATCCATCGAGCGCGCCCTTGTTGGCAAGCATGGTTGGCAGGATTCGGAGGTAGCCACCCGGGTTCGGCGTCACGCCGCCGGGCAATTGGTCCGGGCGAACCGGATCGAGGGGCAGGGGCGAGTGCTCCAGGTGCGCCTCGCCTTCGTCCGGTTCGAGCGAGCAGGTCGAGAAGACGAGCGTGCCGCCGGGCTTCAACCAGTCCGCGGCGCGGGCGAGCATCGCGCGCTGTAGCTCGGCCATTTCGGCGATCACCCGCGGGCGGACGCGGTGGAGGACGTCGGGGTGGCGGCGGAAGATGCCGGTGGCGCTGCACGGCGCGTCGAGCAGGATCGCGTCGACGGCGGCGGCCGGCTGCCACTGCATGACGTCGGCTTGGATGACGTCTGCCTCAAGGCGCGTGCGCTGGAGGTTCTCGCGCAGCCGTTCGAGGCGAGCGGCGGAGCTGTCCACCGCGGTCACGCGCCAATCGGCCGCGGCGAGCTGCAGCGTCTTACCGCCGGGCGCGGCGCAGAGGTCGAGCACGGTGCGGCCTTCGCCATCCCCGAGCAGCCGCGCGGGGATCGAGGCGGCGAGGTCCTGCACCCACCAGTCCCCTTCCGCAAAGCCAGGCAGCTCGGCGATCCCGCTCTGCGCCGGGATGCGGGCGTGGCGGGCGGCAAGGTGGTCGCCATCGAACCGCTCGGCGGCTTCGGCGGATTTAAAGCTGAGGTCGAGCGGCGGCGGGGCGGCGAGCGCCTGCCGGGCGGCGGCGATCATCTCGGGTCCCCAGCTTTCCAGCCAGCGCATCTCGACCCCGCGCGGCAGCGACGGCGGCGACGGCAGCGCCGCCTTGCGCCGCATCAGCGCGCCGAACACCCCGTGGACCAGCCGGCGCGGGCCGCCATCGACCAAAGGCAACACGGTGCTGATCGCGGCGTGCGGCGGGGTGCAGAGCGCCAGCGCCTGGACCAGCGCGATGCGAAGCGCGAACCGCGCCTTGGCATCGGGGGGCAAGCGCTGCTGCGTCGCCGAATCGATCATTGCGTCGAGATCGGGCAGGCGGCGCAACGTCTCGGCGGCAATGGCGTGGGCGAGGCCGCGGTCCTCGGGCTTGGCGAGATCGCGCGCGGCGGCGTCCAGCGCCGCCTCGAGCGGAAGGCCCCGGCGAAGCACGGCGTCGAGCAGGCGGAGCGCGGCGCGGCGGGCATCGACGCCAGTGGGTTCGGGGCGGGAGGTCATGCTTGTCAAGCGGCGCCTCTGCGCGCATCAGCAGCCAAGCACAAGGAGCCTATCCGATGGGCAAGCGCCCGGCGCATGTGAAGCCGCCCGAATACCTGAGCCCCAATCCGCCGGTGCCGAAACCCGAGCCGATGAAGCGCGAGGAAGACCCGCTCGGCCTCGATCCGACCCGCTATGGCGACTGGGAGCTGAAAGGCATCGCGGTCGACTTCTGACCGACGCGCGCCACCGCTTAAGTTCACAAACATCCTGGGGTGAGGCGCCTTTTTCGTGAACTTTTGCGGGATCGTCCTTTGATCGCAGATGCTTGGCGGAAAATAGGAAATGGCGCACCGTGGAGATTCTGCGACGGATGGTGATTGCCCGCTGAAAAGCGAGGCTACCTTAGGACGCGAATTAAGGAGAGGTTCGGTCATCCATCAGCATATGCCCCACAAAGCCGGGTGTAGGACAGAGTTTCGCCTGCAATGGGTGGTTAGCGGTCGCTCCGATAGTCAATGCCAGCGTGAATGTCGCGAAAGCGACGAACAAGATTGAACGGGAGTAGGGTTAGCAAGGCCCAAGGCGGCAAAAGGAAGAGCGTGAAAACCGCTAAAGGACCGAAAAAGCCTACCCAGTCGAAACCTTCGCCGTCGAATGACGAGACGACACAGGCCCAACACACGATCATAACAGGCAGCCCGACCCACAGCGTCACCAGCGCGACACGAGTCCTGCCTCGCGGTAACAGCCCGAGGCAGCTTGCAACGGTTGTTGCAACTACTGCCCAGACTGCAAGCGTCTGGAGGGAAATACCGTCCCACATGCGCCGAGCGTAGAAATGACCCCGCATCACCGCAAGATCGCAATGTCCGCAATGGGTCATTGGGAGACCTATCCCTCGGCCCTGATTGGCCGTGAGAGGAGCGCGCCGATCACCTCGTTCACGCCGGCGCGTCCCGCGAGCAACGTGCAGACCGCGTCGACCACCGGCATCTCCACGCCAATTTCGCGGGCCGCTTCCTGCAGCACCGGGGCGGTGAAAGCGCCTTCCGCCACCGACTTGCGGTCGGCCAGCAACTCGGAGGCGGCGCGGCCTTGGCCGATGCCGACGCCCAGCGAAAAATTGCGCGAGCTGGTCGAGGAGCAGGTGAGGACGAGATCGCCAAGGCCCGACAGGCCGGCGAGCGTCTCGGCGCGCGCGCCTTTGGCGAGGCCGAAGCGGGTCATCTCGGCGAAGCCGCGGCTGATCAGCGCGGCGCGGGCGTTCTGGCCGAGGCCGCGCCCCTCGACGATGCCGCAGGCGATGGCGAGCACGTTCTTGACCGCGCCGCCAATCTCCGCGCCGATGACATCGGTGGACAGATAGGGGCGGAAGAAGGGGCGGGCGATCTTTTCGGCGAGGCTGCGGCCGAGCGCTTCGTCCTCGCAGGCGAGGGTGACGGCGGTCGGCAGGCGCGCGGCGACTTCGTGCGCGAAAGTCGGGCCGGAAAGCACGGCGATGGGCGCGCGCGGCTGCACTTGCGCCGCGACTTCGGACATCAGCAGCCGCGTGCCGGCCTCGATGCCCTTGGCGCAGAGCAGCAGCGGGACGTCGGCGCGGGGCGCTTCGGACAGGACCGCGCGCAGATGCTGGGCGGGGGCGACCACCAGCAGCATCTCGCATTCGGAAAGGTCGTCGAGTGTGCCCGTCGCGCGGATTGCCGGGCTGAGCGGCACGCCCGGCAGGAAGACGATATTTTCGTGGGCGCTGTTGATCGCGCCCGCGACTTCGGGCTCGCGGGCCCAGAGCAGCACGTCGTTACTCTCGGCCGCGACCTGGGCGAGTGCGGTGCCCCAGGCGCCGCCGCCGATGACGCCGATCGTCATGCCTTCACCCCTGCGCCGCGCGCCGGGGCGGCGCCCGGATCGAGCGGCCAGCGCGCGCGGGCCGGCGTGTCAAGCGCGTCCGTGAGGCCGGCGGCGAAGCGCTCGGCGCCCGCCCAGGCGATCATCGCCGCATTGTCGGTGCAGAGCCACAAGGGCGGGGCGACGAACGGCAGGCCATGCTCTGCCGCCAGCGCCTGAAGCGCGGATCGGATCGCGCCGTTCGCCGCGACGCCGCCGGCTACCACTAATGCCGTAACCCCATCCCGTTCGCTTCGAGCGAAGTCGAGAAGCGGGCTTGGCATGTCGTCCAAACGCGTTTCTCGACTGCGCTCGAAACGAACGGATTTTATGGCCCGGTCTGTTCGGTCCACCAGGCAGTCGACGACCGCTTGCTGGAAGGACGCGGCGATATCCTCGGCGCGCCACGTTCCTGCATCGCGGGCGCGGCCGACTGCGCTTTTCAGGCCGGCGAAGGAGAAATGCGGGTCAGCCGTGCCGACCAGTGGACGGGGGAGCGGCACGACCTTGGGGTTGCCGTCTCGAGCGGCGCGCTCAACGGCGGGGCCGCCGGGGAAACCGAGGCCGAGCAGCTTGGCAGTCTTGTCGAAGGCCTCGCCCGCCGCGTCGTCGATCGTCGTCGCCAAGCGCCGGTAGCGGCCGACGCCTTCGACCAGCAGCAATTGGCAATGGCCGCCGGAGACGAGCAGCAGCAGATAGGGGAAAGCGAGATCGGGCGCGGCGAGGCGGGGGCTGAGCGCGTGGCCCTCGAGATGGTTGACCGCGATTAGCGGCTTGTTCGCGGCCAGCGCCAGCGCCTTCGCCGTGACGAGGCCGACCATCACGCCGCCGATCAGGCCGGGGCCGGCGGTGGCGGCGATGGCGTCGACGTCGTCGAGCGTCTTGCCGGCGTCGGCGAGCGTGGCCTCGACGAGCGGCGTCAGCGCCTCGACATGGGCGCGGGCGGCGATTTCGGGCACGACGCCGCCATAGGGCGTGTGCGCCGCTTCCTGTCCCAAGAGGCGGTGGGCGAGGATGTCGCGCCCGTCCGTCACCAGCGCGGCGGCGGTCTCGTCGCAGCTCGATTCGAGGCCGAGGATCAACGTCATTGCGGGCGCTGTAGCGTCGAATCCGCGCGAGCGGAAATGTCGCTTTGATCTCGCGCGAAGACGCGAAGACGCCAAGGGTGCGGCGCTCTTCTTCGCGGCTTTGCGGCTTTGCGCGAGAAATTTTTGTCTTCCGCTTCGCGGAGGCCTGCAGCGACGCTACGAGGCGCGACATGAGAAGCATTTACCGGCTCGGCACGCGCGGATCGCCGCTGGCGCTGACCCAGGCGCATATGGTGAAGCGGGCCCTGGAAGCGGCGCATGGCTGGCCCGAGACGATGGTCGAGATCGTGACGGTCAAGACCAGCGGCGACCGCATCCAGGACCGGGCGCTCGCCGAAGTGGGCGGCAAGGCGCTGTGGACCAAGGAGCTCGATCTGGCGCTCGAGGAGAGGCGGATCGACTTCGCCGTCCATTCGATGAAGGACGTCGAGACGATCCGGCCTGAGCATATCGTCATCGCCGCGATGCTGCCGCGCGCCGATGTCCGCGACCGGCTGATCGGAGCGGAGTCGATCGCGGCGATACGGGAGGGCGGCAAGGTCGGTACCAGCTCGCCCCGGCGGAGCGCGCAGATGCTGCGGCTGCGGCCGGATCTGGAGATCGTGCTGTTCCGCGGCAATGTCGACACGCGGCTGTCGCGCCTGCACCTTGGCGAAGCGGACGCGACCTTGCTAGCGGCCGCGGGGCTGGACCGGCTGGGGCGGCACGAGATCGGCGCGCCGGTGCCGGTCGAGACAATGCTGCCGGCGCCGGCACAGGGGGCGGTCGGCATCGAGGCGCGCGCGGATGATGCCGAGATGCTGGGCCTGCTCGCGGCGATCGACGATGCGGACACCAGCCTTTGCGTGCGGGCGGAGCGGGCCTTGCTTGCCCGGCTGGGCGCAACGTGCCGCTCGCCGGTTGCGGCGCTCGCGGTGCGGGCGGAGGGCGGCTTGCATCTGCGCGCGCAGATTCTTTCGCCGGATGGGCGGGAGAGCGAGGAAGGGGAGGCCGTGATCGCTGCGCCGGAAGACGCTGCTGCCCTGGCTGTGCAGTTGCTGGAACGCGCATCGCCCGCGCTTCGCGCCGAATTCGAGGGATGAGGCCGGTGCTGGTGCTGCGCCCTCAGCCGGGCGCGGATGCGACCGCCGCCCGGGCGAAGGCACTGGGGCTGGGGTCGATCGTCGCGCCGCTGTTCCGGATCATGCCGCGCGGGTGGGAGATGCCGGCCGAGCCGTTCGATGCGCTGCTGCTCACCAGCGCGAATGCGGCGCGGATGCTGGATGACCGACTCGACCGTGCGCTGCCGGTGTATGCAGTCGGCGAGGCGACGGCGGACGCGGCACGCACGGCGGGTTTTTCCCGAATCGCTGTCGGACAAAAGGATGTTGCGGCGGTCGTCGCGCAGGCTCGTGCCGAGGGCGTGCGATCGTTGCTCCATTTGGCCGGGGAGGATCGGACCCCGTTCAATCCGGCCGGGCTGAGCATCGAGACGCGCATGGTTTACGCCGCCGAGCCTTGCGACCCGCAGTCAGCCTTTGCCGAGGCATTGGAGCGCGGCGCGGTCGCTTTGCTCCACTCGGCGAGGGCGGCGCGGCGGTTTCGGGAGCTGGCCGGAGCGGCGCACCGGATCGCGGCGATCAGTCCGGCCGTTCTGGAGGCCGCGGGCGAGGGTTGGGCGGCGTCCGCAGTCGCCGATCGACCGGCCGACGACGCGCTGCTGGCGGCGGCGGCGCGACTGTGCCAAGACTAGGCCGATGAGCACCGACTATTCGACGCTCGAGACGCGTCCGGCGCGCAGCCGTGCGCCCGTGCTGATCGGCATCGCCGCCTTCCTCGCCGGCCTGCTGATCGCGGCCTGGCTGTTCTCGCGCTGGGACGCCGGCCGCGACTGGCTGCTCGGCAAGCCCGCCGCGCCGGTCGCCGCGCAGAGCCCGGCGCCGCTGGTCGCGCCGCCGTCCGCGACGCTGCCGCCGAGCGAGACGATCGCAACCGTCGATCCCAGCGCCGCCGCGGCGCTGGGCCAGCGCGTCGGCGAGATCGAGGCGCGGATCGACCGCGTCGCCGAGCGCGCCAACGCGGCCGGCGACAATGCGGCACGCGCCGAAGGGCTGCTGATCGCCTTTGCCGCACGCCGCGCGGTCGATCGCGGGCTGGGCCTCGGCTATATCGAGGCGCAGCTCCGCGAGCGATTCGGCGCGACCCAGCCGCAGGCGGTCGCGACGGTGATCGCCGCTGCGCGCGACCCGATCACGCTGGAAGAGCTGCAGCTCGGCCTCGACGATCTGTCGCCGTCGCTCACCACCGGCACCGGCGACGAAGGCTGGTGGCCGTCGCTGACCAGCGAGCTCTCCACGCTCGTCGTGGTGCGCAAGATCGGCCAGCCTTCGCCCGTCGCGAGCGACCGGTTGCGCAACGCCAAGCGGCTGCTGGAAGGCGGCCAGGTCGAGAAGGCGCTGGTCGAGGTTGCGCGGCTGCCGGGCCGGGCCAAGGCGCAGAATTGGATGGCGGCGGCGCGGCGCTACATCATCGCCAGGCGCGCGCTGGATGTGATCGAGACGGCGGCGATCCTGACGCCGAAGGCGCCTGCCAATCCGCCGCCCTTGCTGCCGGACCCGGCGCCGACCATGTAGCCGGGCCAATGGCCTACACGATCAAGGAAATCTTCTACACGCTCCAGGGCGAGGGGCGGAATGCCGGCCGCGCGGCCGTGTTCTGCCGCTTCGCCGGCTGCAATCTCTGGTCCGGGCGGGAGCAGGACCGGGCCGAGGCCGTCTGCAATTTCTGCGACACCGATTTCGTCGGCACCGGCCCCGACGGCGGCAAATTTTCCGACGCCGAGGCACTGGCGGCGGCAATCGAGACGGCGTGGCGCGGTGGGAACAGGGCGAAGATGGTCGTGCTGACCGGCGGCGAGCCGCTGCTACAGGTGGACGAGGCTTTGGTCGAGGCGCTGCACGCGCGCGGGTTCGAGATCGCGGTCGAGACCAACGGCACCGTGCCGCCGCCCGCCGGGCTCGACTGGCTTTGCGTCAGTCCCAAGGCCGATGCGCCGCTGGCGATTATGCGCGGCGACGAACTGAAATTGGTCTATCCGCAGGCCGAGGCGATGCCGGAGCGGTTCGAGAGCCTCGCCTTCGATCACTTCCTGCTGCAGCCGATGGACGGCCCCGCGCTCGCCGAGAACACGCAGGCCGCAATCGCCTATTGCTTGACGCACCCCAAATGGCGGCTGTCCGTGCAGACGCACAAGGTGGTGGGGATTCGCTAATCCCTGAACAAGGGCGCGCGCTTTTCCATGTTGGCGCGGACGGCTTCGACCTGGTTGGGCGTGCGGATGACGGCGGCTTGCTCCACGCTTTCGGCCATCAGCAGGGCTTCGGCGTCATGGGCGTAGGCGTTGTAGAGGCGCTTGGCGCCGCGCACCGCGTCAGGGTTCTTGCCGGCGATCTCGCGAGCCAGCACCAGCGCCTCGGCATGCGGGTCTTCGGATAGGCCCGTGGCGAAGCCGAGGCGGAGCGCTTCCTCGCCGCTGAATTCGCGATTGGTGTAGGTCAGCTCGCGCAGCACGTCGTCGCGGACCAGCGTACGCCACAGCGCGACGCCGGCCATGTCGGGCACCAGGCCCCATTTCATTTCCATGATCGACAGCCGGGTCGCGGGATGGACGATGCGGATGTCGGCGCCTGACATGATCTGGAAGCCGCCGCCGAACGCGATACCGTGCACTGCGGCGATCACCGGCACCGGCAGCTCGCGCCAGCCCCAGGCGACATGCTGGAAGATGTTGGCGAGCCCATGAGTGCGATCGCGCAGATTCTTGCCGGCGCTTGCCCCGCCCGACGTCATGGACGCCATGTCGAGGCCGGCGCAGAAGGCGCGCCCTTCGCCCGACAGCACCACCGCGCGGAGACCGGCGGCTTCACGCAGTTCGGCAAGCGCGCGTTCGATCCCCTCGAACATCGCCGGGTCGAGCGCGTTCATTTTCTCGGGCCGGTTCAGGCGGACGTCGGCTACGCCGGCCTCAAAATTGATCCGAACTCGGTCTTCCATGCTCCTAAACTCCGTTCGGCCTGAGCTTGTCGAAGGCCTCCCTTCTTCTTCCAACTCCGGCAAAAAGAAAGGGAGGGCTTCGACAAGCTCAGCCCAAACCGATCCGGGGAAACGCGAGGCGTTAAACGATCCGGCTTTCCTTGCCCCAGTATCGGTCTCGAATCAGCCGCTTGTAGAGCTTGCCGGTCGGGTGGCGCGGGAGTTCATCGACGAAATCGAAGCGGCGGGGCGTTTTCACGCCCGACAGGCTCTGGCGGCACCAGCTCATCAGTTCGTCGGCCAGCTCCGAGGTTGCGGCGACGCCCGCCATCGGCTGCACCACGGCCACGACCTGCTCGCCCATTTCGTCGTGCGGCGCGCCGACCACGGCCACATCCGCCACCGCCGGGTGGGTGACGAGATGGTTCTCGATCTCCTGCGGATAGATGTTCACCCCGCCCGAGATGATCATGAAGCTCTTGCGGTCGGTCAGGTAGAGATAGCCGTCCTCGTCGACCCAGCCGACATCGCCCAGAGTCGACCAGCCGTGCGCGTTGCGGCTGCCGGCCGTCTTTTCCGGGTCCCGATGATATTCGAATGGGCGGCCGCCCGCGAAGAAGACAAGGCCTTCGCGCCGGGGCGGCAACGGATTGCCCTCTTCATCGCAGATGTGAAGCTGTGCTTCGCCGATCGCCGCGCCGACCGAGCCGGGGCGGGCAAGCCAGTCGGCCGCTTTGATCGCGGTGAAGCCATTGCCTTCGGAGCCGGCATAATATTCGTCGATCACCGGCCCCCACCAGTCGATCATCGCGCGCTTGACTGGCACTGGGCACGGCGCGGCGGCGTGGATCGCGGTCTTCATCGACGACACGTCGTATCTCCCGCGAACCTGTTCGGGCAGCTTCAGCATCCGCACGAAATGGGTGGGAACGAACTGGCCGGCGTTGCAACGATAGCGCTCGATATGGGCGAGCGCAGCCTCGGGCTCGAAATGGTGCATCAGCACGACGGTGCCGCCCAGCATATGCACGGCCATGGTCCAGCCGAGCGGGGCGGCGTGATAGAGCGGCGCGGTCGAGAGATAGATGCTGTCAGGGCCAAGCCCGAAGAACATGTTGGCGATCATCGCAAGCGGCGTCGGCGCGTCGATGGCAGGGTCGGGCGGCGGCGGTCGGACGATGCCCTTGGGGCGGCCGGTAGTGCCGCTGGAATAGAGCATGGCGGCGCCGGCGCTTTCGTCCGGGATCGGGGTTGCCGGCTGGCAGTCGAGCGCCGCTTCGATCGGCGCGAATCCGGAGATCGGACCGCCATGGCTGTAGCGGCGCACATCGGCGGTGACGCCGCCCGCCGCTTGGGCCAGGCAGGCGCTCGCGACCAGCAGCTTCGCACCGCTGTCGGCGAGGATATAGTCCACTTCGGGCGCGGTCAGCTTGGACGAGATGGCGACGAACAGCAGGCCGCTGCGCTGGGCGCCCCAGCCAAAGGCGAAATAGTCGGGCGTGTTTTCGAGAAACAGCGCGACGCGGTCGCCGGGCTGCAGCCCCTCGGCGCGGAAGAGCTGGGCGGCTTGGTTGGAGCGGGCGTTCAGCGCGGCGTAGCTGATCGCCTCGCCCGTTTCGGCGACGACGATCGCGGGCCTGTCGGGCGTCGCCTCGGCGTGACGCGCTGGGTGCATATCTCTCTCCTCGTCATCCCGGCCTTGAGCGGGGTTCCCGCTTGTTTTCGGTAAGAGAGAAGGAAGGGAGACCCCGGGTCAAGCCCGGGGTGACGAAGGCAAGGTGTGCGGTTATGCGCACTTCGATGAACGTCGACGTCTCCTTCGATCCGAAACGCTTTGTCGAGACGCTGGCGTCGCGGGCGCATGGCGGACTGCTTGGGCTGCGTTACGTCGCGCATGGCGAGGATTGGTCCGAGCTTGCGATCGATTATGCCGAGCGGCTGATCGGCGAGGAAGCGGGCGGCGTGCTCGCTTCCGGTCCGATCCTGGCCCTCATGGACATGGCGGCCAGCATGTCGATCTGGATCAAGCAGAAGCGTTTTCGTGGGCAGGCGACGCTCGATCTGCGCCTCGATTATCTCCGCCCAGCGACGCCGGGAAAGCCTGTGATCGGGCGCGGCGAATGCTATCGGCTGACGCGGTCGGTCGCTTTCATCCGCGGCCAGGCCCATGACGGCGACCCGGCCGATCCGATCGCCCATGCCGCCGGCACCTACATGTTCACGGACCTCTGATGCGGCTGCCGCCCTATGCCGACCTGCTGGGACTGACGATCGCCGGCGATGAAGACGGCGCGCCGCTGCTGCTCATGCCGTGGAGCATTGGTGTGATGGGACGCCCCGGCTTTCTGCACGGCGGCGCGATCGGCGGACTGCTGGAGATGGCGGCGTTTTCGGCGCTCTACGCGCGATACGGGGATGCCGAGCGGCCGCGCATCAAGCCGATCACCGTCACGGTCGACTATATGCGCGGCGGCCGGGAAGCAGAGACGTTCGCGATTGGCACGGTCGCCCGGCTCGGCACGCGCGTCGCGAACCTGGAGGCGGTCGCGTGGCAGGACGACCGCGCCAAGCCGATCGCCGTCGCGCGGATGAACGTACTGCTGGTGCGGAACTGACAACCCTCTCCCCTCCGGGGAGAGGGTGGGCGAGCGTTAGCGAGACCGGGAGAGGGGCAGAGTCGGCACGCAGGATGACAGCCCCTCTCCCTGGCTGCTTCGCAGCCGTCCCTCTCCCCAATGGGGGGAGGGTTTAGTTATGCATCAATGCTGACCCCAACCTTGGCGCTGACCAGACCGCCATCCACCGTCAGGGTTTCGCCGACCACGTAATCGCCGGACCGTGCCGCGAGGTAGACCGCCGCCGCGGCCATGTCCTCGGGCGCGCCGATCCGCTTGGACGGGATCGCCTTGGCCACCTCGTCGCCATGATCGCGGGCGGCGCGGTTCATCTGGCTAGGGAAAGCGCCGGGTGCGAGCGAGGTGACGACGATATCGTCCTCGATCAGCCGCGCCGCCACGCGCTTCGTGAGGTAGATCAACGCCGCTTTCGACGCCTGGTAGCTATAGGTTTCCCACGGGTTCAGCCGCTGTCCGTCGATCGACGTGATGTTGATGACCTTGGCCGGCTTGCCCGCTGCCGCACCGGCCTTCAGCAGCCCGTGCAGAGCTTGCGTCAGGAAGAAAGGCGATTTGAGATTGAGGTCCATGACCTTGTCCCAGCCTTTTTCTGGAAATTGCTCGAACGGCTCGCCCCAGGCGGTGCCGGCGTTGTTGACGAGGATGTCGAGCCGCTGTTCGTGCTCGGCAAACTGGGCGGCCAGCGCGCGGCAGCCGGCGACGGTCGAGACATCCTGCGGGAGCGCGATGCAGTTCGGGCCGAGCTCCTCCGCGGTCGCGAAGCAATCCTCGGCCTTGCGGGCGGAGATATAGACCTTCGCGCCTTGCTGGATGAAGCCCTCGGCAATCCAGCGGCCGATGTTGCGCGAGCCGCCGGTGACCAGCGCGACGCGGCCGTCCAGCCGGAACAGTGAAGCGATGTCCATAAGGCGTCCTCCCTCGATCGTTTGCCCGATTTTGGCGCGCTTTTCCGGGCGGCTGCAAGGCGCTTCGCGGAAGACGGCGCTGCCGTAGCGTCGTTGACGCGTCACCCGGCCCGCCTATGCTCGCGTGAAAACAAGGAGAGGCAATGCGATTCAGCGGCAAGGTCGCCGTCGTGACCGGCGGCGCGTCCGGCATCGGCCGAGCGACGGCGCTCCGCCTGGCGGAGGAAGGGGCGACGGTCCTCGTCGGCGACCTGGATATGGCAGGCGGCGAAGAGCTGGCCGGCACGTCGAACGGCCGCATCCGCTTCGTGCGCACCGATGTCACCAGCGAGGCAGATATTCTCGCGCTGTTGAACGCGGCGGCCGAGCTTGGCGGGCCCGACATCCTGTTCAACAACGCCGGCGCAGGCGGGCTGCGCGCCAAGATAGACGAGATCGACGCGGCTGGCTGGGACCGGACGATGGACCTGCTCCTGCGCTCGGTCGCGCTCGGCATCCGCCACGCCGCGCCGCTGATGGCGAAGAAGGGCGGCGGCGCGATCGTCAACACCGCCTCCGTCGCGGCCTTGGCTGCGGGCGCCGCGCCGACCGCCTATTCGGTTGCCAAGGCCGGCGTGCTGCACTTGACCAAGCTGGCCGCTGCCGACCTCGCCAAGGACAAGATCCGGGTGAACGCCGTGCTGCCCGGCTTCATCGCGACCAACATCTTCGCCTCCTCGATCGGGCTGGAGGGCGAGGCGCGGGAGCGGGCAAACGCGTTGATCCAGGGCGTCGGTCAGCAGGCGCAGCCGATCCAGCGGCCGGGGCGACCGGAGGACATCGCCGCTGCGGTCGCGTTCTTGGCGAGCGAGGACGCCAGCTTCATCACTGGCACGCACATCCTGGTCGATGGCGGCATCTCCGTCGGCCCGCGCCATAGCTGGGATCCGAGCACGCCCGGTCTGTTCGAAGCCCTCGCCGCACTGGCGCCGACCGAATGACGGGCGAGCGCGTCACGCTTGGGACCAAGCTGTCCTACGGCTTCGGCGCGATCGCCTATGGGATCAAGGACAATGGTTTTCAGGTTTTCCTGCTGATTTTCTACAACCAGGTCGTGGGCCTTCCTGCCGACCAGGTCGGCCTGGCGATTCTGATCGCGCTGATCGTCGATGCGCTGATCGACCCGGCCGTCGGGGTGCTCAGCGACCGCACCGACACGCGCTGGGGTCGCCGCCATCCCTGGCTCTACGGGTCGGCCCTGCCGATCCTGATCGCCTGGCTGCTGCTGTGGAACCCGCCGGTTGCAAGCCATAGCGTGCAATTTGCCTGGCTGCTTGCCGTGGCGATCGGCGTGCGGCTGGCGCTTTCGACCAACGAAGTGCCGTCGATCGCCCTCGTGCCTGAAATGACGCGGGATTATCACGAGCGCACCTCGATCCTGCGCTATCGCTATCTATTCGGCTGGGGAGGCGGGCTAGCGATGCTGATGCTGGCCTATGGCGTGTTGCTGGCGCCGGCGAACAACGCGTCGCCCGCGCTCGCAGCCCAGGGATATTCCCGTTACGGCCTCGCCGGCGGTCTGATCATGGCGGCGTCGGTGCTGCTGTCGGCGCTCGGCACGCATCGCCGCTACGCCAGGCGGTCGCCTTATCCGGTCGCGCGCCACGGCATCGGCGAGACGCTTCGCAACATGCGCGCGACGCTGTCCAATCGGGCCTTCCTGACCCTGATGGCAGCGGCGCTGTTCGCCTTTGCCAATCAGGGCATCGCCTTTGCCATGTCGAACTATGTGCTGACGTTCGTGTGGCTGTTCTCGAAGGCCGAATTCTTCACTTATTCGCTCGCCTTGTTCGCGGGCGTCGTGGGCGCGTTCTTCGGCGTGACGCTGCTGAACGTGCGGTTCGGCAAGCGTGCAACCGCGGCCGCATGCTCGCTGATTTCCGCCGGGCTCGGCACGCTGCCCTACTGGCTGAAGTTGAGCGGCGTTGCCGTGCCGCATCCATTGTTCCTCCTGCTCGTCGGAGCGTCTACGGGCTTCGGGGTCGCCGTCATGATCAGCACCGGGTCGATGGTCGCCGATGTGGTCGAGGCGTCGCAAGCGGAGACCGGACGACGCGAGGAAGGGCTGTTCGCCGCCGGCTATTTCTTCATGCAGAAGAGCGTCACCGGCGTCGGCATTTTCCTGTCGGGCGTGGTGCTGACCCTGATCGGCTTTCCCCCAAACGCCGTGCCCGGGCGAGTCGATCCGGCGGTGATCGAGCGGCTGATTACGGTCTTTCCCGCCGTCACGGTGGCCATCGCCGCGATCAGCGCGGTGCTTTATATGCGTTTTCCGATCGGACGCGCGGACCATGAGGCGCGTCTTGCCAAGCTTGCCGTAGCGTCCGCGGAGAGTGGCGGAAATCCGTGATTTTTTGGGGTGGAAACGCCCGCGATTCGTTGCCTAGAAGGCGCGCAAACAAGACCGGGAGGACGCCGATGGACTTCGACCTGACCGAGCGCCAAACCTATTGGCGGGACCGCGTTCGCGACTTCATCGAAAGGCACGTCCGGCCGCGCGATCACGACTATCATGCCCAGCAAAGGGAAGGCAGCCGCTGGAAAGTGCTGCCGGTGATCGAAGAGGAAAAGCAGCGCGCCAAGGCGGCAGGCATCTGGAACCTGTTCATGCCGCCGGGCTCCGGCCGGCCGCACGTCGACGACAGTTTCGAGTTCGAAGGGCCCGGCCTCACCAACCTCGAATATGCGCTGTGCGCCGAGGAAATGGGGCGCCTCGGCTGGGCGTCGGAAGTGTTCAACTGCTCGGCGCCTGATACCGGCAACATGGAAGTGCTGCATCGCTACGGCACGCGGGAGCAGAAGGAAGAGTGGCTCCGCCCGCTGATGAACGGCGAAATCCGCTCGGCCTTTTTGATGACCGAGCCGGCGGTCGCTTCGTCCGACGCAACCAACATCGAGACGCGGATCGATCGCGACGGAGACTCTTACGTTCTGAACGGCCGCAAATGGTGGTCGTCCGGCGCCGGCGATCCGCGCTGCAAGATCGCGATCACGATGGGCAAGACCGACTTCAACGCGGCGCGCCATTCGCAGCAGTCGATGATCCTGATGCCGCTGGACGCGCCGGGCGTGAACATCCTCAGGCATCTGCCGGTGTTCGGCTATGACGACGCGCCGCACGGCCATATGGAAATCGAGCTGAAGGACGTCCGCGTGCCCGCAGAAAACATGCTGCTGGGCGAGGGGCGCGGGTTCGAGATCGCACAAGGCCGGCTCGGGCCGGGCCGCATCCATCACTGCATGCGCACCATCGGCGTCGCCGAGGAAGCGCTGGAGCGGATGTGCAAGCGGCTGCTCTCGCGCGTCGCGTTCGGCAAGGTGATCGCCGAGCATAGCGTATGGGAACAGCGCGTCGCCGAGGCGCGGATCGATATCGAAATGTGCCGGCTGCTGTGCCTGAAGGCCGCCGACATGATGGACAAGGCCGGCAACAAGTCGGCGCAGGCAGAGATCGCGATGATCAAAGTGGCGGCGCCGCGGATGGCGCTGCGCCTGATCGACGACGCGATCCAGGCGTTCGGTGGCGCCGGCGTGTCCGAGGATCCCGGCCTCGCCAAGATGTATGCCGGCATCCGCACGCTCCGCCTCGCCGACGGCCCCGACGAAGTGCACAACCGCGCCATCGCCCGGCTCGAGTTCGGCAAATATGGCGGCAAGGAAGCAATCGCTGCCGCGAAGGAGCGCTTCAGCTCCGGCGACATCGGAGTTTCGCGGTGAAGGCAGCCGTTCTTTTCGAGGCCAAGACGGAGCTTCGCATCGAAGACGTCGTCGTCGCAAAGCCGGGGCCGCATGAGGTCCTGATCCGCACCGCGGCATGCGGCGTGTGCCGGTCCGATCTGCATTTCGTCGACGGCGCCTATCCCCACGCGATGCCCTGCATCCCGGGCCATGAGGCCGCGGGAATCGTCGAGCAGGTCGGCTCGGAAGTGACGACGGTGAAGCCCGGCGATGCGGTCGTGACCTGCCTCAGCGCCTTTTGCGGGCATTGCGAGTTCTGCGTGACGGGCCGCATGTCGCTCTGCCTGGGCGGCGACACCCGCCGCAAGCCGGGCGAGCCGCCGCGGCTGACGTTCTCGGACGGGACGCCCGTCAACCAGATGCTGAACCTGTCGGCCTATGCCGAGCAGATGCTGATCCATGAGCATGCGTGCGTGCGCATCGATCCGGAGATGCCGCTCGACCGCGCCTGCGTGATCGGTTGTGCGGTGACGACGGGCGCGGGTGCCGTGTTCAACGCCGCCGACGTGACGCCGGGTGAGACCGTCGCCGTGGTCGGCTGCGGCGGCGTCGGGCTGGCGGTGGTCAATGCCGCGAAGATCGCCGGCGCCGGGCGCATCATTGCGGTCGATCCGGTGCCGGAGAAGCGGGAGATCGCGAAGAAGCTCGGCGCGACCCATGCGGTGGACGCGACATCCGAAACCGCGGTTGCCGAAATTGTCGAGCTGACCAAAGGCGGCGTCGATCACGCGATCGAAGCGGTCGGGCGTCCGCAGTCGGGCGAGCTGGCGGTGAAAGTGCTGCGCCGCGGCGGCACGGCGACGATCCTGGGCATGATGCCGCTCAATCACCAGACCGGCCTTTCCGCGCTCGATCTGCTGTCGGGCAAGAAGCTGCAGGGCGCGCTGATGGGCGCCAACCGCTTTCCGGTCGAGATCCCGCGGCTGGTGGATTTCTACATGCGCGGGCTGCTCGACCTGGACACGATCATCGCCGAGCGCGTGCCGCTCACGCAGAGCAACCACGCCTTCGATCAGCTCCGCAAAGGCGACACGACCCGCTCCGTGATCGTGTTCGACGCATGACCCAGCCGAACGCCCAGACCACGATGGTCGGTACCATGCCGGTGCCGGAGAAAGACCGTCTGGACGAGGCGCGGCTGACCGAATGGATGCAGGCGAACGTCGAAGGCTTCGAAGGCCCGATCACGCTCTCGCGCTTCAAGGGCGGTCAGTCGAACCCGACCTACCGGGTCGACACGCCCGGACAGAGCTATGTGCTTCGCCGCCAGCCCTTCGGTCCGTTGCTGCCTTCCGCGCACGCGGTGGACCGCGAATACCGCGTGCAGGCGGCGCTGTATCCGACCGGCTTCCCCGTCGCGCGGCCTTATGGGCTGTGCACCGACGCGCAAGTGATCGGGTCGATGTTCTACGTAATGGGATTGGCCGACGGTCGAAACCTGTGGGACGGCGCGCTCCCTGACTACACCCCCGAGCAACGCCGCGGTGTCTATCACGCGATGATCGACACGCTGGCGGCGCTGCACAACACCGACCACGAGGCGATCGGCCTCGGTGATTACGGCAAGCCCGGCAATTATTTCGAGCGTCAGGTTGCGCGCTGGACCAAACAGTACAAGGCGAGCGAAACCGAGACGATTCCGGAAGTCGACAAGCTGATCGAATGGCTGCCGACGACGGTGCCGGCGCAGGAGCGGGTGTCGATCGTTCACGGCGATTATCGCATCGACAACATGATCTTCCACGCGACGGAAGATCGCGTGATCGCGGTGCTGGATTGGGAGCTGTCGACGCTCGGCGATCCGCTTGCTGATTTTTCCTATCTGCTGATGAACTGGGTGACCCAGCCCGAGGGGCGCTCGGGCATCGCGGGCCTCGACCATGAAGCGCTCGGCATCCCGACGCTGGAGCAGGCGGTCGCGCGCTATTGCGAAAAGACCGGCCGCGCGGGCGTGCCTGACCTCAACTGGTATTTCGCCTACAATCTCTTCCGGCTGACAGGCATCGTGCAGGGCATCAAGAAGCGGATCGTCGACGGCACCGCCGCTTCGGCCCAGGCTGAAGCGACGGCCGCCCGCGTGCCCGGCCTGGCGGCGGCGTCCTGGCATTTCGCGCAACTCGCGGGGGCAAAATGAACCTGTTCGACCTCACCGGAAAAACGGCGATCATCACCGGCTCGTCGCGCGGAATCGGCAAGGCAATCGCAGAGCGCATGGCCGAGCATGGCGCGAACGTGGTCGTCTCCAGCCGCAAGCAGGACGCTTGCGATGTGGTCGCGGCGGAGATCAACGCGAACCATCCCGGAAAGGCGATCGCGGTCGCCGCGAACATCTCCGACAAGGAGGGGCTGCAGCATCTGGTCGACGAGACGCGGCGCGCCTACGGCGACATCCACATCCTCGTCTGCAACGCCGCCTCAAATCCCTATTACGGGCCGATGGAGGGGATCGCCGACGAGCAGTTCCGCAAGATCCTCGACAACAACATCGTCTCCAACCACTGGCTGATCGCGATGGTCGCGCCGGAAATGCGGGCGCGCAAGGACGGCGCGATCGTCATCATTTCGTCGATCGGCGGGCTGCGCGGCACGCCGGTGATCGGCGCCTATGGCATCTCGAAAGCGGCCGACATGGCGCTTGCCCGCAACCTCGCGCACGAGTTCGGGCCCGACAATGTCCGCGTGAACTGCATCGCGCCGGGGCTGATCCGCACCGACTTTGCCCGCGCGCTGTGGGAAAATCCGGACACGCTGAAGCGCTCGACCGAAGTCGCGCCGCTGAAACGAATCGGTGAGCCGGACGAGATCGCCGGCGCGGCCGTTTTCCTCGCCTCGCCTGCCGCAGCCTTCATGACCGGGCAAACGGTGGTGATCGACGGAGGGCAGACGATATGAGACTTGCCGGCAAAGTCGCAATCATCACCGGCGCGGGCTCGGGCATCGGCCGCGCGACCGCGCGCCGCTTCGCCGCGGAAGGGGCGAAGCTTGTGATCGGCGACAAGACCGCGGCGGTGCACGAGACCGCCGATCTGATCGACGGCGACGTCGAGGCCTTCCAGGTCGACGCCGGCGACGAGAACGACGTTCGCGCGCTGGTCGATGCCGCGCTCGGCAGCTTCGGCCAGCTCGACATCGCCTATGCCAATGCCGGCGTGTCGGGCGGCCTGACCGGTATCTTCGACCTGACCGTCGAGGAATGGCAGGCGCTGCTGCAGGTGAACCTGATCGGACCCTGGCTGATGATCAAGCATGCCGGGCCCAGGATGATCCAGCGCGGCCGCGGATCGATCATCTGCACCGCCTCGGTCGCCGGCATCCGCTCGGGCGCCGGCGGTCCGCATTATTCGGCGTCGAAGGCGGGCGTCATCAATCTGGTGAAGACGGCCGCGCAGCAGTTTTCGGGCACGGGCGTGCGCGTCAACGCGATCTGCCCCGGCCTGATCCAGACCGGCATGACCCAGCGCGCGTTCGACTATGCGGCGGAAAAGGGCGTGACCGACAAGATCGGCCGCCTGAACCCATTGCGCCGCGCCGGCCAGCCCGACGAGATCGCCAACATGGCGCTGTTCCTCGCTTCGGACGAAGCGAGCTACGTCAATGGCCAGGCCATCGCCGTCGATGGCGGGCTTTCCAGTTCACACCCCGTGACCCGTCAGGAGACGGGCAAGACCGCAGCTTGAGAGGAAGATCATGACCTCCCCCATTTCGACCGAAGTTCGCGACGGCATCCTGATCGTCACGTCCAACAACCCCCCGGTGAACGCGCTGGGTGCGGCGGTGCGGCAGGGCCTGTGGGCGGCGATGGACCAGCTTGCCAATGACGAAGAGATCAAGGCGGCGGTGATCCGATGCGAAGGGCGCACCTTCTTCGCTGGCGCCGATATCACCGAGTTCGGCAAGCCGATGGTGGAGCCCGGCCTGCCCGCGGTCGTCGACAAGATCGAAGCGAGCAAAAAGCCAGTGGTGGCCGCGATCCACGGCACGGCGCTCGGCGGTGGGCTCGAGACGGCGCTCGGCAGCCACTACCGTGTCGCGGTTCCATCGGCGAAGCTGGGCGTGCCCGAAGTGAAGCTCGGCCTGCTGCCCGGCGCCGGCGGCACCCAGCGCCTGCCGCGCGTCGCCGGCATCGAAGCCGCGGCCGAGATGTGCGCGACCGGCAATCCGATCAGCGCAAAAAGGGCGGCGGAAGTTGGCCTCGTCGACAAGATCGCCGGCGAGGATTCGCTGCTCGAAGACGCGCTGGCTTTTGCCTATGCCATGATTGGCACTGAGCCCCGCCGCAGCCGCGAGATGCCGGTGCACGGCGATCCCGCTTTCATCCAGAAATTCGCGACCGAGAATGCGAAGCGCTTCCGCGGTTTCGACGCGCCGGCCGCGAACCTGCGCTGCGTCCAGGCGGCGGTCGAGCTGCCGTTCGATGAAGGCATCGCCTTCGAGCGGCAGGAATTCATGAAGCTGATGTTCGGCACGCAATCGGCCGCCCAACGCCACATCTTCTTCGCCGAGCGCCAGGCCGCGAAGATCGACGGCATCCCCGAAGACATCAAGCTGCGCGACATCAAAAAGGTAGGCGTGATCGGCGCCGGCACGATGGGCGGCGGCATTTCGATGAACTTCCTCCAGGCCGGCATCCCGGTCACGATCGTCGAGGCGGCGCAGGAGAATCTGGACCGCGGCGTCGGCGTCATCCGCAAAAATTACGACGCCTCCGCCGCCAAGGGCCGGTTCAAGCCGGAACAAGTCGATGCGTTCATGGGCGCACTGACGCCCACGCTCGACATGACCGCGCTCGCCGATTGCGACCTGATCATCGAAGCGATCTTCGAGAATATGGACGTCAAGAAAGAGACGTTCGCGAAACTCGACAAGATCGCCAAGCCCGGCGCGATCCTCGCGTCCAACACGTCGTATCTGAATATCGACGAGATTGCGGCATCGACCAGCCGGCCGCAGGACGTGCTCGGCATGCACTTCTTTTCGCCGGCCAATGTGATGAAGCTGCTGGAAGTGGTGCGCGGCGCCAAGACCGCGCCCGACGTGCTGGCGACGGCGATGGCTACGGCCAAGAAAATCGGCAAGGTCGCGGTAGTCTCGGGGGTCTGCCACGGCTTTATCGGCAACCGCATGCTGATGCCGCGCCAGGTCGAGGCGATGAAGCTGCTGATGGAAGGCGCGACGCCGGCGCAGATCGACAAGGTCCATGTCGATTTCGGCATGCCGATGGGACCGTTCCAGATGAGCGACTTGGCGGGCGTCGACATCGGCTGGCATCGCGACCCGAACCGGATAGAGTCGGTGCGCGACGCGCTGTGCGCCAAGGGCCGCTGGGGCCAGAAGACCGGCAAAGGCTTTTACGATTATGACGAGAAGCGCCGGCCGACGCCGAGCGCCGAGGTGCAGGAGATCATCGACGAATTCTCGGCCAAGTCCGGCGCGAAGAAGCGCGAGATCACCGACGAAGAGATCGTCGAGCGCACGCTCTACCCGATGGTCAACGAAGGCGCGCTGATCCTGGAGGAAGGCATCGCCCAGCGCGCGTCCGACATCGATGTGGTGTGGATCTACGGCTATGGCTGGCCGGTCTATCGCGGCGGCCCGATGTTCTGGGGCGACATCGAAGGGAACGACAAGATCGCGGCGGGGCTGGAGAAGCACGGCTTCAAGGTCGCCAAGCTGCTGAAGGAAAAGGCGGAGACCAAGGGCCGGTTCACGCGGCCTGTGTAGCCATTAACCCTCTCCCCTCCGGGGAGAGGGTGGTCGAGCGCAGCGAGACCGGGAGAGGGGCTGTGCGTTACGGACTCTGCCCCTCTCCCTGGCCGCTTTGCGGCCGTCCCTCTCCCCGGAGGGGAGAGGGCTGGAGGAAGCATGACCGACACCCGCACCGAAACCGACAGCATCGGCACCATCGAAGTCCCCGCCTCCGCCTATTGGGGCGCACAGACGCAGCGGTCGATCGAGAATTTCCCGTTCGGGGAAGCCGAGCGGATGCCGATCGGCATCGTCCACGCGCTCGCGATCGTGAAGCAGGCGGCGGCGCGGGTAAACCGGAAGCACGGGCTGCCTGGCGAGATCGCCGATGCGATCGAGGCGGCGGCGGCGGACGTCGCGGCTGGCAAGTTCGACGACCAGTTCCCGCTCGTCATCTGGCAGACCGGCTCCGGCACCCAGTCCAATATGAACGTGAACGAAGTGATCGCCGGCATCGCCAACGAGCGGCTGGCGGGCACGCGCGGCGGCAAGTCGCCGGTGCATCCCAACGATCACGTCAACATGTCGCAATCGTCGAACGACAGCTTCCCGACCGCAATGCACGTCGCGGTGGCGCTGGCGACTGAGCGCCAGTTGAGACCTGCTCTCGCGCGCTTGTTGGGAGCGTTACTTGAGAAGGAAGAAATGTGGGCCGACATTGTGAAGATCGGGCGCACCCATCTTCAGGACGCTACACCGCTGACCTTGGGTCAGGAATTCTCGGCCTATGCTCGGGTGATTTCGCTTGCAGATGTGAGACTGACCATCAAGCTGACAGAAGTGCATTACCTAGCCCAAGGAGGGACGGCAGTAGGAACGGGGCTCAACGCCCCCGTTGGCTTCGACGAAGAGTTCGCCAAGGAGGTCAGTGAGATCACGGGTCTGGAGTTTGAGACCGCTCCGAACAAGTTCGAAGCCCTATCGACTCACGATGCTCTCGTCGACTTCCACGGCAGCCTGAATACGCTCGCCGTCGCGCTCACGAAGATCGCCAACGACATGCGCCTGCTCGGATCCGGCCCGCGTTCGGGACTGGGCGAACTGGAACTGCCGGCAAACGAGCCGGGCAGCTCGATCATGCCGGGCAAGGTGAACCCCACCCAGGCCGAGATGCTGACGATGGTCGCGGCGCAAGTGATGGGCAACCACACCGCCGTGACCGTCGGCGGGCTGCAGGGTCATCTGGAGCTGAACGTGTTCAAGCCGCTGATCGGCGCGGCCGTGCTCCGCTCGATCCACCTGCTGAGCGTCGGCATGGAAAGCTTCGCCGAACGCATGGTCGAAGGCGCCGAGCCCAATCGTGCGCGGATTGAAGAGCTGCTCGAACGCTCGCTGATGCTCGTCACCGCGCTCGCGCCGGAGATCGGCTACGACAACGCCGCCAAGATCGCCAAGCACGCACACGCGAACGGCCTGACGCTCAAGGAAGCCGGGCTCGCGCTTGGGCTGGTCGACGCCGCGACCTTCGATCGGGTTGTCCGGCCCGAGACGATGGTCGGCCGTTAGCCGCGCCCGTCCGCCAGATCGATCAGCGCGCGGCCGTAGGATGTCTTTTCGAACAGCTTGCCGCGTTCGCGGAGCTGGTCGGGGCTGATCCAGCCATTGTGGAAAGCGATTTCCTCGAGGCTCGCGATCTGGACGCCCTGACGCTTTTGCAGCGTGCGGACGAACTCGCTCGCTTCCAGCAGGCTGTCGTGGGTGCCGGTGTCGAGCCAGGCGAAGCCGCGGCCCATGCGTTCGACATAGAGCTCGCCCGCTTCCATGTAGATGCGGTTGAGGTCGGTGATCTCCAGCTCGCCGCGCGCGGAGGGCTTCACCTGGGCTGCGAAGTCGGTGACGCGCTCGTCGTAGAAATAGAGGCCTGTGACGGCCCAGCTCGATTTCGGTTGCTTCGGCTTTTCCTCGATGCTGAGCGCCCGGCCTTCGCCGTCCAGCTCGACCACGCCATAGGCGGTCGGATCCTCGACATGATAGGCGAATACGGTTGCGCCGCGGGTGCGTGCGCGGGCGTTCGTCATTTTCTCACCAAGACCGGCGCCGAAGAAGATGTTGTCGCCCAGCACCAGCGAACCGGGGCCGCCCGCAAGGAACTCCGCGCCGATGATGAAGGCCTGGGCCAGTCCTTCGGGCTTCGGCTGCACGGCGTAGTCGATATTCAGTCCGAATTGCTCACCGGTGCCGAACAGGCGCTTGTAGTTGTCCAGATATTCGGGGGACGAAATGACCAATATGTCCCGGATGCCCGCCATCATCAGCGCGGACGTCGGATAATAGATCATCGGCTTGTCATAGACCGGCAGCAGCTGCTTGTTGATCGCGAGCGTCGCCGGATGCAGCCGCGTGCCGGACCCGCCGGCCAGAATGATGCCCTTCACTGCGTTCCCCTGATGAGCGCGTCGACGACCTCGCCGACGGCATCCTGCCACGGACGCGGGCGTATGCCGAATGTCTGTTGCAGCCGGTCGGTCGAAAGCCGCGAGTTGGCCGGGCGCTTGGCCGGCGTCGGATATTGGTCGGTGGTGATCGCCTCGACCGCCACGTCCATGCCGGCGCGATCGAAGACGAAGCGCGCCAGCTCGCACCACGTCGCTTCGCCCGCATTGACGAAATGATAGGTGCCCGCCGGGCCCTTCCCAGTGGCGATCGTCAGCAGCGCTTCGGCAATGTCGACGGCGGACGTCGGGCAACCAAGCTGGTCGTCGACCACGCGAAGCTGCGGCCGCTCTTTCCCAATCCGGAGCATCGTCTTGACGAAGTTGTTGCCCCAGGGGCTCACCACCCAGGCGGTGCGCAGGATGATGTGATCCGGATTGCCGGCGCGGACCCCGCGCTCGCCGGCTTCCTTGGATGCGCCATAAACGCCGAGCGGCGCGACGGGATCGTCCTCGGCGTAGAAGCCATTCTTCGAACCATCGAAAACATAATCGGTCGAAACATGCAGCAGGCGCACACCGCGCGCGAACGTCTCCAGCGCCAGCATCTCCGGCGCGACCGCGTTGATCGCGAACGCCTGGTCAGGCTCGCTCTCCGCCTTGTCGACAGCGGTATAGGCGGCGCAGTTGATGACCGCTCCCCAATCGCGCGAACGGAGCATCGCTTCGATCGACGGCGGGCTGGCGAGATCGAGTCCGTCCCGACCCGGCGCAACGACCTCGACGCCGAAGCGTGGCCCAAGCTGCTGCAGCGCGGTGCCGACCTGGCCGGTGCCGCCAGTGACGAGGATCGGCCTCACCCCGCCGCCTTCAATCCCAGCCGCTCGCCCGAATAGGTGCGGGCGAGGATCGGCCCCCACCAGGCCTCATTGTCGAGATACCAGCGGATCGTGCGGTCGATGCCGGTTTCGAAGCTTTCCTGCGGCTTCCAGCCAAGCTCGCGCTCCAGCTTGGAAGCGTCGATCGCATAGCGGAAATCATGGCCCGGTCGGTCGGCGACGAAGCTGATCTGTTCCCGATAGCTCTTGCCGTCGGCGCGGGGGCGCAGCCGGTCGAGCGTGTCGCAGATGGTCTCGACCACGGCGAGGTTGGTCCGCTCCGACCGGCCGCCGACCATATAGCTTTCGCCGGGCACGCCCTGTTCGAACACCGCGGTTAGTGCGCGGACATGATCTTCGACATAGAGCCAGTCGCGGACATTCGCGCCCTTGCCGTAGACCGGCAGCGCCTCGCCCGCGAGGCACTTGATGATCATCAGCGGGATCAGCTTTTCGGGGAAGTGATACGGCCCGTAATTGTTCGAGCAGTTCGTGATCAGCACCGGCAGGCCATAGGTGTGGTGCCAGGCGGAGACGAGGTGATCCGATCCCGCCTTCGACGCCGAATAGGGCGAGCGCGGATCGTACGGCGTCTCCTCGGTGAAGAAACCCTCGTCGCCAAGCGCGCCGAACACTTCGTCGGTGGAGATATGGTGGAAGCGGAAGGTGTCCTTCTCAGCGTCATCCAGCCCGCGCCAATAATCGAGCGCGGCCGAGAGCATCGTGAAGGTGCCGACAAGATTGGTCTCGATGAACGCGGCCGGCCCGTCGATCGAACGGTCGACATGGCTTTCGGCGGCGAGGTGCGTGACGACCTGCGGCCGGAACTCGGCGATCAGCGCCGCGATCTTCTCGCGGTCGCAAATGTCCGCCTTGGCGAAACGGTAGCGGTTGCTCTCGCGCACCGGGTCCAGCGACGACAAATTGCCGGCATAAGTCAGCGCGTCGACGTTGAGCACTTCGTGCTCGGTGTTCGCGATCAGGTGGCGGACCAGCGCCGAGCCAATAAAGCCGGCGCCGCCGGTGACGAGAATACGGGACATCAATCTTCCAATGGTTCGAGCGGGTTGCCGTCATACGGGAACGGGCTGAGGAAATCCTTCAGGCCGGGCAGACGCGCATCCTTGTCCGAGAGTTCCGGCGCAGCGCCCGGGAGCGGCCAGGGAATTGCGAGGTCGGGGTCGTTCCAGGCCAGGCCACCATCGCAGTCCGGCGCGTAGAAGTCGGAGGTCTTGTAGGCCACTTCGCAATCCGGCTCGAGCGTCACGAAGCCGTGGCCGAAGCCGGCGGGAATATAGAGCTGCTCGCCATTCGCCGCGGTCAGCTCCGCCGCGACCCAGCGGCCATAGGTCGGCGAACCCGAGCGGAGGTCCACCGCCACGTCCCAGATCCGGCCGCGAAGGCAGCGGACCAACTTGGCCTGGGCGTGGGGCGGCGTCTGGAAATGGATGCCGCGCAAGGTGCCGGCCGGGCGGGAGTAGGACTGGTTGTCCTGCACCCAATCCTCGTCGATCCCGGCCGCCACGAAACGGTCGCGCTGCCAGGTTTCGCTGAACCAGCCACGCGGATCTTCGAAGCGCTTGGGGACGATACGGATGACGGGCATGGCGCTGGCCTAGCCCGCGACCATTCCGAGTCAACCGTCAGCGCGCCGTTAACCGTCCTTCTTGCCTGTGAGGCCGGACATGGCCTCGCGGCCGAAGCTCGCGATCATGTCGCCGATCTCCTTCACCTGCGCCATGCTGCGCGTGCCCTGGTCGCGGACATAATCGGCCTGAACCTTCATCAGCTCCGACACGCCGCCCGCCTTGGCAGCCGCGCGGAGCGCAGCGAAGGCCTGGCGCGTATTCTCCTCGGCATGGTCGATGACTTTCATGCTGAGCGCGGAGCTGTTCTCGGCCGCCTTGGTGGCGCCTTCCTTCATCGCGTCGCCCGCGGCTTTCAGTTTGTCGGGTTCAAGCATGTTGCGGTGCTCCTTTCGCTGGTCGTGGGGTGCGGGCGGGCCGCGCAGCCTTGACGGGCGCAGCGGCGGGAATAGCGGCCGCCTTCAGCTCCTCGAACGACTGACGGAGCGCGGCCGCATAGGCTTCCGGGTCCGGCATGATGTCGCGGTCGGAAGTGAAGCTGATCGCGATCGTGTCCACATAGGAGTAAATCGGGTTGATCAGCCCCATCGAGTCGAAGATCGGGCCGGTGCCGTACATCGAGACCATCTTCGCCCCGGCGAAATAGAGCGGCACGCGGCTGCCCGGCACGTTGGTCACGACGGTATTGAACACCGGCGCGTGCGCGTTGGCGGCGCCCAGCCGCGTATAGAGCCGCGCCGCGATGCCGGAGAGGCCGGCAGGCATGAACTGGCTCGTGTCGGTCAGGGTCCTCGCGCCAACGGCGTTGGTCATCGCCTTGGAGTTGACCGTTTCGCCATGGACGAAGCGCAGCCGCTCGAGCGGGTCGGCGATATGGGTGCCGAGCGGCACAACCATGGCCGAGACGAGATTGCCGAGCGCCGATTTCTCGCCTTCCGCGCGCACCGAGATCGGCGCCATTGCGGTCAGGCTGTCGCCAGGCAGCTCGCCTTTCGACTGAAGATATTTGCGCAACCCCCCGCCGACGATCGCGAGGATCGCATCGTTGACGGTGGCCCCCGGCACGGCGTCCTTGATCGCACGGACATCGCCAAGCGGCAGCGGCACGGCGTCGAACACCCGGTGCGGGCCGACCTTGCCGTTGAACCGCGTCTTGGGCGCAAGCTTGGTGTTGGCGAGGCTGACATCGCCTTTGGACACGCTTTGCGAAAGCCGGGCGAGGCCGGGCATCACGCGCGCCGCCGTCTCCGCATATTGGAGCGGTTTCCTCAGCGTGTTGAAATAGCTCTTGATCAGCAGGTCGGCGACGCCCGGCAGGTCGTCCGCCTTCCAGTCGTCATTGGCGAGGCGGTTCGGCTTGTCCGGCGACAGGTCATGGATCGCCGCCGAAAGCTCGACGCCCGACATGCCGTCGATCGCCGCATGATGCACTTTCGCGACCAGCGCGAAGCAGCCCGGGGGCAGGCCTTCGATATTGTCGAGGCCCTCGATGATCGTGAATTCCCAAAGCGGCTTCGACAGGTCCATCGGCCGCGCGTGCAGCCGCGCCACCTGGATGCAGAGCTGCCGCCAGTCCCCCGGCTTTGGCAAGGCGATGTGGCGAATATGATATTCGATGTCGAACTCGGGGTCCTCGATCCAATAAGGATGATCCATGTCGAGCGGCAGCCGCACCAGCCGCTGACGAAAGCTGCGCGCCCCGGCGAGGCGGCTGCCGACGAATTCCAGAATGTCCTTGAACCGCACGAACCCGCCCGGCGCGGTCGAGGGATCGTAGATGCCGACGGAGCCGATGTGCATCGGCGTGTGCGGCGTCTCCAGATAGACGAAGCTCGCGTCTTGTCCGCTGAGCTGCTGCATCGGACTCTCCCCTGGTTATTCCAGAGGCTGCCTCATCGGGGCAGGGTGCGCAAGCGTGGCGGTGCTGGCGCTTCCGAAGCCGCTCGCTTCGGAAGCGCTAAGCGCCGTCTCGATGGCTATCAGCAGCCGTTGCGGCGATAATTGCGGTTGGCCGTGTGCTTCTTGTCGAGGTGGCGACCAAGCAGAGCGCCGCCGACGCCGCCGACGATCGTGCCGACCGGGCCGCCGGCAACCGCGTGGCCGATCAGCGCGCCGCCTGCACCACCGGCAACCGTGCCGACCGCGCCGTTGCCCGATCCGCAATGAACACGGTGATAGCTGGTGCCGGCCTGGTACGTGCGCGTGCGGGCCGCGGCGGGTTCCGCGACGACTGTCGGGGCGGCGACTGCAAAGGCAAGTGCCGCGGTCATCAATTGGCGTTTCATGCGACCATCTCCTCTTGTTGGGAGAGAAGTTAACGTATGAGGGCCGGATCGGTTCTCCGGCCGTTCCGAACGGGGGTCAGAGCGTGTCCAGCGCGCCGCGTTCCAGGCGCGCGAGCATGGCCGAGCGCATGCTGCTCACATTGTCGCGATCGTCATAGCCGAGATAGATGACGTCCGGCAGCCGGCCGGGCTGGCCGCGCGCTGCTTTCGTGAACGCAACACGCCGCAACAACGCCCTCACCATCACGCGCGACCTCTTTTTCGTTTCGCAGACACAACCTGCCGGGTGAAAGGCGGTTCCGACAGGGCGAAAAGCGGCATGGCGCAGTCCCGAAACGGGACGGTTCCGCTTCTAAACTAGGCTTTCGCGCTGGGCGGCAAGCCGGACACGAATATCCCTGTAAGCAGCAGCGATCAGGTCCGCCAATGCGCGATCATCGAACGGCTCGCCCCAGCGCAATTTCACGTGCCGCATGCGCTTGCCGGAACCCTGAAGCAGCCGCTGCGGGTCGGGCAGGTCGGCGCCGTGAAAGAAGCCGACATTCACATGCGCCGTGAAGGCGTTGACGTAGCCAAAGGCGGCATCCTCGACACACGCGGTCGGATGACCGTCATGCAGAAGCTCGCGGACATCGGGACCGCAGGCGCGCATGCGGTCGAACCATTCCTTCGCGAGCTGACGCAGCGGTTCCACGCCTTCCGCGAACCACGCATCGACCTGCGGGTCGTTTCGGACGGCGCTCGGCAGCAGGAAGAGATCGGTGCGACTCACTTCCCGAACCCGAACACGTCCTGATGGTAGCGGCCGGTCTCGATCATCTCCTCCAGCCACGCAGAGCTGTGCTCGTGGTCGGTGCCGTTCTGCTGCATGTGAATCGCGATCAGCGTGTCGCGAACCGCAGGCGCCATGAACCGGCCGTCGCCGCAGACAAAGATCTGCGCGCCCGCCCGGAGCAACGACCAGACGCGTTCCTGCTCGGCGAGCAGCGCGTCCTGGACGAAGCGCCACGGGTGGCTCGGAACGGCGCTGAACGCGAGGAAGGGTTGGACAACGCGGTCAGACGCCCAGGCCTCGACTTCGTCGCGACAGAGCCAGTCGTGATCGGGATGGCGGCAGCCGAAGAAGAGAAGCATGTCGCCGATCGCTTCGCCCGCGGCCTTTCGCGCGGCACGGTCCTGCAGGAAACCGCGCAAGGGGGCGAAGCCGGTGCCCGGGCCGATCAGGATCAGCGGCACGCGCGGGTCTTCGGGCGGGGCGAAAGGCGGGTTGGGCGAGCGGACATAGCCGAACACTTCGTCGCTCGCCTGCAGGTCGCGCATATAGCTGGAGGCGAAGCCCTGATGCTCGCCAAGGCCCGACCATGCCGGCGCGCGGGTGGTGCCGACGATCAGCTCGGCATGCGTCGGGCTCACGCGCGGACTCGAAGCGATCGAGTAGAAGCGCGGCGCAATCGCGGCGGAAAGTTCGACGAAATCGGAAAGCGGCAGCGCCGCGGCCGGGACGAGATCGAGCAGATCGAGCAATGTGACGCGCTTGCCGGCAAGCTCGCTCCAGTTTGAGATCAGCTTGTCGAGCTCCGCCTGGCTGTTCGGGCACGTCGTGTGCGCGGCGATCAGGTCGAGCGCGCGGCGCGGCGCCGGATCCTGCAGCTCGACGAAATCGCTGAGAAGCTGACGGACGGTGACGGTGCTGCCCAGCGGCAAGTGCCGGAAGCGGCTGCCTTGGCCGCCAACCTCAACCTGCATGTCAGGCGAAAGACCGAGTCGCGCGATGGCGCGCTCGACCAGCTCGGGTCGGTTGCGGGCATAGACGGCGATATGGTCGCCGGTCTTGTACGACGCGCCCTTGGGAAGTTGCAGGCGAAGGAAGCGCGTCGATTCGCGTGGCGGCTCGATCGCGAAATCCCACAGGCCGTCGGCAGGACGGATCAACTCGCGATTCTCGACGATCCCAAGCCGTGCGGCATGCTCGGGCAGCGCCTGGGCGCGGATCGCCCTGGTTTCGACGACCTTTAGGATGAGGCTGGGTTGGGCCTGTGCCGGCTCCGCCTCTCCGCCGAGCGCTTTCCACAAGTCGCGGACGAAGCCGGCGATGGCGCCGTCGAAGTCGCCGTCGGCATCGGCTTCGGCGCGGGGGACGAGGCGGCGGGCGCCGGTCGCTTCCATCGTCTCGTCGACGCGGCGCGGGAAAGCCTGGAAGTTCGGCCATTGCGAGTTGCCGAGGCCGAGCACGGCGAAACGCGCGTCGGGCCAGTGCTTGCCGTCGAAATAGCCGGAGTCGATGCCCTTTTCGGTCGCGACGGCGCTGTCCGGCGCCCGGCCGTTGTAAGTGGCGGTAACGATGACCAGCACCCGGTCCTCCGCCTCGAGGCCCAATGCGAAGCTTTCGTCCATCGGCCGGACGACGGTGTCGAAGCCGTCCAGGGCTGCGCGTTCGGCGATCTCCTCGGCGACATCGCGCGCAGTGCCGAGGCTGGTGCCGTAGAGCACCGCCAGGCGCTGGCCCTTGCCACTGACCGAGAGCGCCGCTTCTTCCGCGGCAGCGACCGGCGCAGGCGCGACGCTCAGCCGTTCGTGCGGGCTGCGACTGCGGACGCGCATGTAGAATTCGTCCGGCTTGATCGACAGCGTTTCCTTGATGCTGAGCCGGTACCCATGCGGATCGCTGACCGCGAAGCGCTGCAGGATCATCGCGATCGCGAGCTTCGCCTCGACCAGCGCGAACTGCCGCCCGATGCAGGCGCGGGCGCCGTTGCCGAACGGCTTGTAGGCGTGGGGGTGCCGTTCGCGCTCGGCCTCGGGAAGCCAGCGGTCGATGTCGAACTCGTCCGGGTTCGCCCAGACCTTCGGGTCGCGGTGCAAGCCGGGTGAGAAGACGTTGATCGGCCGGTCCTTGCGCATCCGCCACTTGCCGCCGATGACCGTGTCCTCGAACGGCGCAAGGCTGAACGCGGGAGCAGTCGGCCAGAGCCGCTGCGATTCCTTGATGATCCGCTCGATAACCTCGAACTGGGCAAGGTGATGGAATTCGGGTCGGGTGTCGCCAGGCAGCACGCGGTCCACCTCGGCATAGGCCTGGGCCAGCACATGCGGGTGGCGGAGCAGAAGCGCGAACGTAAAGGCGAGCAGGCCTGAGGTCGTCTCGTGGCCGGCGATCAGGAACGTCAGCACCTGATAGCGGATGTTGAGATCGTCGAGCCCTTCGCCCGTTTCGGGATCGATCGCGGTCAGCATCAGGCTCAGCAGGTCGTTCGAATCGCCCGGCGTCTTGCGGCGTTCGGCGATGATCGCGTCGACGAGCGCATTCATCTCCGCGATGTCGGCGTCGAACTGGCGCTTCGCCTTCTTCGCCAGCCGGTTCTGGAGAGGGAGGCGCGTGATCGTGTTCAGCGACTCGCCGAGCGCGCGGGCAAGCGCTTCCAGGAAGCTGTCGAGCTGCTCCTTCTCGAAGCTGTTGAAGCGGTGGCCGAAGCCGGCGATCGCGATGCTGTCCAGCGTCAGTCGGGTCATGTCGTCGGCGACGAGGATGTCCTGCCCTTCGAGGCGAGCCCATTTGGCAACGAGCTGATCGCAGACCTCGAGGATCAGGTCGAAATATCCTTTCATCGCGCGCTGGCTGAAGGCCGGGAGCAGGATGCGATGCGCCTTGCCCCAGTTCGGCTCCTCGCTGAACGCCGTGAACAGCCCATCGCCGGCAAAGCGGCGAACGACGCGCAGGCCAGGTCCCGGCATCTTGCGGAAGCGGGTCTCATCGCACAGCTCGGCGACAAGGTCGGCCGAAGTCACAAACAGGCCGACGCGGCTGCCGAACTTCAGCTTGAAAATGCCTTCCGGCATGGTGCGGCTGACGTCGAGCAGGTGCCCGACCAAACCGGACTTGGCGATCTGGCGGAGGTGGCCGACGATCGGCAGGCCCGGCGGTGTCGGAATGCCCGCAATATCGGTCATGGCGCTCTCCCCTTTATCGGCGGGGAGAGTGGCCTAGCGCGCGCTTGCGCTCAACCCTAGCCGCTCCAGCTATCCCGCCACAGCGACGGGAAAGCCGCTTTCAGCGCGACCAGCTTGGGCGCGTCGTTGAAGCGGATATAGGGATGGTTCGGGTTCTTCCGCATGAAGCCCTGGTGATAGGCCTCGGCGGGAAAGAAGCTGCCACGCTCGATGCGGGTGACGATCGGGCGCGGATAGGCCTTGGCGGCGGAAAGTTGGGCCAGGTAGGCGCGGGCCACCCGATCCTGCTCCGCACCGATCGGGAAAATCGCCGATCGGTAGCTGGGGCCGGTGTCGGGACCCTGGCGATTGAGTTGCGTCGGATCGTGGGCGACGGCGAAATAGACGCGAAGCAACGTCCCGTAGCTGATCTGCGCGGGGTCGTACTGGATGCGGATCGCTTCGGCATGGCCGGTGCGCTCGGTCGAGACTGTATCGTAATTGGCGCTGGCCTGGTCGCCGCCGGCATAGCCGGACGTGACGCTCTTGACGCCCTTCAGATGCTCGAACACGCCCTCCATGCCCCAGAAGCAGCCCCCGGCTAGGACCGCCGTCTGCAAGCCTTTGGACGGGGCAGCGTTCACTTTCGGAGCGGGGACGTTCGCCGCGCGCGTGCCTTCCGCGATCGACACGCCGCCGACCAGCCAGCCGGCGAAAGTCAGCGCCGCGATCGTCGCGAAGGAAGAGCGGGCGAGCATCGTCGTCAGGCCTTGTAGATCGATTCGATCTTGGACTTCAGCGTATCCGTCCCTTCCGCCGGAGACAGCGCGACCAGGGCCGCGGCGCCCAGCAGGAACCCGCCCATGAAGTTGCGGAACAGGTCGGAGCGGATCATCGTACGCATCGTCTTCTTTCCTCATCGCCGCTCTTCGGCGGCCGACTCGCTTCAGTTACGGCTCGTCTAGCGAGATGGATGCACCTCTGGCTGTGAACAGGGTCACAGGCCAAGAATGAGACGATCAACACGCTGGATTAGACGACGAGCATGTAGCGCCGCCTCAGTGGTCGTTTTAGCGGCGTAACGGGAAACCCATCGTTTCCCGAAACGCACCCGTCAGCGGAGCGCCGCGCAGGCCTCCTGGATACGGGTGCAGGCCTCCCGGAGCGCGCGTTCCGACGTCGCATAGCTGACGCGGAAAGCCGGGGAGAGGCCGAACGCGCTGCCCTGAACGGCAGCGACGCGGGCGGTATCGAGAAAATAGTTGATCAGGTCTTCGTCCGTCCCGATCCTTTTGCCCTCCGGCGTGGTCTTGCCGATGCAGCCGCTCGCGTCCGGGTAGACGTAGAAGGCCCCTTCGGGAGTCGGGCAGTGGAGGCCGGGCGCTTCGTTCAGCATCGCCACGACCATATCGCGGCGCTTGCGGAACGCCTCCTGCCGCTCTGTCAGGAAATCCTGCGGACCATTGAGCGCCGCCGCCGCGGCCGCCTGGGCGACCGAGCAGGGGTTGGAGGTGGATTGCGACTGGAGCTTCGCCATCGCCTTGATCAGCCAGGCCGGGCCGCCGGCATAGCCGATCCGCCAGCCGGTCATCGCATAGGCCTTGGAGCAGCCATTTTCCGTGAGGATGCGGTCCTTCAGATCCGGGCAGAGCTGCGCCAGCGTCGTGAACGGGAAGTCCGCGTAGAAGATGTGCTCGTACATGTCGTCGCTGAGCACCATCACCTGCTCGTGGCGGCGAAGGACTTCGCCCAGCCCTTTCAGCTCCTCGGCCGAATAGGCGGCGCCGCTCGGGTTGGACGGCGAGTTCAGGATCAGCCAGCGAGTCTTCGGCGTGATCGCGGCGTCGAGCTGCTCGGGCGTGATCTTGTAGTTCTGCGAAGCGCCCGCCTCGATCGGCACCGGCGTCGCGCCCGAATAGGCGACGATGTCCGGGTAGCTCACCCAATAGGGGGCGGGGATGACGACTTCGTCGCCGGCCTCGCAAGTGGCGACGATCGCATTGAAGATGACGTGCTTGCCGCCGACGCCGACGACGATCTCGTTGGCGGCATAGTCGAGGCCGTTCTCTCGGGCAAACTTGCCCCGGATCGCGTCCTTCAGCTCGGGTGTGCCGTCGACATTCGTGTATTTCGTCTTGCCTGAGCGGATCGCTTCGATTGCCGCTTCCTTGACGAAATCCGGCGTGTCGAAATCGGGCTCGCCGGCGCTGAGGCCGATCACGTCCACGCCTTGCCGCTTCAGCTCGGCGACGCGGGCAGTCATCGCCAGCGTCTGCGACGGGTGGATGCGGTCGAGCGCGGCGGACAGGCGAGGCATTGAGCGGAACCCCCTTTTCAAGAACGGGGGCGGCTATAGCCGCTTGAGCTTCGCTCGCAACAGCCCGCGGGCGGCGTTTCCGACAAGGAATTCTTGAGGGAGGTCAACGGGGCGCAAATCGGCCTCGACCGCGCGGCCCTCGGCGATCAGCTCGGCGCGGAGCACGCCCGGCAATACCCCCCGTCTGAGCGGCGGCGTCAGCAGCTTGCCGCCGCGCTCGACGAAGATGTTGGTGAAGCTGCCCTCGGTCAGAAAGCCGTCGGGATCGGTGAACAGGATTTCGAAGCACCCGGACGCGCGACGCGTCTCATCGTAGAAGCCGCGATCGGTCGTCTTATGACGGAGCCGGAAGTCGTCGGGCGATACCGGAAGCGGGACGATGGCGACCTCGACGGGTTCTTCAGGCAATTCCAGCGGGCGAACCTCGATCGCGTAATTGCCTTCGGAAGAAGCGAGCAGCCGCACGCGCGATCGTTCGCGCAGCCGGAAAGTCGCGGCCTGCAGCTCGTTGCGCGCGGCGTGACGGTCGAAGCGGAAGCCGAACGTCTCGGCGCTCGCCTTCATCCGGGCCAGATGGGCGTCGAGGCGAGCGAGGCCGTCATGCGGATCGAAGCCCATGGTTTCGATCAGATCGAACGGCCGTTCCGAACGCACAAAGGCTCCCTTCGCCAGACACTCGCGCCATTCGGCCGATGGGTTCGAGTCCGCAACGATCCCCGATCCCAACCCCACAGTGGCGTGGGTGTCGCCGGGCTTCAAGTGAAGGGTACGGATGGCAACGTTAAAGGCTGCTTCGCCTTCGGGGTTAATGTGACCGATCGTGCCGGTGTAGAGACCGCGCGGGGAATCCTCGACTTCCGCGATGATTTCCATCGCTCGCACCTTCGGCGCGCCGGTGATCGAGCCGCATGGGAAAAGGGCGCGGAGCACGTCGATGGCGTCGCGGTCGGGGGCAAGGCGGGCCGTGACGGTGGAGGTCATCTGCTGGACGGTCGGGTAGCGCTCGACTTCGAACAATGAGGGAACCTCGACGCTGCCGGGCACGGCGACGCGGGAGAGATCGTTGCGGAGCAGGTCGACGATCATCAGGTTTTCGGCGCGCTGCTTGGGATCGGCGCGGAGCGTCTCGGGATCGGCGTCGGCCGCGGCCGTGCCTTTCATCGGCTTGGCGGTGAGCCGTCCGTCCTCCAGCGCGAAGAAGAGTTCGGGCGAGAGGGACAGAAACCAGTCCTTGCCGGTCCAGATCAGCGCGCCATAGCCCGCGTTGGCGCGGCTTCTGAGCCCGGCGAACAGCGCGCTCGGATCGCCGATAACGGGCACGCGGTTCGGGAAGGTCAGATTGGCCTGGTAGATATCGCCGGCAACGATCGCTTGTTGCACGCGGACGATGCGGTCGAGATAGGCGTCGTAGCCAATCTCCGGCTCGGGGCTGCCTGCAAACGCGCCGGCGGGATCGGGCAGCCAGGTTTCGGCATCGACCTCTTCGAACCCGTCGAACAGCCCGAACCAGAGCAGCGGCGTTTCAGCCTGTCGGAAGATCGGCCGCAGCCGCGGCTCCAGCGCGCAACCGGCCTCGTATGCGATGAAACCGGCGACATGGCGACGTTCCCCGCGCAGCCGTTCCAGCGCGGGCGCGACCTCGTCCAGCCGGTCGGCGCGGACAATCTCGACGGGATCGCGGAACAGCTTGGCCCTGGCGCCGGACCGGGCGTCGTCGAGCAGGATGAACGGCGTCACCCCCGCCTAGAAGCGGAGCGACGCCGTTCACGCAAGGTCAGAACGCGCCGGTGCCGTAATAGTCGTCGACGCGGCGCCCGTAATCGCGGTCGCGGAACGGTTCTTCGCCGGTCCGGTAGCTCGGCCCGCCCTGCAGACGGTCGCGGGCGATATCGACGCGGTAGCCGCCCTTGCTCGTGTCGTAGGTCAGCGCGTTCCAGGGCAGCGGATGATAGCTTTCGCCCATGCCGAACAGCCCGCCAAAGCCCAGCACGGCATACTCGACCTTGCCCGAAACCTTGTCGACCATGAAGTTGTAGATGTGGCCGAGCTTCTCGCCCGCCGCGTCGTAAACCGCAGTGCCCTCGACCTTGTTCGAGGCGATCAGGCGATCCGTCTCGTCGGTGGCGACGGCGCGGTTCATCGTGTCGTTATAGTCTGACATCGGACTCTCCTTTTAACTTACGTCAGAACGATCCGCTGCCGCTCCGGTTCTTATCGTTGCGCACCCGGCGACTTGTGTTGCGACCGGCTGCACGCCATGTCCGGCGAATGGCCAATCCCCCGCTCAAGGCGGCGATCATTCCCGTCACGCCGTTGCAGCAGAACTGCACGCTTCTCTGGTGCACCGAGACCAATAAGGGTGCGTTCGTCGATCCGGGCGGCGACCTGCCGCGGCTGAAGGCGGCCGCCGCGCAGGCCGGCGTCGAGATCGAGAAGATTCTCGTGACGCACGGCCATATCGATCATTGCGGCCAGGCAGGCATGCTTGCCGAGGAGCTTGGCGTGCCGATCGAAGGACCGCATGAGGCCGACCGCTTCTGGATCGCGCGGCTGGAGGATGACGGCCGCCATTACGGCATTCAGGGCAGGGTTTTCGAAAGCGACCGCTGGCTGACGGATGGCGACCAGGTCACGGTCGGCAATCTGACGTTCGACGTGCGCCACTGTCCCGGCCACACGCCCGGCCATGTCGTCTTCCACCACCCGGAATCGAAGCTCGCGATCGTCGGCGACGTGCTGTTCCAGGGATCGATCGGGCGCACGGATTTCCCGATGGGCAACCACGCCGACTTGCTCCACGCGATCACGACGCGGCTATGGCCGATGGGCGACGACACCGCCTTCGTGCCCGGCCACGGCCCGATGTCCACTTTCGGCCATGAGCGGAAGACGAACCCGTTCGTGGCCGACCGGGTGCTGGCGGCTTAGCCACTTCTCCTTGATGCTTTCGCTCGTCTCCCGGCTGCCGTCGTGGCTCCAGCCGGGCGGGCCGAGCAAATAGCCGGGCTTGGCGCGCCAGGGGGCGGACCAGAGGTCCTTCGCGATTCCCACCCATTCGTGGAACGCGGCCCAGAGCAGGTTGAACGTGCCGAGGTTCTTGACCAGGCCATAGCGTGGGCGGTCGTCGTCGCGCTCCGGCTCGAACGACCCGAACATCCGGTCCCAGATGATGAACACGCCGGCATAATTCTTGTCGAGATAGCGCGGGTTGGTCGCGTGGTGGACGCGGTGGTGCGAGGGCGTGTTCATCACCGCCTCGAACCAGCGCGGGTTGGTCGCGTGGTGGACGCGGTGGTGCGAGGGCGTGTTCATCACCGCCTCGAACCAGCGCGGGCAGCGGCCGATCACTTCGGTGTGAATCCAGAATTGGTAGATCAGGTTCAACGCGCCGCAGAAGAACACCATCGCCGGCGGAAAGCCGATCAGGAACAGCGGCAGCCGGAAGATGAAGGCGATGCTCAGGAACCCGGTCCAGGTCTGCCGCAGCGCGGTCGAGAGATTATAATGCTGCGAGCTGTGGTGGATCACATGGCTCGCCCAGAACCAGCGCACGCGGTGGGCGGAGCGGTGGAAGACGTAATAGGCGAAATCGTCGAGCACGAAGCACAGAGGCCAGCTCCACCAGGCATAGGGGATCGTGGTCAGGCGAAAGCCCCAGACCCACACCGCCATCGCATAGACCGCGCCGGCCGTGAGCACACCGGCAATGGTCGAGCCGAAGCCCAGCATCAGAGAGGTCAGCGTGTCCCTGGGGCAATAGCGCCGCCGGTCCCGCACCCGCGCGATCAGCATCTCGACCAGCACCAGCGCGATAAAGCCGGGGACCGCGATGTCGACGGGGTTCGGGAACTTGTCCATCAGCGCCCGTCTATCACGAATTGCGCGCCGTGACGCCTGAGCCGAAGCTCGGCGCCGTCCAAGCCATGCACGACGGCGCTTTGCCGGTCTTCGGCCAACTCGGCGGATACGGCGACGAAGCCGGGCAGCTCCGCCTCGGCGATCGCCATCGCCTCCTTCTCGCTCGCAAGCTCGCCACCGCCCAGCCCGAGCAGCCGCGCGACCGCGGCGAGGCCGAGAACACCCGCCAGCGATCCGGCGAGGAGCGGCCAGTTCATGAGGTCGAAAGCGCGTCCAGCATCGGGCGGATCGCGCTCAGGTCGTAGCCGGCGTTGGCGGCCTTCTCGGCGAGCACCGCCGGGTGGTCGCCCATCTTCGCCCGCGCCAGCGCCCAGAGATAGGTCGAACGCGTGCCCGAGCGACAATAGGCGAGGACCGGGCCAGTTGCCCGTTCCAATGTTCGAGCCATCGCATCGACCTGGCTGTGACTGAAGCCTGCATGCGTAACCGGCAGCTCGACATAGGCTAGCCCGATTGCATCACAGATTTCACCAATGTCTTTTCCGGTGGGCTGACCGGCCTCTTCGTCGTCGGGGCGGTTGTTGATGACCATGGTCACGCCGAGCTCGGCGGCCTGGGCGAGATCGTCAGGCCCGATCTGGGGCGAAACGAGGATGGTGTCATCGATGCGGCGGAACATAATCTAGCCTTAACACTCCCCTCCCGCTTGCGGGAGGGGCGGGGGTGGGAACAGCTTCCACTCATGCCCACCCCTAACCCCTCCCGCAAGCGGGAGGGGAACAGGTCAGTGCCGCTTCAACACCGCCAGAAACGCATCGCCATAGGCCTCGAGCTTGCGCGTCCCCACGCCGGTGATCTCACCGAGCGCGGCGCGCGTCCGGGGCTTCGCAGCCGCCATCTCCCGCAACGTCGAATCGTGGAAAACGACATAGGGCGGCACGCCGGCCTCCTCGGCCAGCTCGCGGCGGCAGGCGCGGAGCGCGTCGAACAGCGGATCGCCGACCGGATTGGCCGCGGCGTCGCGGCGTTTGCGCCGCTCGCGCCTGGGCGGGACGATCAGCGGTACCTCCGCCTCGCCCTTCAGGATCGCGCGGGCGCCAGGGCCGAACTCCAGCCCGCCATGCGGGTTCGTCCGCAGCGCATCGCGCAGCAGCAGTGCGCGGCCGACGGGCTTCAGCAGCGTCGCCTCTTCGCCATCGACAATGCCCCAGACCGAGAGCGCCTCGTGGCCGTTCATCAGGCTGCGCTCGGACGACTGGCCGGTCAGCACCGACTCGACATAGCCGGCGCCGAACATCTGGCCGGTGCGAAACACGGCGGAGAGATATTTGCGGGCAAGCTCGGTGGCGTCGACCGATTGCGGGGCGTCCAGGCAATTGTCGCAATTGCCGCAGGTCTCGGGCGGGTGCTCGCCGAAATAGCGGAGCAGCACCGCGCGCCGGCAGCCTGCCGTCTCGACCAGACCGCCGAGCGCGGTCAGCCGGGCGCGTTCGCCCGGAAGGCGCACGTCGTCGACTTCGGACAGGCGCTGACGGGCCTTGGCGAAATCGTCGGCGCCCCAGAACATGTGTGCGACCGCGGGCTCCCCGTCGCGCCCGGCGCGGCCGGTTTCCTGGTAATAGGCCTCGACCGATTTCGGCAGCCCGGCATGGGCGACGAAGCGCACGTCCGGCTTGTCGATGCCCATGCCGAACGCGACGGTTGCGACCATCACCATGTCCTCGGACGCGACGAACGCGGCCTGGTTGGCGGCACGGATCTGCGGCTCCAGCCCGGCATGATAGGCGCGCACGGGCCGCCCGGTCGCGGCGATCTGCGCGGCGAGCTTCTCCGTGCCGGCGCGCGACTGCACATAGACGATGCCGGGCCCGGGCTGCTCGCGGAGCAGGTCGGCGATCTGCTGCGTCGTGTTCGCCTTGGGGCTGATCGCGTAGCGGATGTTCGGCCGGTCGAAGCCCGCGACGATCAGCCCCTCGCGCGGGATGCCGAGCTGGACGAGAATATCGTCCCGGGTGTGGGCGTCGGCGGTGGCGGTCAGCGCCAGGCGCGGCACGTCCGGGAATGAGTCGAGCAGCGGACGGAGCAGGCGATAGTCCGGGCGGAAATCATGCCCCCATTCGGATACGCAATGCGCCTCGTCGATCGCGAACAGCGAGACTTTGGCGCGGGCCAGCAGCTCGCGGAAATGCCCGGCCGAGGCGCGCTCCGGCGCGACATAGAGCAGGTCGAGCTCACCCGCCTTGAACCGCTCGATCGTCTCGGCGCGATTGTCGTCGGCGCTGGTCAGCGTCGCCGCGCGGATGCCGACCGCGGTCGCGGCGCGAAGCTGATCGTGCATCAGCGCGATCAGCGGCGAAATGACGACGCAAGTGCCTTCCAGCGCCACCGAGGGAAGCTGGTAGCAAAGCGACTTGCCCGCGCCCGTCGGCATAACCGCCAACGTCCGCTCGCCGGCCATCACCCGGTCCACCACCGCGCGCTGCACCCCGCGGAAGTCGCTGAAACCGAAAGTGGAATGGAGCAGGTCGTGAAGGTCGGGCACCAATGCCCCTTATCCAACCCTCTCCCCATTGGGGAGAGGGCAGGTCGCGTGAGCGACCGGGAGAGGGGCCGTCACCCCGCGTGCCGACTCTGCCCCTCTCCCGGCGACGGCTTCGCCGCGCCACCCTCTCCCCAATGGGGAGAGGGTTGAAGGTCCATCGCCTCCGCCACCAGCTCATAGCTTCGCACACGCGGCGCGTGTTCGGGGAGGATGTTGACCAGCATCATTTCCTGGGCGCCATAGAGAGCGGCGACTTCGCGCACCTCGTCCGCAACTTCCGCGCCGGTGCCGAGCAACGTGCGGCGGCGCGCGGGCGGGAGCGGGTTGGCGGCGAGCCAGGCTTCGGCCTCGTCAAACGCCGGCACAGGGATCAGGCTGCCGCGGATCAGGTGCGCGAACATCATCCGCGCCGGCCCCGCGAGCCGTTCGGCTTCGGCGCGGTCTTCGGCGGCGATCGCCCAGACCGCGACCATCAGGTGCGGCTCCGGGCAGCGCGCAGACGGAGTGAAGTGCTGACGGTAAAGGTTCGCCAACGGCAGCGCGTCGGAGTTGATGAAGTCGGCGATGCAATAGGGCAGGCCCATCTGCCCGGCCCAGATCGCACTGTCGGTGGAAGAGCCGAGCATCCACACGTCCGGGCTGCCGCTCCCGCCTGAGGGCATCGTGGCTTCGAGCGGCTTGAACAGGTGATCCTCGGGCAGCGTGCCTTCGAGATAGCCAAGCAGCTCCGTCACCTGCTCCGGGAAATCACTGACCATCATCCGCTTCGACCGGTCGCGCTGCAGCGCGTAAGCCGTGCGCTGGTCGCTTCCCGGTGCCCGGCCCAAGCCAAGGTCGATCCGTCCCGGTCCCATCGCGCCCAGCAGGCGGAAGGTCTCGGCGACCTTGAACGGCGAATAATGCGGCAGCATGACGCCGCCGGAACCGACGCGGATGCGATTGGTGGCGAGCGCCACCGGCCCGATCAGCGCCTCGGGCGACACCCCTGCCAGCGCCGGCGAGGCATGATGCTCGGCCATCCAGTATCGATGATAGCCGAACCGCTCCGCGGCCTGTGCCAGATCGATGGTGTTGCGAACGGCGTCGGCAGCCGTGCCGCCGGCGGGAATGGGCGATTGGTCAAGGACGGAGAGGCGCATGGGCTCGCAGATAGGAAGCCCCTCCCCTTCAGGGGAGGGGTTGGGGTGGGGCTGTGATCCTCAGCACCAGCCATCCTGCAAGTGCGCTGAGCAGCGAGCCGCCAAGAATGCCGATCTTCGCCGCATCGACGAATTCGGGGCGAGACGAGAACGCCAAGCCGCTGATGAACAGGCTCATCGTAAACCCGATGCCGCAGAGCAAGGCGACGCCATAGATCTGCGCCCAGCCCGCGCCCGCCGGCTTGGAGGCCCAGCCCAGCCTCACCGTCGCCCACACCGCGCCGAACACGCCGAGCTGCTTGCCGAGGAATAGCCCAGCCGCGATGCCGAGCGGCAGCGGCGCGAAAATGTCCGCGCCGCCCAGCGCAACGCCCGCGTTCACGAAGCCGAACAGCGGCACGATGCCATAGGCGATCCAGGGATTGAGGCCGTGTTCCAGCCGGTGCAGCGGCGAGTCCTCCGCATCGGGCGCGCCGGGCGTCGGCTTGATCGGAATCGTCATTGCCGCGAGCACGCCCGCGATCGTCGCATGCACGCCCGACAGCAGCACCAGCGACCACAGCACGGCAAAGCCGATCCAGTAGGGCAGCAGGCGCTTCACGCCCGCCCGGTTCATCAGCGCCATCGCGGCCAGCACCGCCGTCGCGCCGGCTAACGCCGCGAGATTCAGCGCCTCGGTGTAGACCGCGGCGATGATCGCGACCGCGCCCATGTCGTCGACGATCGCGACCGTGGTCAGGAACAGCTTCAGCGAGGCCGGCGCGCGGCGCCCGAGCAGCGCCAGCACGCCGATCGCGAAGGCAATGTCGGTCGCAGCCGGAATCGCCCAGCCGCGCGACAGTCCGTCCACGCTCCGCGTGATCGCGAGATAGACCAGTGCCGGCACCGCCATGCCCGCCGCCGCCGCGATGACCGGTAGGCGGCGGTCGGCCGGGCGGGAAAGCTCGCCATCGCGCACCTCGCGTTTGATCTCCAGCCCGACCAGCAGGAAGAACAGCGCCATCAGCGCATCGTTCACCCAGAAATGAACGGTCGCGGGCCCGATCCGCGCATGCACGAAAAGGACGTACAGCGCGCGCGTCGCGGGCAGGTTGGCGGCGATCAGCGCCAGCGCCGCCGCCCCGATCAGCAGCAGCCCGCCGAACGCCTCGCTTTCGATAAAGGCACGCAGCGCGGACGTTCGGCCGCGGCGCGCCATCAGCGTGCGCTGGCCTTCATCGCCCGGGTCCACAGCCGCTGCACCGCGTCCTGGTGAATGCCGGGCACGCTCGCCAGCACGCCGAAGGCCTCGGCACTCGTCGAGTTGAACCGGATCGGCCGCCCGAGCGCGTCGGTAACGATCGCGCCCGCCTCCTGCGCGATCAGATAGGCGGCGGCGATGTCCCATTCGCGGCCCCAGCGCAGCGTCGCGACCAGGTCGACCTCGCCCGCCGCCAGCATCGCGATGCGGAGCGCGATCGAGTTGGGGCGCGGCACGCCGATCAGGTCGGCGTCGGTCCTGGGCAAGGTGTCGGCTGGCACCCTTGCGCCGGGCAGGTCCTGACGGTCCGCGACGCGCAGCCGCTCGCCGTTCAGCCAGGCGCCGCCGCCAGCCTCGGCGCACCATTGCTGGCCGCGCGCCGGCGCGTCGAGCACGCCCAGCCGCACCTTGCCGCCTTCGACCAGCGCGATCGACACCGCCCAGCCTGAGCGGTTGCGCAGGAAGTCGCGGGTGCCGTCGATCGGGTCCACCACCCAGGCGCGCGACTGGAGCAGCCGCTCGGCACTGTCGGCGGTTTCTTCGGACAGCCAGCCGGCTTCCGGATCGAGCGCTGACAGCCGCTTCTTGAGCAGCGCGTCGACTTCCAGATCGACTTCGCACACCGGATGGCCGGGCACTTTCTCCCAGCGCCTGAACTCGCCCTGCCAGCGCTCCCGCGCCAGCGCGCCGGCCTCGGCGGCAATGTCGCCGACCGCGCGGACCAGGTCCTCAGTCGCCCGCAATCGTCATTCCTTCGACCAGCAAGGTCGGGGTGTCGACGGCATAGCGGAAGGTCAGGTCGTCCGCCGCTGTCATGTTCAGGAACATGTCCTTCAGGTTGCCCGCGATGGTGATCTCGGCGACCGGATGGGCGAACTCCCCGTCCTCGATCAGGAATCCCCCGGCGCCGCGGCTGTAATCGCCGGTGACGCCGTTGACGCCCTGGCCGATCAGCTCGGTGACATAGAGGCCGCGCTTGACGCCGCCGATCAGCGCATCGCGCGAGACTTTGCCCGGCGCGACATAGACGTTGCTCGCCGACACCCCCGGCGGCCCGCCGACGCCGCGCGCGGCATGGCCGGTGGGCTGAGCCCCAAGCTGGCGCGCGGAGGCGCTGTCGAGCAGCCAGCCGGTCAGCACGCCCGCGTCGATGAGCTTCGACGGCGCGGTCGGCAGCCCCTCGCCGTCGAACGGTCGCGAGCGGAGCCCAGCGATGCGGTGCGGCTCGTCATGGATGGTGATACCCTCGGCGAACACCGCTTGGCCCAGCTTTTCGAGCAGGAAGCTGGTCTTGCGCGCGATCGCCGCGCCGGAGATCGCGCCGAGGAAATGGCCGATCAGCGAGCCGGTGACCCGCGGGTCGAACACCACCGGCATCGGTCCGCTCTGGAGCTTGCGCGCGCCCAGCCGGGCGACCGCGCGCTCGCCCGCGAGGCGGCCGACAGTCTCCGGCGAGTCGAGCGTGTCGAGGCGGCGCACCCAATGCCAGGCGCCGTCGCGCTGCTTCTGCCCGTCGCGTTCGGCCAGCATCGAAGCGGAAATCGAATGTGCCCCCGCGCCATAGCCGCCCGAGAAACCGTGGCTCGTCGCAAGCGCGATCTGGCTGCGGCCGGCGCTGGCGCTCGCGCCTTCGCTGTTGGTGACGCCGGCGACAGCGCGCGCCGCTTCCTCGGCGGCGAGCGCCTGTTCCTTCAGCGTGGCCGGGTCGGGTTCGACACCGTCGTCGAGCTGCAGGTCCGGCGCTGAACCGCGCAGCAACCGATCTTCCGGGGCCAGGCCGGCGAACCGGTCCTCGGGAGCCTCCCGCGCCATCGCCACCGCGCGTTCCGCAAGGGAGCGGAGCGATTCGGGCGCAAGGTCGGATGCGGACACGCTCGCCGAACGCTGCCCGACGAACACCCGCAGCCCGATTTCCTCGCCTTCGGACTGGTCGACATTCTCGAGCGCGCCTAGCCGCACATGAACGTCGGTGGAGCGGTCGCCATGATACAGCGCATCCGCGGCATCGGCCCCGGCCGTGCGGGCGGCGGCGACCAGATCGGACAGACGGGATTGCGCATCGGCGAGGGAAAGCATCGCCGGGGCACTTAGGGAGGCGCGTTACGAAGCGCCAGTGCCGACCGTCGCGCAGGCAAGGAAGACGAGCAATCCGGCAAAGCGGTTCGAGCGGAATTTGTAGAGCGCGTCGGCGCCGTCGTCAGGGCGAAGCGTCGCCACTTGCCAGCCGAGCTGGAGCGCCGCCGGCGCCAGCGCGACGAAAGCAAGCGGTTCCGGACGGATCAGCCAGATCGCCCAGCTCCAGAGGATCAGAGCGAGCAGATAGAAACCGGCGACGCCCAGTCGCACATACCGCCCCAGCCTCAGCGCCGAAGAACGGATGCCGATCAACGCATCGTCCTCGCGGTCCTGCAGCGCGTAGATGGTGTCATACCCGATCACCCAGGAGATCGTGCCCAGATAGAGCAGCGCCATCGGCAGGCTCAGCTCCCGCGCAACCGCCGCCCAGCCCACCAGCGCCCCCCAGCTAAACACGATGCCGAGCCAAGCCTGCGGCCACCAGGTGATCCGCTTCATGAAAGGATAGGCGGCAACGAAGACGAGACTGACAAGCGCAACCTCGGCGGCGAGCAGCGGCAGTTGCAGCAGCACGATGAAGCCGATCGCGCACAGGATCAGCAGCCACGCCCAGGCGGCCTTCAGCGATACCGCCCCGCTCGCCAGCGGCCGGCCGCGGGTGCGCTCCACCTGCGCGTCCAGGTCGCGGTCGACAATGTCGTTATAGACGCACCCCGCGCCGCGCATCGCCACCGCGCCCAGCAGCATGTACAGGATCAGGTCGAACCGCGCGAACGCCCCGCCCGCCAACGCCACGCCCCATGCGCAGGGCCAGAAGAGCAGCCACCACCCAATCGGCCGGTCGAGCCGCGCGAGCAGGATGTAGGGCCGCAGGAATCCGGAACGCGCGAGGCGTTCGTGCTCGGTGTCGGGGAGGGCGTCTGGGGGTGAAGTGGTCACTCTCAACTCCGGCTTGCCTGAGCTTGTCGAAGGCCTCCCTTCTTCTTCACCGCCGTAGAGAACAAGGGAGGGCTTCGACAAGCTCAGCCAAGCCGGTATTTGGAGGTGGCATAGGAGATTGAATGCCCGCCACCCCCGCCTGGCCTCCGCACAGCGCGCCGCGTCTCTTCATCGACCAGCCGCTCGCCGACGGCATGGAGCTGCGCATCGAAGGCGGCCAGGCGCACTACCTGCTCTCCGTCATGCGGATGAAGGCGGGCGGCGCGGTGAAGCTGTTCGACGACCGCACCGGCGAATGGCTCGGCGAAGTCGCGCAGACGGGCAAGCGCGACCTGATCGTCCGCATCGCCGCGCGGCTGCGCGACCGCGAGGCGGTGCCCGACCTGTGGCTCTGCGTGGCGCCAATCAAACGGGGACGGATCGACTGGGTCGCCGAAAAGGCCAGCGAACTGGGCGTGGCGCGGCTCGTGCCGGTCGCAACGCGTCGCGCAGTGGTCGACAAGCTGAATGCCGAACGCCTGCGCGCGCACATGATCGAGGCGGCGGAGCAGTGCGAACGGACGGCGCTGCCGGAAATCGCGGACATGGTATCGCTCGACGCATTGCTGCGCGACTGGCCGGCCGAACGCGCGCTGTTCTTCGCCGACGAGGAAGGCGGCACGCCACTCGCCCAGGCGATTCGGCCAGGCCCCGCCGCGATCCTGATCGGCCCCGAAGGCGGCTTCGATCCCGCCGAGCGCGAAGCGATCCGGGCCGTTTCCGCCGCTGTCCCGATTTCGCTCGGCCCCCGCATTCTTCGCGCCGAGACGGCCGCCATAGCTGCGGTCAGCGTGTGGATGGCGGCCGCGGGAGACTGGTCGAACGGTATTGCGCGCCGGTCGGGCGCCTAGTTGCTTTTCCGAACCCAAACCGTAAGGCGCGCGGCATGAGCACGCGCGAGGAAACGGGCAAGGTCGATCCGGTCATCGAGGACCGCGCCCAACTGATCGAATTCTTCGCGACCGGGGAGAAGCCGCGCGACGCCTGGCGGATCGGCACCGAGCACGAGAAATTCGTCTATCGGACCGCCGATCACCGCGCGCCTTCCTATCACGAGCGAGGCGGCATCCGCGACCTGCTGATGGGCCTGACCCGCTTCGGCTGGGAGCCGGTCGAGGAAGGCGGCCACGTCATCGCGCTGCGCGGACCCGACGGCACGGTGAGCCTCGAGCCGGCCGGCCAGCTCGAGCTCTCGGGCGCCCCGCTCGAGAACCTCCACCAGACCTGCGCCGAAACCGGCCGCCATCTGGAGCAGGTGAAGGCCGTCGGCGACGAGCTTGGCCTCGGCTTTCTCGGCCTCGGCATGTGGCCGGACAAGACCCGCGCCGAGCTGCCGATCATGCCCAAGGGTCGCTACGCGATCATGCTGCGCCACATGCCGCGCGTGGGCACGCTCGGCCTCGACATGATGCTGCGCACCTGTACCATTCAGGTGAATCTCGATTATCAGTCCGAAGCCGATATGGCGAAGAAATTCCGCGTCGGCCTGGCCCTTCAGCCGCTGGCCACTGCGCTGTTCGCCAACTCGCCCTTCACCGAAGGCAAGCCGAACGGCTTCCTCTCCTTCCGCAGCCATATCTGGTCGGACACCGATCCCCACCGCACGGGCATGCTGCCGTTCGTGTTCGAAGACGGCTTCGGCTATGAACGCTACGCCGAATATGCGCTCGACGTGCCGATGTATTTCGTGTTCCGCGACGGCAAATATATCGACGCCGCCGGCCAGAGCTTCCGCGATTTCCTGAAGGGCGAGCTGCCGGCCCTTCCGGGCGAAAAGCCGCACCTCTCCGACTGGTCGGATCATCTCTCGACCGCCTTCCCCGAAGTGCGGCTCAAGACGTTCCTCGAAATGCGCGGCGCCGATGGCGGCCGCTGGAGCCGCATCTGCGCACTGCCGGCGCTTTGGGTCGGGCTGCTCTACGACGACACCGCGCTCGATGCGGCATGGGATGTGGTCAAGCACTGGTCGATGGAAGCGCGCGAGGCGCTGCGGGGCGACGTGCCGAAGCTCGGCCTCGACGCGCCGATCCAGGGCGGCGGCAAGCTCAAGGACATTGCCGGCGAAGTGCTGGAAATCGCCGCCTCGGGCCTGCGCGCCCGCGGCGCGTTCGACGCGTCGGGCAGCAGCGAAGTGGGCTTCCTCGAGCCGCTGCAGGAAGTCGTCCGCACCGGGCGCCCGCCGGCAGGCCGTCTGCTCGACCTCTACAACGGCCCCTGGAACGGCGACCTCAACCGCATCTACGAAGAGTTCAGCTTTTAACCCCTCTCCCGCTTGCGGGAGAGGGAGGGGCCCGTCGCGAAGCGATGGGAGGGTGAGGGAGCGAGCTTTTCACAATCGCTGCCTCTCTTGGCCCTCACCCCGCTCGCGCGACGCGCGAGTCGCCCTCTCCCGCAAGCGGGAGAGGGGTCATTCCCCCGGCCGGTACGTCCGCTCGGTATGCCCGGTGAGCTGGTCCGGATAGAAATACACCTCCCGGAAATTGCCGGTCGCATAGCGTTCCGCCTGGTCCTTGAAGTGCGGCGACTTGGGATCGCCGCTTTCGCCCCCTGCCGTCACGGCGCGGGCGCTCACGCGCGGGCCGAACTCGACGACGGCGACGAAGCTGTTGCCGTAATTGCCGTACCACCGCTTCGTGTTCGCATAGGGCTGCGACCCGAACGAGGCGAGCGAGCCCCAATTTCCCGAGACGAAACCGATCGGGATGCTCGGCTGCGCGTCGTCGAAGCGCGGCTTTATGTCGTCGCTGATGCGCTGGAAGCGGTTCACCTCGCCCCAGGCGATCCGCCACCGCCCGAAATCGCGCTCCAGCCGGTCGACCGCAGCGGCGAGCGCGTCGACCTGGATCGCAGGCGGCGCGACAGCCATCCATTTATAGACGCCGCGCTCGTGGCGAATGTCGGGGGCTGCGGCGCGGTCCATCTCGGTCGCCCAGAAAACGGCGAGCGTGGTCGGTTCGGACGCCACGCCCCATTTGTAATCCCAGCCCTTCAATAGCTCGACCGGCTCGCGCAGCCTGGCCTTGCGCGGATCGGACGCGGGCAGGGCGTCATAGGCGTGGACCAATGCCGGCACCGCCTGCGCGAAGGCCGGCAGGTTCGGATCGAAGGCCGTCGTCAGCAGCGTGTCGCGCGTCAGCCGCTCGGGCGAGCCGAGCAGCATCATCGCATGCTCGCCCCGCGCATTCTCCTTGCCGGTGTCGATATAGCCGGGAAAGCTCGCGGCCTTCGGGCTGTCCGCCCCTGCGGCCGTCCACGGCCAGTTATTGGTGTTGTAGAGCCAGCCCGCCTTGGGGTTCGCGACCTCCGGCAATTGCGCAACCGGGATCAGCCCGTGCCAATCGGTGCGCGGATCGCTGCCGTCGACCGGCCTGGTATAGTCAAAGCGCGGATCGCGGCGCGGCATGAATTGCGGATACAGCCAGGCCGTCTCGCCCTTGGCGCCGGCGAAGATCGTGATGTTGGACGAGTTCGCCTGGTACGTCGCGCCGACCTGCCGGAAGCTGGCGAGGTCGGCCGCCTTGGTGCGCAGCCAGCTTTGCTGGATCGCCTCGACCGGCCGGTTCATCAGCGCCGTCGCGATCCACTTGCCGCCCTCACTGCGGACGATCGGGCCGTGATGGGTCCGGAAGGTGGTGAAGCTTCGCGTCGCGAGCGTCCCGTCGGGCCGGCGAAAACGGATCGGCTCCACTCGCGTGAGAAGCGGCCGGATTTCGTTACCATAGCGATACGAAAGACCCTTCGGCCCCCGCACGATTATTTCCACGAAATCGTCCACATTGTCGGCGTTGCTGGAGGTATGCATCCAGCCGACCTTCTCGTTGAAGCCCTGATAGATGAAGAACTGCCCCCAGGTGGATGCGCCATATGCGTTCAGCCCCTTGTCGCTGGTCATCTGCAGCTCGGAGCGGAAATAGAAGCTGGTGTGCGGGTTGATCAGCAACAGCGCATGGCCATTCGCGCTCTTGGCCGGGCCGATCGCGATGCCGTTCGACCCCATCGGCTCGGTCATCAATGCAGGCGCGGCAGACGCGATCGCGGGCGGCTTGCCGCCGTAAAAGGCGCGCAGCTTGTCGAGGTCCACTTGCTCGATGTCGCCGCCGATGCTGCCTTCGGTGAAGGCCAGCACCATCCACGGCTCGAACCGGGTCAGCACCTTCGGCTTCACCTGAGGGTGGGTGGCGAGGAAGAAGTTCAACCCATCGGCCCAGGCCTGCATCAGCGCCCGCATGTTGGCCGGCGTCCGCGCATAGGCGGCGCGCAGGTCGCCCTCGTCCAGATAGAGCCGGTGGCGCAGATCGTCCCAGATCGCCTCCTCGCCATCGGCTTCCGCCTGCCGCCCGAGTGCCGTCAGGTAGTTGCGCTCGATCCGGCTGAAGTCGTCCTCGGCCTGGGCATAGATCGCGCCGAACACCGCGTCGGCATCGCTATGCCCTTTGATATGCGCGATGCCCCAATCGTCACGCGTGATCGAAACGCGCGCGGCCTCCGCTTTCCAGCGCGGCAGGTCGGGCGAAGCGGCGGCAAGGAGCAGGGCGAGGGTCAGCATGACGCCTTCATTCCCGTTCGCTTCGAGCTTGTCGAGAAGCGGCCGTTACAGCGGCAGCTTCATCACCGCCCTCAGCCCGCCGGCTTCACGATTGGCGAGCGTCAGCGATCCGCCATGCGCCTCGACGATCGCGCGGGCGAGGGCGAGGCCGAGCCCTGACCCGCCGGTGTCCCGGCTGCGCGACGCCTCAAGCCGAGTGAACGCCTCGAACATGCGATCGATGTCTTCCTCGGGGATACCAGGGCCGTCATCGTCCACTTCGACCAGCGCGCAGCCATCCTCGTGGTACACCCGCACGCGCGCGCGTTCGCCATATTTCAGCGCATTCTCGATCAGGTTGCGCAGCGCGCGCTTGATCAGGTTCGGGCGCATCGGGACGGTCAGCCGGTCGGTTTCCTCGACCGAGACATCCGCGCCCAGATCCTCGAACTCCTCGGCAACGCTTTCCGCCAATGCCGGCAGGTCGACGCGCTGCTCGGGCTCGCTCGGCCGCCCGAGCCTCGCCAGCGACAGGATGTCGTCGAGCGTCTTGTTCATGTCGTCGATGGTGACGGCCATGCGCGCGCGCTCGCCTTCGTCCTCGACCAGCTCTGTGCGAACGCGCAGCGAGGCGAGCGGCGTGCGCAGGTCGTGGCCGATCGCGCCCAACATCCGGTCCTTCTCGTCCAGCATCGCGACGATGCGGGTGCGCATCGCATTGAACGCGGCGATCAGAAGCTGGATGTCGGCCGGCCCGCGCTCCTCGATTGGCGCGGGTGTGGCGCGGCGGTCGAAGCGCTCCGCTGCGAGCCGCAGCTCGGCAAGCGGCTGGGCCAGCCGTCCGCCAATATACAGCGCCGCGAGCAGCACGAAGCCGTAGAGCACGAAAGTCTGGAAGATCAGGCCGACGAACACGCCCAGGTGCAGCGGCGGCAGCGGCGCGGCCGTGGTGATCCAGCGCTTCGGCCCGATCTCCGCCGAAGCGACGATGATCCGCCGCTCGAGCACCGCGGCCTTGCGGAGCAGCCGGCCCTTGTCGTCCACCTGAACCTGGAATTCGCGTGCCGGCACTTCGGCGGCACGGATCTCGCCGACGGGCACGCTCACCTGGGACAGCGTCTCGCGGGCATAGCTTTCCACGTCCGGCAGCAATTCCATCTCCGGCCGGATCGGGCTCACCGTCGAGGCGATCGACCCGCGCAGCATTTCGGGCGTGGTCTGGCCGGTGCGGGTGCGCTGCACCGCTTCGGCCAGCCGCGCGACGGCGAGCGTCGCGGTCTGCACATAGGTCTGGCGTTTGGTCGCCTGCAGCAGCAGCACGAAGTTGACCGCCTGCGCCACACCCAGCGCCAGCGCGAGCACCATCGCGAGCTGCGCGCCTAGGCTCTTGGGCCAGAGGCGCTTCAAAGGCGGGTCACGTCTGCGGAGAGCGTATAGCCGCCGCCCCATACGGTCTTGATAAGGCCCGGGCTCTTCGGGTCGGCCTCGATCTTGCGCCTGAGCCGGCTGATGTGATTGTCGATCGCGCGGTCGAAGGCGTGCGCTTCGCGACCATAAGCCAGGTCGAGCAATTGGTCGCGGCTCAGCACCTGGTGGGGGTGCGTGGCGAAGGCCAGCATCAGGTTGAATTCGCCGGTCGACAGCGGCACCGAGACGCCGTCCGGGTCGATCAGGGCACGCTCGCCCGCCTTCAGCACCCAGCCCGCAAAGGCATAGCTGCCGGTCTCCGGCGCGCGCTGCTTAACGCCGCCGCCGCCACGACCGATGCGGCGCAGCACCACCTTGATCCGCGCGACCAGCTCGCGCGGGCTGAATGGCTTCACGACATAATCGTCGGCGCCCATTTCGAGGCCGACGATGCGGTCGGTCTCCTCCGCCATCGCGGTCAGCAGGATGACGGGCAAGTCGGATGTCTCGCGGATATGGCGGCAGAGGCTGAGCCCGTCTTCGCCCGGCATCATCACGTCCAGGATGACGAGGTCGATCGCATAGCCGTGCAATCGCTCCCGCGCCTGGCCGGCGTCCGCCGCCTGGGTCACGCGGAAACCGTTGCGCTGCAGATAGGTGGCAAGCGGCTCCCGGATCGAGCGTTCGTCATCGACGAGGAGAATGTGCGGCTTGTCGTCCATAGGCTTGCGTCATGTCCAAGCAGGCTTCGGAGCGAAAGAAAAGGGCGGACGAGGCTGGGTCAAAGCCTCGTCCGCCCATTCTTTCCGGCGGTCCGCGTCACAGGGGGCTAAAACGCAGAGCGCCGGACGGAGGCATCCGGAGCGCTTACTTGCGCTCGAAACGCTCCCGCATCGCGGCGTGAGCCTGCTCCCGCTCTTCCGCGCTGATTTTGCCGTCGTGGTTGGTGTCGACGCGATCGAAATGCTCGAGCGCGCGCTTCTGGAACTCTTCGCGCGTGATCGCGTGGTCGCCGTCGGCGTCCGCCATCATCGCCATGTGCCGCATCATCGGCCGGCCCTGCATGCCGGGGCCGCCCATCGCACCGTCATGCCCGCGCATCTCGGCGAGCCGCGCCGCCCCAGCATTCCATTCTTCGCGGCTGATCATGCCGTCGTGATTGGTGTCGGCACGGTCGAACATTTCGGCCGCCATCTTCGCGTGCATCGCCTCGCGGTCTGCGCGGTCGAGCTTGCCGTCGTGATTGACGTCAAGACGGTCGAAATGCTTGTTTGCCATCTCGATCACCTGAGCGCGGGTCATGTCGCCCATCGGATGATCGCGCATGTCCTGCGGCTGTCCCGCGGCCAGCGCGATGCCGCTGGTCAGCGCCAGCGCACCCAGAGCGGAAACAACCAGAGCCGTCGCCATTTGCTTCTCCATTTCCATTGCCATCCCTTCTGCCCTCAAATGCTCTCGCGAGTTTGTCGGAGGCGGAACGAATTTGTCGCCAAATGTCGTGAAGCGGAGCTGAATGGGGCAGGGTCTTGCGGGCGGCCGCGCGCTTCCCAGATGCTATGGATGCGATCGCTCCTCATCACGGCCGCCACCTTGCTGATCGCCGGCCAGGCGAACGCTCAGACGGGCCTGTGCATCTGGAACGGGACGGGCCTCACTTGCCCCGGCAGCACGTCCTTGATCGACCCCGGTATCGGCCGATACGATCCAGCGAACGCGATCCGTCGCGAACTCGACCGTTCGCTCGAAAGCGCACAGGCTCAGGCCGAACTGACGCGGCAGGCGATCGCCGACCGGCAGCGGCAAGAGGATGAGTCGGTCGCGCTCCGGATGAAAACCGACGCGCTGGTCGCCGCGAAGCAATGCGCGACGGCGGAGACATTGGCGCGCTCGGCCGTCGACCAGTCGGCGCTCAACCGCGTCCAGACCGCTTGTGCCGGCCAATAACCGTGGCACCGATTGCCGCCTGATCCGTTGAGCAAGCGAACCGACATCGGTCGATGCCGGTCGCAAGACGGAGGAACAGCAATGAACAACGACACGCTTGAAGGTCAGGTCCGCGATATCGGCGGCCGCGTGAAGGAAACGACCGGAACGCTCACGAACGATCCCACCCTGCGCGGCGAAGGCGTCGCCGATCAGGTCGGCGGCAATGCGCAGAAAGCCGTTGGTGCGGCCGGCGATGCAATTGCGCCGATCGTCGATCAGGCGAAGGAATTCGCACGGTCCAAGCCGCTCGCCACCGCGACGCTCGTCGGCGTTCTGGGAGTCGCGCTGCTCAACACGCTGCGCGGAAGACGCTGATCGAGGGAAGCTGGAGCGGGTAGCGGGAATCGAACCCGCGTATTCAGCTTGGAAGGCTGCTGCACTACCATTGTGCTATACCCGCCCAAGGGCAGCCGCCGATTGCCCGAGCCGGGCAAGTCAGTCAATGCCGGCCGGATGTTCGATACGAATCTCACGACCGACCGGCCGAGCTATGTCACTCATCTCCAATGCTCGGCCACCGGTGAGCGCTTGCCCGCGGACACGCTCCAGTCGCTGTCGCCAGCGGGCAAGCCGCTGCTGGTGCGCTATGATCTCGAACGGATGGCGCGCGAATGGGCGCGCGCCGATGCGGAGGGGCGGCCGGCGGACCTCTGGCGCTGGCGCGAGCTGCTGCCGGTCCGGCGCGTCAAGGACATCGTCAGCCTGGGCGAGAGCGAGACGCCGCTGATCCCACTGCCGTCCGCTGGCGGGCCGGGGGTTCTCGTCAAGGACGAGGGCCGGCTGCCGACCGGCTCGTTCAAGGCGCGCGGGCTCGTCATGGCGGTGTCGATGGCAAAGGCGCTGGGGGTCAAGCAAATCGCGATGCCGACCAACGGCAATGCCGGCGCCGCGCTCGCCGCCTATGCGAGCCGCTGCGGGATCGAGACGGTGATCCTCTGCCCGGAGGACACGCCCGACGTGAACGTCCGCGAGATCGCGCTGCAGGGCGGCCGTGTCTGGCGTGTCAACGGCCTGATCGACGAATGCGGCGCGATCGTCGCGGAAGGCGCGCGGCAGGGCCGCTGGTTCGATTTCTCGACGCTAAAGGAACCGTACCGGATCGAGGGCAAGAAGACGATGGGGCTGGAGCTGGCGCTGCAGCTCGGCTGGCGCCTGCCCGACGCGATCTTCTACCCGACCGGCGGCGGCACCGGCCTGATCGGCATGTGGAAAGCCTTCGACGAGCTGGAAGCGCTGGGCTGGATCGGGTCCGAGCGGCCCCGCATGTATGCCGTGCAGGCTGCCGGCTGCGCGCCGATCGTCAAGGCATTCGACGAAGGCGCCGACCATGCCGAGCGCTGGCCGGACGCCCATACCGTCGCCTCCGGCATCCGCGTACCCAAGGCGCTCGGCGACTTCCTGATCCTGAAAGCCGTGCGGGAGAGCGGCGGCCGCGCCATCGCCGTCGAGGACGATGCGACCCTGGCCGCCGTCGCGGAAGCCGCACGTCAGGACGGCCTGCTCCTCTGTCCCGAAGGCGGCGCCACCCTTGCCGCCTATCGCAAGGCGCTTGCCGAAGGATGGCTCGGGAGCGACGAGCAAGTCGTGCTGTTCAATTGCGCGACCGGCCTCAAATACCCGATGCCGGCAGTCGAGCGCACGCTGGACCGGCACGCCGCGATCGATTTCGATGCACTCTAGACGTCACCAGATTCGCGCCCGCACCTTTGGATCCAGATAGAGCTTGTCGCCCGGCTTGACGCCGAACGCGGAATACCAGGCGTCGATGTTGCGAACCGGGCCGTTGACCCGGAATTTGCGGAAGCTGTGCGGATCGCTGACCGTGAGCTGCTTGATCGCGTCCGGCAGCGTCTTGCCCGCCCAGGCCTGCGCCCAGCCGAGGAACACGCGCTGGTCGCCCGTGAGACCCCCGATCACAGGCGCCGGCCTGCCCTTCAGCGAGGCGTGATAGGCGTCGAGCGCGATGGCGAGGCCGCCCAGATCTGCGATGTTCTCACCCATCGTCAGGCCCGGATTGATGTGGAAGCCGGGCACCGGCTCGTACGTCGCGTATTGATCGCCGAGCAGCTTGGCCCGCGCCTTGAAGGCCGCGGCGTCGGCCGGCGTCCACCAGTCGCGCAGCGCACCCGAGGCGTCGATCGAGCGGCCCTGATCGTCGAAACCGTGCGTCAACTCATGGCCGATCACGCCGCCGATCCCGCCGTAATTGATCGCCGGGTCCGCATCGGCGTCGAAAATCGGCGCCTGCAAAATCCCTGCTGGAAAAACGATGTCGCGAAGCGAGCCGTTATAGGCGTCGTTGGTCTGCGGCGTCATCAGCCACGCGCCGCGATCGACAGAGCCAGCGCTCCTGTTGAGGGCGAATGCCCAGTCATTTGCGGCTGCGCGCCGGACGTTCCCGAGCAGATCGTCCCGGCGGATAACGACCGAAGCATAGTCGCGCTGGGGCTTGTCGGGATAGCCGACCTTGATCGTATAGGTGTCGAGCTTCTTGAGCGCTTCGGCCTTGGTCTGCGGCCCCATCCAAGCGAGTCGTTCGATTCGGCCGCGCATCGCGAGCTTCACATTGTCGACGAGCGCGGCCACTTTCGCCTTCGTCTCGGGCGGGAAATAGCGCCGAGCGTAAAGCTCGCCGACTGCCCAATTCAGCGTCCCGAAGCAGCTTGTCGCGTCGACGCCGCAATCGCCGCCGGCCACGGCGCGTATGCCGCGTTTCCACCGTGGCTGCTGCTCGGCCTGCCCGGTCAGCGCCTTCAGCCGAAAGTTGAAATGCGCGTCGACGAACGGCTTCGAAAGATAAGGCGCGGCGGTGTCGGCGATCCGGAACGCCATCCAGGCCTTCAGCGTCTCGACCGGCGTTTCGGCATAGAGCGCCGCGAGTTTCGGAAACGCGCTTTTTTCGGCGACGATCAGCGTCGGCTTCCCGGCCACTCCGGCGCGATCGAGAAACGGCGCCCAGTCGAATCCCGGCGCGAAGCCGGGGAGGGCGGACGGCGCTATCGGATTGTATTGGGTGGTGGGATCGCGCTGCTGCACCTTCGTCCAGCTCGCCTCGGCGATGCGGGTTTCGAACGCCACCACCGCGTCCGCCGCTTTCGCCGGGTCGGGCCAGCGCGCCAGTTCCAGCAACTGCGCGGCATAGACGCGATAGGCGTCCTTCTTCGCGGCCAGCTCGGGCTTCAGATAGTAGTCGCGGTCGGGAAGGCCCAGTCCGGACTGGCCGAGATAAACGGCATAGCGGCTTGGATCCTTCAGATCGCTGTCGATGCTCATCGCGAACAAGCTGGGATAAAGGCCCCGCGGCGCATCCCCCATCAACTGGGCCAATGCGGGGCGATCGGGCGCTGCGCGGATGGCGTCGAGTTCCGGCTTCAGCGGCGTCGCGCCGAGACGATCGGCCTGCGCCTCGTCCATAAAGGCCGCGTAGAAAGCGCCCACCTTCTCAGTCTCGGTCGCGGCCGTGCCCGGCAGGGCCTTGGCGGCGTTTTCCAGCAGGACGTGAAGATTGGCTTCCATCCGATCGGTCATTTCCAGGCGACGCGAGGCAGTTGGGCGGTCGGCTGGAATGCTCGTTCGGGCAAGGTAGGCGCCATTTGCGTATTCGAAGAAGTCGTCGCCTGGCCTCACGCTCTTGTCCGGCGCGGTGAGGTCGAGCCCGAAGGGAGGATAGAGCGGCCCCGCAAGCGCGGTTCCAGACGCCAGCAATGCGGCGCAGGCGATTATCTTCATTGCGTGTCCTCTCCGATCCGCGCCCCATCGCGCAGGGCGCTTGTGTTTCCGTCGGCATGGAGAGAATGAAATGCACAGCGGCGGGTCAAGTCTGCCGAACGCAGAGGTGCGACAATGTTCGATGCGCGACGTTCTGCCGGCATGTTCGTCGCACTGGATGTCGCTTTTGTCCTACGACGGTGGCGCGAATCGCCAGCGCCCCCGATCCTTGCCCGTTACGACCAACGAGTGAGGCGGATACGTTTTGGCTACGGTGTTGAAGGTTGACTGGATGTCGTTGATCGCATCCGCACCGCCTGCCGAAATGCCGATCCAGCCGGTAGTCCGCGAGACCGGCTGGCGCGAAGCCATCCTGATGTCGATCGCCTTGTGGTCGTTTGTCGGCATAATCTATCTTCCGATCCTGCTTGAGCGCCATGCCGGCGAAGGCTGGAGCAGCGTCGCGCTCGACGAAGGCACGCTGATCGTCTCCATCCTTCTTTCGATGCCGCTGTTCTCCGTTTTCCGGTCGACCCGCGACTGGGAGCTGATGCCGCGCGCCCTCGCCCTTGCCGGCGCGGTGCTCGGCGCATCGATCGTGCAGGTCTGTTTCGACCTGATCTATACGGGCTTCGTCGCCAACCGGGTGGACACGGCCTGGGAGAATCTGCCGACGGACCTCAGCCGCGCCTATCGCGCGACGTTCAACTATGTCTGCGTGTTCGGCGTGAACGTGGCGCTGCTCCATCTGGTCAGCGCCCGCCGGCATGAGGTGCTGCAGGCGCAGGAACTCGCTCATGCGCTGTCGACCGCGCAGCACGCCCAGCTCGCGGCGCTTCGCTATCAGCTCAATCCGCATTTCCTGTTCAACACGCTCAATGCGATTTCGGCAATGATCGTCACCCGCCGCAACGACGATGCCGAGCTGATGACCGACAAATTGTCGAGCTTCCTGCGCGCCTCGCTTGCCTCCGACCCGACCGAGTTGGTCCCGCTGGATCAGGAACTGTCGCTGATGGAGGATTATCTGGAGATCGAATCGATCCGCTTCGGCGAGCGGCTGCATGTCGAGATCGATTGCGCGAGCGATGTCTGCGGCACCCCGATCCCCAGCTTCCTGCTGCAGCCGCTGGTCGAGAACGCGATCAAATACGGCGTGGCGCCGTCACGAGACCCGGTCAATATCCGGGTGACGGGAAGGCGCGAGGGCGCGGAGCTCGTCGTTACGGTCGAGGATGACGGCCGCGGGGCTTCCAATGCGGTCAAGACGACCAGCACCGGCGTCGGCCTCGAGAATATCCGCCGCCGCCTGAACGCGCTTTACGGCGATGCCGGCACCATTGCCGCGGGTCCCCGCAACCCGGGCTATGCCGCCATCATTCGCTTGCCCCTGAATGTCGTGCCGCTCCGCTGAGCGGGGCTTGAGCCGAAGCGCCTGCTGTCCGATAAGGCGGTGAAAGGGCTAGGGGTTTTCGGCTGATGCGGGTCTTGGTGGTCGACGACGAAGCGCTGGCGCTCGACCGGTTGCGCACGTTGTTCGCGGATATCGACGATGTCGAAGTGGTCGGCCAGGCAACCGACGGCGATATGGCGCTTGAGCAGATCGAGAATCTGCAGCCCGACCTTGTCATTCTCGACATCCAGATGCCGGGCCGCAACGGCCTGCGCACTGCCGCGGCGCTCGAATCCGAAAATCGGCCCGAGATCATCTTCGTGACCGCGCACGAGCATTATGCGCCCGACGCGTTCGAGGTGGACGCCGCCGACTATCTGCTGAAACCCGTTCGCTTCGACCGGTTGCGCCAGGCGGTGACGCGCGCGCGGCGCAGGCGGGAGCTGCGCGACCAGGCCGATCGCACCGACAAGCTGCAGGAGGAAGTGGAGAGCCTGCGTGCCAAGAGTGGTGCCGCGCGGCACGACCACGAAGGCTTTTGGGTGCCGGAGCGCCACGGCCAGCGCTGGGTCCCGATCGAGACGATCGGCTGGATCGAGGCGGCGCGCGACTATGTGCTGCTGCACACCGAAACCCGCAGTCACATGCTGCGCGCAACCATGTCAGCGCTGGAAGAGAAACTGGAAGGTTCGGGGCTGATGCGAGTGCATCGATCGGCCTTTGTGCGGCCGGAAAAAGTGGCGGAAGTCCGCCGCGCCAATCGGAGCCTCACTCTGGTGCTCGACGACGGCGCCCATGTGCAGGTGGGGCCCAGCTATATCGATATTTTGACCGAGAAGCTGGGCCTCCCTTGAGCCGGCATCCTTAGAGAACGCTGGCGAACGAAGTCGACGCGGCCACGAACATCGTGCCGACGAACATCGCGGCGAGCCAGGTCGCCGTCGTGCGCAAAGCGGAAGCTTTCATGACTTTTCTCCTCATCGAGTCGCCGCTGCCCATCAGCGGCAGGCGCGCGATAGCGGCATGGGTGCCCGGCGCATCCGGAACTCGACCGCGGCAGTAGAAAAGGGGACGAAAGCGCGACCGCGTCGACGAACGCACGGCTGGCCGCGACCAACTGTCAGAACCGCGTTATTGATTTGGCTACCGCAGGCCGGTAGTCCCCTCACCGGGTCTGCCTTCACACATAGGGTCGCAGTGGAAGACGTTTACTTGCTCGTTGGCGCATTGATGGCGGGGGGCGCCGCAACGATCGGTTCCTTTATCTGGTACGAGACCGCCGGCAAGGAGCGCAGGCGGAAGCGCATCGAGCGTAACCACGCGCGCAGCAAACTGCGCTGAAGCCCCACGCGGGCGGTGGCTGCAGCGAGGCCTGGCCCGGCAATAGCGCCACCCGTTTTCGTTCGCACATAGGTGTCGCTGAACCACAAGGTTCGGTCGAAAGCGCGCGCGCCGTCGCGACCCTTGATGCGTAGCTTGGGGTGACCGCGGCCGCCGGCCTTGAGCTGGCGGCGTCAAGGACCGGCATCCGCAGGACTGTATCAGGCTAAAGCGAGCGCCGTCCGGCGACGGCGGACCGCCGCACCTGCCAAAGCGAAACCGCCGATCATCATTGCCCAGCTCGCCGGCTCCGGCACCGCCGCGACCGCCACGATGTTATTGATCTTGAAGCCGTCAATGCCGTCCAGGTTCTTAAAGTCGGCGCCGATGATCCAGACGTTGCCCGAGCGATTGGTGCTATAGCTGGCGAAGGAGCGGGTGGCAGGCGTGCCGGACGCGCTCTTGACGCTGCCGCCGCCGTTGATCAGCGAGGCGGCCAGGAGGCCGTTACCGGCCGCTGCCAGGTCGATGGTGCTGGTCCAGGCCAGGGCCGTCTTGCCGGCGCCGACCCAAGCGTCGTTGTCGGTTGAGCTGCTGACCGCAAAAGCGGTCAAATCGGCGCCTGTGAGCGTCACGATCCGGTCGAACTGCAACAGGATAAAGTCGTAGCCGCCGCTATTGTCCACCGTGTGCAGGTTATTGCTGCTGCCGTCGCCGTCTCCGGCCGCGGTGTCGCCAAGGCCCGAGCTATACTTGCCAAGATAGCCATTGGTGATCGTGTAGGTGAAGCCGTTCGCGTCCTTGACGGCGTGCCAAGCCGACGCGCGCACGTTGAATCCGCCGGTCTGCGACGCAAACGTCGCCGCATTGCCGTATGTGCCGTTGGTGGAAGTGCTGCCGGTGGTGACGAAGTTCACGGCGGCGGCAGGAGTAGCAGCGGCGAAAGCGATCGTCGCGGCGGTCGCGGTCAGCAGAGTCCTCATGCGTTCCCCCTTGCTTGACAATAATAATAGTTGTCGCAGAAGGGCTTGCGTCGAAGTTACGCTGCCGGCTCGTTATGATCGATCCTCGTCGCGCTCTTCGACTCGGACTGCAAACCCCCGCTGCAGTTTTCGATCATATTCGACCGTTAACCAAATCTCCATCGGAAAGATTCGGGAAGCTGTGCCGAAACAGGACCGGCAACTCTGCGCGCTCCCGATTGGCCAGCTATGATCTAGGCCGAGAACCGGATCGGGGGATGACGCTGCTCGATCTGAGCGGCGGACGTGTTTGCCGGCTTTACGGCACGTGTGAACATTTCCCGGTCATTCGCCGGGAGCATGGGGCATAATCGATCTGCTTTGTGACCCGTCCAAGTGCCGATCTTTCGGTGTAGAACGGGTCAGGCCGTATATTTGTCGCAGGTCATCTTCGCCGCGCCGACGGCGGGGCTGGGGTCGTAGATTCCCGTGCCGCCGTTCCCCGCCAGGTCGCGCTTGTCGCGAACGATATAGGACGCGGTGTATTTGATCACAGGCGTTCCGATCAGGGCAGTCAGGTTCCCGAACAGCGATTTGTACTGATAGTTGATCTCGACGAATATCACGGCTTCGCCCGCCGGCGCCTTTACCTGAGCGCCGGTGGGTCCCATCCCTTGGAGGGCCGTACCCGTCGCGCCCTGGCCCGCCACGCCATAGCTGGAGTCCCAGCCCGCGCCGTTCTTGAGACCGACGCAGCGTTGCCAATGTATCCATTGACCGCCGTCGACGTTTGTTTCGAGGCTGGACAGGGTAACGCGGCCGTTCTGCGTCAGGTTCAGGTCGGCCGCCTGCAGCCTGAGGCCTTGCATGACGTCGTTGATATCGATCTCGCGGAGCTGCTGGATCGTACCCCCGCTCACGTCCACCCCCGCGCGCGAGGCATTGTCCGCCAACATCAGAGCGATCTGGCTGACGCGCATATGGGTCTGGGCAAGGTTGGCCGTTTCGACGCCATACATGCCCATGCCCATCACTGCGGGCATTGCATAGGCGAACTCGATGAGGGCGAGACCGCTGCGGTTTCGCCCAAACCGCTTGAGAACATCGATTGCCGCAACGGCCTTGGTGCTGGTTAGGTGCATAGGTTCTTCACCACCGGTACGTTCTGGGTTGCGTAGGGCTGGTTGCGCAGGAACGTCTTGACCGTGATCGTCTGGGTTGACGACCAGCCGAGCATTGCCGCCATGGGAAAAAGCCGCGGATAGCTCATCGTCATCGTATAGGCGGCGACGTCGTTGGCGCCGCCCTGGCCGGCATTGCCGGGATCGCTGTCCCACTGGCCGTTTCCGTTCACGTCGTCGAAGCATTCGCCGGCATCGCGCTGCCCGTTGCCGTTGGTATCAGTGAACCGCTCCGGCTTGTCCGTCAGATAGCTTGTGTAGCTACGGCGAAGCGGAGTGAACGTTGCCGCCTTCACCACAAGCCGGACCTGGTTCTTCACCTTGGTCTCGATCGCGTCGAGCTTGTCCGACTGGTTCTCCATGCCGGAGTCGCGGGCGGCCTTCTGGATCTCTCCCTCCAGCAGCGACGTCGCATAGCTGCGGTAGGACAGGTCCATCGCCCCCATGATCAGCAGCAGCATGGTCGGTGCGACGACGGCGAACTCCGCGATCGGGCTACCGCGGTTATCGTGCAGAAGCCGGGCGGCAAAGCGAGTTCGGATCATTTGGAAATCCTCAACTCTGCGATCTTGCCGGCGATCGTCTTGAAGGCGTCCTGCAGCTTCTGGTCTGTCGGCGCATAGATCGCCGTCGACGAGCTGGAGGCGCAGTCCTTCATGTCTTGCGTAAGCGTCTGGGCATAGGCGACGACCCAGATGACAATGCCCTTATTTTTCGCCTGGGTGCAGATCGCCTGCAGGCGTGCATTATGGCGATCCGTCAACGCGCTTGGCAGCCCCGAGGTGCCGGCCTGATTGGTCGCCGTGGTGCATCCGCCGACTGGAGTCGTACCCATCACCCGGCCTTCTACGCGTTCGATGCCTTGAAAGCCGTAAACGCAGTTGTTGGGAGACATCGCGCCGTCTGTCATGAAAATGATATGGCGGCCGCAATTTCTGTTCGGGCGGCAGTCCGTGTCGGCCGCGAACGGCCCGGTCGGGGAAATGAAGCGGGCGCCCCAGACCATGCCGACGTCGTGATAGGTGCCGCCGATCGCCTTGAAATCCGATGCGTTGACATAGTTGCTCACGTCGCCGCGGGTCATGACGGCAAGGCGCTGGGCCCGTTTCGGGCAGACATAATAGCCCTGTTGAAGCAGCGTCGAGACATTGCGGGACCTGAAGACGGTCGATGAACTGGGCCAGTAATCCGACGTCGTATCGTCGCTCGCGATATTCGGGCGATCGTACACGACATCGATCCAGGCAGGTTTCCAGCGTGTGGTGTCCGAAGAGGGAACCAGATCGATGTCGAGATCGGAGGGCAGGCCTGCCTGCGTAAAGGTTGCGGAACTCGTCGTGGTCCGCTCCATGATGCAGCCGTCCCATACGGCAGTGGTCCCGTCGACCTTCGTGGGGTTGGTGACGGTCGCGCCAGTCTTATACTGGCTGACATCCACCGGGACGTTTTCGTACCGCCAGATCGGAATGACCGACTGCGTGCTCGTTGTGCATGTGCCTGGTTGGCCGCCTCCCGACGTGACGGCGGTCCAACTGACTGTCGTCTTCGTCGCCGGATACTGTGGGAAAGGCTTGCTGCGCGTTGCATAGCCATTGCATGTTGCGGAATCGACCTTGGTGATCGTGGCCGTCGTGACCGCGCCCGTCATCTGATCGGCGACGACGCGCCGCGACGGATAAGTGGCAGTATCCGCAATATAGGAGGCGGGGATGAGCGTGCCCACATTGACGGTCGATGTATAGGGAACGAAGCCGTAACGAATGCGGGAGTTGGCATCGGCCGCGGCAGCTAGCGTATCGTAGAATGTCAGAACTGCTGACCTAAGCGCCTTGATCTTGGAATCCGACTTCTCTTGCTCATACCAACGCGTGCCGTACGGGGTGGAATAGGACTGTTCGGGTTGCGTGCACGACGCTTCCGAGGTGTTGCAGACCATGGAGCCGGTGGTATCGAGCACGAACATAACGTCGACGTCGCCGATTTCCTTGCGCGCTTCGCACGTGACGTTCAGCGTGGTCGGGCCCGACCCGAATATGCGCATGAGCGTAACGGGTACTGTCGCCGACGCAGCGCCCTGCACCTGCCCATCGGCCGTGTCGGTCGCCTGGAAGCTTACGTTGGTCGTCTGAAACCAGCCGGGCTTGAAGTTATTGTCGAAGAATGTTTTCGCTTGATCCTTCGCGTTCTGGTCAAGCGACGTTCCCGTCATCATCTTGCGCCCGGCGAGCGCGCCCGCGTCGCACGCCTGCTGCAGACGCACCTTGACGACGTACAGCCGCGCGGTATCCACCGCGGCGCCGGTGAACCCGGCAAGCGGCAGTAGCGCAGCAGCCATGATCGCGGCGGTATTGCCGGCGACGTCACGAGCCAGGCGCTGAAGGAAGCCGCGCTTATCGCTGCGCCGCAAAGCCATGCCGAATAATTTCATCGATACCTCGGGCGAATCTATCCGAGGTGTTGAAGGAATTTCTCTAAGCGGCTCTGAAAAGAGATGGTTACGATATCAGAAACGACGTGGAATCAGTCGCTTTTGTAAGGGCTTCCGCGATGGCCAGGTCCTGACGGACCTGCGATTCACCAAGACCAAGCTCAAGGGCGTTGGAAGGGTCCGAACGGTTTCGGGGGATGGTGGACAGGGCTAGATTCGAACTAGCGTAGGGCGAAGCCCGGCAGATTTACAGTCTGCTGCCTTTAACCACTCGGCCACCTGTCCAGGTCGGCCCCGGTGATCCCGGGGCGAGCGGAGCGCGAGCCAATGACGAACCGCGCGCGGCCTGTCAACGCTTCGGCTTTGGTGTAGTGCCGCCCAGATGAAGAAGCGTCATCGTCCGTCCGCCGCCGCATCCGGCCGCCCCCGCCTGTGGGGCCGGCACGCCGTCACCGCTGCGCTCGCCAATCCGGAGCGACGCGCCGTGAAGCTCTGGGCCACCCGCGACGCGGCCGCGCGTCTCGATCTGCCGTCGTCTCTGCCGGTCACCTTGGCCGATGTCGCCGATCTCGGCCGGCTCGTTCCCGCCGACGCGCCGCACCAGGGATTGGTCCTCGAAGTCGATCCGTTGGAAGACGTCTTCCTCGACGAATTGCTGACTGGCGAGGGCGACCGGCCGATCCTCGTGCTCGACCAGGTGACCGACCCGCACAATGTCGGCGCGATCCTGCGCTCGGCCGCTGCCTTCGACGCGCGCGGTATCGTCACGCAGGACCGGCACAGCCCGCCCGAATCGGGCGCACTTGCCCGCGCTGCCTCGGGTGCGCTGGAAGTCGTGCCTTGGGCGCGGGTCGTGAACCTCGCCCGCGCGCTCGACGAGATGGCCGAAGCCAGCTTCTGGCGCATCGGCCTCGCCGGCGAAGCGGAGCGGACCCTGGCGGAGACCCTCGGCTCGGCGAAAATCGCGCTGGTGCTGGGCGCGGAAGGGGAGGGGCTGCGGCACAACACTGCCCAGCATTGCGACGAACTGGCGCGACTTCCGATCTCCGGCCGTGTAGAAAGCCTGAACGTGTCGAACGCCGCGGCGATCGCGCTCTACGCGGTCGCCACGCGGAGCTGAAACGGGGGAAGACATGGGGGCTTGGTTCAGGATCGCGGGCGTGCTTGGCCTGCCGTTGCTGCTCGCCGGCTGTCTGCTGGCGCCGGGCAAGTTCACCTCGAAGCTCACCGTGAACGCCGATCGCAGCTTCACCTATGCCTATGTGGGCGAAGTCTATGCGATCGACCAGGATGCGAATCTGACCGACGCGTCCGACAAGGACGACAAGACCAAGGCCGCCGAGGCCGCCAAGAAAAAGGCGGACAGCGAGGCCAAGAACCGCGCCATCGCCGACGCGCTGTCGAAAGAGGCCGGCTACCGTTCGGTCCGCTATATGGGCGAGGGCAGATTCCTGATCGACTATCAGGTCTCCGGCCGGCTCGACCACGCCTTCATCTATCCGTTCAACCTCGACGCGCAGGCGATCGTGCCGTTCGTCGCGGTCGAGCTGCGCGCCAACGGCACGATCCGAGTGAAGGCGCCGGGCTTCGCTAACGACAGCAAGGACCAGGCCGGTCCGATGAGCGGCATGGGCGGCGGCGGCGACGCCTCGGCCAAGATGGACGGGACCTTCACGCTCGACACCGACGCGGAGATCGTCAGCACCAATTACGAGGAGGGGCCGCAGGTCGCAGGCGGCCGCAAGACGCTGAGCTGGAAAGTGAGCCCGCTGACGCGCGATGCGCCGACGGCGGTGTTGCGGCTGCGTTAGTCCTCCGGCGCGATGGTCACGCGCAGGCCGTCCAGATCCTGGGTGAACGGAATCTGGCACGACAGGCGCGACTGGCCGTTGCGGTGGTCGCTTGAATCGAGCAGGTCGTTCTCATCCTCGCTCATCTTCGGCAGGTTGCCGAGCCATTCCTCGTCGACATGGACATGGCAGGTCGCGCAACTGCAGCAGCCGCCGCACAGCGCCAGCAATTCGTCGAAGCCGTTCTCGCGGATCACTTCCATGACGGACAGGCCGACATCGCCCTCCACCGCACGCTCGCTCCCGTCACGCGTCACCACCACCAGCTTCGGCATTGCGTTCCCTTTCTGTTCAGCCTAGCGAGGCTTTGGGTGTCGCCATGTCGCGGCGGGACGTAAGGGTCAAGCATATGGGACTCACGGCCGATCAACTCAAAGCATCGCTGGATGCGCTGGCGAAGATCGAGCCGGTCTTCGCCGAAGCGCTCGCCCGCGCCGGTTATCCGGAGCCGCGCATCCGCGAGCCGGGCTACGAAACGCTGCTCCGCACGATCGTCGGCCAGCAGGTCAGCGTCGCTGCGGCAAGCTCGATGTGGGCCAAGCTGGAAGCGGCGCTCGGCGACACCTCCGATCCCCAAAAACTGCTCGCGGCGACCGACGAGGAACTGCGCGCCGCCGGCCTGTCGCGGCAGAAAAGCGGCTATGCCCGCAGCCTCGCCGCCTTGGTGACAAGCGGCGAGCTGAACCTCGACCATTTGCCCGAAGACGACGAGGAAGCGATCGAAGCGCTCACCCGGATCAAGGGCATCGGCCGCTGGTCGGCGGAAATCTACCTGCTGTTCGCCGAAGGCCGGCCCGACATCTGGCCCGCAGGCGACCTCGCGGTCATGCGCGAAGTCGGCACGCTATTAGGTCTCGAAGAACGCCCCGACGAAAAGAAGACCCGCGAGCTCGCCGAACGCTGGCGCCCCCACCGCGGCGCCGCGGCGATCTTCGCCTGGCACCACTACAAGATCGTTGCGATCTGAGCGGCGCCGGAACTCGGGGGACGCACGGAAGCCCGGCCTTAAGTTCACAAACTTCCAGGGGTGAGCCGTCTTTTTCGTGAACTTATGCGGGATTGCCCTTTATTTACAGGTGCTTGGCGGAAAATAGAACATGGGGAACCGTGGAGATTCCGCGACGAATGGTGAGCGACGGGCAAAAGATGGGATCGGGTCAAGGCGAGGCTGGGTCATCCAGCAGCATATGCCTCAGCGCCGGGGGTGTAGGACAGCATTGCATTCGCCTGCCCGGGAATGACGAAACAGTGGCGCGAATGTCCGCTAAGGGTGGGAAAGCGGACGTGTGCCCCTCTCCCGCTTGCGGGAGAGGGCGACTCGCGCCTGCGGGCGCGAGCGGGGTGAGGGCCCTTGGTTCGGTCCTCGATACAGGCCCGCACCCTCCCAAGCCTGACGGCTTGGGCCCAGTGTCAGGCCGGTCATGCCCCCGGCATGACCTAAACAGCGCGGGGCGCTGTTTACCTGACACTCTCTCCCGCGAGCGGGAGAGGGGCTTATGTCCGCTATGGGTCGAAAGCGGACATTGCTTGTTCCGGACAATCCTGAATTGCGAACAACGGACCGCCGAGCGCTCGCCCGGCGGTCCGCATTGGTCAAGCAAGCACCGCCTTCTGCCCACCCCGCCGCCGCGCGGTCGCGCCGGCTAGGGCGAAGCCGCCGATCATCATCGCCCAGGTGGCCGGTTCGGGCACGCCCGCGGGCGGCGGGGCGACGTTGCCGCCGCGCACGTTGAACACATAGCGGCCGGCCAGGCCGACATTGCTGTTCTGCGCCAGCGCGTTCGGGCCGCCGTCGAGGAAGGCGCCGTTCACGCGCGATCCGGCGAACTCGAAGAAGGTGCCCGGCTGGTTGCCGGTGCCGGCGTTATAGCCCGCCGCCGCGCTGTTGCCGCCCAGGCCGTTGCGGCCGCCGCTGCTGCTCGCCGAGCCGGTCTCCCACTGGATTTTGTCGTAGTTCAGCACGATGTCGAAATTGCCCGCGCCAGTCTCGCCGCGGTCGACCAGCAGAATCTGGAAGCTGTTGCGCTTGTCGTCGGTCGATCCGCCGAACACGCCCACATTGTTCCAGGTCACGCCGAACGCCGAACGGCCATTGAACAGGCCGGTGCCATAACCGATCGTGCCGCCCCGGCCGGTGTCGGCATCGGCATAGAAAGCGGCGATGATCGGCTGGCCCGTGTAACCGGCGCCCAGGCCGACCGGATTATAGCCCGACTGGCCCGAGTTAAACGTCAGATATCCATTGCTGCTGATGAACGCGCTGGTCTTCGCATTGCCGAAATAATTGGCGGAGAAGCCGAGGTTCACCGGCCCTGCAAAGAAGTCGTCGCCGGTCTGCAGCGTGGTGCTGCTGAAGCCGGTGACCACGGCCGCCGAGGCCGGCGCGAAAGAGGCGGTGGCCGCCGCCGAAAGGAACGCAACGGCAAGTACAGTCTTGAACATGAAACACCCCTGAGTAGGTCGCCGCCGGTGTGTCCGAGCGGCACGTTTGGATTGGACCCGCCCGGCTTTGCGCCGCTTGGGTCGCGTGCCGGCTGAAAGATTCCTGTTGGAAAGAGAACGGGTTGCGCGACGAAAATGCGTTGCGCTTCGATGAAGTTAAAGCGGCGGTAACCGCTGGCCCGATCCGGGACAGGTCTTGGCAGGGCGGCGGCAGCGCCTAAAGCGAGAGCCATGACTCAGCCTCCCGAAGTGCCGCTGATCGAGCGCGCCAAACTGTTCGGCAACCCGCAAAAGGCCCAGGGCAAGATCAGCCCCGACGGGCGCTGGCTGTCGTGGCTGGCCCCGCGCGACGGCGTGCTGAACCTGTGGCTCGCGCCGGCCTCCGATCCGTCCGACGCGCGGCCGATGACGGCGGAAAAGGCGCGGCCGATCGGGCAATATCTGTGGGCGCCGGACTCCAGCGCGCTGCTTTATGTGCAGGATAAGGCGGGCGACGAGAATTTCCTGCTGTACCGCGTCGATATCGCCAGCGGTGCCGATGCCTGCCTGACGCCGTTCGAGAACACGCGTGTCGTGATCGTCGGCACGTCGGTGACGAAGCGCGGCGAAATCCTGGTCGGCCTCAACAATCGCGATCCGCAATGGCACGACGTGAATCGGCTGGACCTAGCGACGGGCGAACTGACCGAAGTGATGCGCGGCGACGGCTATGCCGGTTTCCTCGCCGACGATTCGCTGGCGCTCAGGATCGCGCTGGTGCCGAACGCCGAAGGCGGCATGGATTTCTTCCGGGTCGAGCAAGGCAAGGTCACCGCCGAGCCGTTCGCGGCGACGACGTTGGAGGATGCGCTGACCACCCAGCCCGCCGGCTTCACCACCGACGGCGCGACGCTCTACTGGGTGGACAGCCGCGGCCGCGACACCGCTGCGTTGATCGCCGAGGATATGGCGAGTGGTGCCCGCGAGGTGATCGCAGAGGATGCCCGCGCGGACATCCTGCGCGTCCTCGCCCATCCGCTGACCGGTCGCGTCGAGGCCTATTCGGTCAATTATCTGACGCGCGAATGGGTGGCGCTCGATGCCGCCATCGGCGCAACGCTCGACCGGCTGAAGGCGCTGCTGAAGGGCGACATCGAAATCACGTCGCGCACCGACGACGATCGCCGCTGGACCGTGGCCGTGGACCCGGTCGTCGGCCCGCCCGCCGTCTATCTCTACGACCGCAACAAGGACGAACTCGACCTGTTCTACGTGTCGCGGCCGGAGCTGGAGCATGCGCCTCTAGTGCCGATGCACGCGGTCGAGATCCCGGCGCGCGACGGGCTGGCGCTGGTCTCCTATCTGTCGCTGCCTTACATGGCGGACGTGAAGCGCACCGGCATTCCGGACGCGCCGCTGCCGATGGTGCTGCTGGTGCATGGCGGGCCGTGGGCGCGCGACCAGCACGGCTACAACCCCTATCACCAATGGCTCGCCAATCGCGGCTATGCGGTGCTTGCGGTCAACTTTCGCGGCTCGACCGGCTTCGGCAAAAGCTTCATCGCCGCCGGCGACCTCGAATGGGGCGCGAAGATGCACGAGGACCTGATCGACGCGGTCGAATGGGCGGTGGAACGCGGCATCGCCCGGCGCGACAGGATTGCGATCATGGGAGGCTCCTATGGCGGCTATGCGACGCTCGCGGGCCTCGCCTTCACGCCCGAAGTGTTCGCGTGTGGCGTCGACATCGTGGGCCCGTCCAACCTCGAAACGCTCCTCCAGACGATCCCGCCTTATTGGAAGCCGGTCGTGCAGCAATTCCACCGCCGCATGGGCAATCCGGAAACGCCGGAGGGGCTGGCGCTGCTGAAGGAGCGCTCGCCGCTCCACAAGGCGGACCGCATCCGGCGGCCGCTGCTGATCGGCCAGGGCGCGAACGACCCGCGCGTCAAGCAGGCGGAATCGGACCAGATCGTCGCGGCGATGCGGGAGCGGAGCATTCCGGTCACTTATGTGTTGTTCCCGGACGAGGGGCACGGCTTCGCGAGACCGGAGAACAATATCGCGTTCAACGCAATCACCGAGGAGTTTCTGGCGGCCAATCTCGGCGGCCGCTGCGAGCCGGCCGGCGACACGCTCGCCGCTTCGACCGCGCAATTCCTCGCCAAAGCGCAGTAACCCTGAATCTGTTGGTAACCGGTCGCGCCCGCCGCTAAGGGCGCGCCAAAGAAGGTGCGCGCATGAAAATCACGATGATCGGATCGGGCTATGTCGGGCTCGTCTCCGGAGCCTGTTTCTCGGATTTCGGCCATGACGTTGTCTGCGTCGACAAGGACGAGAGCAAGATCGAGGCGCTGAAAGCCGGCCGCATGCCGATCTTCGAGCCCGGCCTCGATGCCCTTGTCGCGAACAACGTCCGGGCCGGCCGCCTGTCCTTTACCACCGACCTGCAGGCGGGCGTCGCCGGCGCGGACGCGGTGTTCATCGCGGTCGGCACCCCCTCGCGCCGCGGCGACGGCCATGCCGACCTCTCCTATGTCTTCGCCGCCGCCAAGGAGATAGCGCAGGCCGCCGACAAGCCCTGCGTCGTTGTCACCAAGTCGACCGTGCCCGTCGGCACCGGCGACAAGGTGGAGGCGATCCTGAAGGAAACGCGCCCCAATTTCGCCTGGGCGGTGGTCTCCAACCCCGAATTCCTGCGCGAAGGCGCCGCGATCGGCGACTTCAAGCGCCCCGACCGTATCGTCGTCGGCACCGAAGATGCGCATGCGCAAGAGGTGGTGCGCGAAGTCTACCGCCCGCTCTATCTCAACGCCGCCCCGATCCTGTTCACCGGACGGCGGACCGCCGAGCTGATCAAATATGCGGCGAACGCGTTCCTCGCGACCAAGATTAGCTTCATCAACGAACTCGCCGATCTGGCCGAGCAGGTCGGCGCCGACGTCAAGGACGTGTCGCGCGGCATCGGCCTCGACAACCGCATCGGGTCGAAGTTCCTGCACGCCGGCCCCGGCTATGGCGGCTCCTGCTTCCCCAAGGACACGCTCGCCCTGCTGAAGACCGCCGAGGATTATGGCGTGCCGCTGCGCATCGTCCATTCCACCGTCGAGGCGAACGACAAGCGCAAGGAAGCGATGGGCCACAAGGTGATCGAGGCGCTCGGCGGCTCCGCGCAGGGCAAGCGCGTTGGCCTGCTCGGCCTCACCTTCAAGCCCAACACCGACGATATGCGTGACGCGCCGTCGCTCGACATCGTCCGCGTGCTGCGCGAGGCGGGCGCCGAGATTGCCGCCCACGATCCCGAAGGCATGGAGCAGGCGCGCCTCATGCTCGGCGAGCTCGACTATAAGCAGAGCCCGTACGAAGTCGCCGAGAATGCCGACGCCCTCGTGCTCGTCACCGAATGGGACGCCTTCCGCGCGCTCGATCTGAGGCGGCTTGCCGCCACGATGCGTGCGCCCGTGCTGGTCGACCTGCGCAACGTCTACAACCCGGCCGAGGCCGAGAAGGCGGGCCTTGCCTATCACGGCGTCGGCCGCGGCGTCGCGGGCGCGGAAGCGCCGCTCGAGAAGGTCGCCTGACCGGCCCGAATGAGCGTCAGCCGCAACGCCACCTATAACCTGCTCGGCGCGGTGCTGCCGATCCTGCTCGCGCTCGTCACTGTCCCGATCTACCTGAAGCTGGTCGGCACCGACCGCTACGGCGTGCTCGCGATCGCCTGGCTGCTGCTCGGTTATTTCGGCCTGTTCGACCTGGGGCTGGGCCGCGCCACGACCTACAGCATTGCCGCCCTGAAGGACGCGCCCGCACAGGACCGCGCTGACGTGTTCTGGACTGCGATCGTCACCAACATCATCATGGGCGCGGTCGGCGCGCTCGTCCTCTGGGCCGCCGCCGCCTTCTTCTTCGACCAGATCTTCAAGGTCGACGTACGGCTCCGCCCGGAGATCATGGCCGCTGTCCCCTGGCTCGCGCTCGCGGTGCCGATCGCGACGATGACCGGCGTGCTGACCGGGGCCTTGCAGGCGCGGGAGCGGTTCCTCGAAACCAACATGATCTCGGTCATGTCGACCAGCCTGTTCCAGATCTTCCCGATCCTGGTGGCGCTCGCCTGGGGCCCCAATCTCAGCAACCTGCTGATCGCCTCGATCGCGGCGCGGGCGGTCGCGATCGCCGTGCTCTGGTGGCGCTGCCACGTCCTTATCACGCGCGGGCAAAAGCACCGGTTCGTGCGCTCGCAGATCAAGGAGCTGCTCGGCTATGGCAGCTGGGTGACGGTCACCGGCCTCTTCGGCCCGATTCTCGTCATCCTCGACCGCTTCGCGATTGGCGCCGTGCTCGGCGCGCGCGCGGTCACGATCTACACCGTGCCGTTTCAGCTCGCCCAGCGCATCGCGATGTTCCCGAACGCACTGGTGATGGCCGTCTTCCCGCGCCTGCCCACGGCCTCGCCCGAAGAGCGCATCATTTTAAGCGAAAAGGCGATCCGCGTGCTGCTCGCCGCGATCAGCCTGCCGATCATGGGCGGCATCTTCATTCTCCACCCCTTTCTGGACCTATGGGTGGGCAAGGCGATCGGCGGCGAAGCGGCGGAAGTCGGCTCGCTGATCGTGCTCGGCTATTGGGTCAACGCCTTTGCCGTCGTACCCTATAGCTGGATGCAGGGCACCGGCCGGCCGGATCTCGTCACCAAGGTGCTGCTGATCCAGATCCCGCCCTATCTCGTGCTGCTCTATCTCGGCATGAAGCAGTTCGGCTTGATCGGCTGCGCGGCCGTGTTCGCGATCCGCAACACCGCCGATTTCCTGATGATGTGGTGGGCGGCGCGGCGCAAATTCACTCCGGCGCCGCTGATCCTGATGATGGGCGTGCCGATGCTGGCGGCGGCGATCCTGTCGGACTGGTTCGCCTATACCAATCCGATGTGGTGGCTGAGCGGACTGGTGCTGGCCGTGATCGTCGGCGCGATGTGCTGGCGGATCGCCCCGCCGGAGCTGCTCGACAAGGGCCGCCGCTTCCTGCCCGCGCGCTTCGTCGGCTAACTTTACTCTGATCCGATCCTCTCACCGTCCATGTCGAGCGAAGTCGAGACACGCACTTTCTGATCGCAGCTCAAGGGCAGTGCGTCCCTCGACTTCGCTCGGGATGGACGGGTCTTGGACGAGACGGGCGGAAGAGCTTTAGGCGACTCGCTCCGGGTGGGCGGCGGCGAAAGCGGGCAGCGCCTGCAACGCCGCGTCGATCCGCACCAGCGTCGGGAACGGCGTCAGGTCCAGCTCCAGCCGCCGGGCGTTGAACATCTGCGGGACCAGGCAGATGTCGGCCAAATCGGGCGTGTCGCCGCCCAGATACAGGCCGCTGCCCTCCGCCATCCGCTCCAGCGCGGCAAAGCCCTCGCGGACCCAATGCCGATACCAGTCGTCGCGCGCTGCCTGATCGACGCCGAGCTCGTTCTTCAGATAGCCGAGCACGCGCAGGTTATTGAGCGGATGGATGTCGCAGGCGATCAGCAGCGCCTGGGCCAGCGTCTTCGCCCGTCGCGCCGGGTCCTTCGAAACGAAAGGCGGCTCGGGAAATCGCGCGTCGAGATAATCGAGGATCGCAAGCGACTGGGTCAGCTCATGCCCGTCGATCGCCAGCGTCGGCACGAACCCTTGCGGATTGCGCGCCAGATTGTCCGCCTCCCGCTGCTTGCCTTCCAGTAGCGCGATATCGACTCGCTCATAGTCGACGCCCTTGAGGTTCAGCCCGATCCGCACGCGATAGCTGGCCGAGGAGCGGAAATAGTCGAACAGGCGGATCATCGGAGCACTCTCCCCGCAACGGCATCCAGCTTCTTGACCAACCCCGCATCGCGCGCTTCCGGCGCCGTCACGATCGCGACGTCCAGGCAGGTGTCGATCAGGCTCGGCTCGCGCGTCGGCGGCAGCAACCGTGCGAACTCCGCGACGGTGCGCCGCGCGATGCCGGCATTGGCGTGCATCACCCGCAGCACTTCGTCGACCTCCACATGGGCCTCGTCGCTGCGCCAGCAGTCATAGTCTGTGACCATGCCGACCAGCGCATAAGGCAGCTCCGCCTCGCGGGCGAGCTTGGCTTCCGGCATGCCGGTCATGCCGATCACGTCGGCGCCCCAACCGCGGACCATATGGCTTTCAGCGCGCGTGCCGAATTGCGGTCCTTCGATCGCGACATAAGTGCCGCCTTCGGTCACCTGCGCGCCAGCCCGCGTGGCCGCTGCGGCGGCAAAGCCGGCGAGGCGCGGACACACCGGATCGGCCATCGACACATGCGCGACCAGTCCCGATCCGAAGAAGCTGCTCGCCCGCAGCTTTGTATTGTCGATGAACTGGTCGACGACGACGAAGCGGCCGGGCGGCAGCTCCTCCCGCAGCGATCCGACCGCCGAGAGTGCGATCAGGTCGGTGCAGCCGATCCGCTTCAGCGCATCGATATTGGCACGATAGTTGAGCTCGGAGGGAGAGATCGGATGCCCGCGGCCGTGGCGCGGCAGGAAGGCGAACCGCATGCCTTCAATGGTGCCGGTGAGGATCTGGTCGGACGGGCTGCCCCAGGGAGTCTCGATGGTGCGCCATTCAGCGTTTTCGAGGGCGTCGACGCCGTACAGACCGGAGCCGCCCAATACTCCGACAAACCACTCGCCCATCTCTCACTCCGGTTTGGGCTGAGCTTGTCGAAGCCCTCCCTTCTTGTTTCTCGCAGTCAGTAAGAGGGAAGGGAGGCCTTCGACAAGCTTAGGCCAAACCTGGAGGAGGACTCAGTGCGAGGCGTGCATCCCCGCAATATAATCCCGCACCAGCGCCACGCCTTCCGTGTGCGTCATCGAACGCCCAAGTTCCGGCATTGCCACCCCCGGTTCGGTGCTTTGCATCCGATAGAGCAGAAACGACTTGTCCGGCTCGCCCGGCGCGATCGCCACTTCCAGCCCGCCGCTCCCCCGTCCGGCAGCGACGGGCGTCTTGCCGATCCCGCGCGCGACTGGATCGGCTTCCTCCCAGGTCAGATACAGGCCCGAGTTGCTCGCGGCTCCAGCGCGGTTGTGGCAATGGCCGCAATTGACGTCGAAATAGGCGCGCGCCCGATCCGCCACAGGTGCGGCGGTGTCGTCCCAATGCGGCAGCTTCATGCCGGCAGGCGCACGGTCGAGTAGGCCCGCGCGCACCAGATCGGCAAGCAGGGGCTGCGCCATGTTTCGCACCTTGGGCCCGATCGGCTGCAGCGCGCCCGCGGACTGATGGCATTCCTTGCACTGGTTCTGGTTCGGCACCGGATAGCTGATCGGCTGGCCGTGCACGGTCACGTCGATCCGCGTGCCGCCGCGTTTCAGCAGGGCGTCGCGCCCGTCCCACACATAAGGCAGCGCCACCCAGCCGCTTGCCCGGTGCAGCAGCACGCGCGTTTCCAGCGTGCGGCCCGGATAGCCGAAGGTCTTGATCAGCGCCGATCCGACAGGAAAGTCGATCAGCCCCTCGCCGATTGCGCGCGCCGTCTTGCCCGGCGGCACGTAGATGAACCGCGCCTTCTCGGCATAATCGGAAAAGAGCGGCGTGTTCAGCGTGTAAGGATGCACGCGCGCATTGGGCTCGCCGCCGACGAAGAACCGGAAATCGGACAGGCGGGGCGGCAGCGTGTCGCCAGCGATCAGCGCGTCATCGACCGAAGGCGGGGCAGCGCTCGCCAGCAGCAACCAGGCGAGGGCAGCCGCGGCGCGCTTCACTTGATGGCCGCCTCCATCGACGGCGGGAGAACCACCGGCTTCGGCTCGGCGGGAAGGGCACCCGCGGGGAAAGTTGCCGGCGTCGGCTTGGCCTGGGCCACCGGCGCATCGGGGCTCGGAAGATTGAGGTTCAGCGCCGGCACGGCATCGCGGACGACCACGCCGGTACCGGTGCCGTCCCAGAAGACAGGCGGCAGTGTGCCGCCCATCGCCGCGGCCAGCTCCTTGCCGCCCGCAAAGCTCGGCGCGAAGCCGGCGCGGCCATGCCGGTTGTCGCGGACCACGACGGTGCGGAGCAGCGGGTTGTAGTGGGTGTCGGTGAAGGGCCGCTTGTAGCCGATCAGCATCACATTGGTGTTGCCGTTATTCTCCAGCGTGTTGCCGAATACATGCACGTCGGCATTGGCCATCACCATCACGCCGGTTCCGGTCGGCACGGAGGCGACGATGTTGCCCTTGGGCGCGAAGTTCGGCGTGTCGTTATCCACTGCCCGATTGCCGAACACCCGGATCGCATGGCCGCCCATTTGCGGCAGGTTGGGCAGGTCGAAGACCAGGATGCCGCCGGCATTCTTGCGCGCGGTATTGCCGTGAACGTCGGCGTTATAGCTGTTCTCGATCTCGATCCCGGCGACGTTGAACTCGGCGGTCGAGTCGCGGACGACGATGTTCCGCGATTGCCCGACATAGATGCCGGCGTCCGACGCGCCGCGCACCGTCACCCGGTCGATAAGCACGTCGGTCGAGCTGACCGGATAGACGCCATAGGCGCCATTGGTTTCCTTCGGGCCGCCGGTCCATTCGACGCGGACATTGTGGTAGACGATGCGGTCGGCGCCCTTGGACTTGATGCCGTCACCCTTGGTGTCCTCCACCGCGAAGTCGCGCAGCACCACATCCTTGGACGTGACGAGCAGCCCTTCGCCGGCGCCTTTCTGGCCATTGAAGTTCAGCACCGACTTGTCCGGCCCGGCGCCGCGCACCGTGACCTTGTCCACGTCGAGCGACAGGCCGTCGGTCAGGTCGAACCGCCCGGCGCCGATCTGCACCGTGTCGCCCGGCTGCGCCTCGATCAGCGCGGACTGGAGGCGTCCCTGGGCGTCGGGCCCGGGTGCTATGGTGATGGTCCTGGCGGCGAGCGGTGCCGCCGTGACGAGCAGGGCGAGGAGACACGCTTTCATGGGTAGAGGCTAACGCTTGACAGTCGTGTCAGCAACGGGTCTGCCTCGCTCCCATGAAGATGCTGGTTTCGTTCGCTTTGCTCGCCGCCACCCCTGCCATCGCCGCCGAACCGGTGACGGGAAGCTGGCTCACCGATGCCAAGGATGGAGTCGTCGAAATCGCGCCTTGCGGGGCGAAACTCTGCGGACGGCTGGTCAAAACTATGCGCAAGGACGTGACGGTCGACCGCAACAATCCCGATCCGGCGCTGCGCAACCGGCCCTTGGTCGGGCTGCAGGTGCTGAGCGGCTTCGTGGCTGACAACGCTGTCTGGCGCGGCACGGGCTACGATCCCAAGGTGGGCAAAAGCTACAGCACCACGCTCCAGCGCCTCGGCCCGAACACGCTGAAGCTGCGCGGTTGCCTGATCGCCTTCCTCTGCCGCTCCGCTATCTGGACCCGCCTTCCGTAGCCCGGCTGCGCCCCACGCCATAGATCAAGTAAATAGCCAACCCGATCCCGTTCCACACGAAGAAGCTCTTCTGCGTGATGCCCTGCAGGCTGGTGAACAGATAAAGGCACCCCAAGATCGCCGCAGGCGCCACCACCCATGCGGCAGGGGTGCGGAACGCCCGCTTCATCTCGGGCGCCCGCTTCCGCATCACCAGCACGCACGCCGCGACCGCGATGAAGGCGCAAAGTGTGCCGGCATTGGCGAGCGATGCGATCAGGTCGAGCGGCGTCACTGCCGCGATGAAGGCGACGAACACCGCGGTCAGTGCCGTGATTGCCGCCGGCGTCCCGCGCTTCGACACCTTGGCCAGCCCAGTTGGTAGAAAGCCGTCGCGCGCCATCACCATGAAGATGCGCGTTTGCCCATAAAGGAACGCAAGCAGCACCGTCGGTAGCGCGATTGCGGCCGCGGCCGCGACGATCGTCGATACGCCTGGCTGCCCGATCTCGCGCAGGATCAGCGCCAGGGGCTCGGGGCTGTTGGCGAAGCCCGTATAATGCAGCGCGCCGACCGCTGCTGCCGCGACAATCATATAAATCGCGGTGCAGGCGACCATCGACCCGACGATGCCGATCGCAAGGTCGCGTTCGGGGTTCTTGGCTTCCTCGGCAGCGGTGGAGATCGCGTCGAAGCCGTAAAAGGCGAAGAAGATGATCGCCGCCGCCCCCATCACCCCATACTTGACGCCGTTCGCGCCGGGCGTGCTGCCATAGCCGTTGGGCGCGAAGGGGTGCAGATTGGCGGGGTCGAAATGCGGCAGCGCCACGCCGACGAACAGCGCGAGCGTCACGATCTTGAGCACCACGAGGCCGGTGTTGATCGTCGCGCTTTCCTTGGTGCCCAGCATCAGCAGACCCGCGACGACGGCGATGATGAAGATGGCGGGCAAGTTCACGCCGCTTGCGGTCAGGTGAAGGGTGCCGTCCAGCAGGCTGCCTGCCACCGCCGGTCCATGCGTCAGCGCATCGGGAAGGACGATGCCGAGACCTTTCAGGAAGGCAACGGCATAGCCGGACCAGCCGACTGCGACGGTCGCCACGACCAGCGAATATTCGAGGATCAGGCTCCAGCCAACCACCCAAGCAAAGACCTCCCCCAGCACCGAATAGCTATAGGTATAGGCGCTGCCCGAAGCGGGGATCATCGTCGCCATTTCGGCATAGCAAAGTGCCGCGCAGGCGCAGATCGCACCGGCAACCGCGAAGCTGATCAGCACGGCGGGCCCGGCCCGGTCCGCGCCAACGCCGATCAAAGTCAGGATGCCGGTGCCAACAATCGCGCCGACGCCCAGGGCGACCAGATGCGGCCAGGACAGAGTGCGGGCCAGCCGGTGCTCGGCAGGCTGTGCGTCGCCGGTCGCGATCGCCTTGCGGCGGAGTAATTTGGACAAGCTCATCCTCCAATCGGTTTGGGCTGAGCTTGTCGCAGCCCTCCCTTGTTCTTCAAACCGTGTCGTAAAGGGGAAGGGAGGCCTTCGACAAGCTCAGGCCGAACCGGGCGAGGAGTTCAGCGATATTCGGGATCGCCGAGCAGCTCGCCGAAATCCGGAAAGTCCGTCGAGACCCGGTTCGGATACGCCGCCTCGCGCTTTTCCAGAAAGCTCTGCACCCCCTCGCGCGCATCGTCGCTTTGTCCGCGCGACCAGATGGCGCGGCTGTCGAGGCGGTGGGCGATCATCGGGTGCTCTGCGCCCATCATGCGCCACATCATCTGGCGGGTGAGAGCGATCGACACAGGCGCGCTCTGTGCGGTCATCTCCTGAGCAAAGGCCCGCGCGGCGGGTAATAGGTCATCGGGTGCGTGGAGCGAGCGGACGAGCCCGCCCTTCAGCGCCTCCGCCGCATCGAACACCCGGCCCGAATAACACCAGTCGAGCGCCTGGCCGATGCCGACTAGGCGCGGCAAGAACCAGCTAGACGCCGCTTCTGGCACGATACCGCGGCGCGTGAAGACGAAACCGAACCGCGCGGTCTCGCTCGCAAGTCGAAAGTCCATCGGCAGCGTCATCGTTAGGCCGATGCCGACCGCCGGGCCATTGATCGCGCCGATCACCGGTTTCTTGCAGTTGAAGATGCGCAAAGTCAGCCGCCCGCCGCCGTCACGGACGCCCGGATGCGAATAATCGACGCTGCCGTCGGCGCGGATCGGCGAGCCCTGCTCCATCTGGTCCGGTCGCTTGGCATAGTCGAACGTAGCGCCGCCCTCGCCGAGATCGGCGCCCGCGCAATAGGCGCGGCCGGCGCCGGTCACGATCACCGCGCGGACGTCGTCATTGGCATCTGCATCGTCGAAAGCAGCGATCAGCTCATGCATCATCGGCGCATTGAACGCGTTCAACCGATCCGGCCGGTTCAGCGTGATCTGCTGGATGCCGTCCGCGATGTCGACGATGATGGTTTGGTAGGTCATGGCTTCTTGCCCAGCAGGTCCATCGCCGCGGTCACCATCGCCTCGCTGCCGGTCGCGATCACTTTCTCCGCATCGGGCGCCCAGAAGGCGCTGTGCAGGGACGGCAGCTTGGCCGGATCGCCGCCCGCCGCGTCCCATTTCGCCTGCGGCACGCCGCCGACCCAGAAGATGGTCGACTGAATGTGCTGCGGATCGACTTCACGGTATTCGGGAAAATCCTCCGACACCATTACCGGCTTTGCCTGCATCACGCGGCTCTCGCCGAAACGTGCCTTGAATGCCGCGCCAAGGCGATTGGTGAGCGGCTCGTCATTATAGGTCGAGATGCCCGAGGTGCCGTAGGGCGTGACGACCGGCATCAACTCTTCCGGCAGGCCGGCAGCGATCGCCTCGCCGCGCGCGATGCGCTTGATGCCGTCGAGCAGATGCGCGCGCGTCTCCTTCGAATAGCTGCGCACGGTGAGCTGCATCTTCACTTCGGACGGGATGATATTGTGCTTGGTGCCGCCGTGGATCGAGCCGACCGTGACCACCACCGGGTCGGTCGGGTCGATTTCGCGCGCGGAGAGCGTCTGCAGCGTGGTGACGATGCGCGCGGCAAGCACGATCGGATCTTTGGTCGTGGCCGGCGCGGCGCCGTGCCCGCCGACACCTTTCACCAGCATGTCAACCGAATCGACCGAGGCCAAGGCATAGCCCGGCGTGTAGCCCACCGTCCCGGCGGGAGCCGATGCGGAATCATGGAAGGCGACGACATATTGCGGCTTCGGAAAGCGGGTGAAGAGGCCGTCCTTCAGCATCGCCGATGCGCCGGCATTCACTTCCTCGGCCGGCTGTCCGATCATGATGAGCGTGCCCGACCATGCACTGCGCAGGGCGGCCATCCGACGCGCGGTTTCGATCCAGGCGGTCATGTGCGTGTCGTGGCCGCACGCGTGCATCACCGGCGTTTCCTTGCCGTCGATGCCGATCGCGCGGACCTTGCTGGCGAACGGGAGCCCGGTCTGCTCCTCCACAGGCAGTGCGTCCATGTCGGCGCGGAGCATCACGACGGGGCCGGGGCCGTTCTTCATGACCGCCACGACACCGGTGCCACCGACGCCAGTCGTCACCTCGAAGCCCGCCTTCTTCGCTTCGGCAGCCAGGATTGCGGACGACCGCTTCTCCTGCCCCGACAGCTCCGGATTGGCATGGAGGTCGCGATAGATGGTGATCAGCCCGGGCATGTCCTTCGCGATATCGGCGCGGAGGCTGTCCGGCTGGGCGAGGGCAGGGGCGGCGAAGAGCAGGGGAAGCAGAGCAAGAGCGCGCACGGGGTTCTCCAGAAATAACCACCCAAACCCGTTCGGGCTGAGCTTGTCGAAGCCCTCCCTTCTTCTTTCGGAAATCGGGAAAAAGAAAGGGAGGCCTTCGACAGGCTCAGGCCGAGCGGAGCTCTAGGATTGCGCCCGGGTGATCGGCACCAGTTCCACCACGTCCATCACGCTTTCGAAATGCGGATAGGGGAGGATCATCCGCCAGCGGCCATCGCCCAGGTTTTCGACCGCGCCGATGATGTCTCGCTCGGCATCGCGGCCGTAATCGATCGGGCGGCTTTCGTCGCCGAGCACCAACGTGCCGAGAAAGACCAATTTCTCGCCGCCGCCCAGGATGACGCCGACCGGCCGCTGCGAGCCGGACATCTTGCGGAAGCTGGCGATCCCGCCTTCGTCGTCGATCCGGCAGGCAAAGCTCGGATAGGCGACATAGGCGAGGCCGCCGGGATTCTTGGACCCGAGCTTCACGACGCGGCAGCGATAATCGCCTGCGGCTGGCCGGGGGTCCAGGCGCCCTGCATCGGGTTCCAGCAGCCGCCCCTCGCGCGCGATCTCTGAGGCATGGCCGCTCGCCCGCGCCTGATCGAGGCCGGTGACGAAAGCCGTGCGCCACTGGCTCAGCCGGTCGCGGTCGGCCTGCGTTGCGACCGCGCGCCAATCAGGGGCTGCCGGCGTGGCCGCCACGACCTGCTCTCTATGCGCGCATCCGACCAGCGCCAATGCGCCCGCCGCTACGACTCTCTTCATGCGACCCTCTCTTTTGCCGCGAGCCTAACGCGCGCGGCGCGGATCGCCTAGAGCGTTAAGCCGCGGTCCAGCCGCCATCCATCGACAGGTTCGTGCCGGTAATTTGCGCCGCTTCGTCGCGGCACAGGAACACGGCAAGCGCCGCGACCTGTTCGGGCTGGACGAACTGCTTGGTCGGCTGGGCGTCGAGCAGCACGTCATTGATGACCTGCTCGCGGGTCAGCCCGCGCGTGCGCATCGTGTCGGGAATCTGATTCTCGACCAACGGCGTCCACACATAGCCGGGGCTGATGCAATTGACGGTGATGCCGTGCGTCGCCGTTTCCAGTGCGACCGTTTTGGTCAGGCCGGCGATTCCATGTTTCGCCGCGACGTAAGCCGATTTGTTCGGGCTTGCGACCAGCGAATGGGCCGAGGCGGTCGAGATGATCCGGCCCCATTTCTTCGCCTTCATATAGGGGATCGCGGCGCGCATCAGGTGGAAGGTCGAGGAGAGGTTGATCGCGATGATCGCATCCCATTTCTCGACCGGGAATTCGTCGACTGGCGATACGAACTGGATGCCGGCGTTGCTGATGACGATGTCGGGACCGCCGATCGAATCCGCGCACTCCTTGACCATCGCCGCGATCTGGTCGGGCTTGGTCATGTCGGCGGCCGAATAACGCGCTTCCGCCCCGCTGATCGCCGCCAGATTGGCGCGCTCGCTCTCGATCGCCTGCGCGTCGCCGAAGCCGTTGATCGTCACCGCCGCGCCTTCGGCCGCGAGCGCCTTGGCATAGGCGAGGCCGATGCCGGAGGTGGAGCCGGTGACGATCGCGGTCTTGCCCTTCAGAAACATGAAAACTCCTACTTGCGGGTGAGGTCGAAGGCGGCGCTTTTGCCGTCGGCGATGTTGCGGGCGAGCAGAGCAGACTTGTCTATCGTCTCCTGCACGGCCTCACGTCCGGCGGCCCAATGCTCGCGCATCGTGCGGGCCGAGAATTCATAATCGCGCGAACCGCTTTCCCAATCCGGCGCGCGATAGATGAGTTGCACGACGTTGACCGGCTGCTCCTTCGCCGCGTCGCGCAGGAACACGGCGTCGGGATCGTCGAGCAGCTCCTTGGGAAGCTTCTTGAGCAATCGCCCGACCGCCCGCCTGGCCTTGCGAAGACGCAGCGCCTGATCGCTCACGCGGCGGGTGCGGCTGGAATAGCGGATTTCCTTTTCCCGCGCGAACACGTCCATGATCGTCTTGGGGATCGCGCCGGCGGCAGAGAACAGATCGACCTGGAACACCAGCATCGGCTGGGTCTGGGTGTCGAGCACGTCCGACAGCGGTGTGTTGGAGACGATGCCGCCGTCCCACCAAAGCTGTCCGTCGATCTCGACCGGCGGCAGGCCCGGCGGCAGCGCGCCCGACGCCATGATGTGCCGGGCGTCGATCCGCTCCTTGCGGTTGCTGAAATAGCGCAGGTTGCCGCTCGCGATCTCGACGGCGCCGACCGAGAAATGGATCGGCCCATCGTTCAGCAGCTCCCAGTCGATCAACCGGTCGAGCGTCTCTTTCAGCAGTGTATTGTCATAAAAGCTGAGCGCGCCCGGCGTGCCGGCGGGCGCGAAGAAGGGCGGCAGCGGCCGAGGTCCGAAAAAGCCGGGCACGCCGGCCATGGCGACGAAGCCGGCCGACCATTCGTGCACCCACTCGCGCCAGTAGTCGTCGCCCGGGATGGCGAAGCCCGGCAGCCAGCTCGATACTTTCTCCCAGAACTCGGTCAGCCGCGCGACCCGCCGCTCGGGCGGGTTGCCGGCGATCAGCGCCGCGTTGATCGCGCCGATCGACACGCCGGCGATCCGGTCGATCTCGATGCCTTGCGCGTCGAGCGCCTCGTAAACGCCGGCCTGATAGGAGCCGAGCGCACCGCCGCCCTGCAGAACCAGCGCGACCTGATCCGGCAGCGGCATCGCCGCGCGCCTGCTGCGGCGCGGTCGGGAATCGGCATCGGCCATATCGCCTCCGTAACCGATTGCGCTAAACAGCGGCAACCTAGGGTCCAGACCCGGAGCCGGCAACGGCCAGGATCGCCCGGAGAGGCGCGCTGGCAAGGAGCGCGGCGCAGACGCGTAGCTGAGGCTACGCGCAAGCAAGCGACGTAGCGAGCGCGCCTCTCCGGGCGACCGCGAAGCGGCGGGCGTATTTTGGCGCGATGCGGTGTCGCTCGTCGGGCAGGTAGCTTCTGCTACCTGCCTCTCCTCGCTCCTGGCCTCGCGCCAAAATCCGCTCCGTCATGGCCATTGCCGACTCCGGGTCTGGACCCTTAGCCTTGCCCGAACATTGTGACGGCGAAAGGAATCCGATCATGCGCCTCGACGATTACCGGACCAGCGACAATGTCGAGGAAGGCCGCAGCGGCGGCGGGTTCGGAGGATTCGGCGGCGGAGGCGGCGGGCTCGGCCTGCTGTTGGGACTGGTCGGCAGCCGGTTCGGCATCGGCGGCGTCGCGGTGGTGCTGATCGGCGCCTGGCTGCTCGGCATGTTCGGCGGGGGCGGTCAGCGCGCCGTATCGCCGGCGCAGCAGCAGGGCACGGAGACGGCCGCGCAGATCTGCTCGGGCAGCCAGGAAAGGCGCTTCTCCTGCCAGGTGCTTGCAAGCACGGAAGACACCTGGGGCCGCATCTTCCAGCAGTCGGGCGCGCGCTACACGCCGACGACGCTGCATTTCTATTCGCAAAGTGACCAGTCGGGCTGCGGCGCGGCGCAATCGGCGATGGGCCCGTTCTACTGCCCGACCGACAAGCGCGTATATCTCGACACCGATTTCTACCGCGAACTGGCGCAGCGCTTCGGCGCCGCCGGCGACTTCGCCCAGGCCTATGTGATCGCGCACGAGGTCGGCCACCACGTCCAGGATCTGCAGGGCCGCCTCGACGAAGCGCATAACGCGCAGGCGCGCGCTGGCGAGGCCGAGGGCAACGCGATCCAGGTCCGCGTCGAGCTGCAGGCCGATTGCTACGCCGGCGTCTGGGCCGCGGCGAACAAGGACCGGCTGGAGCAGGGCGATGTCGAGGAAGGCATGCGCGCCGCCCATCAGATCGGCGACGACGTGCTGCAGCAGGCGAGCCAGGGCCGGGTGGTGCCGGAAAGCTTCACCCACGGCACGGCCGAGCAGCGGATGAAATGGCTGCGCAAGGGCATCGAGACCGGCGATCCCGCGCAGTGCGATACGTTCTCGGGCGCGATCTGACTAAGCCCCTCCCCTGAAGGGGAGGGGTTTTATTAGAGCCGCACCAGCATCTTGCCCGTGTTTGCGCCGCTGAACAGGCCGAGGAACGCGTCGAGCGTCGCATCCAGGCCATCCCGCACCGTCGTCCGCGCCTTGATCTTTCCGCCCGCGACCCAGCCGCCCATTTCCTGCGTGAAGGCAGGGAAATCGGCCATATAGTCGGTGTAGATGAAGCCGCGCATCGTCAGCCGCGTCGGGATGGTGCGGATGATATATTTGAGCTCTTGCGGCTTGCCGTCATTATAGACGTCGATCATCCCGCAGATCGCGAAACGCGCCCATTGGCGGGCCGTGGCGAAGGCGGCGTCCAGATGCTCGCCGCCGACATTGTCGAAATAGACGTCGATGCCGTCGGGAGCGGCCTTCGCAAGCTGCGGCAGCACAGGCCCCGCCTTGTAGTCGATACAGGCGTCGGCGCCGAGTTCCTTCACGAACGCCACCTTGTCGGCGCCGCCGGCCGAGCCGATCACGGTCATGCCTTTCAGCTTCGCGATCTGCACCACCGCCGAGCCGACAGCACCCGCCGCGGCCGAGACGAACACGACATCGCCGGCCTTGGCTTCAGCGGTGCGAAGTAGCCCGAAATAGGCCGTGCCGCCGGTCAGCCCGAGATTGTGCAGCCAGGTGTCGTCCGAGACGCCGATGCTCGGCAGCTTCTGCGGCATCGCCTCGGCGCCGATCGTCGCGGTGTCGCGCCAGCCGGCCATGTGCAGCACCTTGTCGCCGGGCGCGAAGCCGGGATTCCGGCTCTCGACCACTTCGCCGACCGCGCCGCCTTGCATCGGCTCGCCGAGCTGGAACGGCGGAACGTAGCTCTTCGCGTCGTTCATGCGCCCGCGCATATAGGGGTCGACGGACAGCCAGAGGTTGCGGACGCGGATCTGTCCGTCCTGGAGCGGCTGGTCCGGCGTCTCCACCAAATCGAAATCGCTCGGCTGCGGCATTCCGTTCGGCCGCGACTTCAGCACCCAGGCGCGCATTTATATCCTCCCCTTATTGCGTTGCGGATCGAAACCTTGCGCGCTTCGGCGGGCAAAGAAAAGGGCCCGGAGCGTGCACCCCGGGCCCTTCTCGTCATGATCGAGCCTTACCGGTCCTCGTAAGTTCCGGAGAAGCTGCGGTTCAGCACATGTGGACCGTCGTCGCGCTGGCGATCGTCATTCTCGAACAGCGCGCGGCGGTTTTCCTCGTCCTGCCAGTGCTGGCGGGCATCCTGCGCCGACTTGTTGATCGTCACCCGCTCGTCGACCGACTGGATCCAGGAGCAAGGGATCGAGTGATGATGGCCGCCCGCGGCCGCGTCGTTCTTGGTCAGGATGATGCGGTCGCCGGCCACCTTGTCGACGGTGCCGATATGCTCGCCGTCGGAGCCGACCACGTCCATATGCTCGCGCACGTTCCGCATGCTGGAGCGCTGCTGCTGGCGATTGCTGCGCCAGCTCGAGAACTCGTTGTGGAACTTGTCGCGGTTCTCACGGCGATATTCGTCATAGTCGCGGTCAAGCGCGTCCATCTGCTGCCGGCGCCATTCGCTGTAATGCTCGTCGTGCGGATGCGAGCCGAAGCGGTTGCGGCCGTAATCGCCGCCGCCAGTGCCGCCCGTGCCACTGCCATAGCCGCCGCGGTCCTCGAACCGGCCGCCGCGGTCGCCGCTCGACCCGCTATAGCGAGAGCCGCGCGACTCGTAGGCGCTGGAGCCGTAGCGCCGTTCGCGGTCGCCGCCGCCCCAGGGCTCGCTGGCGTCCCGGCCGAAATCGCGGCCGCGTCCGCCCATGCCCGACATCATCGATCCATAGCCATATCCGCGGTTGCGGCTGTCGTCCCGCGACTGGCTGCGCCATTCGTCGCGGTCGCGGTCGCGATGCCGGTCGCGGCCGCGATCGTCATCGTCGCTGAACCAGGAGCGGATTTCCTCGCCGGCCTTCTCGAAGAAGCCCCGATCGTTGTCGCGGCCGCCGCGATTGTCGCCGCGCCAGTCGTTGCGGCCGCTCTCGCTTCCCATCCGATAGCGATCATTGTCGCGCCCGCCGCCATAGCGACCGCGTTCATTGCGGTCTCCGCCGCCCGGGATCGGTTCAGGTCCAAATTCCCAAGCTTCCGCATAGCGGTCGCTTGGTTCGCGATAGCCATGATAGTCATTGCGATCGGCCATTTCAGGTCTCCTCTGAGTCGTCAGCCGGAAGGCGTATGGCAGCCCGCGCCGGGCCGCGCTCTCCCGAGGTTCCAGCGCACATTTGCATGGGTTGGTTCCGGCCCGTTCAGGGGCTTGCGACGAAGCGTGTTGCATCGCGCGGGAGGCGCGGGTAAGGGCGCTGCTTCGCGTCGGCCAGGGGCTGGCGCGGTTGATGGTGCGGGGCCGTAGCTCAGCTGGGAGAGCGCGTCGTTCGCAATGACGAGGTCAGGGGTTCGATCCCCCTCGGCTCCACCATTTTCTTTCGTTTAGAATCATTTGCTCCCGCCGCGTTGGCCCGAACGCCGCAGCGGCTCTGTGGCTTATCGGCAACGCCTCAGACGGTTTGTAGCCGTCATTTCCTACCGCGCTGACTTAACTGGATATTAACGTTTGGAGCCCAAAGGTTAACTGGTTAATGAGGCGCTGGGGCGCGAGCAGGGTCGCCGCGCTCCACGAGAGGGACAGCCATTATGCGCGTATTGCTGATCGAGGACGAGCCGACCACCGCCAAGGCCATCGAGATGATGCTGCAGGCCGAGGGGCTTAACGTTTATTCGACCGATCTGGGCGAAGAGGGCCTCGATCTGGGCAAGCTCTACGATTACGACATCATTCTTCTGGATCTCAACCTGCCGGACATGCACGGCTATGACGTGCTGAAGAAGCTGCGCACCGCCAAGGTCCAGACTCCGGTGCTGATCCTGTCGGGCATCAGCGAGATGGATTCGAAAGTCCGCTCGTTCGGCTTCGGCGCCGACGATTACGTGACCAAGCCGTTCCACCGCGACGAGCTCGTCGCCCGTATCCACGCCGTCGTCCGCCGTTCGAAGGGCCACAGCCAGTCGGTCATCCGCACCGGCAAGCTGGCGGTCAATCTCGATGCGAAGACAGTGGAGGTCGACGGTGCCCGCGTGCACCTGACCGGCAAGGAATATGCGATGCTGGAGCTGTTGTCGCTCCGCAAGGGCACCACGCTTACCAAGGAAATGTTTCTGAACCACCTCTATGGCGGCATGGACGAGCCCGAGCTGAAGATCATCGACGTCTTCATCTGCAAGCTCCGCAAGAAGCTGAGCCTGGCCTGTGGCGGCGACAATTACATCGAGACGGTGTGGGGCCGCGGCTATGTGCTGCGCGATCCCCAGGAAGAGCAGGCGCCGGAAACGGTCGCCGCGTAACGCATCCCCAGCGGGGGCTGGAACCGAAGGCCGGTGCGGAAACGCGCCGGCCTTTGCGTATCAGCTCGCCAGCGCCAGATAATCGTCGTTCAGGCCGAGACCCGGCGCGCTGAGCGCCAGCGCCAGCGCCGTGCCGCAGAACCCGCACTGAGCCGTGACGCGGCCGATCAACCAGTTGCTGTGGCCGCAGCCAGGGCAACGATTGGTCTCGCCCGGATGATACATGACTTGATAGCCGCGATGGACCAAGTCGATCGGATGAATAGTCGCCGTACGCATTATCACCTCCTTAACGCGTGGTGATTCCAAACTTGACGACAACTTAGCACAGCCAGGATATGGCTAAAGTCTGTTAACCCTGTTCTTGACCTGTGACTAAAGCTGACGCGAAAATCACTCCGTTTTCAGGCAAGTAACTCGCGTGCAGGAGTCCTGTTCCACAGCCGTGCCGAATGGAACCCGGGTGTGGCTTTTGCGCCGTAAATCAGGCGTCCACAGCCTCAGGATCGAAGCGGACCCAGCCTTCGCCGGCGAGCCGCTCGATCGGGCCGAACCGCGCCTTGTAGGCCATGCGCTTGGACCCGCGCACCCAATAGCCGAGATAGACGTAAGGCAGGCCGGCGGCGCGGGCGCGCAGGATGTGATCCATGATGATGAAATTGCCAAGGCCGGGCCGATCCGCGTGATCGGCGTCGTAGAAGCTGTAGATCATCGACAGCCCGTCGCCTTGGCGATCGGTCAGGCACGCGCCGATCAGCTTGCCCGGCGTATAGCCCTGGCGGGGTTCGCGATATTCGATGATGTGGGTGTTGACGGGCGTCTGCTCGACCATGTCGGCATAGTCCATCTCGTCCATGTTCGACATGCCGCCGCCGGGATGGCGGGCCGACAGATAGCGGCGGAGCAGTTGATATTGCTCGTCGGTGGACCAAGGGCGGCAGGCCGTGACTTCAAGATCGCGGTTGCGCTTCAGAATGCGCTTTTGCGTTCCACTCGGCCGGAACTCGTCGACGACGGTGCGCACCGACACGCAGGCCTGGCATTCGGGACAGCTCGGCCGGTAGGCGACGCTCTGGCTGCGGCGAAAGCCGATCCGGCCAAGCGCGTCGTTAAGCTCGGACGCGTTCGGCCCGTTCAGCTCGGTAAAGACCTTCCGCTCGAATTTGCCGGGCAAATACGGGCACGGATTCGGCGAGGTGACGAAGAATCGCGGAAACCGGAATGGTGCGCTCACGGCCGTCCCTCTCAGGCGGGGACTCGTACCCCGCTGCCACCAGAACGCATATTGGCCAGTCCAGCTTCAATGAAAAGTCTGTTTACTCTCTTTCGGCGTCGCTCAGGCCAATTCGACCAGACTCGCCTCGTACCCGGCCGCGCGCAATGCCTCCATCAGCCGGTCCAGATGGGCCCGATCGCGAGTCTCGCACTCGATGTCCGTGATCAGGCCCTTGGCCGGCAGCGTCGTGAAGACGCGCTGGTGATAGACCTCGATGATGTTCACCTGCTCCTCATGGAAGATGCGAGCGACGTGGAACAGAGCGCCCGGCCGGTCCTGCAGCCGCACCCGCAGCCGCGCCAGTCGGCCGGAGCGGGCGAGGTCGCGCAGCAGCACGTTGGCGAGCAGCCGCGTGTCGATGTTGCCGCCGGTCAGCACCAGGCCCACGTTCTTGCCCCGGAAACGCTCCGGATCGGCGAGCAGGGCTGCGAGTCCGGCCGCCCCGGCCCCTTCGACCACCGTCTTTTCGATCTGCAGCAACAGGCTCAACGCCTTCTCCAGCTCGCGCTCCGAGACGAGCACGATGTCGTCCACCAGTGCTTCGACGATCCGCGCGGTCAGCGTGCCCGGCTGTTTGACGGCGATGCCCTCGGCGAGCGTGTCGCCTTCGCAAGCAAGATCGACATGCTTCACGGCCGCATACATCGACGGGAACAGCTCTGCCTGGACGCCGACCAGCTCGATGCCGGGCTTGAGCCCTCTCGCCGCGGTTCCCATGCCGGACAGAAGACCGCCGCCACCGATCGGGATCACCAGCGTGTCGAGTTCCGGCACGTCCGCGAGCATCTCGAGCGCGACCGTCCCCTGGCCCGCGATGATGTTCGGCTCGTCGAAAGGATGGACGAAGGTCAGCCCGCGCTCCGCCTCCAGCTTGCGCGCATGGGCATAGGCGGCATCGAACGTCTCGCCTTCCAGAATGACGGTCGCGCCATGCCCCTCGGTCTGCATGACCTTCACGGTCGGCGTCGGCTTCGGCATCACGATCGTGACCGGAATGCCCAGCCGATTGCCGTGATAGGCGAGGCCCTGCGCATGGTTGCCGGCAGATGCCGCGATCACGCCCTTGGCGCGCGCTTCCGGGCTCATCTGGAGCAGCGTGTTAAGCGCGCCGCGTTCCTTATAAGCGGCCGTGAACTGGTGATTCTCGAACTTCAGCCAGACCTCGGCACCCGTGAGCTGCGAGAGCGTCTGCGAATGGAGCGTCGGCGTGCGGACGACCGATCCCATAATCCGCGCCGCCGCCGCCTCGATATCGGCAAGCGTGACGGGCAGGGTGTCGCGATCGATCGAAACTGCAGTGGCCATGCCGGGGCCTTAGCGGCCCGCGGCGCGGCTGTCATTCCTTGCGCGCGCTGGCAGGCCGGCCCGGCTTGGGTTAGGTTCCGCTTCCCAGAGTAAGCGAGCGTCATGACCTCCACGATCGACATACGACCGGAGTGGTCGGCACCGGAGCAGGATGCCGAGATCGCGGCGATCTTTGCCCAGACCGCGGCGGGGCTGGCGCAAGTCGATCTCAATGGCCGCTTCACGCTCGTCAACGACCGTTTCTGCGAAATGGTGGGCCGGTCGCGCGAGGAACTGCTTACGCTCCGGATGCAGGAGATCACGCACCCCGATCACCTGGCCGAGAACGAACCGTTGTTCGATCGCGCGGTGCGCGACGGCGCGCATTATCGAATCGAGAAGCGCTATTTGCGGCCGGACGGTTCGATTCTCTGGGTCGATAATTCGGTCACCGTCATCCGGAAAGAGGATGGTTCGCCATTCGGCGTGCTCGCCGCCAGCATCGACATCACGGGCCGGCGCGAAACCGAAGCGGCGTTGCGCGCGAGCGAGCTTCGCTTGCGGCTAGCGATGGATGCCGGGCGCATGGCGGTGTGGGAATATGATGTGCGCGCCGGGCGTGTGCTTCACTCGAGCGACCTCAATCGCCTGCTCGGCATCATCGAGACGCGCGACGTGTCCTATGACGACATGCGCGGTCGGATCGAGGCCGAAGATCTGGTCCGCCTGTCGGAGTTGGCGCGGGCGTCGATCGCGCGCCGCGAACCGCATTTTCAGGCTGAGATTCGCTACCGGCTGAGCCGAGGCGAGGTGCGTTGGCTCCTGGTTAGCGCCGAGTTCCAGCTGACCGATGACGGCGCGGTGGACCGGATCATCGGCGTGGCGCTCGACATCACCGACCGCAAGCGCGACGAGGAGCATCAGCGGCTGCTGGTTCACGAACTCAATCATCGGGTGAAGAACACGCTCGCCGTCGTGCAGGCGCTCGCTCACCAAAGCTTCGCGGGCAGCGCGGACGAGGAGCGCAGGCAGGCTTTCGAAGGACGGCTTGTCGCCCTCGCCGGCGCGCACAATCTGCTGACGCGCGAAAGCTGGGAGGCCGCGTCGATGCGGGACGTCATCCTGTCGGCCGCCGCTCCTTGCGATCCCGGCGATGGCCGCTTCCGAATCGATGGCCCCGATATGCGTGTGCCGCCAAAGACCGCGGTCGCCCTTGCCCTCGCTGTCCACGAACTGTGCACCAACGCCGTGAAGTACGGCGCGCTGTCGAATGACCGCGGCATTGTCGACGTGCGCTGGCGTATCGAAGGCGGTCGCGTCCATCTGGTCTGGGCCGAACGGGAAGGGCCGCCGGTCGCCCCGCCGGAGCATCGCGGCTTTGGCTCTCGCATGCTCGAGCGAGCGCTGGCGAGCGAGCTCGATGGCTCGGTCACGCTCGATTTTGCGCCCGAGGGCGTGCGCTGCACGATCGTTTCGCCTGCGCCTGAAGAAATTTTCATCGCCCGTTAATCCGGGCCGCATGTCGATTCTGTCCTATCCGAATCCCGGACTATTCCCTAGTCAGGAACTGCGACCCGAAGGGCTCCCGAGATTCTTGGGGGTTCTTGACCTAGCGGCTCGGCCGATTCATTTCGGCCGGGCCACTTTTTTATGCGGCAGATTGCCGCTATGCTGCGCTGCAAAGAAAAAAGGGGCGCAGTTATGGCAGCGGTTTCGCTCGACTACGCCGCACCTGAAGCGGCGCTGACGGATTATCTGTCCGTCTTCTACGATTTCCGCGTCAATATCGAGCGATTCGAAGATGACGACCGGGCCGACCTCGCGCAGCTGAGATTCATGCTCAAAGGAACCGGCCGATATCGCTTTGCCGACGGCCACGAGCAGGATGGGCCTGAAATCCAAATCGTGGGCCCGACCACCGGCGCCACCCATGTCTGGGTCGACGGTCCGGCCGAAGTCTTCGGCGCCGGATTGCTGCCGGCCGGGTGGGGGGCAATCGTCGCGGTCGATGCTTCCTCGGTCACGAACCGCGTCATCGACGCGACCGAGTTGTTCGGCCGCGCTGCCCGGGATGCGCTGGACGCGCTGCGCGCGGCAGATGCGCTCGATGCACGGGTGGCGATCGCGACCGCGTTCATCAAATCGCTCATCGCCGGCGGCCATGAACAGCCGCGCTGGTTCACCCGCACGGTCGATGACTGGCTCCAGAGCAGTCTCAACCCGCAAGTCGACGACCTGGTCGCCGAGACCCGATTGTCGCGCCGGCAAGTCGAGCGGCTGTGCAAGAGACTCTATGGCGCCCCGCCCAAACTGCTCTCGCGCAAATATCGCGCTCTCCGCGCAGCGGTCGTGCTCGCGAAAGGCGAGGCGAGCACGTCCGAACTGCTCGACCAGGGCTTCTACGACCAGTCGCATTGCATTCGCGAGATCAAGCGCTTCACCGGCGTCACCCCGACGCGCATCCAGGGCGACCTCAACGAACTCACGCGCCTGACCATGAAGCGCACCGAATTCGCCGGCAGAGTCGCGCCGCTGGTCGCGGAAGCCTAGGGTCCAGACCCACAACCGGCAATGGCCATGACTGAGCGTATTTTGGCGCGAGGCCAGGAGCGAGGAGAGGCAGGTAGCAGAAGCTGCCTGCCTGACGAGCGACGCCGCATCGCGCCAAAATACGCCCGCCGCTTCGCGGTCGCTCGGAGAGGCGCGCTCGCTACGTCGCTTGCTTGCGCGTAGCCGGAGCTACGCGACTGCACTGCGCTCCTTGCCAGCGCGCCTCTCCGGGCGATCCTGGCCGTTGCCGGTTGTGGGTCTGGACCCTAGAAGCTCAGCTCCATCGTGCCGCCGGCCGGCACCTCGTCCCACTCCAGCTGAAGCCGCGTCATCTCGTCCTTGATCGCGTCGATGCTCGCCGGCTCGACCGCAATGGAGGCGTGGCCGCGCGCCTCGCATGTCATCCGATAGAGGTCGAGCAAGTCGCCGGCCGTTCCCGGCGCGCCCCAGGCATCGGCCTGCATCGTTTCCACCAGCCGCTCGATGGCCTCAGCCTCGACCTCGCTCATCGGCGCATAGCCGCTCGCCTCGCCCGCAACCGCCGCACGCATGAACCCGCGCGCGCCGAGTTCCTTCTCGACCGCGTAATGCACCATGTCGTGCGGGATGATGCCCTGCTTCGGGCAGTCGATCCGCTCGACCGAACTATCTGCGCGCACGATTTCCAGCAGGTCGTACTTCCCATCCTGCTTGGTGAAGATCATGCGCACGGGCCTATCCCATGATCAGCCCGGCGAGCGCCGCGCTCATCAGATTGGCGAGGCTGCCGGCGGCCAGTGCGCGCAGGCCGAGCTTCGCGATCAGCGGGCGCTGATTAGGCGCAAGGTTGCCGGTCACCGCCATCTGGATCGCGATCGAGCTGAAATTGGCGAAGCCGCACAGCGCGAACGTCACGACCGCCACCGTCTGCGGCGACAGTGTCTTCTGCAGCTTGCCGAGTTCGATAAAGGCGACGAACTCGTTCAGCACCAGCTTGGTCCCGAACAGGCCGCCGGCGATGCCCGCCTCGTTCCATGGCACGTTCAGCAGCACCATGACCGGGCGGAACACATAGCCGAGCAGTTCCTGGAAGGAGAGGTCGGGCCGGCCGAACCAGCTACCGACGCCGGCGAGCAAGCCATTCGCAAGCGCGACCAGCGCCACGAACGCCAGCACCATTGCGCCCACCGCGACGGCAAGCTTGACGCCGGTCTGCGCGCCCTGGGCGGCCGCCATAATGATGTTGGCCGGCCGTTCCTCGTCATGCGTGGCTTCGGCCATCTGCACCGGGTCGCGCCCACCTTCGGGGAGCAGCGCGGCCGGGCCTTCGGCGCTGATCCGCGTTTCGGGCAGCGCCACCTCGTCGGGCTCCGGCGTGACGACATCGTCGGGCATGATGATCTTCGCCATCAGCACGCCGCCCGGCGCCGACATGAAGCTCGCCGCCAGCAGATAGGGAAGGAGCTGCGCGCCGATCATCGAGGCGTAGGCGCCGAGGATCGTGCCGGCGACGCCGGCCATGCCGACCGTCATCATGCAGAAGAGCTGCGATGGCGTCAGGCTCGCCAGATAGGGCCGGATGACCAGCGGGCTTTCCGACTGGCCGACGAAGATGTTGGCGGCCGCGCCCAGACTCTCGACGCGCGTGATGCCGGTCACCAGCCGGATCGCGCCGCCGACCCAGCGGATGATGAACTGCATCACGCCGAGATAATAGAGGATCGAGATCAGCGACGCGAAGAAGATGATCACCGGCAGGGCTGCGATCGCGAAGCTGTTCGCGCCCATCGTCGGGCCGGCGAGCGGGCCGAAGATGAAATCGGTGCCTGCCTTGGCGTAGCCCAGGAGGTTCGAGACGCCGCGCGACATCGCGCCGATTACGCTCTGTCCCCAGCTCGTCCCCAGCACGAGCATCGCGAAGCCCGCCTGCAGCGCGAAGGCGGGCGCGACGACGCGCAGCCGGATCGCGCGGCGGTTGGTCGACAAAAGCAGGGCGAGGCCCAGGATGACCGCAATGCCGGCCAGGCCAATCAGATAACGGTTCATAACTGTAATGATGTCCCCAAGTGGCGCGGACGATACACGCCGCGCCGCCGGGGGGAAGGGGGAAATCTCAGCTGACGGTCAGCGTGCCGCCGGGAATGATGCTCGGGGCGAACACGGAATCAAGGCTCATCGCGATCCTGTTGGTGATGAAGAACACGACGAACGCTGCGACGATCGAGACAATCACATAGGTAAGCGCCTTGTCTTCCGGCACTTTCATAAGCCGCGGCAGCCCGAGATAGAGCAGGTAAAGGCTATACAGCCCGCCCAGAATCGCGAGGAACGCCAGGCCGGGAAAGATCAGGAACACGCCCGCGACCCACGCGGCCGTGCAGGAACAGGCGGCGACCTTTGTGGCCTGCACGTCGCTCTTCTGTCCGCCAAAGTTCGGCGCGAGCAGATTGAAGATCAGCGAAAGAACGAAAACGTTCACGAGCGCCATGATGTAATGGCTGACCGCTACCGAAATGGCGAAGCCGATACTCGGCCGAAACGTCACTAGCAGCAGGGAATAGCCGAACAGCAGGGAGCCGACCAGCAGCGCAACCGGCCCGATCGCCGCCAGCGGCACCACATAGGATTTGAAGATATCGGCCACGGTGGCGGGCTCGGCGTCGATCCGCCGCCATTCTTCCTGGGGTTTCAACAGGATGTTCTTCACGCGATCGACAAGCGAACTGGTGCCGGGCTGCGGAAACTCGACGCTCATGACTCACATTCCCCTTGTGGTGCGGTCGGCGAAGCGATCATGCGCCTGGCGTTGCGGCAGCGCAACCGCCCTCCCATATGGCCGGCCATGAGCGGGAACGAACACGGCCTGCCCCAGTGGCACGGCACCACCATTCTCTCGGTCCGCAAGAACGGCAAGGTCGTCATCATCGGCGACGGCCAGGTCTCGATGGGCCAGACAGTCATGAAACCCAATGCGCGCAAGGTGCGGAAGCTCGGCGACGGCAGCGTCATCGGCGGCTTCGCCGGCGCGACCGCCGACGCCTTCACTCTGTTCGAACGGCTGGAGCGCAAGCTGGAGCAGCACCACGGCCAGCTCCTCCGCGCTGCGGTCGAACTGGCGAAGGATTGGCGGACCGACAAATACTTACGCAACCTCGAAGCGCTGATGATCGTCGCCGACAAGGACGTGAGCCTGATCCTGACCGGCAATGGCGACGTGCTTGAGCCGACGAACGGCATTGCCGCGATCGGCTCGGGCGGCAATTACGCCCTCGCCGCCGCCCGCGCCCTCGCCGAGTACGAGCCGGACGCCGAAACCCTCGCCCGCAAGGCGATGGCCGTCGCCGCCGACATCTGCGTCTACACCAACGACCAGCTTACGATCGAAACGCTGGAGAGCGCGACTTAACCCCTCCCCTTCAGGGGAGGGGCAGGGGTGGGGCAGTCCCCGCTCCGGCGCTCTCCAGACATTCCCCACCCCAACCCCTCCCCTGAAGGGGAGGGGCTTAGGATTGAAAATGAACGACACTCTCACTCCCAAAGCCATTGTCGCGGCCTTGGACGAACACATTATCGGACAGACCGAAGCGAAGCGCGCGGTCGCGGTGGCGCTGCGCAACCGCTGGCGCCGGCAGAAGCTCGCGCCTGACCTGCGCGACGAGGTCACGCCCAAGAACATCCTGATGATCGGCCCCACCGGCTGCGGCAAGACCGAGATCAGCCGGCGGTTGGCGAAGCTCGCCGACGCGCCGTTCGTGAAGGTCGAGGCGACCAAATTCACCGAGGTCGGCTATGTCGGCCGCGATGTCGAGCAGATCGCCCGCGATCTGGTCGAAGAAGCGATCCGGCTGGAAAAGGAACGCCGCCGCGCCGCGGTGCTCGACAAGGCGCAGGCCGCGGCGATGGACCGGCTGCTAGACGCGCTCACCGGCAAGGGCTCAAGCGAAGGGACGCGCAGCGCCTTCCGCCAGCGCTTCGACGAAGGCGTGCTCGACGACAAGGAAGTCGAGATCGAGCTTGCCGGCCAGCCGCAAATGCCGTTCGAGATCCCCGGCATGAACGGCCAGGTCGGCATGATCAACCTCAGCGACATGATGTCGAAGGCCTTGGGCGGCGGCCAGCTCAAGAAGCGCAAGCTGAACGTCCGCGCCGCCTGGGACAAATTGCTCGAGGAAGAAGCCGACAAACGCCTCGACCAGGATGAAGTCAGCCGTCAGGCACTCGCCGACGCTGAAGCCAACGGCATCGTCTTCTTGGACGAGATCGACAAGATCGCGGTCAGCGACGTGCGCGGCGGCTCGGTCAGCCGCGAAGGCGTGCAGCGCGATTTGCTGCCGCTGATCGAGGGAACCACGGTCGCGACCAAATACGGGCCGATGAAGACCGATCACATTCTCTTCATCGCGTCGGGCGCGTTCCATGTCGCAAAGCCCAGCGACCTGCTGCCGGAGCTGCAGGGCCGCCTGCCGATCCGCGTCGAGCTGAAGGCGCTGAGCGAATCCGATTTCGTCCGCATCCTCACGGACACCAAGGCGAGCTTGCCGGCGCAATACAAGGCGCTGATCGGCACCGAGGGCGTGACAGTGGACTTCACGGAGGATGGGATCGCCGCGGTCGCGCGCATTGCCGCCGAAGTGAACGGCCAGGTCGAAAATATCGGGGCGCGCCGGCTGCAGACGGTCATGGAAAAGCTGCTGGAGCAAGTCAGCTTCGACGCCGAGGACCGCCAGGGTGAAAGCCTCGTGATCGACCGCGCCTATGTCGAAGGCCAGCTCAGCGACATCGCGCGCAACACCGACCTGTCGAAGTACGTGTTGTAACAACCCTCTCCCGCTTCGCGGGAGAGGGCGACTCGGCCCTGTGGGGCCGAGCGGGGAGAGGGTCCTGTGGTACGGTGCTCAATCCCCTCTCCCCGCTCGCGCCCGCAGGCGCGAGTCGCCCTCTCCCCTCGAGGGGAGAGGGATTAAAGCTTACGCCCGTTCCAGTACGTCGTGCAGCCGGGCTTCAACGTCGCTATCGCTCATGTCGATCTCGAACGTCGCGGCTATGCGTCCTTCGCCGCCCTGCGGCAGCGGATAGCGGGCTTCGGCGACCAGCAACGGCGTGTTCGCGTCGTGCGGCAGCTCGACCGAAGTGTCGACGCTCTTGTCGCTGCCCGGCGCGACGTCGACGGTCGCCACCTGTGCGGTCGACCGCGCGGCGATCAGCGCGTCCTCGTTCTCTGACGAGGCGCCGTTCAGCATCCAGGTCGACACGCGCACGTCGTGTGCCTCGACATCGCCCGAGTTGCTGACCGTCACCTCGACCTCGAGCGCGCCGTCATTTTCGGCGCGGATCGGACGCAGGCCGATATCGATCCAGGGGCGCGCCGCGTCGGTCGCAGCCGTCGTGGCGGCAGCGGCTGCCGGCGCTTCATAGACAGGTTCGACATAGCCCGGCGAAGCCGCGAGGGCTGCATCCTCCACATGGACGGGCTCGACCACCGGCGCTTCCTCGACCGGCGCGTAATAAGCCTCTTCCTCATAGACGACATCGTCGGTGCGGCGGCGGCGCGAAAGCAGATAGCCGATCAGGCCCAGGATCACGAAGCCGCCGATCACGATCGGGGCCCAGAGCAGCATGTCGTTGCCGCTTGTCTCCGTCTTGGCGGCAGGGGCCGGCGCGGCCGCCTCGGGAGCGGTCGCTTCAGGCGCGGCGGCTGCCGGTGCCGCAGTCGCAGCGGCCGTCGGCGAGGGCGCTGGTGCCGGCGCGGCGGTCGGGGCGGGAGCGGGCGCAGCGGTCGTCCGTGCCGTTGTGGTCGAGCGCGTCGCGCTGCTGTGCACGCCCGCAGTGGGGCGGCTTGCGGTAGGCCGGGATGCGCGCGTCGCACTGCGTGTCTCGGCAGCTGCGGCGGCCTCGGCCGGCGGCGCGGGCGGAGGTGGCACGTTCTGCACGACCGGCGCGCTCGGGGCGAAAGTGATGCTCGGCGATGGCGCAGGCGCCGGGGCAGGCGCGGGCGTCGCAGCCTCGGGCGCCGGTGTCGCGGCGACGGGCGGCGGCGCGGCGGTTTGCGTCTCTTGCGCGTTGACGGGAAGGGCTGCGCTGGCGAGCAGCAGGCCTAGGGCGATCCTCTTGTGATTGTGTCTCATGGCGTCGGATGAACGGGCCTCCGGCTCGGCTGGTCGCAGCCGTTGCGATAAAAGGTGCCGAAGGTCAGACCAGCCGTTTGGTCCAACGATTTTTCGGGTCTGGACTTTTTGCACCTGTCCCCCTTTGACACGCCGGACAGGCGCTCCTATATGGCGCGCTTCACCACAGTTTTCGGGAAATGGCTCGCAATGGCGCGGCGTGCCGAACGAATGGAAGACTGTCGGTTGCCCTGGACGCTTGGAGCTGCGGTTCTCGACATGAGGACTCGCGGCTTTTTGTGTCCGGTCCGCGTCCCGATTTCAACGGCGAGGCACTAAACTCTCATGGCGACAAAGGCAGTTCCGGCGCAGGCTGGCCGCGCGTCCCGGCGCATCCGCAAGGTCTTCGGCAACATCCACGAAGTGGTGCAGATGCCGAACCTGATCGAGGTCCAGCGCGAAAGCTACGAACAGTTCCTCCGCTCGGACCCGTCGATCGGCTATGTCTCGGGCCTGGAAAAGACGCTGCGCAGCGTGTTCCCGATCCGCGATTTCGCCGGCACCGCCGAGCTCGACTTCGTGCATTACGAGCTGGAGCCGCCGAAGTACGACGTCGAGGAATGCCGTCAGCGCGGCATCACTTTCGCCGCGCCGATGCGCGTCACGCTCCGCCTGATCGTGTTCGAGGTCGATCCCGATACGGAATCGCGCTCCGTGCTCGATATCAAGGAGCAGGACGTCTACATGGGCGACATGCCGCTCATGACCGAGAACGGCACCTTCTTCATCAACGGTACCGAGCGCGTCATCGTCTCGCAGATGCACCGTTCGCCGGGTGTGCTGTTCGACCATGACCGCGGCAAGACCCATGCCTCGGGCAAGTATCTCTTCGCCGCCCGCGTGATCCCGTACCGCGGCTCGTGGCTCGATTTCGAGTTCGACGCGAAGGACATCGTAAACGTCCGCATCGACCGCAAGCGCAAGCTGCCGGTCACCTCGCTGCTGCTCGCCCTCGGCCTGAATGGCGAGGAAATCCTGCATCACTTCTACAACACCGTGTCCTGGCAGCGCGGCGAAGGCGGCTGGAAGGTCCCGTTCGTCGTCGAGAATTGGCGCGGCCAGAAGCCGATGTTCGACGTCGTCAACGCCGACACCGGCGAAGTCGTGTTCCCGGCCGGCCAGAAAGTCACGCCGCGCGCCGCCAACAAGGCCGGCAAGGACGGCCTCGAGACGCTGCTGATCCCGACCGAGGAAATCTACGGCCGCTATTCGGCGCTCGATCTCATCAATGAGGCGACCGGCGAAATCTATATCGAGGCCGGCGATGAAGTCTCGGCGGAAAATCTCGAGAAGCTGGACAAGGCCGGGCTCGACCGCGTCGAGCTGCTCGACATCGATCACGTCAACACCGGCCCCTGGATCCGCAACACTCTGAAGGCCGACAAGGCCGAGGATCGCGACCAGGCGCTCAGCGACATCTACCGCGTCATGCGCCCCGGCGAGCCGCCGACGCGCGAGACTGCGGAAGCGCTGTTTGCCGGCCTGTTCTTCGATCCGGAGCGCTACGACCTGTCGGCCGTCGGCCGCGTCAAGCTCAACATGCGCCTGGGCCTCGATGCCGAGGATACGATCACCACGCTCCGCACCGAGGACATCCTCGCGGTCGTGAAGGAGCTCGTGAACCTCAAGGACGGCAAGGGCGAGATCGACGACATCGACAATCTCGGCAACCGCCGCGTCCGTTCGGTCGGCGAGCTGCTCGAGAACCAGTATCGCGTCGGTCTGCTCCGCATGGAGCGCGCCGTGAAGGAGCGCATGAGCTCGGTCGACGTCTCGACCGTCATGCCGAACGACCTGATCAACGCGAAGCCCGCGGTTGCCGCGGTGCGCGAGTTCTTTGGCTCGTCGCAGCTCTCGCAGTTCATGGACCAGACCAACCCGCTTTCCGAAGTGACGCACAAGCGCCGCGTCTCGGCGCTCGGGCCGGGCGGCCTCACCCGCGAGCGCGCGGGCTTCGAGGTTCGCGACGTCCATCCGACGCACTATGGCCGCATCTGCCCGATCGAGACGCCGGAAGGCCCGAACATCGGTCTGATCAACTCGCTGGCGAGTTTCTCGCGCGTCAACAAGTACGGCTTCATCGAAACGCCATACCGTCGCATCGTCGACGGCAAGGTGACGGACGAGGTCGTCTATCTGTCAGCGATGGAAGAAGCGAAGCACACGATCGCGCAGGCGAACGCCGAGCTGGATGAGGAAGGCCGCTTCACCGAGGAACTGGTCTCGTCGCGTCAGGCGGGCGAGTTCCTGATGGCGATCCCCGACACCATCACCCTGATGGACGTGTCGCCGAAGCAGCTCGTGTCGGTCGCTGCCTCGCTCATTCCCTTCCTGGAAAACGACGACGCCAACCGCGCGCTGATGGGTTCGAACATGCAGCGCCAGGCGGTGCCGCTGGTTCAGGCCGAAGCGCCGTTCGTCGGCACCGGCATGGAAGAGACCGTCGCGCGCGATTCCGGCGCGGCGATCGCTGCCCGCCGCTCGGGCATCGTCGATCAGGTGGACGCGACCCGCATCGTCGTCCGCGCGACCGGCGAGGTCGAGGCCGGCCAGTCGGGCGTCGACATCTACCGGCTGATGAAGTTCGAGCGTTCCAACCAGTCGACCTGCATCAATCAGCGTCCGCTGGTGAAGGTGGGCGACACGGTCAGCGCCGGCGACATCATCGCCGATGGTCCGTCGACCGAGTTCGGCGAGCTGGCGCTGGGCCGCAACGCGCTCGTCGCGTTCATGCCCTGGAACGGCTACAACTACGAAGACTCGATCCTGATCTCCGAGCGCATCGTGAAGGACGATGTGTTCACGTCGATCCATATCGACGAGTTCGAGGTCATGGCCCGCGACACCAAGCTTGGGCCCGAGGACATCACCCGCGACATCCCGAACGTCGGCGAGGAAGCGCTGCGCAACCTCGACGAGGCGGGCATCGTGTACATCGGCGCCGAGGTCGAGCCGGGCGACATCCTGGTCGGCAAGATCACGCCGAAGGGCGAAAGCCCGATGACGCCGGAGGAAAAGCTGCTCCGGGCCATCTTCGGCGAAAAGGCGTCCGACGTGCGCGACACCTCGCTGCGCCTGCCGCCGGGCGTGTCCGGCACGATCGTCGACGTGCGCGTGTTCAACCGCCACGGCATCGACAAGGACGAGCGCGCGATGGCGATCGAACGCGAGGAGATCGAGCGCCTGAAGAAGGACTCGGACGACGAGCGCGGCATCCTCAATCGCGCCACCTGGAGCCGCCTGCGCGAAATGCTGGTCGGCCAAGTGGCGACGGCTGCGCCCAAGGGCATCAAGAAGGGCTCCGAGATCGACGCCGATCTGCTGGAGTCCGTCGAGAAGCACGAATGGTGGAAGTTCGCCGTCCAGGACGACAAGGTCCAGGCCGATCTGGAAGCCGTGAAGGGCCAGTATGACGAGGCCGTCAAGCTGATCAACGAGAAGTTCGAGGATCGGCGCGAGAAGCTGGAGCGGGGCGACGAGCTGCCGCCGGGCGTGCTCAAGATGGTCAAGGTCTTCGTCGCGGTGAAGCGCAAGCTGCAGCCGGGCGACAAGATGGCCGGCCGTCACGGCAACAAGGGCGTGATCTCGCGCATCCTGCCTATCGAGGACATGCCGTTCCTCGAAGACGGCACGCATGTGGACATCGTGCTCAACCCGCTCGGCGTGCCGTCGCGTATGAACGTCGGCCAGATCTTCGAAACGCATCTGGGCTGGGCCGCGCGCGGTCTCGGCCGCCAGATTACCGAAGCGTTGGAATCCTGGCGTGAGGCGAACCCGGACGGCAAGGGCGGCCAGGCGCCGCAGGCAGTTCGCGACCGTCTGACCGCGGTCTATGGCGAAACCTATGCCGACGAGATCGCGTCGCGGTCCGACGAGGACATCGTCGAAATGGCCGGCCTGCTGAAGAACGGCGTGCCGATGGCGACGCCGGTGTTCGACGGCGCCCGCGAGGCGGACGTGTCGCGGATGCTGGAGCTGGCGGGCTACGACACGTCGGGCCAGTCGACGCTGTTCGACGGCCGCACCGGCGAGGCGTTCGACCGCAAGGTGACCGTGGGCTACATCTACATGCTGAAGCTCCACCACCTGGTCGACGACAAGATCCACGCGCGTTCGATCGGGCCGTACAGCCTCGTCACCCAGCAGCCGCTGGGCGGCAAGGCGCAGTTCGGCGGCCAGCGCTTCGGCGAGATGGAAGTGTGGGCGCTCCAGGCATATGGCGCCGCCTACACGCTCCAGGAAATGCTGACGGTGAAGTCCGACGACGTGGTCGGCCGCACCAAGGTCTATGAAGCGATCGTCAAGGGCGACGACACGTTCGAGGCCGGCATTCCGGAGAGCTTCAACGTGCTCGTCAAAGAAATGCGCTCGCTGGGTCTGAACGTCGAACTCGCCGCCCATGGCGACGAGGAAGACGGCGACGATCTCGCCGAGGCCGCGGAGTAAAATGACGCAAGCCCCTCTCCTTCAGGGGAGGGGTTGGGGGTGGGGGAGTTCGGGACAGCTCCTCCGCCTGCGAACCAGATGACAGCCCCACCCCAACCCCTCCCCTAAAGGAGAGGGGCTAGTGAGGACCGAATATGAACGAGATGACCCCCTTCGCCAATCCGCTCGCCAAGCCGGAGACGTTCGATCAGATCCAGATCGGCATCGCGTCGCCGGAGCGGATCCGTTCCTGGTCGTTCGGCGAGATCAAGAAGCCGGAGACGATCAACTACCGCACGTTCAAGCCCGAGCGTGACGGCCTGTTCTGCGCGCGCATCTTCGGTCCGATCAAGGACTACGAATGCTTGTGCGGCAAGTACAAGCGCATGAAGTACAAGGGCATCGTCTGCGAAAAGTGCGGCGTCGAGGTCACCGTCTCGAAGGTCCGGCGCGAGCGGATGGGCCATATCGAGCTGGCCGCCCCGGTTGCGCACATCTGGTTCCTGAAGTCGCTGCCGTCGCGCATCGGCCTGCTGCTCGACATGCAGCTCAAGCAGCTCGAGCGCATCCTGTATTTCGAAGCCTATGTCGTGATCGAGCCGGGCCTGACCCCGCTCGAGCGCTACCAGCTCCTGACTGAGGACGAGCTCCTCGCCGCGCAGGACGAATATGGCGAGGACGCCTTCTCCGCCGGCATCGGCGCGGAAGCGGTCCGCATCATGCTCGAAAGCCTTGATCTCGAAGGCGAGAAGAAGGCGCTGCTGGAAGAGCTCGCCGTCACCAAGTCGGAGCTGAAGCCCAAGAAGATCATCAAGCGGCTGAAGGTCGTCGAGAGCTTCCTCGATTCCGGCAACCGTCCGGAATGGATGATCCTGAACGTCGTGCCGGTCATCCCGCCCGAGCTGCGCCCGCTGGTGCCGCTGGACGGCGGCCGCTTCGCGACCTCGGACCTGAACGACCTGTATCGCCGCGTCATCAACCGCAACAACCGTCTGAAGCGGCTGATGGAGCTGCGCGCGCCGGACATCATCGTCCGCAACGAAAAGCGCATGCTGCAGGAAGCGGTCGACGCGCTGTTCGACAACGGCCGCCGCGGCCGCACGATCACCGGCGCCAACAAGCGGCCGCTGAAGTCGCTGTCCGACATGCTCAAGGGCAAGCAGGGCCGCTTCCGTCAGAACCTGCTCGGCAAGCGCGTCGACTATTCGGGCCGTTCGGTCATCGTGACCGGGCCGGAGCTGAAGCTGCACCAGTGCGGCCTTCCGAAGAAGATGGCCTTGGAGCTGTTCAAGCCGTTCATCTACGCCCGCCTCGACGCCAAGGGTCTCTCCATGACTCTCAAGCAGGCGAAGAAGTGGGTCGAGAAGGAGCGCAAGGAAGTTTGGGACATCCTGGATGAAGTCATCCGCGAGCACCCGGTCCTTCTGAACCGCGCGCCGACGCTCCACCGTCTCGGCATCCAGGCGTTCGAGCCGGTGCTGATCGAAGGCAAGGCGATCCAGCTTCACCCGCTGGTCTGCGCCGCGTTCAACGCCGACTTCGACGGCGACCAGATGGCCGTGCACGTTCCGCTGAGCCTCGAGGCCCAGCTCGAAGCGCGCGTGCTGATGATGTCGACCAACAACATCCTCAGCCCCGCGAACGGCAAGCCGATCATCGTGCCGTCGCAGGACATGGTGCTCGGTCTCTATTACCTGTCGATGGAGCGCGAAGGCGAGCCGGGCGAGGGCATGCTCCTCTCCGACATGGCCGAAGTGCACCAGGCGCTCGATTCGGGCGCGGTCACGCTCCACGCCAAGGTGACCAGCCGCGTCCCGCAGACGGACGAGCAGGGCAACACCTATATGAAGCGGGTGGAAACCACGCCGGGCCGCATGTTGCTCGGCGAGACGCTGCCCAAGTCGCACAAGGTGCCGTTCGAAACCGTCAACCGCCTGCTGACCAAGAAGGAGATCGGCGACGTCATCGACGTGGTCTATCGCCACACCGGCCAGAAGGAGACGGTGCTGTTCGCCGACGCGATCATGGCGCTCGGCTTCCGTCACGCGTTCAAGGCCGGCATCTCGTTCGGCAAGGACGACATGATCATCCCGGCTTCGAAGGAAGGGATGGTCGAGGAGACGCGCGCGCTCGTGAAGGATTACGAGCAGCAGTATCAGGACGGCCTGATCACCCAGCAGGAGAAGTACAACAAGGTGATCGACGCCTGGTCGCGCTGCGGCGATCAGGTCGCCAATGCAATGATGGACGAGATCAAGGCGACGCCGAAGGACAAGTCCGGCCGCCTCGCCCCGATCAATTCGATCTACATGATGGCTCACTCCGGCGCCCGCGGTTCGCAGGCCCAGATGAAGCAGCTCGCCGGCATGCGCGGCCTGATGGCCAAGCCGTCGGGCGAGATCATCGAGACGCCGATCATCTCGAACTTCAAGGAAGGCCTGACCGTCCTTGAATATTTCAACTCGACTCACGGCGCCCGCAAGGGTCTCGCCGACACCGCGCTCAAGACGGCGAACTCGGGCTACTTGACCCGCCGTCTCGTCGACGTTTCGCAGGATTGCGTCGTCGTCGAAGAGGATTGCGGCACCGAACGGGCGCTCGAGATGAAGGCGATCGTCCAGGGCGGCGCCACCATCGCGTCGCTTGCGGAGCGCGTGCTCGGCCGCACCACCGCGGAAGACATCGTCGATTCGAAGACCAACGAAGTGCTGGTTGCCGAGGGGACGTTGCTCGACGAAGCGATGGTCGCGCGGATCGAAGAGATCGGCATCCAGTCGGTGCGCATCCGTTCGCCGCTGATCTGCGAATCGAAGGGCGGCGTCTGCGGCGCCTGCTACGGGCGCGATCTCGCCCGCGGTACGCCGGTCAATATCGGCGAAGCGGTCGGCGTCATCGCGGCGCAGTCGATCGGCGAGCCGGGCACCCAGCTCACGATGCGGACCTTCCACATCGGCGGCGCGGCGCAGCTCAACGAGCAGTCGAACCTCGAAGCGGTCAGCGACGGCCGCGTCGAGTTCCGCGACCTGCCGACGATCCAGGACAGCCGCGGCCGTCGCATCGCCTTGGCACGCAACGGCGAGATCGCGATCGTCGACATGGACGGCCGCGAGCGGGCCACGCACCGTATCCCGTACGGCGCGCACTTGCTGATCGCGGACGGCCACATCGTGACCAAGGGCGAGCGGATCGCGGAATGGGATCCGTTCACCATGCCGATCATCACCGAAAAGGCCGGCGTGGTGAAGTTCCAGGATCTGATCGAGGGCAAGACGCTCACCGAGCAGACCGACGAAGCGACCGGCATCGCCCAGCGCGTCGTGACCGAATATCGTGCGACCACCCGTTCGAAGGAGGATCTGCGTCCGCGCATCACCCTCCTCGACGAAGGGTCGGGCGAAGCCGGCCGCTATATGCTGGCGCCGGGCGCGATGCTCTCGGTCGAGGACGGTCAGACGGTGCAGGCGGGCGACGTGCTCGCTCGTGTGTCCCGCGAAGCCGCCAAGACTCGCGACATCACCGGCGGTCTGCCGCGCGTCGCCGAGCTGTTCGAGGCGCGGAAGCCCAAGGAAAACGCGATCATCGCGAAGGTCTCGGGCCGCGTCGTGTTCGGCAAGGACTATAAGGCCAAGCGCAAGATCGGCATCCAGCCGGAGGACGGCGGCGAGGTCGTGGAGTATCTGGTGCCGAAGTCGAAGGTGATCGACGTTCAGGAAGGCGACTACGTCAAGCGCGGCGACAACCTGATCGGCGGCAGCCCGGACCCGCACGACATTCTGGAAGTGCTCGGCATCGAGCCGCTTGCCGAATATCTCGTGTCGGAAATCCAGGAAGTCTATCGACTCCAGGGCGTGAAGATCAACGACAAGCACATCGAGACGATCGTTCGTCAGATGCTGCAAAAGGTTGAGATCACCGATGGCGGCGACACCACGCTTCTGGTCGGCGAACAGCTCGACCGCGAGGAGATGGACGAGACCAATGCGAAGCTTCAGCCGGGCCAGCGTCCGGCGGAAGGCAAGCCGGTCCTCCTGGGCATCACCAAGGCGTCGCTGCAGACCCGCAGCTTCATTTCGGCCGCGTCCTTCCAGGAAACGACCCGGGTGCTCACCGAAGCCGCGGTGCAGGGCAAGACCGACACGCTCACGGGCTTGAAGGAGAACGTGATCGTCGGCCGCCTGATCCCGGCGGGCACCGGCGCAGGCATGAACCGGCTCCGCGTTGCCGCCTCCAGCCGCGACGCCGCGCTCCGCGCTGCCCAGCGGACCTGGCAGGCATCTTTGATCGCGCCGAACAGCGCTGCCGAAGAGCATGCCGCCGAGCTGCGCCGTCCGGTCGAGGACGACAGCGGCGACGATCCGCTCGCGGTAGCTGTGGTCTCGGGCGACGGCAGCGACGAAGCCGCCGGCGACTACCTCGAGTCCTAAGACGCGAGGCCAAGGACAAGACAAAGGGGGTCCAGCGGAAACGCTGGGGCTCTTTTTGTTGCGGGCAAGCCGGAACGGCAGGCAGCTCGATCCGTTCTCCGCGGACTATTTCCCGCGGAGACCGCCCATGCCTTATGTCGAATCGCGCGACGGAACGAAGCTGCACGTCAAGGACATGGGATCGGGCGAGCCTGTCGTTCTGATCCACGGCTGGCCGCTTACCGGCGACATGTTCGAATATCAGACGCTCGCGCTGCTGGAGGCGGGGCACCGCGTGATCACCTATGACCGGCGCGGCTTCGGCCAGTCGGGCCACCCGGCGACCGGCTATGATTACGATACCTTCGCAGACGACCTGGCCGCGGTGATCGACGGCTGCGGCGCGGGGCGCGTCAGCCTGGTCGGCTTCTCGATGGGCGGCGGCGAGATCGCGCGCTACCTGTCGCGCCACGGCGCCGCCAAGGTCGCGCGCGCGGCACTCATTGCCTCCGTCGCCGGCTATCTGCTGAAGACCGACGACAATCCGGACGGCGTCGACCCCGATCAGTTCGAATGGATGAAAGACCAGATCCGCAAGGATCGCTTCGCCTTCCTCCAGACCTTTGCCAAGCAATTCTACGGCGTCGGCTGGGTTTCGAGCCCCGTCAGCGAGGCGCTGCTCGACTGGACTTTCGCGCTGGCGATCATGGCCAGCCCCAAGGCGACGATCGATTGCATCGACGCGTTCGGGCGCACCGATTTCCGGCCCGATCTCGCCAGCTTCGCCGGCGTGCCGACGCTGATCATCCACGGCACCGGCGACAAGACCGTTCCGATCGAGCCCAGCGCCCACACCGCCGCCCGCGGCATCCCGCACGCGACGTTGCTGGAATATGACGGCGAGCCGCACGGCCTGTTCGCAACCGCGCCCGATCGCCTCAAACGCGATCTGCTGTCGTTCCTCGGAAGCGAAAGCGGATCGGCGATGGGGTGGGATCAGGCCAGCCAGACAGAGCCGACCTGATGCTTTGATGCGGTGGCCAAGCGTCGTTTCGTCGAACCGATCACCCTGATCGACGCCTCGCCATTGTCGGTTAACCCCTGCGCACCTATGTTCGGTCGGTTCCCCCGAGAGATTCGACCGCGATGAACGACAAGAAGGACCCGAACGCCACCAATCCCTGGATGAAGAGCCTGTTGATCTGGCTCGGCGTTGTGCTGGCGTTGGTGCTGTTCGTCTCGATGTTCGACTCGAAGACCCGGACCGTCGGCGGCGAGGGCATCGCCTATTCCGAGTTCCTGCAGCGCGTCGATGACGGCCAGGTCAAGGACGTCGCGATCGCCGACAATATCATCAGCGGCACCTATACGAACGATTCGACCTTCCGCACCCAGGCGCCGGACGATCCTCGCCTGATCGACCGGCTGATCGCCAAGAACGTGAAGTTCTCCGCGAAGCCGAAGGAAGAGCCGAGCTTCTGGATGATCCTGCTCTACCAGTCGCTGCCGTTCCTGCTGATCCTGGGCGTCGCGTTTTTCGTGATCCGCCAGATGCAGAAGAACGCCGGCTCGGGCGCGATGGGCTTTGGCAAGTCCAAGGCCAAGATGCTGACCGAAAAGCACGGCAAGGTGACGTTCGACGACGTCGCAGGCATCGACGAGGCGCGGGAAGAGTTGCAGGAGATTGTCGATTTCCTGAAAGACCCGACGAAGTTTGCTCGCCTCGGCGGCAAGATTCCAAAGGGCGCGCTGCTCGTCGGCTCGCCCGGTACCGGCAAGACCTTGCTCGCCCGCGCCATCGCGGGTGAGGCGGGCGTGCCCTTCTTCACCATTTCCGGCTCCGACTTCGTCGAAATGTTCGTCGGCGTCGGTGCCAGCCGCGTGCGCGACATGTTCGAGCAGGCCAAGAAGAACGCGCCCTGCATCGTCTTCATCGACGAGATCGACGCCGTCGGCCGCCATCGCGGCGCCGGCCTCGGCAACGGCAATGACGAGCGCGAGCAGACGCTGAACCAGCTTCTCGTCGAGATGGATGGCTTCGAGGCGAACGAAGGCATCATCATCATCGCCGCGACCAACCGTCCGGACGTGCTCGACCCGGCGCTGCTGCGCCCGGGCCGCTTCGACCGTCAGGTCGTGGTGCCGCGCCCGGACATCGAGGGCCGCGAGAAGATTCTTGCGGTTCACATGAAGAAGGTGCCGCTGGCGCCCGACGTCGACAGCCGCACCATCGCGCGCGGCACGCCGGGCTTCTCGGGCGCCGACCTTGCCAACCTCGTCAACGAAGCCGCGCTGCTCGCCGCCCGCAAGGGCAAGCGCCTGGTCGCGATGAAGGAGTTCGAGGAAGCCAAGGACAAGGTCATGATGGGCGCCGAAAGGAAGTCCATGGTGATGACCGAGGACGAGAAGAAGGCGACCGCCTATCACGAGGCCGGCCATGCTCTCGTCTCGCTCCATGTCCCCGGCTGCGATCCGCTGCACAAGGTGACGATCATCCCGCGCGGCCGTGCGCTGGGCGTGACCTGGAACCTGCCGGAGCGCGACCGCTATTCGATGTCGATGAAGCAGATGAAGGCGCGCCTCGCGCTTTGCTTCGGCGGCCGCATCGCGGAGCAGCTGATCTACGGCAAGGACGAGCTCAACACCGGCGCATCGAACGACATCCAGCAGGCGACCGACATGGCCCGCGCGATGGTGATGGAATACGGTATGAGCGAAAAGCTCGGCTGGCTCCGCTACCGCGACAATCAGGACGAGGTGTTCCTCGGCCACTCAGTCGCGCGCTCGCAGACCGTGTCCGAAGAAACCGCGCGCCTGATCGATCAGGAAGTCCGCCGGATCATCGAGGAAGCCGAAGGCACCGCGCGCCAGGTGCTCACCGACAATCTCGACGAGCTCCACCGCCTCGCCGAAAACCTGCTCGAATACGAGACGCTGACCGGCGAAGAAGCCAAGAAAGCGATCAAGGGCGAGGATATCGGCCGCGAGGACCAGAAGGGCCGCACAGTGCCGCTGATCGCCGGCGGCAGCTCGATCCCGAAGACCAAGCCGCGCAAGCCCGGCCCCTTCGGCGACCCCGCCCCGCAAGGCGCTTAAGTCTAAGCAGAATCACCAAGGCGGCGCCGGAGCAATCCGGCGCCGTTTTGTTTGCGTGCGGGGCGCTTAGTGGTCAGAGCATCGATATGCCCGCTGGACTGACCTATCTTCTTCTCGCCTTGATCGGCGGCGTCGCGATGGCGGTGCAAGCGCCAACCAACGCGATGCTGGCGCGTGCTTCGGGTTCGCCGGTGCTGGCGGCGTTGATCTCCTTCGCGGTCGGCACGGTGGCGCTGATCGTGCTGCTGATGGTGACGGGCGCGCCGAGGGGATTGTCCGCCACGCGTGGGCTTCCTTGGTACGCCTGGGCGGGCGGTCTCTACGGGGCGTTTTTCGTCGCGGTGGCGGCGTTTGCCGCGCCGCGGATCGGCGTTGGCGCGTTGCTGACCGCCGCCGTGGCGGGGCAGCTCGCAGCAGCTCTCATCCTCGATCATTTCGGACTACTGGGCATCGAGCCGCGGCCCGCGACGGTCACGCGAATGCTCGGCCTGTTGCTGGTGTTTGCCGGCGCCCTTCTGGTCCGCCGCGGCTGACGCCCTAATTCAGACGAACTGCACCGCCGCTTCGATCGCATCGTAGATGCGGTCGAGATCGTCCTCGCCGGTGCAATAGGGCGGCATCACATAGATCGTGTTGCCGAGTGGGCGGAGCAGCAGGTCGCGGTCGCGGAAGAAGGCGAGCAGGCGCGGCCCGAGATCGGACAGATAGGCGCTGTCGGGCGCGCCCAGCTCCATCGCCGTGATCGTGCCGAGGCGGCGCCGATTCAGGATCGCTGGATGGCCGGAGAGGCGGTTCAGACGGTCCTGCTGACGCGCTGCGAGCGTGGCGATCCGTTCGGCGACGGGCTCGTCCCGCCATACCTCAAGATTGGCGAGCGCAGCGGAGCAGGCGATCGGGTTCGCGGTGTAGCTGGACGAATGGAAGAACATCTTCGCCCGGTCGGTCGAGCGGTGCGCTTCGAAGATCGGCGCGGTGGCGACGGTGACCGCCAGCGGCACCGCACCCCCGGTCAGTCCTTTCGACAGACACAGGATGTCGGGCACGACGCCGGCCTGCTCGCAGGCAAGCAAAGTGCCGGTGCGGCCCCATCCGGTCATCACTTCGTCGGCGATGAACAGCACCTCGTGGTGCGCGCAAATCGCTCGCATCTGCGCAAGCACCGTTGGTGCATAGATGCGCATGCCGCCCGCGCCGAGGATCAGCGGCTCGACGATCAGCGCGGCGAGATCGCCGCCGCGACAAAGCCGCTCCAGAGCGTCCAGCGTCGTCTGTTCGCGGCCCTCGTCCGGAAACGGCAGCGTGTCGACGTCGAACAGCAAAGGCGCATAGCTGCGGTTGAAGGCGCCGCGCGCGCCCACCGACATGCCGCCGATCGTGTCGCCGTGATAGCTCGACTCCATCACCGCGATGCGGTGCCTGGGCCTGCCGGTATTGGCCCAATAGCCAAGCGCCATTTTCAGCGCGACTTCGACGCTGGTCGATCCGCTGTCCGAATAAAAGACATAGGCGAGCGGATCGGGGAGCATCGCGATCAGCTCCTCGGCGAGTTGTTCCGCCGGCTCGTGCGTCCAGCCGGCGAAAATGATCTGGTCGAGCCGCTGGGTCGCCTCCGCGATCGCCGTCATGATCCGGGGATGGCGATGGCCGTGCGTCGTCACCCACCAGGAGGAAATCGCGTCGACAACGCGCCGGCCATCTTCGGTCCACAGCGCGGTACCCTCGGCGCGCACGACCTTCGGCACCGGCTCGCCCAGGCCATGCTGCGTGAAGGGGCGCCAGACAGGAGAGGTCATGCGAGGAAATCTTCGACGCGGAAGCTGGCGGCGAACGCCGTGCGCAGCGTTTCGGGCGTGAGCGGACCGAGCCGCGGAAGTCGGCCGAGCCGACGCACCTGGCCGATCTGCGCGATCGTCGCCTCGCTGTCTTCATTGGCATCGCCGACGAACGCGACGCCGATCAACGGCACGCCGCGCGCGCGCAGGGCCTCGATCGTGAGCAGGCTGTGGTTGATTGTGCCGAGCGCCGTGCGGGCAACGATCACGACAGGCGCGTTCCAGGCCGCGAACACATCAGCGTAGAGCAGTGTGCGCGTCAGCGGGACGAGCGCGCCGCCCGCGCCCTCGATCACCAGCGGCCGGTCGCACGCTGGCGGGTTCAGGCGCTTGGGCTCGATCTCCACGCCGTCGATCTCCGCCGCCCGGTGCGGCGAGCAAGGCGTGGCGAGGCGATAGGCTTCGGGCAGCAGCCGGTCCGCCCCAATGCTGGCAAGCGCCGCCACCATATCGCGATCGCTGCGCGGATCGAGGCCGGCTTGCACCGGCTTCCAATAATATCCGTCGATCGCCGCCGTCAGCGCGGCCGCGAACACGGTTTTCCCGACATCCGTGTCGGTCCCGGTGACGACGATTTGCCTTGTCATGCGAGCGCCCGTTCCAGCGCCTTGTCCAGCCCGTCAATATCGGCCGTCGTGACGTTCAGCGTCAGCGCGATCCGCAATCGCGACGTGCCCGGCGCGACGGTCGGCGGCCGGATGCCGCGAACATCATAGCCGGCCGCCTGCAGCCGCCAGGCAATCGCCATCGTCCGCGCGTCATTGCCCAGCACCAGAGGGAGGATCTGCGACCCCGTCGCCACCGCGCCATGCCGCGCCAACCGCCTTTCCGCATGGGTGCAAAGCGCGCGAAGCTCGGCGCGGCGATCGTCAGAGGCCGCCACTAGTCCTATGGCCGCGCGCGCGGCCGCCGCCATCAGGGGCGACGGCGCCGTCGAGAAGATGAAGCCCCGCGCCCGATTGACCAGGAAGTCGCGCAGCACTGCCGCGCAGCAGATCAGCGCCCCTTCGCAGCCCAGCGCCTTGCCGAGGGTGCGCAGCACGATCACGTTCTCGCGGCCCTGCAGCGCCGCCGCCAAACCGCGTCCCCGAGGCCCGAACACGCCCGTCGCATGCGCCTCGTCGATGACCAGAAATGCCTCATGCCGCGCGGCGATGTCCGCTAGCGCGTCCAGCGGCGCTTGATCGCCGTCCATGCTGTAGAGACTCTCGACGACGATCCACGGCCGCCTGCGCCGGCCTTCGCCGCGCCAGCGCACGATCGCGTCCTCGAATGCACCGGCATCGTTATGCGGCACCTCGGTCCGCCCGCACCGTGCCAGCCGCATGCCTTCGTGCGCGCTGGCATGGACCAGCGCGTCGTAGAAGATGTGATCCTCGCGCTGAGGCAGCGTCGACAGCAAGGCCGAGTTCGCAACATAGCCGCTCGATAGGAACAGCGCCGCCTCGCTGCCGTAAAAGGCGGCAGCCTCCCGCTCCAGTGCTTCGTGCTCTGGATCGTTGCCGCGCAGCAGCCGCGAGCCGCCCGACCCGATCGACACGCCGCGGGTCAGCGCGGCGCTCACGGCCTCGCGCATCGCCGGCGCATGGGCCATCGCCAGATAGTCGTTGGATGAAAAGTCGACGCCGCCCCGCGGCTGCAGCGCGCGGCGGCGATGCTCGCTCGCCAGAATCTCGAGATGGTCGGAATACCGCGACAACATGCGCGGCCGCCTTATGTTGCGATCGTCGCCTGTCCAGCCTCATCGGCCTGTTGGCGCTTCAAGTCCGGCTTTATGCCCATTGCCGACCTTGCACGCCTCGCCCATGCTCCCGCCGATAGTTCGAGGAGCCACAATGGAATCGATCGGGCCCGACCTTCGCCAGATGATCCGCACGCCGCTGGCTCCGGAGCACGTCGAGGCGCTCCGTGCGGTGGGCAAGATCGTCACTTTCCCCGCCGGCACCTATGTCGCGCAGCCCGGCGATCCGGCCGATCACCTCTATTATGTCGAGGAAGGCGAGATCGAGGTCGTCAATCCGTTCACCGGCGAGCGGCACGTGCCGTCCACGATCGGCCCGACCCAGTTCATGGGCGAGATTTCGCTGCTCGACGGCGGCGTCTGGTCGCTGCCGATGCGAGCGGCGAAGGACACGCGCACGATCGCGGTGCCGCGCGAGGCGCTGCTGGAGTTGATGTCCGACATTCCGGAAATGTCCGACATCATCATCACGGTCCTCTCCGCGCGGCGGCGGCGCCAGCTCGACGATCGCGAAGGCAGCCTCCGCCTAATCGGCATGGAGGAAGACCGCGACGTCCGCCGCATCGCCGAGTTCGCCAGTCGCAACCGGATTCCCTTCACCTCCGCCGCGCTCGGCAGCCCGGAAGCGGAAGAACTGGCTCGAACTTGCGGCGTGCCGCCCGACCAGCCTGCCGTCATCTTCGCGAGCGAGCCAGTGCCGGACCCGACGCCCGAAAAAATCGCGCGCCGCCTAGGCCTCTGTCGCGACCTGCACGACGGCGCCGCATTCGACGTGCTGATCGTCGGCGGCGGCCCGGCGGGAGTCGCGGCCGGGGTCTATGCTGGCGCCGAAGGGCTGCGCGCGCTGGTCGTCGAAGACCTTGCTGTCGGCGGCCAGGCGGGCACGTCCAGCCGCATCGAAAATTACATGGGCTTCCCGACCGGCATTTCGGGCGCCGATCTGGTCTGGCGCGGCGAAGTGCAGGCGTTGAAGTTCGGCACGCGCTTCGCGCTACCCCACCGCGTCGAGCATCTCGAAAAGCTGCCGGACGGCGGCTTCTGCGCCAGGCTCGATCACGGCCACAGCATCCGCGCCTCCGCCGTCGTGGTCGCGACCGGCGTCCAGTACCGCCGCCTGCCGCTCCCCCGCCTCGCCGATTTCGAAGGCGCCGGCGTCTATTATGCCGCGACCGAGATGGAAGCGCGCGTCTGCAAGGGCACCGAAGTGGTGATCGTCGGCGGCGGCAATTCGGCGGGGCAGGCGGCGATGTATCTCAGCCGCGCCGCCCGCGCCGTCCGCCTGCTCGTGCGTGGCAAGTCGCTCGCCGCGTCGATGTCGCACTACCTCACCCGACGGCTGGAGGCCGACCCGGCAATCACGATCGAATATGGAGCGGAAGTCTGCGCGCTGCACGGCGAAGACAAGCTGGAGGCGATCTCGGTCCGGGAGGTCGCGACCGGCGAGGAGCGCCGGCTGGACACCTGCGCGCTGTTCATCATGGCCGGCGCTGCACCCAACACCGGCTGGCTGGACGGGCTGGTCGCGCTCGATCCGTGCGGCTTCGTGCTGACCGGCGCCGCCGCGGGCGCGGACACGCCCTATGCGACCTCCCACCCCGGTATCTTCGCGGTCGGCGACGTCCGTGCGAACTCGGTCAAGCGCGTCGCGTCGGCCGTCGGCGAAGGCTCGGTCGTGGTCTCGCGCGTGTGGCGCTACATCAACTCGGAAGGCGAGGAGGAAGCAAAGGCATGACGCATCAAGGCGAATGTTTCTGCGGCGCGGTCCGCATCGAAGCGGAAGGCGAGCCCGAGGCGATGGGCTATTGCCATTGCGCCTCGTGCCGCTCCTGGTCGGGCGGTCCGGTCAATGCGTTCAGCCTGTGGAAGCCCGAGGCGGTGCGCGTGACGCAAGGTGCCGAACATGTCGCGACGTTCGCCAAGACGCCGCTCAGCGAACGCCAATATTGCGCGAAGTGCGGCGGCCATCTGATGACCAACCATCCGCCGCTTGGGCTGGTCGACGTTTTCGCCGCGACCCTACCCGATCTCGCGTTCGCACCTGCAGTGCACGTCAACTATGCGGAGACCGTCCTCCCCATGCGCGACGGCCTGCCCAAGCTCCGGGATTTTCCGGCCGAATTCGGAGGCTCCGGAGAGGTCGTTCCGGAATAACATACTTTAATTCTGCCGGAATCGGTTCGTCGATGCGGCGAACGGAAGCGTAACGGCGGGAACTAAGTCACTGTTTCGGCGCTTTTACGGCTTGCCAGCCGATGAACGAGTGAAGGCGCCGCGGTCCTCGCGGGCGCCGGGGTGCGGTCTGGCGACCGAAGGAGCGCTATGAAATCTGGATCTTCCCGTCGCCGCGAGCGTCAGGCTTTCTCCGGCGGATCTTCCGTTAAGCCCACCCTTCTGTGCTTTTCGCACCTGCGATGGAATTTCGTGTTCCAGCGCCCGCAGCATTTGATGAGCCGCTTCGCGCGCGATTACCGCGTCATCGTCTGGGAAGAACCGATCTTCGACGCCGCCGGGGAGCCGAGCCTCGATCTTTCGATCTGCGCCAAGAGTGGCGTGACGGTCGCGGTGCCGCATCTCAACCCGAACGAAGGCTCGCTGCACGAAAAGCAGCTCCGCCGCCTGGTCGACGAGTTGCTTGCTGGCCGCGCCGGGCCGCTGGTGCGCTGGTATTACACCCCGATGATGCTGCCCTTCTCGCGGCATCTCGACGCCGATTGCACCGTCTATGACTGCATGGACGAGCTGGCGAACTTCAAGTTCGCGCCGCCCGAGCTGCTGCCGCTCGAGCAGGAGCTGATGGGCGCGGCCGATCTCGTCTTTACCGGCGGCTACAGCCTCTACGAAGCGAAGCGCGAGCGTCACCTGAACGTCCACGCCTTCCCCTCGAGCGTCGACGTCAAGCATTTCGGCCAAGCCCGCGCCGCGCAGGCCGATCCGACCGACCAGGCGAGCCTGCCGCATCCGCGCTTCGGCTTTTACGGTGTCATCGACGAACGCATGGACCTGGAGCTGCTGTCGGCCGTCGCTGCGCAGCGCCCCGACTGGACGTTCGTGATGATCGGGCCGGTCGTGAAGATCAGCCCCGAGGATTTGCCCACCCAGCCGAACATCGCCTGGCTCGGCGGCAAGGATTATTCGGAGCTTCCGGCCTATCTCTCGGGCTGGGACGTCGCGATGATGCCGTTCGCGATCAACGAGGCGACCAGGTTCATCTCGCCGACCAAGACGCCCGAATATCTGGCCGCCGGCCGTCCGGTCGTGTCGACGCCGATCAAGGACGTGATCCGCCATTACGGCGAGCTCGACGCCGTCCAGATCGCCAACAACCCGGCCGATTTCGTCGCCGCCTGCGAAAAGGCGCTGGCGCTGCCACAGCAGAATCGCGAGTGGCTGCGCCCGGTCGATGCCCTGCTCTCGACCATGTCGTGGGACGAGACCGCCGCGCAGATGCAGGCGCTGATCGCGGAGGCCGCGGCCGAGCGCCGCGCCGTCCAGCCCGCGACCTCGTTCAAGCCGCATTACGACGTGCTCGTCGTCGGCGCCGGTTTCGCCGGCTCGGTGATGGCCGAGCGGCTCGCCAACGATGCCGGCAAGAAAGTGCTGGTGGTCGACAGGCGTCCGCACATCGGCGGCAATGCCTATGACCTGCCGAACGAGGACGGCATTCTCTACCACCTCTACGGGCCCCACATCTTCCACACCAACTCGGAAGAGATTTTCGCCTATCTGTCGCGCTTCACCAAGTGGCGGCCCTATGAGCACCGCGTGCTGGCCGACGTGCGCGACATGCTGGTGCCGATGCCGATCAACCGAACGACGCTGAACATGCTCTACGGCGCCAACCTGCAGACCGAAGACGAGGCCGAGAAATTCCTCGAAAGCCGCGCCGAACCGGTCGACGAAATCAAGACCTCGGCCGACGTGGTCGTGTCGAAGGTCGGGACCGAGCTCTACAAGCTCTTCTTCCAGGGCTATACCCGCAAGCAATGGGGCATGGACCCGTCGGAGCTCGACAAGTCGGTCACCAGCCGCGTGCCGACCCGCACAAACACCGACGACCGCTATTTCACTGACACCTTCCAGGCGATGCCGCTCGACGGCTTCACCCGGATGTTCGAGAACATGCTCGATCATCCCAACATCGATCTGCGCCTCGGCGTCGAGTGGGAGGATGTCCGCCGGGAAGTGACCTACGACAAGCTGGTCTTCACGGGCCCGATCGACGAATATTTCGGCTATCGGCACGGCAAGCTGCCGTACCGCTCGCTCCGCTTCCGCCACGAGACGATCGACCAGGAAGTCTTTCAGCCGGTCGCGGTGGTGAACTACCCGTCGGAGGATGTGCCCTATACCCGGATCACCGAGTATAAATATCTGACCGGCCAGTTGGCGCCGAAGACCAGCATCACCTACGAATATCCGTCGGCGGAGGGGGACCCCTATTACCCGATCCCGCGGCCGGAAAATCAGGCGCTGTACAAGCGCTACGAGGCGATGGCGCTGGCCGAGCCTGACGTGCTGTTCGTCGGCCGGCTCGCCACCTACCGCTATTACAATATGGACCAGGTGGTCGGCCAGGCGCTCGCAACCTATCGCCGCTTCAAGGCCGCGGAGGAAGAGCGGCAGGATGCGCTGGAAAGTGCTGCGCTCCGGGCCAGCGCGGAAGGGCGGCCGGCGCTTTTTGCGCGCTCGGGCGTTACTCGCTCCGGACCCACGGAGGCGACAGCCACCCCAGCGGAGTAAGGCACATGGCAGAGGATCGGCCGCGCGTTCTCGTCACCGGCGGATCGTCGGGTATCGGCTTCGAGCTGGCCCGGCAGTTCGCCGAGGCCGGGCATGACGTGCTCATCGCGGCGCAGGATGTCGACAAGCTGGAGCAGGCCGCGGAGTTGATCCGCGAGCGTGCGCCTGAGGTAGAGATCGACACCGTCGCGGCCGACCTCGCCACCGAACAGGGCGTGTTCGAACTGCACCGCGCGGCCGGCCGGATCGACATTCTCTGTGCGAACGCCGGCGTCGGCTCGGGCGGCGGCGACTTCACCGAGACCGATCTCCAGAAGGAACTGGAGCTCATCGACCTCAATGTGCGCGGTCAGGTGCATCTCGCCAAGCTCGTCGTGAAGGACATGGCCGAGCGTGGCGAAGGGCGCATCCTGTTCACTTCCTCAATCGCCGGCATCATGCCCGGCCCGTTCGAGGCAGTGTACGCCGCCTCCAAGGCGTTCGTCCGCTCCTTCGGCGAAGGCCTGCGCAACGAGCTTGCGCCCAAGGGCATCGGGGTCACGGTGCTGATGCCGGGGCCTACCGAGACCGACTTCTTCCACCGCGCCGGGATGGACAACACGCCTGCCGGACAGATGGAAAAAGACGACCCGGAACTCGTCGCCCGCCAGGCAATCGACGCGCTGATGGCCGACAAGCACGCGGTCATCGGCGGCGGCCTCAAGAACAAGCTGGAGACGAGCGCGATCAGGCTCTTCCCCGATCCGGTGAAGGCGCAGGCGCACCGCTCGCAGACCCAGCCGGTCGATTACGAAGGCGAAGGCAAGGGTGGCCTCGGCCCCGCCGCCATCGGCGGCCTATTCTTCGTCGGCGCACTCGCCGCTGCCGGCACAGCCGTCTGGCTCCAGAACCGGCAGGAGGAAGCCGACGGGCGAGACCGCCGGCGCCCCGAGGCCAAGGCCGATTTCGAGGTCGCCGGCCAAAGCCAAAGCTGACCTGCGCTTCGACGCACTTTCGCGATAGCCCCCACCGCGTTGCAGCGAATCCGCTTCGACCAATGCTGCGCCGCATCAGTCCTATGCTGCACCGCACGCATAAATCCCAAAATGGTTCCGCATCCGAAAGAAAATAATTCCTTAAGATTCAATGAACCGGAACCGCGAGCCGTGTGTTCGACGCGTCAGAGCGGGAAGCGGTTGCTTCATTGGGGTGCAACGATCCGCTCAGGGAGCAATGTGAATGAAGAAATGGGTCTTGGCCGCGGCAGCGGCAGTAGCGTTTGCGGGGCCTGCGAGCGCAGCGGTGATCACTCTCCAGTCGATCACCACGAATGGTCCGGGCAATTTCACCTTCAATTATCAGGGCACGCTGGGTCCGGATGAGGGTCTGCGTTCGGGCGATCGTCTCGTGATCTTCGACTTCGCGGGCTACATCCCTGGTTCGATCTCGGCAGACGGCAACACCAACGTCGCCGTCTCGGTTGAAAACACCTCGACCAACGTGATCCTGACGCCGGGTCAGAACGACGATCCGAACATCCCGAACCTGGTGTTCACCTACACGGGTCCGGAATTCCGCAATACCGGCGGGCCTTTCACGGCGCTGGACTTTAACGGCTTGAGCGCTCGCTCGACGCTGGGCGGCACGAAGTTCGACGCGTTCTTCACGCTGACGACGAAGAACAACCCGCTGGCTGAACAGAATACCGCGGCCTATCAGGTCGGCACGGTTCGCGTTCCAGCCGCCGGCGCGGTTCCGGAACCGGCGACCTGGGCCATGATGCTGGGCGGCTTCGGCCTGCTCGGTGCGGCATCGCGGCGCCGCAACCGCGCGGTTCGCGTCACCGCCTAAGCCGTATCGGCAACAAAAACAGGCCCCGCCGGTGTAACGCTGGCGGGGCCTTTTTTGTGTGTATCGTCAGCGCCGCCGATAGTCCTACGGGGTAGCCTCTTTGCTTCGCTCCGACTAATCGCATCCCATGTCCCGCATCGCATTCATCGGCATCGGCGTGATGGGCGGCCCGATGGCTCGTCACTTGGCCGCCAAGGGCCACGACCTCACCATCTATAATCGCTCGCCGGCCAAGGCCGAGCGCTGGGTCGCCGAGCACGGCGGGCGCATGGCCGCCAGCCCGGTCGAGGCGGCCGAAGGGCAGGAAGTCGTCATCACTTGTGTCGGCAATGACGACGATCTGGCGGAGGTGACGCTCGGCCGCGAAGGCGCCTTCCGTTCGATGGCCCCGGGCGCGATCTATATCGACCACACCACCGTCTCGGCAAAGATCGCGCGCCAGCTCGCGGTCGAGGGCAAGTCGAAGGAAATCCTGTGCGTCGATGCGCCGGTTTCGGGCGGCCAGGCGGGCGCCGAGAACGGCACGCTGTCGATCATGTGCGGCGGTCGCGACAAGGCGGTGCAGGCGGCCTGGCCCTATATGGAGGCCTATGCCGGCCGCATCACGCATATCGGCCCGCCGGGCGCCGGCCAAACGACCAAGATGTGCAACCAGATCTGCATCGCCGGCGCGCTGCAGGGCGTCGCGGAATCGCTCCGCTTCGCCCAGCATGCCGATCTCGCCATAGACAAGGTGTTCGAGGCGATCTCGGGCGGCGCCGCGGCAAGCTGGCAGATGCTCCATCGCTGGAAGACGATGGCGGACGACGAATTCGATTTCGGCTTCGCGATCGACTGGATGCGCAAGGATCTTGGCCTCGCCATCGACGAAGCCCGCACCAACGGCGCCACTCTCCCGGTCGCGAGCCTCGTCGATCAATTCTATGCCGACTGTCAGGCGATGGGCGCCGGCCGCCAGGACACCAGCGCCCTGATCCGAAGACTGCCCAAATAGCTGGGGGCTGTCCTACTCCGTGCTGTTGCGGCTATGCAGCCGGAATGATCGCTCGTTCCTTTCCCGCCCGCATCGCCCTGGTTTCGCGCATAAAGGGGCGGGGCCGATCATTCTTTTCACCTACTCAATTTCCTCAACTTCTGCTCGGTGCGGCACTTCTCGCAGCCCCAGCGCATGCCGACTCCCTGATCGACAATGTCGACGGCCTGACGCTCACTAAATCGGGCAAGGTGGAGCGCTTCACCGGCATGGTGGTCGACAAGGATGGCCGCGTCGCAAAGCTCCTCCAGCGCGGCGACAAGCGGCCCGATCGCGGGCTCGATTTCCGCTACGACGGCAAGGGGCGCGTGCTGATGCCCGGCCTGATCGACGCGCACGGCCATGTCATGGAGCTGGGCTTCAAGGCGATGTCGCTGGACCTGACTGCGGCCAAGTCGCTCGACGAGGCCAAGGCGATGCTCGCCGCGTATGCCAAGGCCAATCCTGATCGGCCCTGGATCGTCGGTGCCGGCTGGAATCAGGAACAATGGGGTCTCGGCCGTTTTCCGACTGCCGCGGACATCGACGCCATCGTTCCGAACAAGCCGGTCTGGCTGGTCCGGGTCGACGGCCATGCCGGCTGGGCGAACAGCGTCGCAATGAAGGCGGCGGGCGTGTCTGCCGCGACCCCGTCCCCATCCGGCGGCCGCATCGAGAAAACCGCCACTGGCCAGCCCGCGGGTGTGTTCGTCGATGCCGCTCGCCAGCTCATCGAAAAAGTCGTGCCCGCCCCGCAACCCCGCGAGCGCGACATCGCGCTGTCCAAGGCGCAGGCAATCCTTCTCGGCTACGGCATCACCGGCATCGCCGACATGGGCACCTCGGTCGAGGATTGGAACGTCTATCGCCGCGCGGGCGATGCGGGCGTGCTGAAGGTCCGCATCATTTCCTACGCGATGGGACTGGAGCCGGCGTTGGCCGTTGCCGGCGCAGGGCCGACGCCCTGGCTCTATGACGACCGGCTGCGGATGGTCGGCATCAAGCTCTACGCCGATGGCGCGCTCGGCTCGCGCGGCGCCTGGCTGAAGCAGCCCTATGCCGATGCGCCGAAGGAAAGCGGCCTCGGTTTCATGGACGACGCCAAAATCCGCAACTTGATGGTCCGCGCAGCGATGGACAAATTCCAGGTCGCCGTCCACGCGATCGGTGATCGCGCCAACGCGCAGGTGCTGAGCGCGATCGAGGAAGTCGCGCCGTCGTACAGGGACGACCGCCGCTGGCGGATCGAGCACGCCCAGATCGTCGATCCCGCCGACATCGCGCGCTTCGGTAAATTCGGCATCGTCGCCTCGATGCAGCCGACCCACCAGACGTCCGACCGGCTGATGGCGGAAGCACGGCTTGGGCCGAACCGCCTCGCCGGCGCCTATGCCTGGGAATCGATCCGCAAGACCGGCGCGCATCTCGCCTTCGGCTCCGACACGCCGGTCGAATCGCCCAACCCTTTCCCGGGCATGGCCGCCGCGATCAGCCGCGAGGACGCGCAGGGCCAGCCTTTTGGCGGCTGGCAGCCGCAGGAGCGGGTGAGCCGCGAAGTCGCGCTGGCGGGCTTCACCACCGAGGCGGCCTATGCCGGGCAGGCGGAGGACCGCATCGGCATGCTCCAGCCGGGGCTGCGCGCCGATTTCGTGATCGTCGACACCGATCCGCTGGAAAGCGCGCCGGCGCAGCTTCGGGCGACCAAGGTGCTTGAAACCTGGATCGGAGGGCAGCGCGCCTATGTCGCGAAATAGTCTCGTCCTCATAGCGCTGCTGCTCGCCGGCTGCGACAAGATGACCGTCGGCAACCGCACCGAACGGAGCGGCGAGCCACGCGTCGCCAGCGCGAACGTCACCGAGCAGAATGTGTCCGAAGCGCCGGAGGGCGAGGGCTCGCCAATGGCGTGGCGCGTCGTGAATGGCGCCGCTTTCTACGGCGCTGCGGACCAGCCCCCGGTTTTCGCGCTGCGCTGCGAACGCGGAAGCCAGTCGATCGTCTTTGAACGCGCGGGCGGTGGCACGGCGATGAACCTGTCCGCGGAGGGCGGCTCCGCCAGTCTCGGCACGCGCGACGCCGGCAATGGCCGGGTGCAGGCGCGGACCAGCATGAACGACGGCGTGCTCGATGCGATGGCGCGCCCGCAATCGCAGGTCATCGTCTCGGGCGGGGCGGAGGCGCTCACCGTTCCCGGCGGCGTCGCGATCCGCCGCGTTGTCGATTTCTGCCGCACGCCGCCCGAACCCCATCTCCCCGCGCCGGACGCGACCTCCGCACCTGCCAATGTCGCTGCGCCCGCCCCGGCGCCATCCGTCACGCCGCCGCCCGGCTGAGGCGGCGGCCTCGTCATTCGCGCCCGAATCTGTTAACCATTTCGGGCGCGACTCGCGCAGCATTCGGGGGGAATGTCCATGCACGCTCAACTTCGCGGCCTGCTGCTCGCGGCAGCTCTGGCCTCGCCGTCCGTCGCTTTCGCCCAGACCGTCTACGATCAGCCCGGAACCCAGGCCTGCAATCCAAGCTGCTGGACCTCGCACTATGCCGGCGCATCCGGCTTCCGCGCCTATGACAATTTCACGCTCGGCTCGACCGCCCAGATCGGCCGAGTGACTTGGCAAGGCATCTATATCGACCAGTCGCAAACGATCACCCCGGGCGTGCCCAACACGATCAATTGGACGATCGGGTTCTTCGCCGACAGTTCGAACTTCCCGGGGACGGAGCTCTATACCATCACCTTGCCCGCGGCATCGGTGACGGCGACCAAGATCGGTTCCGGATCGTTCGGGGCCAGCCCGGTCGATCTCTACAGCTTCAGCGCCACGCTGCCGTCCACCTTCACGGCGGTTGCGGGCACGACCTACTGGTTCTCGCCGCTGTCGCTCGCCGCGAGCTTCACGCCCTTCTTCTCATGGAGCCCGGCAACGGCCACCGTGGACGGACTGACTGCCCAGACCGATACGAATGGCAACCACTTCAACCGCCCGAACGATCGCGCCTTCAGCCTGGTGGCCGGCATTCCCGAGCCGGCGACATGGGCGATGATGGTCGGCGGCTTTGCGCTGGCCGGCGGTGCGATGCGCAGGCGGCGGCTGGTCGTCGCCTACGACTGACGCGCGCGTTCGATCAGGGCGTCGGGGGTGAGCACCTGCGGCAGCACCTCGGGTTCCGCCACGCCCGGGCGGTAATAGAGATAGAGCGGCACGCCTGATCGGCCGTGCGCCTCGATGAAGCGGCCGATCGCAGGGTCGCCATTGGTCCAGTCGCCAACCAGCACGGCGACCTTGTGCTTGGCAAAGGCGTCGGCGACCTCGGCCCGCTCGATCGCTGCCTTCTCGTTGACCTTGCAGGTCAGGCACCAGTCGGCGGTGAAATAGGCGAACACCGGGCGGCCCGAGTCCCGCGCCGTCTTCAGCGCCGCCTCGCTGAACGGCTGAGCCTTGAGCGGCCCGCCCGCTTCGGCCCGGCTGGCGACCGGGGCCGCGGTCAGGACCAGCCCGGCCGCAATCGCCGCCGCGGGCAGGGCAGGCAGGATCGGCCGGCCTCGGTTCTGGCGCACCCCGGCCCACCAAAGGGCGAGGCTCAGCAGCAGCGCCGCGCCGAGCCCCAGCACCATGCCGTCGACGCCGGCCTGCCGCCCCAGGATCCAGGCAAGCCCAAGCGCAGTCAGGAACATCGGCACCGAGAGAATGCTCCGCATCGTCTCCATCCAAGGCCCCGGTTTCGGCAATCGCCGCCGGATCGCCGGCACGAAGCCCATCAGGAGAAAGGGCAAGGCAAGCCCAAGTCCCAGCCCGGCGAACACCGCCAGCGCCGCCGCCACCGGCAGCACCAGCGCCGCGCCGAGCGCCGCCGCCATGAAAGGGCCAGTGCACGGCGTCGCCACGAACGCAGCTAGCGCGCCGGTCCAGAACGCCCCGCCGATACCGCCGCGCGCCGCCAGGGCCTCGCCGGCGCCGATCGTGCGCAGCTCGAACAGTCCGGCCAGGTTCAGCGCGATTGCTGTCACCAGCAGCAGCAACAGTCCGATGATCCGCGGGTCCTGCAACTGGAACGCCCATCCCACCGCCGCGCCGCCGGCCCGCAGCGCCAGCAGCACGCCGCCGAGCGCCAGACAGGTGACGATCACGCCCGCCGTATAGGCGAGCGCCTCGCGCCGCGCCTCGCGCTCGTCCACCGTTGCCCGCGCCAGCCCCAGCGCCTTGAGGCTCAGGATCGGGAACACGCACGGCATCACGTTCAGCAGCAGCCCGCCCAGCACGGCGCTGGCGAGAGCGATCAGCACAGTCCGCAGCCCCCAGCTCGCGGCGCTCGTCCTGCCGACCGGTTCGCCCGCCGCCGGTACCGGGCCGGGCACGGCGTCAATCGAGAGGCCGGTGTCGCCATTGAGGCGCAGCACGCCGGACAGCGCCTTGGGCGTCCCTCGCGCCGCGGTCTCGACGATCAGCGCGTCGCCGTTCCGCGTGACGCTTTGCGGCGCGGCATAGTCGACCGCGTTCTCGGAGGAGGGGAAGAAATACGGATCGGCAACCGCAACGTCCTGCGGCAGCGGCACCGCGATCCGCATCCGCCCTTGCCTGACCTCGAAGCGTGCCGATGCGCCCAACGGCCGCGGCAGCCTGGCGCGCCAGCCGTCGAACTGCGTGCGCGTCGCCGGCTCGATCCGCCCGTCGCCGACGGTCAGATCGACCGCGATCGGACCCTGCTCGGGCACGCACACTTCCTCGGTGCAGGCGAGCCAGGTCGCATCGCCCTGGATCCGCAGCGGCGTTCCGGGCCGCGCGTCGTTCGGCACAGCCAGCGACGCGATCAGCGCATATTCGCGCTCATAGACATAGTTCATTAGCCCGGCGATCAGCAGCGTTCCCGGTACGGGGTAGCGAAGCGCATCGACGCTCGCGCCTTCGGGCAAGCGCCACTTCACGTCCGCGGGCACGCCGGCATCGCCGGGATTCTGCCAATAACCGTGCCAGCCCTTGTCCGGCGTCATCACTACCGCCAGCGCGACCGTCTGCCCGGACGCGGGCGCGGCGCTCTCCGCGATCAGGCGCGGATGGATGTGCTGGGCGCGCGCAGCCGTCGGCAGCAACAGAGCAGCCAACAGCAGATGAGCCAAGAAAATGAGTTTCGCCCGCATCGCGCTTTCCCTATCGGTTCGCAGGCCCGAAACCCAAGGAGTTTCTGCGTGAAGCTGCGTCCCCTCGCTACCATTCTTGCTGCCGCTTTCGCTGCTGCCACAGCCCAGGCGCAGACGCCGCGGCCCAAGCTGATCGTCGCGATCTCCGTCGACCAATTTTCTGCGGACCTCTTCGCCGAATATCGCCAGCATTTCACCGGCGGGCTGAAGCGGCTGTCCGAGGGTGTCGTCTTCCCGTCCGGTTTCCAGAGCCATGCCGCGACCGAAACCTGCCCGGGTCACTCGACGATCCTGACCGGCAGCCGTCCCTACCGCACCGGCATCATCGCCAACGATTGGCTCGACCAGTCCGTCGCCCGCGCGGACAAGGTTGTCTATTGCGCCGAGGACGAGACGGTGCCGGGCAGCACCTCCTCCAACTACACCGTGTCTGCAAAGCACCTGCTCGTCCCCACGCTCGGTGAGCGCATGAAGGCCGCCAATCCCGCAACCCGCGTTGTCTCGGTCGCCGGTAAGGACCGCGCAGCCGTGATGATGGGCGGCCACAAGGTCGACCAGCTCTGGTTCTGGAACGGCAAGGATTATGTGACCATCGCCGGCCAGCCCGCGCCTGATACCGCAGTCGGTGCCTTCCGCCAGTCGCTCGCTGCAGAGCTTGCGCAGCCGCAGCCGGCGCTGCCCGTCCCGGCGATGTGCGCCTCCCGCGACCGTGCCATTCCCATCGGAGCCGGCAAGACCGTCGGCACCTGGCATTTCGGCCGCGGTGCTGGCGAGAACACCAAGTTCCGCGCCTCGCCCGAAATCGACGATGCAAACCTGCGCCTCGCCGAAGGGCTGATCGACTCGATGCAGCTCGGCCGCGGCCCGACGCCGGACATCATCTCGATCGGCGAATCGGCGACCGACTATGTCGGCCACACCTACGGCACCGAAGGCGTCGAGATGTGCATCCAGCTTCTCGCGCTCGACAAGCGCCTCGGCGAATTCTTTGACAGGCTGGACCGCACCGGGGTCGACTATGTCGCCGTGCTGACGGCCGATCATGGGGGCCATGATCTGCCGGAACGCAACCGCATCCACGCCGCGCCTGATGCGCAGCGGGTCGATGCGCGATTCGACATCAAGGCGATCGGCGCACAGATCGGGCGCGAGCTGAGACTGTCCGGCCCGGTGTTGATCGGCCAGGGCGGCGACGTCTATCTCGACCGCGCTTTGCCGACGCGCGCCCGTGCAAAGGTGATCGCCCGCGCCGTTGCGCTGATCCGGCAGTCGCCGCTGGTCGAGGACGTGTTCGTCGGCAGCGATCTCGCGCGTATGAAGCAAGCCACCGAAGCGCCCGAAATCTGGACGCTCGCCGAGCGCGCTCGCGCCTCCTACCTGCCCGCCCGCTCGGGCGACCTGATCGTCGCACTAAAGGAACGGGTCACTCCGATCCCAGACCCGACCAAAGGCTATGTCGCGACGCATGGCAGCTTCTGGAATTATGACCGGCGGGTGCCGATCCTGTTCTGGTGGAAAGGCGTGCAGAATTTCGAGCAGCCGCTCGGCGTCGAGACGGTCGACATCATGCCCACGCTGGCGTCGCTGATCGGCTTGCCCGTGCCGCCGAACGAGATCGACGGCCGCTGCCTGGATCTCGACGCCAGCGAAGCGAGCAACTGTTCGGTTGCCGCTTCTCCGCCCGCTCAGTAGAGAGCCGCCGGGTCACCAAGGAGATAGGTATGAAGAAGTTCACTGCCCTGGCGCTGATTTCCGCCGCCGCGCTCGGCCTTGCCGCCTGCTCGAACAAGACGCAGAGCGATGCGGGCAACACCGCCGAATCCGCCGGGAACGACATCGACAACACGGCCGCCGCCGGCACCAACAGCGTCGACAATGCGCTGGATGCGGCCGGCAACATGATGGACAACAGCGCCAACGCCGCCGGCAACGCGACCGACAATGCCGCGAACGCCACCGGCAACGCGCTCACCAACGCGGGCAATGCCGTGAAGGGCCACTAAGCCCCTTAAGAGATACTCAGATCCGTTCGTCGAGCGAAGTCGAGAAGCGCTAGCTCCCGGGCCGGCGTTTCTCGACTACGCTCGAAACGAGCGGGATTGGGATTACCGCCAGGCCGTCAGACGGCCCTGCTCGTCAAGCAGGTAAAGCGTATTGTTCGCCACGACCGGCGGCAGGCTCAGCGGCTTGCCGTATTTGACGGTGGAATCGACCGCTCCCGTCATCGGCGAGATATAGGCGATCTCTCCGCGGCTATTGACCGCGATAAGCCGCCCGCCGGCCAGCACCGGGCCGACCCAGGAAATCGCGCCCTTCTTGCCCTTCTGATTGCGCCAGCGCGGAAGCTGGGTCGCCCAGCGCACCTTGCCGTTCGACCGGGCGATGCAGAGGATGCGCGCGTCGTCGGTCACCGCGAACAGCCATTCGCCGGCGATGGCGGGCGTGGCGATGCCGCCGGCGTTGATTTCCCAGATGCGCTGGCCCGTCACCAGCTCGAGCGAGACCATGCGGCCGCCCGAACCGATCGCGAAGACGCGTCCCTGGTCGATCACCGGCTCGGCGTCGATGTCGGAAATCGTGCCGACCGACGTCGAGATGCTGGTCCGCGACAGCGCGTCTTGCCAGACGATGCGACCATTCTCGTAGCGATAGGCGTTGAGCTCGCCCGACGAGAAGCCGGCGATCACCGTGCCCTGGCCCGCCGCCGGAGCCGCCGCGCCGAACACGCCGGAAACTTCGAGCGTGCCGGACGCCGTCCATTCGACATTGCCGTCGCTCTGGCGAAGCGCGAAGACCTGATTGTCTTGGCTCATCACGTAGAGATTGCCGTTGGACAGGGTCGGCGCCCCGCGCAGAGGACCGCCCGGGCGCTTGCGCCACACGGTCGAACCGTCGGAGGTATTGAACGCCGCCACGTCGCCCAAGCCGTTGGTCGCGAACAATTTGTCGCCTTCGACGCTGACGCCGCCGCCGAACAGCGACTTGGTGTAGCGTTTGTCGCCCTTGCCTTTGCCGCCGGTAGCGTCGCCGACCGTCACTGCCCAGATCTCGCGTCCCGTCTGCGCGTCGAGCGCGTGCAGCCGCGCTGCCGTATCGACGACATAGACTCGGCCGCCCGACACCACCGGCGCCGCAGCGAGGCGCGCGCGGGTGTTGCCGCCGGCGATCTTCGTATCCCAGACGCGGCTCGGCGAGGCGGATAGCGCAAGGTTGCCCATCGAGTGCGTCGCGTTGCCGCCGGGCTGCGTCCATTCGGTGTTCACGGCAGGCGCAGGAATCGATACCTCGACCGAAGCCAGCGCCGGATCGACCTCGGCGCCGCTCTCGGCGACCAGGATCGGAATGCGGTGCCCCAGCACCGGCGTTTTCGGCTTGGACGGCTTGAACACGCCGCAGCCGGACACCGCCAGCATCGTCGCGAGCAGCAGGGGAGTGCGCAAAGAACGGATCATCGGGTCAAACTCGGCTGGGCGGCGGGATTGATGTCGACGCCCAGTACGCTCGCCATCTGAGCGGCGCGTGAACGGATCGAGGGTGGAACATTCGCATCGGCAGCGAGCGCCGCGAACGTTGCGCCCGCGTCGCTCGGCTTGCCGGCCTTGAGTTGCGCAACTGCGACGAGCTCGCCGGCGCTGCCGAACCAGGGGCTGCCTTTCTGCGCGAGCGGCTGCATGCGGGCGATCACCTGGTCGGGCGGCAGCGTGTCGAACTCGATCGTCGTCTGGCGGATCAGCGCCAGATCGCGGAACGGCTGCCCCGCGCTGTCATCCTTGGCGACCGCGGCGAAGTCGGCGACCGCGGTCTTCGCGTCGCCACGCTGCGCGGCAATGGCGCCGGACGCCAGTCTGGCCGCCGCACGATAGCCGGCGCGGGACGAAGTGCCGAGCTCGCGCAAAGCCGGAAGCGCCGGGTCAATGGACCCGCGCGAAAGCTGGTCGATCGCGGCCGAAAGCTTCTGCCCTTCCTCGCCGGCCTGCTTGCCCTGATAATCGCGCCACCACAGAAACGCGGCGAGGGCGATCAGCCCGACGGCGATCGCTGCGAGGAGAGCACGGCCCCAGCGTTTCCAGAGGTTCGCAAGTTCGTCGCGCCGCAGCTCCTCATCGACTTCGCGCATGAAGGCTTCATTCGTCTCGGGCGATACGGCCAAACCAAATCTCCTGGGGGTCAATGGGCGCAATCCTTAGCCGCGCCCTTTCCATAACGGAAGCGGCTACTTGGGCGCGTAGATCTGCTCTTCGCCCGGGAAAGCGCGGGCACGCACGTCGCGCGCATATTCGGTCGCCGCCTCGTCGATCACCGCGGCCATGTCGGCGTAGCGCTTCACAAAGCGCGGCGTGCGCTCGAACAGGCCCAGCATGTCCTCGGCGACCAGCACTTGCCCGTCGCACGCGACCGATGCGCCAATGCCGATCGTCGGGCAAGCGATCGCTTCCGTCACCGCCTTGCCGATCGGCTCGACAACACCCTCGACGACGACCGCGAACGCGCCGGCGTCGGCCACCGCGCGCGCATCGGCCATCACCTTGTCCGCCGTCGCATCGTCGCGACCCTGCACCCGGTGGCCGCCAAGCACGTTCACTGCCTGCGGCGTCAGCCCGACATGCCCCATCACCGGAATGCCGCGGCGCGAAAGGAACGCGACCGTCTCGGCCATCGCCTCGCCGCCTTCCAGCTTGATGCCGGCGGCGCCGGTTTCCTTCATCACCCGCGACGCGCTCCGAAAGGCATGTTCGGGCGACGTCTCGTAGCTGCCGAACGGCATGTCGACGATCACCAGCGCATGATAGCTGCCGCGCACCACGGCAGCGCCATGCGCGCACATCATGTCGAGGCTGACGGGGAGCGTCGAGGGCAGGCCATAGATCACCTGGCCCAGGCTGTCGCCGACCAGCAGGATGTCGCAATGCGGATCGAGCAACTGCGCCATCCGCACGGTATAGGCCGTCAGCATCACCAGCGGCTGGCCGCCCTTGCGCGCCCGCACCGCCGGCACGGTCAGCCGCTTCATCGGCGCGGGCGTCGGATTGGCGCGGCTGGTCGAGGTGTCGAGCGTGTAGGTCGTGGACATGGCCGACTTCTGCTCCGTCCGGCGCGTTTTCACCAGCCCCGAAGCCGCAGCGCCTCGGTCAGCCGGTCGAGCAAGGGCGCCTGGCTGGGGAGGATCCGTTCGGCGGCGGCAGGCAGGGTGAGCCAGCGCGCTTCCTCCACTTCCGGGAAGCTCTCCTTGCGGCCGCTGCGTGGCGGCCATTCCATCTCGAAGGAGATGCTGGTCAGCGTCTGGCAATCGAAATCGCTCTCCAGCGCGAAAGCCTCGACCAGCTTGCCGCCGGTCTGACGGATGCGGCCGAGCGGAAACGGCTCTCCCTCGGGGCGGAAGCCCAACTCCTCCTCGACCTCGCGGAAGGCCGCCTGCAACGGCTCCTCGCCTTCCTCGATCGCGCCCTTCGGGATTTGCCACGCGCCGATGTCGCGCTTGCGCCAATAGGGGCCGCCCGGACGGACCAACAACACTTCCAGAGTCGACGCCGAACGCCGGAACAGCAAAAGCCCGGCGCTCAGACCTCTCATGCGTCGATCAGGCGCATTTTGCGCGCTTGCGGCCTGCCGCGACCTGCGCCTTCAGGCTTGCGGCGGCGGTTGCGCCGTAATCGTCGGTGAACTGCGCATAGACCTTGCAGGCGTCGGCGGGTTTCTTGAGCTCCGTCAGCGCCTGGCCCAGCCAGTAAAGGCTCTCGGCCGCGCGCTCGCCTTGCGGCCATTTCTTGTAGCTGTCGTAGAGCGCCACCGCCGCCAGTGCGGGCTTGCCTTCGTCGAGATAAGCGCGGCCGAGCAGGTTCTGGGCGTAGGACGCACGGCGGTGGTTGGGATATTGATCCGCCACCCGCTTCAGCTCGGTCTCCGCTTCCGGATACATCTTGGCCTGCCACAGACGAAACCCATAGAGATAGCCGTCCTCGGCCGCATCGCCGGTCTGGGGACGCTCGATACCGGTCGGAGCCGAGGCGGCTGTCGCCGCGGCATCCTGCGAAGGCGCAGCGGCTGCAGGCGCGGGTGCCGGAGCCGCGGCCCGGGCCTGGGCGTCGGCGACGAGCTGCTTCACCTGATCCTCGAGTTGGGCAATCCGATGGTCGTTCTGCTCGGCCTGCGCGGTGATGCCGCGGACCTGCGCCTCGATAGCATCCACGCGCGCGGTCAGGTCGGCGATCGGAGAGGTCGTCGGCGCAGGCGGCGGCGTGGGCGTCGGCGCGACGATTTCCGGCTCCAGCGGCTGGCCGTTCGGGAAGACCTTGCGCTGCACCGCGCGCAGCTCCTTCTCGATCTTGCCGACCCGCGCATTCAGGTCGGGCGCGGTCTGCGCGGCCAGCGGCGCTGTTGCTGCGCCCAGGAGGAACAGGAAGGTTAATCGTTTCAGCATCGATACAGCCCCATAAGCAGCACCGGACGTTCGTTGCAAAGCCCGGCTGTCCCTATCCTGAAGCGGGATGGTTGCGAAAGCCAATAGGCTTAACAGGGTTTTAGCCATTGGCCGGTATCCAGCCGGGGTGCACAGAAACGAAAGCAAGCTGAGCCGGTTAGCGGCGCTGCGGGACGTGTTCAGCTCGAAAGGGCTGTCGGACGAGCTGCTGCGCGCCCAGATCGATTATGCCACGCGCACCTATCCGGTGACCTTCGCGATGAGCCTGCTCGTCTCGACGGGGACGCTGCTCGCGACGCTCGGTTCGCCCGATCAGGCCGAGATTATCGGGGCGTGGGTGTTTCACACCTTCACATGCTTCGTGATGCTCTGGCGCTGGTGGCGCGATCGGGCGACCGGTTGGCAAGTGGCCAATCCGGCCGCGCGCGTTCGCCAGATCTCCGCGGAGGCCGCTTTCGTCGCGCTCGGCTGGTATGTCTTCCTCTCCAGCGCCGGCTTGTATGCCGACACGCAGACGCAGGTGCTGGTTGTGGCGGTGATGGCCGGCGTGATGGCCGTCGGCTCCGCCCGCTATGCCTCGATTCCCGCGGCCAGCGCCAGCTTTCTCGGGACCGTCACGATCGTCTGCGGCGCCTATTCGACAGCAAGTGCGATCGAATGGCCAGTTTACGCGTTTCTTGCCGTGTTCGTGCTGATGCTGGGACGGACCAGCATCGCGCAGCACAAGATGATTGTCGCCCAGTACAACAGCGGCGCCGAGATCGAGCGCGCGCGCGCCGAAGTCGCGATCCTCGCCGCCCGCGAAGCAGAGACGGCCGCCGCACGTGAGGCCGCGGCATCCCGCGAAGCCGCGCAGACGCGCGAGTTGCAGGATGCCGAGCGCCGTCGTGCGATCACGGAGATTGCGCGGTCGTTCGAAACCCGTCTGCTATCGGGCATCGAGGCCGTCGCCAGCGATGCCGAGCAGGCCAGTGCATTGGCGCGCAACCTCGCCCAATCCGCCGTCGCAAGCCACCAGCGCTTCGTCGCCTTGGCCGAAAAGGTCGACCGGTCCGAGGCCGATCTGGCCGGCCTGACGATGCTCGCCGCCGACCTTCGCGAAGCGCTCGCCGCGGTCCAAACCCGGGTCGACGACCAGGCCAAAGCCAATGCGCGCGCCTATGACCTGACCGGCCGAGCCGAAGAACAGTTCCGCGCGCTCGTGCACAATGCGCAGGGCATCGGGGCGATCTCGACAGCCATCGAAGACATTGCCCGCCGCACCAACCTCCTGGCGCTCAATGCCACGATCGAGGCAGCGCGCGCCGGAGAGGCGGGGCGCGGATTCGCCGTGGTCGCTTCCGAAGTGAAGTCGCTCGCCAGCCAGACCGGCCGCGCGACCGGCGACGTCCGGCAAAGGGCGGACGATATTACATTCGCCTCCGGTCACACCGAGGCCGCGATCGCCGAGATGCAGTCCTGCCTCGCCGTGTTCGACGATCTGGCGCAAACCTTGGGCGAGGCCCTTCGGGGGCAAGGAGCGATTGTCGGCGAGCTGGAGGAGCACGCTTCCATCGCGGCCTCCTTTGCGGCTGATGTGCATGGCCGCGTCGCCGAGGCCAAGCAGGCCGCCGTGCTTTCGTCCGATCTGACGGAGAAGGTCGAGGGCCGCTCCGCCGAACTGGTCGCGCGCACCCAATCGATCCTCGCGGAGACGCGCGCCTTCCTCCGCGATCTGCGCGCGGCTTAAGGTCCGTACCCTAACGCCAGCGCAGATTGTCGCGGCCGAGGTCGGCGAGGCTGCGCGCGCCCATCAGCTTCATCCCGCGTTCGATCTCGTCGCGAAGTTTACCCATCGCGCGCTCGACGCCCGGCTGACCTGCGGCGGCGAGGGCATAGAGATAGAGCCGCCCGCCCGAGCATGCCTTCGCGCCGACTGACAGCGCCTTGAGCACATGCGTGCCGCGCCGGACACCGCCGTCGCAGATCACCTCGATCCTGTCGCCAACCGCATCGACGATCTCGGCAAGCTGATCGAACGGCGCTCTGGAGCCGTCGAGCTGCCGCCCGCCGTGGTTCGACACCATGATTGCCGTCGCGCCGATATCGACCGCCCGCCGCGCATCCTCGGCCGACATCACGCCTTTCAGGCAGAGTTGCCCGCCCCAATCGCCGCGGATGCGCTCGGCGGCTTTCCAGTCCATCGACTGATCGAGCATGGTGTTGAAATAATCGGCGACCGACAGCGCCACCTTGGTGCCTTGCGAGACATGCGTTTGCAGGTTGGGCAGCGCGAAGCCTTCGCGGAACAAATAGTTGAGCGTCCAACCGGGATGGGCGGCGAAGCTGACGGCCGAGGCAGGCGTCAGGCGCGGCGGCGAGGTGAAGCCGGTCCTCAGGCACCGCTCGCGATTGCCGCCGACGATCGTATCCACGGTGAGCGCGATGGCGTCGAAACCCGCATCCTTGCACCGCTCGATCATCGAACGGTTCAGCCCTTCGTCCTTGTGCACATAGAGCTGGAACAGCTTGGGCGCGCGGACCGTGCGGCCGACTTCCTCGATGCTGACGGTGGCGAGGCTTGATATGCCGAACCAGGTGCCGAATTTCTCCGCCGCAGCACCGACCGCGCGCTCGCCCTGCCAATGGAACAGCCGCTGCAAGGCAGTGGGCGAGAAGAATAGCGGCATCGCCACTTCGCGCCCCATCAGCGTGGTGCGCATGTCGACTTGCTCCACTCCCGCCAGTACGCGCGGGATCAGGTCGCAATCGTCGAAGGCGGCAGTGTTCCGCGCCTTGGTGATCTCGTCGTCGGCCGCGCCGTCGATATAGTGGAAGACAGGGTAGGGCAGCCGCCGCTTCGCAAGGCGACGGAAGTCTTCGGTATTATGGCAGTCCGATAACTTCATGCCTAACCCCCACCCGGTTTGGCCTGAGCTTGTCGAAGGCCTCACTTTTTATTTGGCGAAGGGGTAAGGGGAAGGGAGGGCTTCGACAAGCTCAGCCCGAACCGGCTTAAGGTGCGAGTTCCTCGATCCCGCTCGCGATGCGGTCCATGTCCGCCGCGAGTTTGGCTTCCAGCGCGTCGTCGCTCAGCCGGTCGAACGCAACCACCTGCGGCATCGACAGCCCCAGCCGCAGCGTCGCGCCCCAGCGGCCGTCCTCCAGCTTCACGCACTTCACCGGCTGGCCGAGCCGGATGCCCCGCGCGACCAGCGCCTTGTGGATACGCGTCGCTTCGTCGAAGTCGGGATGGCCGGGTCGGCGCGACAGGTCGATCGTCGAAAGCGTACGCATCTCGATCGGGTGCGCGTCGCCCTCGGCGCGGTGGCCCGGCGGATAGGGCGCCATGCGCCGCCCGCCCAGCCGCTCGACCATTGCGGCGCGCACGGCCGCATGGAAAGCAAGGATCACGCGGGTCACGCGCTCCAGCGAAAGCTGCTGGAACCGCTCCAGCTCGAACACCGACGCCTCCAGCCGCAACAACAGGCCCGGATTGCCGCTGTCCTCCAGCACCTCCGCCCCGGGCCAGCCAGCCGGCCACTCCGCCCGCCGGAACACGGCGGCCAGACTCTCCGTCAGCTTCGGCGCGCGCGACGCGATCGCCGCCGGCACCAGCGCGAAGCCGCTGAACGGCGGCCCGCCCATGAACTTCGAGCCGGTGACGAACACGATCGCGTCCCGCTTCAGATAGTCGGCGATTGCCGGCGTCGTGATCCGCGCCTGGCAGGCGTCGACGACCAGCGTCACGCGTTCGCCATGCCGCGCGATCAGATCGTCGATATCGTCGAGCAACGGCAGGATCAGCCCGGTCTTGGAGCCGTGGACGACATGGACCAGCGTGTGCGCGTCGTCGGCGTGCTCGATGTCCTGCTCGATCCGGTCGCGGATCGTGGCGCTTGTAAAGGCATGGCCCAGCGCATCGCGCACCGGCACGTCCTCGATCGTGACGCGCTCGCCGAGCCCTGGCAGCGGCTCGCCGGGTATCGTTTTCACGCCGAGCGCAGTCTCGTTCGCGAAGTAGCGGCCGTGCGCCGAATGGATGCAGCCGCTGCCGACTTCGTCTGCACCCAGCAGCACATTGTGCAGCCGCTCCGACCGGTCGGCGACGCAAGCGAGCGCGACATATTCGAGGTCCGTCCCCGAAGGCGCGAACACGATCGCGACATCGTCGGGCACCGAATAGGCGGCGCGGATGCGCCCGCGCAGCGCCTCGAGCCCCGCCGCATAGTCCTGCGCACCCAGCCCGCTCACCCGCGCAAAGGCGTCGGCCGAAATGTCGTTCGCCGTCGACGACGCATAGGCGAGCACGTCCTGCGGGTAGGGTGCCGAGAAATACCGGTTCTGGTGCCGTTCGGGGGTGAGCACGATGCGGGCGTCGCCGCCGGTGGTCATCAATTCGGCGGCGCGGGCTTGAGCAGGCGACAGGTCTTCGAAACGCATGGGCGCCGGGTCTAGTGCGGCTTCTCGGCCCCGCCAAGCAGCGTAAGCTTGGCGTCACCGATGCGCGCGCCTATGTGCGCCGCATGACCGTCCAGCCGCTCACCATCCCGGCGGAGGCGAAAGAGCGCCTCCGCATCATGTTCATCGCCAAGCACGCCAAATGGGGCGGCGGGCTGCATCCCGAAGACGGCAACCACGCCCTCTACCACGTCGAGATCCGCACGATCCTCGAGGAGCTCGGCCTAAATCTCGTCCTCGCCGACAAATACGATGCGCTGTTCGGCGACCCCGGCGTCGATTTCGTCTTCCCGCTCTTGAACCGCGGCGGGTTCCTCAACTCCGAGATGATGCTGCCGCTCCTCTGCACGCGGCTCGGCATCCCGTATCTCGGCGCCTCGCCGATCCTGCGCGGCCTGTCCGACGACAAGCATCTGACCAAGCTTTGCGCCGTCGCCCGCGGCATCCCGACCGCGCCGTGGAAAATCTTCCGCCGCGGCGCCCCCGTCACCGAAACCGGCGCGCCGATGGCCGATCGCATGGTGATCAAGCCCAACGCCTCCTCCGCTTCCTGGGGCGTGATGGATGCGTCGGACTGGTCCGGCGTCCAGCGCGCCGTCGCCGAAATCCACGATATGGGTCACGACGCCATCATGGAGCCGTTCCTGAACGGCAGCGACGTCGAGGTGCCGGTCATCACCGTCCGTGGCGAGCCGCTCGTCATGCCGATGATGCTGTTCGAGCAGGCCGACCCCAGCCATCTGCGCACCTATTACGAAAAGCGCGACCTGGTCGAACGCGCGCAGAAATATCAGCTCGTCGATTTCGAGGATGACCGCATCCGGCCGATCATCGACGATCTGACGCGCAAGCTGATCGGCGAATTCTTCCCCTTCGATTACGGCCGCTACGAGTTCCGCGTCGATCTGGAAAAGGGCGACGTGCAGTTCCTCGAGGTCAATCTGAACTGCAATCTCTGGTCGGAAAAAGTGTTCGGCCGCTCGGCCAAGCGCTATGGCTGGACGCAGAAGCAGCTCATCGAGACGATCCTCGCGGAAAGCCTCGCGCGGCACGGACTCATCTGAACGGTTGAGCTAGACGGCCCGGCTGCTTATCAGGGCCGGAACCGACAGGCGGGGAAGAAAAAATGGCCGAGTTCGCGCTGCCCAAAAACAGTGTCATCCGCAAGAACGGCAAGCATTTCCCGCCGGCGCCCGGCGCGACGCGCGTCAAGAAGTTCAAGATCTACCGCTACGACCCCGACAGCGGCGAGAACCCGCGCTACGACATCTACGAGGTCGATCTCGATACCTGCGGCCCGATGGTCCTGGACGCACTGATCAAGATCAAGAGCGAGCAGGATTCGACGCTGACGTTCCGCCGCTCCTGCCGCGAAGGCATTTGCGGCTCCTGCTCGATGAACATCGACGGCCGCAACACCCTCGCCTGCACCCACGCGATCGAGGATTGCCGCAAAGAGGTGCAGATCACGCCGCTGCCGCACATGGACGTGATCAAGGACCTCGTTCCGGATTTCAGCCGCTTCTACGCGCAATATGCGTCGATCCAGCCTTGGCTGAAGACGGTGACGCCGCCGCCCAGCGGCAAGGAAAGACTGCAGACGCCGGAAGACCGCGCCAAGCTCGACGGCCTGTACGAGTGCATCCTGTGCGCCTGCTGCTCGACGTCGTGCCCCAGCTATTGGTGGAACTCCGACAAGTTCCTCGGCCCCGCCATTCTCCTCCAGGCCTATCGCTGGCTCGCCGACAGCCGCGACGAGAACACGGGCGAGCGGCTCGACGAACTGGAAGACCCGTTCCGCCTCTATCGCTGCCACACCATCATGAACTGCGCGAACGTCTGCCCCAAGGGACTCAGCCCCGCCAAGGCGATCGCCGAGATCAAGAAAATGGAAGTCGAGCGGATCATTTGACGATCGCAGATCGTCACCCCGGACTTGATCCGGGGTCCACCTTCTTTCATGCGGCGGTGATGCAACAAGAAGGTGGATGCCGGATCAAGTCCGGCATGACGAAACGTGAGGGTGCTCTTTGACCGACACCCCATTCCCAACCCCCGGCTTTCTCCACGAACCCGATCCCGACAATCCCGGATGGATGAAGTGGGGCTTTCGCGACCCCACGCGCTTCAATGCCTTGCTCGGTAAGATGATCGTGCGGCGCGACGAGGACGGGAAGGTTCGCATGCGCGCTTTCCCCGGCCGCAGCCATTCGAACCTGGGCGACAATGTTCACGGCGGCGCGTTGCTCGGCTTCATCGACGTCTCGCTGTTTGCGACCTCGCGCGTCTATGGACTGATCGAAGCAGGCACGGCCGTGACGCTCGATCTCTCGACGCAGTTCATCGGCGCCGCCAGGTTCGACGAGCCGCTCGATTTCGTCAGCGAAGTGCTGCGCGAGACCAAGCGGCTGATCTTCATCCGCGGCCTGGCCGAGCAGGACGGCGCGATCGTCGCCAGCTATTCCGGCACGATCCGCAAGCCGAGCCGCTGATGGGTCACGTCCTCGATCGTTACGATTCCCTGGTTCGAGACGGCGAGCTGAGGAGCGACCCGGCGCAATTCGCGGCGGCCGACCTGCTCGACAGGCTGGCGACCGAGCTGGAAGCGGCGCCGACGCGCGGCAGCATCCTCTGGCGCCTGGCCTCGAAGCCCAAGGCGCAGCCGCGCGGCGTTTACATGTGGGGCGGCGTCGGGCGCGGCAAATCGATGCTGATGGACTTGTTCTTCGGCGAGGTTCGGATCGAGAGGAAGCGCCGCGTCCATTTTCACGAGTTCATGCTGGAAGTGCACGACCGGCTGCGCATCGAGCGCGCGAAGGAGGCGGGCGATCCAATCCCGCAGGTTGCCGCCGAACTGAAGGGCGAAGCACGCCTCATCGCCTTCGACGAAATGGTTGTGAACAATTCGCCTGATGCGATGATCCTGTCGCGCCTGTTCACCTCGCTGATCAATGCGGGCACGACGGTGGTCGCGACCTCCAACCGGCCGCCTCGCGACCTCTACAAGGACGGGCTGAACCGCGAGCATTTCCTGCCCTTCATCGGGTTGATCGAAGAGAAGCTCGACGTAATCGCGCTGAACGGCCCGACCGATTACCGGATGCAGCGCATGTCGGGCCTGAAAAGCTGGCACGTCCCGAACGGCGCGGAGGCCACGAAGGCTCTCTCGGACGCCTTCTTCCGGATGACCGATTATCCGCCCGAAGATCGCGCCCACGTCCCGACCGAGGACATTCCGGTGCCCGGCGGCCGCACGCTGCATGTGCCGAAGAGTCTGAAAGGCGTCGCCGTGTTCTCGTTCAAGCGGCTTTGCGGGGAGGCGAGGGGCGCAGCCGACTATCTGGCGATCGCGCGGCGCTACCACACCGTCATCATCGTCGGCATCCCAAAGCTCGGCCCCGAGAACCGCAACGAGGCCGCCCGGTTCGTCACGCTGATCGACGCGCTCTACGAGCAGAAGGTGAAGCTGCTCGCCGCCGCCGATGCCGAGCCGGCCGATCTCTACGAGAAAGGCGATGGCCGCTTCGAGTTCGACCGCACTGTCAGCCGGCTGATGGAAATGCGATCCGACGACTATCTCGCCGAAGGACATGGCGAGAGATAGTCAAGGTTCAGCCACCGATGGCAGCACGCCCCCGGTCGGAAATGGTCCAGCGCAGACCGCCCGTGGACGGCGATTTGGTCGGCAGAGCCAGTTTTCGCTCGTGGAGGTCCTGCAGAATCTCAGAGATTCGGTCGCGCGGTACGCCCGAGTCTTCCGCAATTCCCGTACGAGTGCGGTATGTCTTGGTGGTCATCGCCTTCAAGACGCGTCGTTCCGTATCGTTGAGGCCGATCGCGCCGTGATCGCCTGATTCAATGGCGTCGAATGCCTTCTCCGACACGGGGGGAGGAGAATTCTCGTCGATCGATTCAACCTCGTTGACGGCTTCGGAGGCGGCCTCCTTCGCGTCAGTTGCCGCCAGCGCCGCCGCACTTGCGGCCCTCTGCGCCTGGTCGGCCTTTTGAAGCACCTGCTTGGAGACACTCTCGATGAAGTTGCGCGCCGAAAATGCCGCAATCAGGCAAAGCCCGGTAAAGACGAGATAATCTTCGTACGGAAGGATCGGCGTCTTCCCGTCGGCTGCCAGCCGCGTTGCGAACACACTGGCCACGAGTCCGCTTTTGACCAGGCTCAGGAAAAGCGGCACGCATGCCGACGCGATCGCGCCCAACAGCAAGAACTGGACGAGAGGCCGCCCGGCTGGGTTGGGCGCATTTTGGTTAAGGCCTGCGCCGGCGATCGTTCGCGCGTTGGAGCCTTCGACGAGATAAGCCGCCCAACCGCCAACCAGCCCGGCCACCACGATGATGGCGATCACATTCCATATGTCGCTCATGGCATCCCCCCACGGACGTACCCTTCCACTCTACGCCTGAAGGCGTCCGCCGTCCACGAGTGCTGCCTCCGAAATGGAGATATCGACCGCTGAAGGACGCTCACCTATTCAGGAAAAAAGGAGAGATGGGATGCGGAAAATCATTGCCTTGGGGGCGCTGCTCGCGACCCCCGCGCTCGCCACGCCGGCCAACAACCAATGGCATGCCAAGGCGCGCGACCTGCTGAAGCACGCGATAGAAGTGCTGACCGTCAAGGGGCGCGGCCATGTGCCGGAGCTGGCGCGCTGGTTCGGCGAACAGTTCAAGGCGGCCGGCTGGGCGGACAGCGACATCAAGGTCGTGTCCTATGAAGGCGCTCCGGGCGACCAGACGGCGGCTTTGGTCGTGCGCTGGCCGGGCAGCGGCAAGGCCAAGCCGATCATGCTGATGGCGCATCTGGATGTGGTCGAGGCCAAGCGCGACGACTGGACCACCGATCCCTTCGTCTTCGTCGAGAAGGACGGCTATTATTACGGCCGCGGCACGACGGACATCAAGCAAGGCGCCGTCGCCGTCACCACCGCATTGCTGGAGCTGAAGGCCAACGGTTTCAAGCCGAAGCGCGACATCATCGTGCTGTTCACCGGCGACGAGGAGACGGCGGGCAATGGCGCGCAGCTCGCGGCCACCAAATGGGCGGACTTCAAGGGCGTCGAATATGGCCTCAACGCCGATGGCGGCGGCGGCGGGTTCCGCCCGGACGGCACCCCGCTCGGCTTCTCGATCGACACGGCCGAAAAAACCTATGCCGATTACACGTTCAGCGTCCGCGATTCGGGCGGCCACAGCTCAAAGCCCAAGCCGTTCAACCCGATCACCGAGCTATCCTCCGCGCTCGTCCGCCTCGGCGCCTACCGCTTCGAGCCGGCGCTGAACGAGACCAGCCGCGCCTATTTCCAGGAACGGCAGAAGTCGGAGAAGGGCCCGCTCGGCGACGCCATGCGCGCCTGGCTCGCCAATCCCAATGACGGCAGGGCGGCCGACGTGATCGAGGCCGATCCGGGCGAAGTCGGCCTGACCCGCACGCGCTGCGTCGCGACGATGCTGAACGGCGGCCATGCCCCCAATGCGCTGCCGCAGCTTGCCCAGGCGACGGTCAATTGCCGCATCCTGCCCGGCGTCACGCCCGACGCGATCCGCGACGAGCTGCAGAAGATCGCCGGCGACAAGGTGCAGGTCACGCGCCTCGACCAGAACGCGACCAGCTTCGCCTCGCCGCTCCGGCCCGACATCATGAAAACCTACACCGACAGCATCCACGCGATGTTCCCGAACGCGCCAGTGATCCCGACCATGGCGGCAGGAGCGAGCGACGCGCGTCCATTCCGAGTCGCAGGCGTACCGGTCTACGGCGTCGACGGAAGCTGGGGCCTCGTGCCCGACGACATGCGCGCGCATGGCCGCGACGAGCGGCTGCCGGTCAAGGCGCTGGACGACGATGTCGACCATTGGGTGCGGATGATCACGACGGTGGCCAAGTAAGTTTCCTTCCCCTCCCTTTAGGGAGGGGCTAGGGGTGGGTGGCGAGCGCAGCGAGCGCTAAACTCCGAGTTTCGCTCGGCCTTCGGCCGACACCCACCCCCAAGCCCCTCCCTTGAAAGGGAGGGGAGCAGGTGTTTGCAACCGCCGGCTTCTCCGCTCCGTATCTCTCAGGCATAATGCGGGCGCGGAGGGGCCGATGGCCAGACGGACGGAGCTGATCTACCGGCACAAGCTCGCCACGCGCATCTGGCACTGGCTGAACGCGCTGACGATCGTCGTGCTGCTGATGAGTGGGGCGATGATTTTCAACGCCCATCCGCGCCTCTATTGGGGCCAGTACGGCGCCAATTTCGATCGGCCCTGGCTCCAGATCAGCGCCGATGCGCGTGGCGGCTACCTCAAAGTGGGCGACCGCCGCTTCGAAACCGACGGCGTGCTCGGCCGCTTCAAGGCCAAGGACGGCTCCCTCCGCAACAACGCCTTCCCCTATTGGGCGACGATCCCCTCGAACTACGATCTCGCCCACGCCCGGCGCTGGCATCTGGCCTTCGCGCTGCTGCTCGGTTTCGGGCTGCTCGGTTTCATGCTGGTCAGCCTGTTCAACCGGCATTTCCGCAAGGACCTGACGCTCAGGCGGGCCGAGATTGCGCCTGCCCATGTCTGGCATGACGTGGTCGAGCATCTGAAGCTCCGCTTCCACAATGCGGAAGACCCCGGCGCCTTCAACATCCTGCAAAAGCTCAGCTACATCGGCGTGATCTTCGTGCTGATCCCGCTGGTGATCTTCACCGGCCTCACCATGTCGCCGGGCATGGACGCCGCCTGGGGCTGGCTGCTCGACCTGTTCGGCGGGCGCCAATCGGCGCGCTCGATCCACTTCATCGCGGCGGCGTTGCTGCTGCTGTTCATCGTCGTGCACCTCGTGCTGGTGCTGCTCTCCGGCCCGATCAACGGCGTGCGCGGCATGGTCACCGGCTGGCTCCGCGTCCCCGCAAAGGAGGAGCGGCCATGATCCTCACCCGGCGCAAGCTGATCGGCGGCATCGCGGCGGCCGGCGGCCTCCTTTCCGGCTGCGACAAGCTCGACCAGAGCCCCGGCTTCAAGAAAATCCTATTCAAGGCCGAGGACGCGCATCGCTTCCTCCAGCGCTCACTCTCTAACCGCGCCGCGCTCGCCCACGAATACCGGCCGGACCAGATGAGCCCGGTTTTCCGCACCAACGGCACCAACAATCCCGGCACGCCCGAATATCAGGCGCATGCCGACAGCCGCTTCGCGAACTGGCGGCTGCAGGTGGACGGCCTTGTCCGCCGCCCGCTGGCCCTGTCGCTCGCCCAGATCCGCAGCATGCCGACCCGCACGCAGATCACCCGCCACGATTGCGTTGAAGGGTGGAGCTCGATCGGCAAATGGCATGGCGTGCCGTTGAAGCTCGTGCTCGATCAGGCCGGCCTACGCTCCGACGCCCGCTATGTCGTGTTCCACTGCGCGGACCTGTTCGGCGGCCAGCCTTATTATGAATCGGTCGACCTGATCGACGCGTTCCACCCGCAGACGATCCTCGCCTGGGGCATGAACAACCAGTTGCTGAGCGTCGGCCACGGCGCGCCGATCCGGCTCCGGGTCGAGCGTCAGCTTGGCTACAAGCAGGCCAAATATGTGATGCGGGTCGAAGCGGTCGACGATCTCCGCCATGTTCGCGGCGGCAAGGGCGGGTTCTGGGAAGATGCCGTCGACTATGAATGGTATGCGGGAATTTAGTCCCTAAAATCCTGCGACCAAATCGTTTTCGCGCGCGTTTGCCTGATCGATGTCGTTGCTTGAATCGATGCTGAAGCGCGCCGTCGTGCGCGGCGAACTCACCCTCATTTATGCAGACGGGCGGCAGCGGACGTTCGGCCGTCCCGATCCCGCGTTCAAGTCCGTGGTGGTCCGCTTCGCCGATCGCCGCGTTCCCGGCGATATCGGCCGCGCCCCACGGATCGGCGCCGGCGAAGCCTATATGGACGGGCGCCTGATCGTCGAGCAGGGCGACATTCTCGATCTCATCCGGCTCATCCGCAACGGCAAGCCGTTCGAGCGCGGCGGCAAGCTGCGGACGCCCAACCCGATCCGGCGCGGCATCTCGAAGCTGGTCGGCCGCGTCGACCGGCTGAATTGGTCGCGCCGCTCCAGACGCAATGTCGCACATCATTACGACCTGTCGGATCGGCTCTACGATCTCTTCCTCGATGCCGACAAACAATACAGTTGCGCCTATTTCACCGATCCCGCGAACAGTCTCGAACAGGCGCAGGCCGACAAGAAGGCGCACATCGCCGCTAAGCTGGCGCTGCGCCCCGGCCTCAAGGTGCTTGATATCGGCTGCGGCTGGGGCGGCATGGCGCTCTATCTGAACAAGGTTGCCGACGTCGACGTGCTCGGCATCACCCTCAGCGAGGAGCAACTGAAGGTCGCCCGCGAACGGGCCGAGGCGGCGGGCGTCGCGGATCGCGTGCGGTTCGAGCTCGTCGATTATCGCGCGCTGACGGGCACCTATGACCGCATCGTCTCGGTCGGCATGTTCGAACATGTCGGGCCGCCGCATTACCGTACCTTCTTCCGCCAATGCCGCGATCTGCTCGCCGAAGACGGGGTGATGCTGCTCCACACGATCGGCCGGATGGGCGGGCCGGGCACGACGGACGCTTGGACGGCCAAATATATTTTCCCGGGCGGCTATATCCCGGCTTTGAGCGAGATCGTGCCGGCCAGCGAAGGCGCCCGGCTGATCGCCTCTGATATCGAAACGCTGCGCCTGCACTACGCGCTCACCATCCAGCACTGGTACGATCGCACCGTCGCGCATCGCGCTGAAATCGAGGCGCTTTACGACGCGCGCTTCTACCGCATGTGGCAATTCTACCTGGCCGGCGCGCTGACATCGTTCGAAGGCGGGGGCATGTGCAACTACCAGCTCCAGTATATCCGCGACCGCCGCGCCCTGCCGCTCACTCGCGACTATATGGCCGAGGCGGAGCGCCGGCTGCGCGATGAAGCGGCCATTGCGCCTCCGCGTCGTTACGCATAGGGCGCGCGCCGAAACGGAGATTCGGCAAAATGGCGAACGGAGTGAATCGGGTCGTGCTCGCTTTCTCGGGCGGGCTCGATACGAGCGTTATTCTGAAGTGGTTGCAGCAGACCTATGATTGCGAGGTGGTGACGTTCACCGCCGATCTGGGCCAGGGCGAAGAGCTCGAGCCGGCGCGCCAGAAAGCGCTGCTGATGGGCGTGAAGCCCGAACACATCTTCATCGACGATCTGCGCGACGAATTCGTGCGCGATTATGTCTTCCCGATGATGCGCGCCAATGCCGTCTATGAAGGCCAGTATTTGCTTGGCACCTCAATCGCCCGGCCGCTGATCGCCAAGCGCCAGATCGAGATCGCCCGCCAAGTCGGCGCGGACACGGTCTCGCACGGCGCAACCGGCAAGGGCAATGATCAGGTCCGCTTCGAGCTCGGCTATTACGCGCTCAATCCCGATATCAAGGTGATCGCGCCGTGGCGCGAATGGGATCTGACCAGCCGCACCCGGCTGATCGAGTTTGCCGAACAGCACCAGATTCCGATCCCCCGGGACAAGCGGGGCGAAGCGCCGTTCTCCACCGACGCCAACCTTCTCCACACCTCGTCCGAAGGCAAGGTGCTCGAGGATCCGTGGGAGGAAGTGCCGGATTACGTCTATTCGCGCACCGTCAATCCCGAGGATGCGCCGGACACGCCGGAATATATCACGATCGACTTCGAGCGCGGCGATCCGGTCGCTGTGAATGGCGAGCATCTCGGCCCCGCCGACCTGCTGGCCAAGCTCAACGACTTCGGCCGCACGCACGGCATCGGCCGGCTCGATCTGGTCGAGAACCGCTTCGTCGGCATGAAGTCGCGCGGCATGTACGAGACGCCGGGCGGCACGATCCTGCATCTGGCGCACCGCGGCATCGAGCAGCTGACGCTCGATCGCGGCGCGGCGCACATAAAGGACCAGCTCATGCCGCGCTATGCCGAGCTGATCTACAACGGCTTCTGGTTCTCGCCGGAACGCGAGATGCTGCAGGCCGCGATCGACAGCTCGCAGCGGAGCGTCACCGGCACCGTGCGGCTGAAGCTGTACAAGGGCGCGGCGCACATCGTCGGCCGCAAGGCGGACGTGAAGCACAATCTCTATTCGGCCGACATCGTCACGTTCGAGGACGATCAGGGCGCCTATGACCAGCGCGACGCCGAAGGCTTCATCAAACTGAACGCCCTCCGCCTCCGCCTGCTCGGCCGGCGGGATCGCTGATTTAGCCCCTCTCCCCTCGGGGAGAGGGCGACTCAAGCCGGAGGCTTGAGCGGGGTGAGGGGGCCAGAGCGAAGCGTAGCGAGCGTGGAGAGTCACAATCCCTCACCCTCCCACCACTACGCGGCGGGCCCCTCCCTCTCCCTGAAAGGGAGAGGGGCTGCTAAGCCGCACCCAATGACTCCCGCCCGGCCCGCGCCGACCATCCCGCTCGCCCTCATCCTCACCGTGCTGCTGACGGCATGGTGGGCGGCGCTTGGCTGGCGCGATCTGGGCGCGCTGCGCCTGCCCGAAGCGCACGACATGCTGCGGCTCGCCCAGGTCCGCGACTGGACCGACGGTCAAGCGTTTTCCGATCTGACCCAGGCGCGGCTCGGGCCGCCCGGCGGCGCGGCGATGACGAGTTCGCGCCTGGCTGACCTGGTGCCGGGTTTCGTGATCCGCGTTCTGTCGCCGCTGATGGGTCCGCGCCGCGCCGAAATCGCGGCGGTCGTGTTCTGGCCGGAGCTGCTGTTCTTCGTTCATTTGCTGCTGTCGGGCGCACTGGCGCGACGGCTCGGCGGAGACGCCAGTTCGCCGGCCGCAATGGCGCTCGCCGCGCTCGCCTTTCCCGCGATCGCCGTGCTGATGCCGGGCCGCATCGCAGGGCAAGGGCTGCAGCTCGTCCTGGTGGAAGCGATGGCGCTGGGCTTGCTTGACGGGCGATTGCTGCTCGCGGGATTGGCTGGGGGAACCGTGCTGCTGCTCGGCTCGGAACCGCTGCCGGCCCTGGCGGGCGCGATGATCTGGCTCGCCGTCGGGTGGATGAGGGACAGGCGGCCCGTCTCGGGCTTCGGCGTGGGTCTGTTGGCGGCGGCATTGGTCGGCACCGCGCTTTTGCGCCCGGACATTTGGCCGGTCGACCGATGCGATGGGTTCACCATGCCGCTGTTGGTCACGATGCTGCTCGCCGGCAGCATCTGGCCAGTGCTCGGCGCCATGACCCGGCACTTGCCCGACATGCGCTGGCGCGCAGGAGCGGCGGCGCTGCTGGCCATCCTTTCCATCGTCATCATCTGGTTCGCGGCGCCGCCATGCCTGTCCGGATGGGCCGAAATGTCATCGAACGCGTCATGGGCGCGGGCGATCGCTTACGCCGGCTTGCCGCTGGTCGCGCTTGGCTACGGCGTCTGGCTTATCCGACGCGGCGAGCCACGGCCGATCGGTCTGTTCCTGTCGATCATCGCCGCGTCGCTGCTGGCCGCGGTCATCCGGCTCGAACTTGCGATTTTTGCCGCCGCCTTCGCGGCTCCCCTGCTTGCGCAATGGGTTATGCGCGCACACGGACGCAATTGGGCGCTGCAGGCTGGGCTCTGGCTGCTTTGCGCGGGGCTGGTCTGGCGGACGCTCGGCAGCTTCGCCGAGCCCGCGCCCGATCCGCGTGCGATCGGCTGCACCAGCCACGAAACGCTCGCCGCGCTCGGCCGGCTCGACACCGGCACCTTCGCCGCTCCGTCTGAGCTGAGCGGTTATCTGATCGGCGCGACCCAGCATCGCAGCCTTGCCGGTGGTGGCCGCAGCAACCCGCGCGGCAACCAGGCCGTCGCCGATTTTTTCCGTGCGACGCCGGCCGAGGCGCGGGTTCAGGCCAACCTCTGGACGATCGACTATGTCGCGCTCTGCGCCACGCCGACCGGCGGATTGCCGGCGTCGATGCTGAAACCCGACGGCCTCGCCGCCCACCTGCTCAACGGCGCGACGCCCGATTGGCTGGAGCCGGTGACATTGCTCGGCAGCGACCTGCCGGTGTGGCGCGTCCGCGCCGTTGCCGCTCCCGGTCTCAAGCCCTAAGAGGCGGCATGATCGTCCGGGGGGACTTGCTCGACAGACGCTGGATGATCGCGCTGCTCGCGTTTGCGGCGGCGATCCCGCTGATCTGGCCGCCGATCCCCCCCTTGGTCGATCTGCTCGGCCATATGGGCCGCTACCGCATCCAGACCGCGATCCAAGACGTGCCGTCGCTTGCCGCCGCCTACAGCTTCCACTGGAAGCTGGTGGGCAATCTCGGCGTCGACCTGCTGATGGTCCCGATGGCCAAGCTGTTCGGGATCGAGCTCGGCACCAAGCTCATCGTGCTCGCCATCCCGCCGTTGACCGTCGCCGGCATGCTCTGGACCGCCCGCGAAGTGCATGGCCGGGTGCCGCCCACCGCGCTGTTCGCTCTGCCGCTCGCCTATCCCTATCCTTTCCATTTCGGCTTCATCAATTTCTCGCTGTCGGTCGCCTTCGCCTTCAACCTGCTCGCCCTCTGGATCAGAACGGGCCGAACCGGCCGAATAGGATTCCGCGCCGCGGTCTTCGTGCCTTTGTCCTGCCTCCTCTGGCTGACCCACATGGTCGGCTGGGGCCTGCTCGGCCTCAGCGCCTTCGGCACCGAGTTGGTGCGCCGTCATCGAGGCGGCGAGCCATTGTTCCGCGCCGCAATGACCGCCGGGATCACCTGCGCCGCCCTCGCGCTGCCGCTGCTGCCGATGATCCTGTTGCGCAGCCATTCCCCAGAGGCAGCAACCTTCGATTGGTTCAATTTAGAAGCCAAATCGGTCTGGATGTCGTCCCTGCTCCGCGACCGCTGGCAAATGCTCGACGTGCTGAGCGCCTGGGCGATCTTCCTCGTCATCGGCATTGCCGCGATCCGCCGCAGGCTCGACCCGCTGCTCGCCGTCCCAGCGCTCCTCTGCCTCGCCGCGTTCGTCCTAATGCCGCGCGTAGCGAACGGCTCGGCCTATGCCGACATGCGTCTGCTGCCCTTCACCTGCGCGGTGGCACTGCTGGCAATTCGCAGCGAAGGCCGCTGGATCGCGATCGCGGCCGCTGCCTTCTTCCTCGGCCGCCTCGCCGCGACCACCGCGAGTTTCCTGCTTTACGATCAGAGCTTCCGCGGCGAACTCCACGCGCTCGACCGCCTCCCGCGCGGCGCGTCGGTGTTGTCGCTGGTCGTGCGACCCTGCGGCAGCGGCTGGTCGACCGAGCGGCTCGATCATCTGCCCGCGCTCGCCATCGTCCGCCGCGACGCGTTCTCCAACGATCAATGGGTTGTCGACAGCGCCCAGGGCCTGCGCGTCATCAAGCCGAACGTCGGCCGCTACGGCGCCGATCCGTCGCAGCTCATCTATCCCAATGGCTGCCGCGGCGAAGGCTCCGACCTCTCCCGCTCCGTGCAGGAATTCGATCGCGCCGCCTTCGATCACGTATGGGTGCTGAACGGCCGCGTTTCCGCGCCCGATTTGCAACCGGTCTGGTCGAACGGCCATTCAACGCTTTATCAAGTCATCCGCGAGAGGAAGAGCGGATGACCCGGCTGGCGCTATCGATCGTCGTGCCCTGCTATAACGAAGAGGCGTGCCTGCCCGAGCTGCACCGCCGCTTGTCGGCGGCTGCGCACGAGACGGTCGGTGCGGATCACGAGATCGTGCTCGTCAATGACGGCTCCAGGGACGCGAGCTGGCAGATCATGCAGGCGCTCGCCGCCGGCGATCCGCACCTCGTCGCGGTCAACCTGTCGCGCAATCACGGCCACCAGCTCGCGCTGACCGCCGGGCTAGACCTGGCGGTCGGCGAACGCATCCTGATCATCGACGCCGATCTGCAGGACCCGCCCGAGCTGCTGCCGGCGATGATGCGCGAGATGGACCTTGCGGCCGCCGACGTCGTCTATGGCCTTCGCCGCTCGCGCGAGGGCGAAACCGCGTTCAAGCGCGGCACCGCCAAGCTCTTCTACCGCCTGCTGTCCCGCGCCACCGACACCGACATTCCAGTCGATACCGGCGATTTCCGCCTGATCAGCCGGCGCGCGCTCGACGTCTTCCTGTCAATGCCCGAGCAAGCCCGCTTCATCCGCGGCATGGTCGCCTGGCTCGGCTTCCGGCAGGTGCCTTTGCCCTATGACCGCGACGAGCGTTTCGCCGGCACGACCAACTATCCGCTCCGCAAGATGGTGCGCTTCGCCTTCGACGCGCTGACCAGCTTTTCCTCTACCCCGCTGAAGCTCGCCAGCCATGCTGGCCTGCTGCTGTCCTTCGGTTCGCTGCTGCTTGTCGTCTATATCTTCGCCGGCTGGCTGTCCGGCCGCGCGGTCGAGGGCTGGACCTCGCTGATGCTGGTCGTCGTCGCGCTGGGTGCGGTGCAGATGTTCGTGCTGGGCGTGATGGGCGAATATCTCGGCCGGCTCTACAGCCAGTCCAAGCACCGGCCGCTCTACATCGTGTCGGACATTCGCGGTGGGCGCACGGAGCGCCCGGCGCGGCTGGGCATCAACGCCTCAGCCGAACGTCCAATATCGGTGCATCAGGAACGTGGCGAAAGGGGTGACGACGATATTGGGGACGATCGGCCACCAGGTCGGCCCGCCGAGCGCCTTCACCAATAGCCACACGAAAAAACTGTTCAGCGCAAAACCGAACAGGTTGACCACGATGAAGCGCATGCCCATCCGCGCATGATCGTCGCGGGCGCCGTGGCCGGCGAAGCTGATCCAGCCATGCGCGAAATAGCCGACGATCACGCCGGCGACGAAGGCGACAGCGATAGATACGTTCGGGTCCAGCCCGAACCACTCGACCCCGTAATAATAGATCGCCTGCCCGCCGGCCGTGATGAGCGCGCCGATGATGGCGTAGCGGACAAGCTGCGCGAAAGCGTCGCGCGCCGCGGGTTCCATACGGCTCAACATGTCAGCCCCGCAGCCGCGCCTCGACGGCAGCCTTGGCCATCGCGATCGGCTTGACCAGGGCGGGCGGGATCAGCCGCACCATCGCCCGCCGCGCCTGCCATCGCAGATCGCCGGAAATGTCGACCGGGGCGTTATCCGGTACCCGCGTCGTCTTGATCGCGTCGGACAAGCGCGCCGCGCCGGCCTCGTTCGCGTAAAGCAGGGTGTTGAAGCGGTACCAGGGCATCACCGCCCGGTCGGCCGCGATCCGCGGCCGCAGCCAGTCGTAAGGCGCATAGCCGCGCGCGGCGAACTTCTTGCGCCAATAGCTGAGCGGCTGCTCGTTGACGTGGTGCTCGCCGCCCTGATGCGGCACCGCCGCCGAAAACAGCACGAGATCGCCGTGCCGCGTCAGGGTTTCGACGAAGCCGTCCGCGGCAGGATCGGGCAAATGCTCCGCCACTTCGAGCGACTGGACGAGGTCGAAGCGGCGCCCGAGGTCGAGCGGCTGCAGCAGATCGTGCGAGCGGAACCGCTCGGCCGGAATTGCCAACCGGTCCCGCGCGACATAATCGCCGTCGATAGCGACGACATCGGGCACGCCCGCCGCCATCCACTCAGCCGCCCAGGCGCCATGCCCCGCGCCCACATCGAGCAGGCTTCCGATCTTCAGCTCGCCCAGCAACAGGCGCGCGACCGCGCGCGCGGACGCTCGCGATCCCGCGTCGATATAGTCGTAGAAACCGCCCGAATAGACGTGATCACTCATGCGCTTGCCCTTTAGCCGGGTTGCCCTAATGCGCCGTCAAAGGCGGGGAAAGAAGTTTATGTCCGCAATCGAGAAGTCGCTGCTGGACCGCTGGCGCCTGATTCTGGTGCTGCTGTGGCTGGCTGCATGCGTCTGGCTGCTGTGGCAGCGCTGGGGGGCGATCCACTGGTTCGCGCTTGGCGACACCGACGACAATATGCGGATTTCGCAGGTGCGCGCCTGGTTGCACGGCCAAGGCTGGTACGATCTGCGCCAGTACAAATTGAACCCGCCTTACGGTTTCGACATCCACTGGTCGCGGCTGGTGGACCTGCCGCTCGCCGGGATCATCGTCGTGCTCCGCCCGATCTTTGGCGGCATCATTGCGGAGAAGGCGGCGGTCGCCATCGCCCCGCTGATCCCGTTGCTGCTCGCTTTGTTCAGTGCCGGCCTGACCGCGCGCCGGCTGATCGACCCGCGCGCCTATATCGTCGCCGCTGGTCTCGTGCTTTGCTGTCAGGTCGCGCTCGACATGTTCCGGCCGCTCCGGATCGACCATCATGGCTGGCAGCTCGCTTTCCTGCTGGCAACGATTGCGGGCCTCGCCGATCCCGAGCGCCGCCGCGGCGGCATCACCATCGGCATCGCGAGCGCGCTGTCGCTGGTGATCGGGCTGGAGCTGCTGCCCTATATCGCCGTTGCCGGCGCATCGGTCGGCCTGCGCTGGATCGTCCATCGCGAGGCCAAGCCACGGCTCACGGCCTACGCGATCTCGTTCGGGGTGGCCTCGGCAATCGGCTTCGGCCTGTTCGCGTCCTACGCCAACCGAGCGCCGGTATGCGACGCGCTGTCGCCGGTCTGGCTATCGACGATCCTGCTCGGTTGCGGCGCGCTGCTGCTCTTGAGCCAGATCGACCCCCCGCGCTGGCCAGCGCGGCTGGCGCTGGCGATCGGCGCCGCGGTGGTGGTGGCCGGCTTTTTCTGGCTCACTTGGCCGCAGTGCCGGGGCCGACCGGAGAACGTCTCGCCGGAGCTCTACAAGCTATGGCTGTCGAATGTGCGCGAGGCGCGGCCGATCTATCAGCAGAATGCCGAGACGATCATCGCCGGCCTGACGATACCGGTGATCGGCCTGATCGGTGCCGGCTGGGCGATCTGGCGGTCGCGGCGCGATGAGACGGTCTATTGCTGGCTGTCGATCGTCGTGCTGTCGCTGTTCTCGGTCGGCATGCTGTTCTGGCAGATCCGCGCCGGACCGGCGGCACAGTTGATTGGCGTCACCGGCGCAGCGTTCCTTGGCTGGCATCTGATCGGCTGGTTCGCCTCCTCGCAGCGTATGCTGGTGCGGGTGTTCGGGATCGTCGGCGCGTTCCTGATTGTGTCGGGCATCGCGACTTATGCGGCGTTTCCGTTCCTGCCGAAGGATACCAAGAACAAGGCCTATTGGGACAAGGTCGACGCGGCGAACCGCCGTTGCCCGACCCTGCCCGCGCTCCGCCCGATCGCGCAAATGCCGGCGACCACCGTGATGACCTTTGTCGACTTGGGGCCGCGGTTGATTACGGTCACGCATCACAAGGCGATCGCGGGTCCCTATCACCGCAACGGTGACGCGATCCTCGACATCCATCACGCCTTCGACGGGCCGCCCGATCAGGCGCGGGTGATCGCGAAGAAGCACAGCGCGACCCTGCTGCTCGTCTGCCCGCACTATGCCGAGTCGACGCTCTACAGTTCCCGCAGCCCCAAGGGCTTTTATGCGCAGCTTGAGAAGGGCAAGACCTTCGATTGGCTGGAGCCGGTCAAGCTGCCCAAGGGTTCCGATTATATGCTGTGGCGGATCAAGTGAGGCTGGCGCGGATGCCGTCGATCACGAATTGGACGGCAAGGGCGGCGAGGATCACGCCCAGCACCCGGGTGATCATTGCCTCCAGCCGATAGCCGAGCAGCCGCATCAGCGGACCGGCGAGCAGCAGCGCGAGCACCGTCAGCAACAGCACGACCAGCAAGGCGGCGAGCACGGTCAGGTCCTGGACCAGCCCGTGCCCCCGCGACATCAGCAGCATCGCGGAGGCGATCGACCCGGGGCCGGCGATCATCGGAATGCCCATCGGGAAGATGGAGATGTCTTCATGGGCAGGCTGCGCCTTTACGTCCTCGGCCCGGTGCTCGCGGCGTTCCTGACGCTTTTCGAACACCATCTCGAGGGCGATCAGGAACAGCATGATGCCGCCCGCGATCCGGAAGGCGTCGAGGCTGATGCCCAGCGCCCGAAGGAAGGCTTCGCCGAAAATCGCGAAAGCCAGCAGGATCAGGCCCGCGACGAACGTCGAGCGCAGCGCCATCGCGCGGCGATGCTGCGGCGTCGCGCCGGAGGTCAGGCTGGCGAAGATCGGCGCGCAGCCGGGCGGGTCGATGACGACGAAGAAGGTCGCAAAAGCCGAGACGAACAGCTCGATCACAGGCCCTCGGGCACCGCTACATGCTCGCGGCGGCAGGCGGAGACGAGCGTGTTCCGCAGCAGCACCGCGATGGTCATCGGACCGACGCCTTTGGGCACCGGCGTGATCGCGCCGGCAACCGACAGCGCCTCGTCGAATGCGACGTCGCCGACCAGCCGCGTCTTGCCGGGTTCGTCGGCGGGCACGCGGTTGATGCCGACATCGATCACCGTCGCGCCCGGTTTCAGCCAATCGCCCTTGATCATGCGCGGACGGCCGACCGCGGCCACGACGATGTCGGCGCGCTTGACGACCGACGGCAGGTCCTTGGTGCGGCTGTGCGCGACGGTGACGGTGCAGCTCTCGCGGATCAGCAACTGCGCCATCGGCTTGCCGACGATGTTCGAACGCCCGACGACAACCGCGTCGAGGCCGGACAGATCGCCGAGCGTGTCCTTGAGCAGCATCAGGCAGCCGAGGGGCGTGCAGGGCACGAAGCCGTGCAGCCCGATCGCCAGCCGCCCGGCATTCACGGGATTGAACCCGTCGACATCCTTGTCCGGGTCGATGGTCGCGATGACCGCATTCTCATTGATCTGCGCGGGCAGGGGGAGCTGGACGAGAATGCCGTCGACGGCCGGATCGGCGTTCAGCTCGCGCACAAGCGCCAGCAGATCGTCCTGGGTCTTTTCGGGCGGCAGCTTGTGCTCGATCGAGACCATGCCGGCCTCGATGGTCGCCTTGCCTTTGGAGCGGACATAGACCTGGCTCGCCGGGTCTTCGCCGACCAGCACCACTGCCAGTCCCGGCGCGCGTCCGGTCTTGGCGCGGAACGCGGCGACGCCCTCTGCCACCCGGCCACGCAATCCTGCCGCGAACGCGGCGCCGTCGATGATCTTCGCCTGGCTCACACCACGCACGCGCTGACGAACAGGCGCGGCATGAAGACCTGTTGCACGATCGAGAGCAGCAGCAGCACGACCAGCGGCGACAGGTCGAGCGCTCCCAGGTCCGGCATGATCCGCCGGATCGGGCGATAAAGCGGCGAGGTCATCCGATCGAGCGCGTAGAGGATCTGCCGCACGAAATCGCTATGGATGTTGATCACGTTGAACGCGACCAGCCATGACAGGATGGCCTGGATGATGATGATCCACCAGATTGCGTTCAGCAGGATCTGCAGGATCTGGACGAGAGCGCACATGAGGTCCTCGAAATAAAGTTCGCGGCTGGATAGCGGATGCGGAGGTGTGTTGCCAGCCTCAGACTCTGACCAGCGTGCCGACGCCCGCCTTGGTGAAGATTTCGAGCAGCACCGCATGCGGGACGCGACCGTCAAGGATCACCGCCGCATCGACGCCCTGGCCGACGGCGTGCAGGCAGGTTTCCAGCTTCGGGATCATGCCGCCCTTGATCGTGCCGTCCTCGCGCAGCCGCGCGATGTCGGCAGGGCGGAGGTCGGTCAGCAGTTCGCCCTGCTTGTCCAGCACGCCGGCGACGTCTGTCAGCAGGAACAGGCGCGCGGCGTTCAGCGCCGCCGCGATCGAGCCGGCCATGGTGTCGGCGTTGATGTTGTAGGTCTCGCCGTTCGGCCCCAGCCCGATCGGCGCGATCACCGGGATCATGCCCGCTGCCTCGATATGCTCGATCAGCTTCGAATCGACCGCCACCGGCACGCCGACAAAGCCGAGATCGACCAGCGTCTCCTCGTCCTGATCGGCGTTATAGACATAATGTTCGAGCTTCTGCGCGCGGACGAGGCCGCCGTCCTTGCCCGAAATGCCGACCGCGCGTCCGCCCGCCTGGCCGATCGCCGCGACCAGTTCCTTGTTGATCGCGCCGGACAGGACCATCTCGGCGATGTCGGCCGTCTGCTCGTCGGTGACGCGCAGTCCGTCGACGAATTCGGACTGCACGCCCAGCTTCTTCAGCATCGAGCCGATCTGCGGGCCGCCGCCGTGGACCACGACGGGGTTGATGCCGACCGCCTTCAGCAGCACGATATCCTCGGCAAAGCTCGCTGCGACGGACGGGTCGCCCATCGCGTGCCCGCCATATTTCACCACGAAGGTCTGGCCGGCATAGCGCTGCATATAGGGCAGCGCTTCGATCAGGATTTCGGCGCGGGAGATCAGGGTGGCAGCATCGGTCATATGATTGAATCTCATGCCTTTCCGTCGAGGCGGCGGCCGATCGCGACAAACACATAGATCAGCGCCGGCACCAGCAGCGCCGACAGGATGACCTTGGCCAGCATCTGGCCGAGCAGCAATTTGCCGATCGGAAAGGTTCCAAAAAAGGCGATCGTTACGAACAGCAGCGTGTCGACGATCTGGCTGAGGACGCTCGACAAGCCTGCCCGGAACCACAGCAGACGCGCACTCTCCCGGCCCTTCAGCCAAGAAAAGATCGTGACATTGAGCGTCTGCGACACGCCATAGGCGACGATACCGGCAATCCAGATACGCGGAGTTCCGGACGCAAATTCTTGGAACCAAGAAGAGGGCTTGCCGCCCATCATGAGTTCGAACGCAGCCAATCGATCCGGAGACATATCCGGAGAGGCCGGCGCCGCGAGCACTACAAGTGTTAACAGCAGTGACGTCACGAGCGGCACGAATCCAATTTGCACCAATAGATTGGCGACATGACGCCCGTGCAGCTCTGCAATCGCGCTCGATGTGACGACGAGCAGTAGGAACGCGAAAATCCCGGCTTCTATCGCCAGCGGCCCCAGCGCCACCTGCTTGTTGCCGAGCACGCCCGCGATGCAGACCATGCCGCCATAGAAGATCGAGAATGCGAAGAGCGACGGCGGAATCGCGCGCGGCTGCGCGGTGGGTTCGAGCATGGTGGCGGGTTAGAGAGTTTGCGAGGGCGGTCAAGCTTTGCCCCTCTCCCGCTCGCGGGAGAGGGAGGGGCCCGCCGCGTCGCGGTGGGAAGGTGAGGGATTGGCGCTGTACCACAATACCCTCACCCCGCTCGCGCCCGCAGGCGCGAGTCGCCCTCTCCCGCTGGCGGGAGAGGGGCTTTCCATCACTTCTCCACGCCCTTCGCTTTCCCCCATGACCGCGCCACGGTGTAGCCGAGATAGCCGGTGCCGAAGAGCGCGTAGAGCGGTTCGGGGATGCCGTTCAGGTACGCGGTCATGCCGGCGGCGATGTGCGTCGCCATGTCCGGCGCGGCGGCGGCGATCAGGCCCATCGGGATCGCCCAGAGCAGCAACGCGTACATCACATAAAGGAAGCTCGGCCGCGCCCGGCTGGTCCAGGGATCGGTCGATTGCGCTTCCGCGACGATTGCTGAGAGCTGGGTCTGCAGCGTCTGCAGATCCTGCGCGCCCTGCAGCTTCAGCAGCTCCAGCTTAGCGGCGTCGCGCGCCTTGGGGTCGGGAATGATCTTGTCGATCAGCCCGGCAAGGGGGCCGATCAGAGCTTCGAAAAGGGCCATGTCGATCTCCGAAATTGAGACGAAGTTGAGGAAATTGAGTTGGTGAAAGCTTATCCAATCCGGTTCGCGAGCCAGCCGTAGAGAAAGGCTTCGTTGGCCGGGCGGCTTTCGGCGAGGCGTAGGTAACGCTCGCCCTGCAGCGCCTCGAGCGCCTTCAGCAGCACCGTTTCGCCTGCCGGGCCGCGGCGCTTCAGAAAGCCGTCCAGCGCGGCGAGCGTCGCCGGTCCGATGCGGCCATCGACCGCGATGTCGGCATAATCGCGTGCGCCGCGGTTGAGCGCATTCAGCGCGCGCTGCAGGAACGATGTGGCCACGCGCGGCCCCATGTTAGCACCGGTGTCGAACAGCTCTGCCGCGATTTGCGGCGCGCGCTCGGCCACATCGCTGAAGCGCGGCCGCTTCCAATAGATGCGGTCATAGATCGTGCGGGCAGTCGCGCGGGGCAGGTCGCGCATCGCGCCCGCATAGCCATGCGCACGCGCCACTTTCTCCGTGATACCGAACATGGTCGGTCCGCCACGATCGGCCGGATGATCGGTAAAGCCGCCTTCGCGATCGATCAGCTCGTCGATCAGCGTGTCGATGTCCATTGCTTGTCCTCCGAGTGGTGCGACTCGGAGGCATAACCAAATCGGTTATATGTAGGACAGGATTATTATCGGCTCAGCCGCCGCGATAGCGCAGCCCGATCCAGAGCGTGCGCGGCGTCGCCCGCTCGACGATATTCGCGCCGCTGATCCCGGCCTCGACCCGCTCATCGAATAAATTCTCGCCCCGCGCCTCGACCGAAAGCGCCTTCGTGATCGGAACGGCGGCATAGGCGTCGAGCGTGGTCGCCGGTTTCAGGGTGCGCGTGTTCTGGTCGTCGTCGAACTGCCGCGCGGTGTAGCGGAGCGTCGTCGAAAGCGCGAAGCCGCGCTGGCGCCAGGCGAGCGTTCCGGAGACCTGGTCGCGCGGCGTCTGGGCGGGGCGCAGGCCGTCGAGCCCGGCCGCCGCGCCGCTCGCTTCCACGCGCGCATCCACGTGCGACCAGGACGCGCGGGCGGAGAAGGGACCGCCGGTCCAGGACGCGTCCAATTCGATGCCGGTCGATCGGATCGCGTCGAGATTCTGGCGCACGCGATAAACGCCGCCGGCGGCGACAAAGCCCACGCCTGGGAAATTGCCGGGCCCCATGCCGGCCGTGACGTTCGCGATGGCATCGTCGAGCCGGTTCCAGAAGACGGTCGCGCTCAGCGATATGTTCGCGGCAGGCGCGAGCGTCACGCCGCCATCCGCGCCGGTCAGCCGTTCGGGCGACAGCGCGGCGTTGGCGGCAGTCGCATCGGCGCCAACCCGGAACGGCCGGTAGAGCTCGTTCAGCGTCGGCAGCCGCCAGCCGCGATAGCCCGCACCGCGCACCGTCAACCATCCGGTCGGCGTCCAGGCGAGACCCGCGCGGCCGGTCGCCTCGGTGCCGCTGCGGTTCGGGAAGATGCTGTTTGTCAGCGTGGCGCCGGTCGCGATCGTCCGCTCGACCAGCGAGCCGTTTGCGATCCGCCACCAGTCGAGCCGGCCGCCCAATGAAAGCTTGAACGCGCCGAGATCGGCGCTGCCGTCGGCGAAGATGCCGGTCGTCCGACTCTCGCCGCCGGCCTTGCGGATGCGGGTGGGGCGGGCGTTCACATAGGTGAACAGCTCCTCGGTGTGCCCGCTCACGTCGCGGGTGTCGGCGCCGAGGCGAAGATCGATGCCTTGGCCCAATGGCGGCGCGACTTCGATCCGCGCGCCGAGGCCGGTCGCGGGCGTGTTGTATTGGTCGAGCGTCTGCGTCGCCGTGGAGCGCGCGGCGTTGATGCTCACGAAGCTGGAGGAAAAGGCGCGGGTCTGGAGATAGGCGAGGGCGGACCAGCCCCAGCGGCCGCGCCCGACCAGCCTCAGGCTCGCGTCCGCGCCGTCGCTGCCATTGCCGCTGAACACGGTTCCGCGCTCCCGGCGATCGGTGAAGGCACTGACATTGGCCTGTAGCTCGGAGTCCGGCGCGATGCCGACAACGCCGCGGAACGCGCCCGAGGCCTGTTCATAGGGCGCCGGCCGGTCGACCGGCCCGCGGCTCTCGCGCACGGTGGGGATGAAGCCGTCGCCCCGCGCATAGGCGGCGGAGAAAGTCGCGAAGCCGGGGCCGCGCACCAGCGTCGCCGATGCCTGGGCGTCGACCGAATCGCGGCTGCCATAGGCAAGGCTGGCGGCGAGCGGCGCCAGCTGCCCCGGCGCCGCGCTCTCCAGCTCGACCGTGCCGGCGAGCGCGCCCGGGCCGAAATAGCCACTGCCGCCGCCGCGCGTGACGCGAATCGCGCCGAGCCGATCCGTCGCATAGGCCGGGAAGGCCACCCAGCCGCCGAACGGATCGCTCTGCGGCACGCCGTCCAGGATCAGCAGCGCCCGGCTGGACGCGTTGCCGCCGATCCCGCGCAGGCTGATGCCCTGGCTGGTCGGGTTGGCGGAGCGCGAATCGGAGCGGCGGAATTGCTGCAGGCCGGCGACGTCGGACAGCACGCTTTCAAGCCGGTCGCTGGCGTTGGCCTCGATGCGGGCGCGGTCGATCACCGCGGTGGCGAAGGCGATGTCGCCGGGCCGGGCGGGCAGACCGGCGCCCGTCACCACGATGTCCGGGCCGGACTCCTCCGCCGCGAATGCCGTCGAGGAGGTGCCGGCCAGCAAGGCGAGCACGAGCGAACGCATGGGGATACGCGAGGACATCATTGCCCCCGTGAAACCAGTGCGCGACCTTCGCAAGAGGGCGTTGCGACCGGAGGCCGAGAAAGTGGCTAGGCGGCGATCCGCTCTCTTGTTTCGCGATACCCGATCACCGCGAGGAGATGGCGGCGGACGGTCTGCCGGCCCTGCTCGCTGAGCTGCACCGAACCTTGGGGACCGTCGGCCGCCGACCGCGTTACATGTCCGTTCGCCTCCAGCGCCACGAGCGAGCGCAGGCCGGTGCCGGCATCGGGCAACACGCCGCACAATGCGGTCTCCAACAGCGACACGCCGCGGCATTCGGCAATGAAGAGATCGAGCATTATGTCCCATGCGGGGTCGGCGAACAGCTCGGCGCCGAGCAGGCTCTGCCGCATCCGGCGCTCCGCGCGCAGCACGATCGCGCAGGCGAGCAGGTCGTCTTCGGTCCGTTTCCCTTCAGACTGCTTGTGCATGGCGGTGTCTCATTCGTGACTGGTTGCGCGTGCCGACGATCAGGGCGGCCATCAGCGGATAGGCCCAGAAGCCCTGCACCAGCGCATAGCCGGCGGGCAGAGCCGTCGGGGCCAGCAGCTTGGCCAGGTGAGTCAGCACTGCGTTCAGATGGAAACCGGCGACCCAGAGCGGCCAGAATTTCCTGCTCCGCATCGCCAGCCAGACAAAGGCGACCAGCGTCAGCAGGTCGACCGCGAGCAGCGGCAGATGCCCCGCTTGCCAGCCCGACCTCCCCGCCAGCCATGCCGCTGGCAGGCTGGCGAGAGAGGAGGCGAGCTGGATGCCGGCGCCGATCCGCTCGTCCTCGCCGCCGCGCCAGAATGCATAGCTGCACGCGCCGATCAGCGTGGCGAGATACAGCAGGCGCAGGGCTTCATAGACGATGTGCGGCATCCGGGCGGCGGTCGGCTATCCCGAGACGACGGTCAGATGCCCGCCGGTCGGAACCGGGAAGACCGAGTTCGGGTCCTTGTCGCCCAATCCGCCATTGGCCACTTCCGGGAAGCGGAATGCCCGGCGAGTCTCTTCCAGAAGACGGTGACCCTCGATCACCTTGCCGCGGGCGCGCACCAGCAGGCTCTGCGCTTCCGAAAAGGCCGCGAGCGCCTCGTGCCCGACCGACAGCGCGAGGCCCGATTGCGCGCGGGCCGCCGGCAGCGATGCGTTCAGGCCAGCCAGCGAGGCGAGCGCCAGGTCCAAGTTTTCCTCGGCAGGCTTCAGTCGTGAAACGACCGCGCCGACCACTTCCTTGCGTTTGTTCAACATCTGCTGTGCTCCCCCATCCTTGTCGATCGGAGCGTCAGCGGCGCACGAGGCCGCCGATGCCGTTCATGATCGAGACGAGGAGAGCGACGCACAGCAGGCCGAGCAATGCGACCAGACAGATGGCCACGACGCGCTGGAACCAGCCGAGATCGTTTTCCGGGTGATCCCGCGTTGGCCAGGGCAGAAAGCCCGAGAGGCCAGCGCTCGCCCCGATCGGCGACGGTCTCTCTATGCTTGTCGGCTCGAACGCCACCGGGATCGGATCATATGCGATCGGATCGGGTATCGGCGTCCCTTCCGCGGCGGCGAGCATGCGGGCGGCCTCGACCCGGCTGACATTGCCGAGCTTGGCCCGGGCGCCGTCGATCCGCTGGTCCACCGAGGCCTTGGATATGCCCAGCATCCGCGCAATCTCTTTCGACTGGCGGTGCTGATAGACGAGCCGCAGGCACTCTTTCTGCCCTTCGGTTATCGACTCGATTCCGTTAGGTTTCATGGACTTAATCGTCCGACGGCAAGGGCGGCGCCCGTTCGCCGAGCTGGTTCAGCGCCATCGACAAGGTCGCCGCCGCCGTCGGATGCACGCGGTCCAATATTTCCAGCGCGTTGACAATTAAACCGATGGCGCGGCGACGCTCCGCGGCGATGTCGCCGCGATCGATCGGACTGCGCGCAATTTCGGTGCCCATTGCGCGCACTATGACCCGTTCGGCAAGCGGCGGCAACGACCGATCCGAGTTCAGGCCGCTTCCGCTTTCCTCCGCTCCCGATGCCGCGCCAATGCGTCGTCGAGCTTCGGCAGCAGCCGGCCATGCTTCGATCCCAGCGGCACGTAAGCCGGCCGTTTCGCGCGCCAGCCCAGCTCGTCGGGCCGCCCAGGCCGGACCAGCCGCGTGTCGAGATCCAGCGTCTCGGCGACGCGGCGGCCGAAGTCGAACCAGCTCACCGGCTCCTGGTTGGTCAGATGCCAGACGCCTTTTTCCTCGTCGATCAGCAGGTCGAGGCTGGAATGGACGAGGTCGGGTACGAAGGTCGGCGTGATGACGAAGCCTTCCGCCGCATGCACCGGCCGGCCGCCGCGCAGTTCGCGCTCGATCCAGATCGCGAAGTTATAGGCATCGAACGGCGAGAAGAATGCCGCGGTGCGCACCACCAGCGCGTCGGGCAACGCCGCCAGCACGCGCTCCTCCGCCGCCGCCTTGCTCGCGCCATAGACGTTGAGCGGCTTGGGCGCGTCGTCCTCCAGATAGGCATCGGCCTTGGCGCCGTCGAACACCAGGTCGGAGGAAAAGACGGTGTAGCGCAGTCCGCGCTCGGCGCACGCTCTGGCCAGCAGCGCAGCGCCTTCGGTGTTGGCGCGAAAGCAGGCATCGCGCTCCGCTTCGGCATCGTCCACGCGCACCCAGCCGGCAGCGTTGATCACGGCCCAGGGTTTGTGCGTGTCGAGCGCGGCAGCGATCGATCGTGGATCATCGATCGCGCAGGCTGTGCGGTCGGTCAGCACATAGTCGAGCCCGCGCAGCCGGCATGCGCCCGCCAGCGCCTGGCCCAGCGTTCCGCTGGCGCCTGTGATCAGGATCGGCGATCCGGATTGTTCCTGCACTTCGGCCCTTTCGGTCCAGATATATGGCGCGTGTTCCAGCCGGATGTCGCGCCGCCACCAACCGGCGCGGCCGAGGGCTGGGTGCGCTTCCACCCAGTCTTGCGCTTGCCGATCGCCGCCGAACGCCTTCAGCACCTTGGTAAGTGATGTCGGGCGCGGCATGCCGGAGCGGACGTCGAACGGCCCGCCTTCATAATGGTTGGCGGGCACCGTGATCAGGCTGCACCAGTCGTAATTGCCGAGCAGCGCCCAGGCGGTCAGCGCCCGGACGTCGACGCCCTCATCGCCAAGCCGTTCGCAGGTCCGCCAGCTTTCGAGCAGCCAGCGCATCTGCTCCTCGCGTGTGCAGCCGAGATGGCATTCGGTCACCGCCAGCGGCAGGCCGTAGCGACCCCAGGCCTGGCGGAGCACCGACTCCAGACCGGGCGGCGCGGGGTCCATCACTCGCGTCGCAGTGAAGTCGTGGAAACCGCACGCCGGCGCGCGGTGGTCCGGATATAGGTCCAGCCGGTGATCGAGAAACCGGTCGCTGGTGACGTAGTGATTGACGCCGATGATGTCGGGCGGACACGGATCGGCGCCCATCACGCGCACGCGGTCGGCCAGGCCGGCGCCCTCGATCGCGCGCCAGAAATAATGGCTCTCGTCCACCTGGCCGGTCAGCAGGTCGAAGCCGAGCCAGCGGCGGTGGTTGTAGTGCTCGGCAACGTGCGCGAGTTCGGGCGTCGCATAGGTGTCGCCAAGATCGTCGGTCTGCACCAGCCGCGCGTTCGGATTCACGCGCCGGATCGCCTTCATCGCGGCGATCACAGCCTCGATCTGCGTGACGAGCGCTGTCAGGAATGCGCTTTCCTCGGCGGCGTGCGGATACCAATGGCCATAGAGCCCGGCGAAGCGCGCGGTGGTCAGCGGCTCGTTGACCGGCGTCCAATCCGCGACCCAGGGATAACGCTCGGCGACGGCGGCGGCGTAGTCGGCGAACAGCCGCGGCATGTCCGGATCGACCAGGCTGGTGAACGCCGGGCCGCTGCCGTGATGCAGCAATCCGACGATCGGCCGCATGCCGAGCCGGCGGATTTCCTCAAGCCGGACGTCGCTCCAGCTAAAATCATATTCGCCCGGCCGGTCGGGTCCGGCCCGTTCCCAGAGCACCGGATAACGCAGCGCCTTCACGCCCAGCGACGCGAAAAGCCGAAGGTCCTCGATACGGTCGTCGTGCCCCGTCAGCTGGCTCTGGTCGCAATAGCGATCGGCCACGCGGTTGACGGTGCATTCATGGCCGCCCCAAAGCTCCATGAGCTCACCTTGTCGTCGTTGATCCCGCGCTCATAACGCGGAAAGTCGGGATTCGACGCAAATTGATCTAGGTCAGTGACTTACAGTAACGCCTCAATGTCGCGTTCGATTTCCTCGGGCTTCGTCTGTGGTGCGTAGCGACGAACCACATTTCCCGCGCGGTCGATCAGGAACTTCGTGAAGTTCCACTTGATCGAGGTCGAGCCCATCAGTCCGGGCGCAGCCTTCTTGAGATGCTCGTACAAAGGATCGGCGGTCGGTCCATTGACGTCGATCTTGGCGAATACTGGAAAAGTCACGTCGTAGGTCAGCGAGCAGAAGGACGCGATTTCCTCGGCATTGCCCGGCTCCTGCGCACCAAATTGGTTGCAGGGGAAGCCAAGCACCTCGAAGCCCCGGTCCTTGTATTTGCGATAGAGCGCCTCGAGGCCCGCATATTGCGGCGTGAACCCGCATTTGCTCGCGACGTTCACGACGAGCAGCACCTTGCCCTTGTGCTCCGCGAGCGGTTCGCTTCCCCCGTTCGGCGTCTTGACGTCGTAATCCAGTGCCGTCGCCATGTTCTTCCCCGTATCGCGAACACCCGTCACCGGAGATTTGGACGCCGGTTGCGGCGGCGCGTCAAGTCATTCGCCCGATGCGATACGGTCGATCTCGTCCATCCGGTCGTCGTATACCGCTGCCACGCAGCCCGGGCTGCCGCACCGCTCGCGGCGTTGCAGGAATTCGTCGCGGGAGTCTCGCAAGATCGCGCGCGTTTCCGGGTCGCCGCTGGCGATGGCACGGTAGTAGAGCGACGCCATCGCCCGGTCGCGGGCCGCAAGCCGCTCATCGGCGCAGATCATCTGTTCGGAGCGCGAACGGGCGTAGCGGCAATTAAAGCTTGGCCGAGCCATTGCCGGCCTGGGCGGCTCGGCAGGCGCAGCCGTGCGGCGAGGCTGGACCGGCGGCGAAGGACGGGGCGGCGGCGCCGCGTCGGCCGAAGGCAGCGCGGGAGCCGGGGAGGCTTGCGCCGTTTCGATCGCGGGCACGGGCGCGGGCGTAGCGCTCGCAGCTTGCGCTCCGCCCTTCAAATCCATGGCTGCGAGCCGGTAGATGATCGGCTCCGCCCCATCGAGACTGTAGACGAGGCCGCTGCCGTCGGCAGCAGCCTGGGCCGCATATTCCACCTCGGCGGTGAGCCGGTGCTCGCCGTTGAAAGCATCTTCGGCGCCCGGCGGCAGCTCGATCACCATTCGGCCCTTGCACACAGTGACGTTCAGCGCCTCGTCGCGGCTCTTCACCACCGGATTTTCCATGCGGACCACCGTGGTCGCGGCGAGCCGATCGAGCAATGCGGTGTCTCCGCGGTGCACGTCCTTCGCCTTTTCGAACGCCAGCGCTTTTAGCCGTTCGTAGCTGGCCTGGCTGGCGCAAGCCTGCTTGATGCGTTTGTCATGCGCCTCCGCCTGCTGAGCCTTCGCTTCCTTCGTGGCCTGCGGCTCGAGTTTCTTGCAGGCAGGAGCGGCGAGCGCCGCGGCGATCAGGAGAGTGTAGCCAGGAATGCGCATGCGCCGCCAACGCGCATGCGGCCCAACCTTTCCGCTATTCGAGCCGCCCTTCGTGCAGCCGCAGCACCCGGTCCATCCGCATCGCCAGCCGTTCATTGTGGGTGGCGACAAGCGCGGCCGAGCCTTCGCCGCGGACCAGCCGCAGAAATTCCTCGAAGACCACGTCGGCGGTCGCCTCGTCGAGATTGCCCGTGGGCTCGTCGGCGAGCACCAGCGCCGGCCGATTGGCGAGCGCGCGCGCGACGGCGACACGCTGCTGTTCGCCGCCCGAAAGCTGGCTTGGCCGGTGGGACAAGCGGTGCCCGAGGCCAAGCGCGCCGAGCAGCGCCTCGGCCCGCGCCCGTGCCTCGGCCGGCTCGGCATCGCGGATCAACTGCGGCAGCACGACATTTTCTTCGGCGCTGAAGTCGGGCAGCAAATGATGGAATTGGTAAACGAAGCCGATCCGGTCGCGACGCACCTGCGTGCGCCGGTCGCTATCGACCTTCGACACTTCCTCTCCAGCGATCCGGATCGAGCCGCCAAAGCCTCCCTCCAGCAGGCCCACCGCCTGCAGCAACGTCGACTTGCCGGAACCGCTCGGCCCCAGCAGCGCGACGATCTCGCCGGGCGCAACGGTCAGGTCGACGCCGCGCAGCACCTCGATCGTCTGCCCGCCCTGGGTGAAGGAGCGGGTGAGGCCGGCGGTGGAGAGGACGTCCATCACAAATCCTCCCCGGAACGGGGAGGGGAACCGCGACGCGAAGCGGCGTGGTGGAGGGGGCCCGAGTCGGAGGGGGCGGGAAGACGGGCCCCCTCCACCAGCCTGCGGCTGGTCCCCCTCCCCGTGCCGGGGAGGATGAAGCTTCCCTCACTCATAGCGGAGCACCTGAACTGGGTCGGTGCTCGCGGCCTTGAAGGCCGGGTAGAGCGTGGCGAGGAAGCTCAGCACCAGCGCCATGATCACGATCGCGGTCACTTCGAACGGATCGGTCTTGGCGGGCAGCTCGGTCAGGAAGCGGATCGACGGGTCCCACAGATTCTGACCTGTCACATATTGCACAACGTTCACGACACCCTGCCGGTAGAAGAGGAAGATCGCGCCCAGGATCAGTCCTGCGACGATGCCGAGCGCGCCGATCGTCGTGCCGATCGTCACGAACACCTTGATCAGCCCCGCGCGGGTCGCACCCATCGTGCGCAGGATTGCAATGTCGCGGGTCTTGGCTCGCACCAGCATGATGAGCGACGACAGGATGTTGAACACGGCGACCAGCACGATGATCGACAGCACCACGAACATTGCAACGCGTTCCACCTGCAGCGCCTCGAACAGCGAGGCGTTCATCTGCCGCCAGTCGGTCACCATTCCTTGCGTGCCGACCTTGTTCACCAGCGGATGGAGGATTTCGGACACGCGGTCCGGATCGGTGGTCTGCACCGTGATCATGCCGACGGCGTCGCCCAGCATCAGCAAGGTCTGCGCGTCCTCGATCGGCATGATCACGAACGCCTTGTCGTAATCATAGACGCCGACCTCGAAGATCGCCGCCACCCGGTAGCTGACGATGCGCGGCACGGTGCCGAATGGCGTCGTCTGGCCGTCGGGGCTCAACAGGCTGATCGAGCTGCCGACGCGCGCCCCGAGCATGTCGGCCAGCCGCGAGCCGATTGCGACATTGCCGCTGCCGGGCACCAGTTCCTTGAGGCTGCCGTCCAGCACCTTGCCTTTCAGCACCGGATTGTCGCGGATGTCCTCGACCCGCATGCCGCGCGCGAGCACGCCTTCGACCCGGCCTTCAAGTGTCGCCATCAGCGGCTGCTCGATGAGCGGCGTCGCTTCGGTCACGCCCGGGGTCTTGCGCGCTTCCTCCAGCACGTCGCGCCAGCCGGTCAGCCGCCCGCCATAGCCCTGGATCACCGCATGGCCGTTCAGCCCGACAACCTTGTCGAACAGCTCGGCGCGGAAGCCGTTCATCACGCTCATCACGATGACGAGGGCGGCGACGCCCAGCGCCACCGCGACCAGGCTGATTGAGGCAACCAGCGCGATGAACGCTTCGCCCTTGCCGGGCAGCAGATAGCGTCTGGCGATCATCCGCTCGTAGCGCGACAGGATCATTTTTCTCGGAACCGGAATGAAAGAAGCCGCTCGTCTAGGGTGCTGCAGAGAGCACCGCAACTGCGGCGTGTTGCGCGGAAGCCACAGGTTCGCGCAATTTACATGAATGCAGGATAAACGTGCATGACTCTTTCGGAAAGCTGACTTAGCTTCCGGGCTTCTGAAGCGCAGGCTGTTGAAATGGCCGTGGTTCGGGGAGAGCAAACGCTCCGCAGGGCCTCTTGAAGGGGAGCAGGCCCAGGCGTTGAGAGGATGCTTTATCAAGGGGGCTGACGGCAACGTCACGCGGGTGCCCGGGTCGGAAACGATCCGGGCATTCGTCATTTTGGGGCTGGGGAGGGTCCGATGATCATCGTCGAAGGCCAGGCGCGACTCGCGGCCGGCGAGCTGGAGCGGCTGAAAGACGCGATGCGCGCGCAGGTCGAGGCCAGCCGCGCGGAGCCGGGTTGCCTCGAATACAGCTACTCCGCCGACGTGTTGGACCCGGACGTCATGCGAATCATCGAGAAATGGGAAAGCCAGGAGGCGCTGGAGAGGCACTTCAAGGCGCCGCACATGGCGGTCTTCAATGCCGCATTCCGCGCCGCGACCGTGCTGTCGATCAAGGTTGACGCCTGGTCCGCCGAGCACAGCCGCACTCTGCTCGGCGGGTAATGCTTGCCTTCGCGGGGCTTCGGACATAAGTCGCCGCCTCCGGGCACCCAGCGATGGGACCCACGGTCGGGGCGTAGCGCAGCCTGGTAGCGCATCACACTGGGGGTGTGGGGGTCGCTGGTTCGAATCCAGTCGCCCCGACCAACATTGGCTTGTCGATGAATGCCTGGCCCGGAATGGGCATTCCTTGAGACCCGATCAGCCGGGTTCACAGGTTAGGTCGACAAGTCGACGTTACCTTCTTTGACTCGCTGTTCGAGCGTTGGCGCTCCGCCCGGCTGCCACATCATCGCCCGATGCGAGACGCGGTAGCGCAACGGGCCTCCGTCCGGCGTGGTGGCACGCGCGATCGGGCGGGCGATGCAGACGAACTCTGTCTCGATCGCACCCGGTCCGGCGCTGACCACCGTATAGCCGTGCCCCGCCATGTCGACGAACGCGAGATGGGGGGCAACGTCGGGATTGGTCAGCGCGCGTGCTCGCGCGATGTCGCCGCTCGATGCGTATTCCAGCGCCGCGCGCACGCCCCGCTTGATGGTCAGGTTGATGGTGTGTTCGGGCGCGGCCCCCGCTGTCTTGCGGACGAACAGCGGCAGCATCGGGGACGGCTTCATATATTCCGCGGCCTCGCCGAGGCCGGGTGCCGAAATAGAACCGGTGATGAAGCTCAAGCCCACCGGATGGAACCCGTCGGGCGGCAAGCGCGGCGCGGCATAGCCCGCCCAGAAGCTGTGACGATCGCCCGAGACAGTGACGAACCCCGGGATCTTGTGATCGCGAACGGTGTCATAGATTTCTGCGCGCTCGGCGAACGCGCCGCTGAAATCGCCGCTGCCGAACGTGCCGTAATCCTTGCCCATCCATGGAGTCTTGGCCAGCCCGGCGGGCAGGTTCTGCGGATCGGTGCGCATGTCGAGCGGGCCGTTGGTCACCCCCCAAATCTTCCAGGTCGCGGTCGACTTGATCAGCCGATCCTTGAGCCATGCCTTCTGCTCGCGGCCAAGCACTGTGAAAGCGGGCTCATCCTTGCGAAAATTGGGGATGGTCTTGTCGCCGATCGCGATCGTCGCCGGGGCTTGCCGCCTAAATAGTCCCTGCCGCCGTCGACGATCTCCATCCATTCTTGCGGCAGGACTGGATATTCTCCCGAATCGAGCGCCGCCGCTTCGGCCCGATCCGTCGGGTCCGCCGCCTTGTAGCTGTGATGGTCGGTCAGGATCAGATCGACGTGCTTACCGTACCGCATCGCGCGATAGGCAGTCATGCTGCCGACCGCCGCGCGGTTGTTGGGCTCGGTGCCGAAGCCGTGATCGTCGAACGTCTCGATCGGCGCCTTTGCCACCGCGGGCGGCCGGAACTGCTCCAGCCCGGCGCCCGACGCCTTGCGAACGCGCGATGGGATATATTCCCACCACGCCTGGTTGGCGGCGACTCGCAGCGGCTGGGCGGGCTCGACCTTGCTGCCGGGATATTTGATGAAGCTCTGCCAGCCCCGCCACGAAAATTCGTGGTTGTCGCCGATGCACACGAACGGAAAATGCGCGCGGGCATCCTGGATATCGGGATCGTCGATATGAGCGCGATAGACGTGCCGATAGCCGGCGAGGTTGGTGGGCACGTGGAAGTTGGCCACTTTCCGCGCGTCCGGCACACGGCCAAGGTCATAGACCGTGCGCGCGTAACGGTGCGGCACTTCGTTGGGGTATTCGACGACCTCATAGATGAAGTCGCCCAGGTGGAGCACGAAGGCGAGCCGCTGGTCGGCGGAGGCGCGCTCGTCTTCCCAGATCATTCGCCGATACGCGTTCTGCGCCCCCTCGTTGACGCTCTGGCACGAGACGAAGGCGAAGCGCACCGGGCGCGGATCGCTGGCGCTGGGCGCAGTGATGGTCCGGCCGACACGGCTGCCGCGGCCCTCATCGTCCGTGAATCGGTACCAATAAACTGTCGCCGGCGCTAAGCCGCCGACCAACGCGCGGCACGTCCAGTCCGCCGCAGCCAGCACGGGCACGCGGGTGCTCGCGATCACGCTGCTGAAGTCGGCATCGCGTGAAACTTCGAGCGTCAGGTCATGACGCGCCCCGGCCTCAAAGGGGCGCCGTGTCCACAGGATCACGCTGCGATCGTCGGGGTCGCCAGACGCGACGCCTTGCGGATAGGCCGCGCGATCCTCACGCCAGGCGACGCGCGATGCTGCTGCCCGTGAAGGCCTCGCCCAAATCGCAACCGCGCCGAACGCGGCTGCACTTGCCAGGAAATCGCGCCGGTTCATTACCGCCCCTTCCTTTTTCGTTTCGTCCCGCGCCGGCGAACGAACGTCAAGCGGTTCGAGACGGCGTCTCGCAAGGTATTTGCCTGATGAAACAGGCCTAGCGCGCCTTCAGGCGCTGCCCCTCGAGGAGAATCAGCGCCGCGATCCCGGCCCCAGCCGCCATTGCGGCGGCCACCAAGCTTGCGATGCTTGCCGCTTTGACCAACGCGTCACCGCTCTGGCTGAGCACCGCACCCAGCAATGCGGTCGCGAGCAGGCCGCCGGTCCGGGCGAGCGCGCTGTTGGCGCCGTTCGCCGTGCCGACATGCTGCGAATCGACCGACGCCATCACCGCCGTCGTCAGCGGCGCGACGGCGCCCGCCATGCCGATCGCGATGATCAGCAGCGGCGGCAGGATGCTGGTCCAGTAGCTCGCCGCCGGGTCCATTCGGCTGCCGAGCGCGAAACCCGCCGCGACGATCAATGGCCCGATGGTGAGCGGCCAGCGCGGACCGATCCGCGTCGCCACTTGCCCCATGAACCGCGATGCCGTTGCGAGGAGAATGGGGAGCGGCAGCAACGCAGCGCCGGCCTGCGTCGCCGAATAATGCCCCGCCTCGATCAGCATGAACGGCACCACCACGAACAGGCCCCCGAGCGCGCCGTAGAGCAGCAGGGTCAGGATCGACAGGCCGATGAAGCTGGAGGTTGCGAACAGGGCGAGCGGCATCATCGCCCTGTTCTTGCGCTTGCGTTCGACTGCCACGAACAAGCCGAGCGCCACGAGGCCGCCCGCGATCACTGGAACGCCGCCCGCGACCTTCAGATGGCCGGAAAGCACAGTCAGTCCCCAGGTCAGCCCGGCCAGTCCCGCCGTCGCGAGGCCGGCGCCGAGCCAGTCGAGCGCGCCGGTGTCGCCGTTCCGCTTATCGGGCACATACCGAGCGCCGAGCCAGAGCGCGCCGGCGGCGAGCGGCAGATTGATGAGGAAGATAGCGCGCCAGCTCACCCAGTCGACCAGCGCCCCGCCGACGAGCGGCCCGATCGCGCCTGCCGCTGCGCCGGCCGCCGCCCAGGTTCCGATTGCCCGGCCGCGCGCATCGCCTTCGAATGAGGAGCCGAGGATCGCGAGGCTGTTGGGCATCAGCAGCGCCGAGCTCGCACCCTGGATCACGCGCCCGGCGATCAGCCAGCCGAGGCTCTGCGCCACGGCGCACAGGGTCGAGGCCGCGGCGAAAACCGCGACGCCGGCCAGGAACATCCGCCGCCGGCCGAACCGGTCCCCCGCCGCGCCGCCCAGCAGCAACAGGGCGGACAGCGGCAGCAAATAGGCATTCACCACCCATTGCATCGCGGCCGCTCCGGCGCCCAGGCTTCGCCCCATGGTCGGCAGCGCGACGTTGACCACCGATCCGTCGACAAAGGCGAGGCTGGACGCGAAGATCGTGGCGGTAAGAACGGCCGTTGCATGCGGCGTCTCGACGCCCTGCCGGCCCTCGGCTTGGGCTTTCTCGCACGGGGCCGGGATCGCCTGCGCCATGCCGGGCGCTTAGCATGGATAGAAAGCGGGGATAACCGCCCTCCCAGCCTTCCCCGAATCGGACGCGCTCCCCATACAGGGGCCATGCCTCACGCGCCGTTCGTGCCTCTCCGCATCTTTTCCGCTTACACGATGCTGGAAGGCGCGATCGATCCCAAGGACATCGTCAAGCTCGCGAAACGCCACGGCTTTCCGGCGGCGGCGCTGACCGACCGCAACGGGCTCTACGCCGCAATGGCGTTCTCCGAAGCGGCGATGAAGGCGGGTATTCAGCCGGTGATCGGCACCTTGCTGTGCGTCGCGCGGCCGGTGCGTGGCGATGTGCCGCCCGCGCTCGACTGGCTCGCGCTCTATGCGCAGGACGAGACCGGGTACCGCAATCTGTGCGAGCTGGTGTCGGCGGCGCACCTTGACCGGCCGATCGAGCAGGACCCGCATGTGCCGATCGAAGCGCTTGCGGGGAAGACCGATGGCCTGCTGTGCCTGACGGCAGGGGCGGAAGGCGCGCTCGCCCGGCTGTTCGCCGAGGAGCAGGCGGCGGCGGCGATCGACTATGTCGATCGGCTGGAGCGGCTGTTCCCCGGCTGCCTCTATATCGAGCTGTCGCGCCGCATGAACGAGACCGAGGCGCGTGCCGAAAAGCACCTGATCGACCTCGCCTATGCGCACGAGCTGCCATTGGTCGCGACCAATCCGGCCAGCTTCGGCGACGCGCATTTCCATGCCGCGCACGACGCAATGTTGTGTATCGCCGACAGCGCCTATCTCGATAGCGACGACCGCCGCAAAAGCTCGCCCGACGCATGGCTGAAGCCGCTCCCTGAAATGCAGGAGCTGTTCGCCGACCTGCCCGAAGCGCTCGCCAACACCGTCGTCGTCGCCCAGCGCTGCGCGGTCGCGGCGCCCAAGCGCAAGCCGATCCTCCCCAGCCTCGCCGGCGACCGCGAAGGCGAAGCGGCGAAGCTGCGCGAGGATGCGCGGGCGGGACTGATTCAGCGGCTGCGGAAGATCGAGGCCCACTCCAACCCGTCCATCCCGAGCGAAGTCGAGGAACGCACCGATTCGGTCCAAGGGGAAGTGCGTGCCTCGACTTCGCTCGGCATGGACGCTCTACGGCAGAAATACCCTGAATATTTCACGCGCCTGGAGTTCGAGCTCGATGTCATCATCCAGATGGGCTTTCCGGGCTATTTCCTGATCGTCGCCGACTTCATCAAGTGGGCGAAGGCGAACGACATTCCGGTCGGGCCGGGCCGCGGTTCGGGCGCGGGTTCGGTGGTCGCGTGGGCGCTCACCATCACCGATCTCGACCCGATCAAGCTCGGCCTGCTGTTCGAACGCTTCCTGAACCCGGAACGCGTGTCGATGCCGGATTTCGACATCGACTTCTGCGAAACCCATCGCGACAAGGTCATCCGCTACGTCCAGGGCAAATACGGCCGCGATCAGGTCGCCCAGATCATCACGTTCGGGCGGCTGAAGGCGCGCGCGGTGCTGAAAGACACCGGTCGCGTGCTGCAGATGAGCTATGGCCAGGTCGACCGGCTGGCCAAGCTTGTCCCCAACCACCCGACCGATCCCTGGACGCTGGAACGCGCGATCAACGGCGTGTCCGAGCTGGCCGCCGAGTACAAGAACGACCGCGAGGTCAAGCGGCTGCTCGATCTGGCGATGAAGCTGGAAGGCTTTCCGCGCCACAGCTCGACCCACGCGGCGGGCGTCGTGATCGGCGACCGCCCGTTGGCCGAGCTGATTCCGATGTATCGCGACCCGCGTTCGGACATGCCGGTCACCCAGTTCGACATGAAATATGTCGAAGGCGCGGGGCTCGTGAAGTTCGACTTCCTGGGCCTCAAGACGCTGTCGGTGCTGAAGAAGGCCGTCGAAATGCTCGCCAAGCGCGGCATTACGGTCGATCTCGACGCGCTCGAATGGGATGACGAGGCGGTCTATGCCCTGCTCCAGCGCGGCGAAACGGTCGGCGTGTTCCAGTTGGAATCGGAAGGCATGCGCCGCACGCTGGCGGCGGTGAAGCCGACCAATTTCGGCGACATCATCGCGCTCGTCTCGCTCTATCGCCCCGGCCCGATGGACAACATCCCGCTGTTCGGCGACCGCAAGAACGGGCGGGCCGAAGTCGCTTATCCGCATCCGCTGCTCGAAACCATTCTTGCCGAAACCTACGGCATCTTCGTCTATCAGGAACAGGTGATGCAGGCGGCGCAGGTGCTCGCCGGCTACAGCCTTGGCGGCGCCGACCTGCTGCGCCGCGCGATGGGCAAGAAGATCAAGGCGGAGATGGACGCGCAGCGCGCGATCTTTGTCGAGGGCTGCGAAAAGGTGAACGGCATCCCGGCCGACAAGGCCAATGAGCTGTTCGACTTGATCGACAAATTCGCCGGCTACGGCTTCAACAAGTCGCACGCCGCCGCCTATGCGCTGCTCGCCTATCAGACTGCCTGGCTGAAGGCGCACTATCCGCACGAATTCTACGCCGCCTCGATGTGCTTCGATATGGCGCAGACCGATAAGCTTTGCGTGTTCGTGGACGACATGCGCCGGCTGGACGTCGCCGTGCTGGCGCCGGATGTGAACGCGTCCGAGGCGGAGTTCGCGGTGCAGACGGCAGGCGAGGGGCTGGCCGTCCGCTACGCGCTCGGCGCGCTCAAGAATGTCGGCGAGCGGGCGATGGAACTGCTGGTCGCGGAGCGTGCCAATGGTCCGTTCAAGAGCCTCGACGATTTCGCGCACCGTGTGGACCCCAAGCTCCTGAACCGTCGCCAGATGGAAAGCCTGGCCGGATCGGGCGCGTTCGATTCGGTCGAGCCGGAGCGGGCGGGGGTGTTCGCGGTCGCCGAGACGATGCTCGCGGTCGCCGCGCGGGCGGAGGACCAGCGGACGAGCGGGCAGGGCGGCCTGTTCGGCATGGCGGAAGCGAGCGGTCCGACGGTCAAGGTGCCGCCCAGCGCGCACTGGTCGCTCGCCGAGCGCATGGCGCAGGAAAAGGAAGCGTTCGGCTTCTATTTCTCCGCTCACCCGATCGACCGCTACCGCCATCTCGCCGATGCGCATGGCGCCAAGACCTATGGTGCGCTGTGCAGCGCCAATATCGGCGAGGAGCGCGTGCCCGGGACGATGGCGGGACTGGTCGAGGATGTGCGCTGGCGCACGTCCGCTAAGGGCCGGCGTTATCTCCTCGCGACCTGTTCGGACTCTTCAGGCCAGTTCATCGCGAGCTGCTTCGACGATGTTGCGGCGAAGGACCTGGAGGATGCAGCGCGCGCCGGCGATTGCGGGCTGCTGTCGGTCGAGCTCGACAAGCGCGCCGGCGAGGAAACGCCACGCGTCACGATCCGCGGCATCCGCCCGTTCGAAGGCCTTTCGACGAACACGCGGCTGGTGTGCGAAGTCGAGCTGAATGATGCCGGCGCGGTTGCGGCGCTAAGAGCCCTGGTCGATCCGGCGCGCGGCGGCCGCGGCGAATTGCGGTTGATCGCGAAGACCGCGGCGGGCGAAGCCGATGTCCGCCTCGGCCGCGACTTCCGTCTCGACGCGGAACTTTCCGCACGCATCGAGCGGCTGCCCGGTGTGGTGCGCGTGTCGCTGAAGGCGGCGGAGCTGCCGAGACTGGCCCTGGTGGGTTAAACCCTCTCCCCGCTGGGGAGACGGACGGCCGCATAGCGGCCAGGGAGAGGGGCCGTCACCCTGCGTGCCGCGACTCTGCCCCTCTCCCGGCCTTGCTTCGCTCCGCCACCCTCTCCCCAACGGGGAGAGGGGCGATCAGCCCAGCGTCCATCCACACTTGTTGTTCAGCTGGTTCTTCTTGTCCCAGCAGCGATTGTCGAACGGCGGCAAGATGGGCGTGTAGGGCGGGATCCAGAAGACGAATTGCTGCTCGCCGGCCAGCATCAGGCTTTTGCGCAGCTCGCCCATCCGTTGTTCGGCAACGCGGTAGAGCTGCCCCTTGGGCGTGAAGATCGCCTCGGCGCCGACGGCGCTCGCCGTCTCGCAGAACGTGTATTGGCCAAGCACGGTCGAGAAGCTCGAATAGGTGCGGGTGCCATACTGGTCGAGCTTGGTCTGGCCGTTCTTCTTGTCGGTGCGTTTGAAGTAATTGCTGAGCACCTGATAGGCTTTGGCCAGCTCGTCCCGGTGGTTATCGAGCAGCGCGTTATATTGATCGCGGGTCAGCAGCGTCGGCTCGAACTGGCATTGCAGCGCGGCCACGTTGAGGCCGGAGCGCAGATTCCACACCAGCGCGGCCCGGAGCTCTTCCGGCGTCGCGCCGGCTAGGCCGCTGGTCAGCACGCCGGGCTCGGCGCCTGTCACCGGCTGGCTGCGCAGATCCGGCGATTTCCAGAAAAAAGCGGCGGAGGCAGGCCCGGACAGAAGTGCGGAAACAGCAAAGCTTGCCAAAAGCGAAAGTCGTACTGGCATCGAAACGAAAACTCCGGAGCTGCCCTAAGCTAGCGGCAATTCCCGTCGGCACAAACAATTTGCGCGGTTCAAATCGTCGCGAAGTTGGCTCAGCCTATCGCCAAAGAAAAAGGGCCGCCCGGTCGCCCGGACGGCCCTTTCGAACAGTGAAACCGCAGCGCTTACTTGGCAGCGGCGTTGTTCATCGCGTTCGACGCATTGTTCATGGCGTTCGCCGCGTTCTCGGTCGAGTTCATGGCGTTCATGTCGCCCGCCATGTTACCGGTGCCGTTCGCCGCGTCGACAGCAGTCATGTTGTCGGTCGTGGTGTTGGTATCGGTGGTGTTCATCTCGGTGACGTTCGCCGTCTCCGTGTTGTTCGCCGATTCCTTGCTGCCGCAAGCCGAAACCATCAGAGCAGCTCCGGCGATCATCGAGCCGGTCAGAACTTTCGTGAGAAGGTCACGCATTCGAAACTCCCTTATATTAGTGATTTGGCCGGCTCGGTGGCCCTCCGTTAGCCAAATCAGCCCCGTTCTTAGACACAAAAGCTTCGCCCCTCAAGAGTTCTTCTTTCCGCCCTCCTCCGAGGGCTTCGAGGAACCCTGGAAAAGCCGTCCAGAGCGCGCTGTCCAGCGCCTCAAGCGGCACTTTGTTCCCGATCGAGGCCATGCTCGCGACCGGAAATTCGCTCAAACCACAAGGTACTATGCCGGTAAAGTGATCCAGATCAGGATCGACGTTCACCGAAAAGCCATGCAACGTGACCCAGCGCCGCACGCGCACGCCGATCGCCCCGATCTTCGCTTCTCCCGCGGGCGTGTCAACCCAGATGCCGATCCGCCCGTCGACTGCGCGGGCGGCGACGCCGAGTTGGCCCAGCGCCCCGATTACCCATCGCTCGAGCTCATGGACGAAGCAGCGGATGTCGCGCCCCCGCCGGTCGAGGTCGAGCTGGACATAGCCGACCCGCTGCCCGGGCCCGTGATAGGTGTAGCGGCCGCCGCGCCCGCTCTTGTGCACCGGAAAGCGTGGGTCGAGCAACTCGGCCGTGTCGGCGCTGGTGCCGGCGGTGTAGAGCGGCGCGTGCTCCAGCAGCCAGATGCGCTCGGGCGCAGCCCCGGCCCGGATCGCTTCGGCCCGCGCCTCCATGTCGGCGGCCGCCGCCTGATAGTCGGTGAGGCCGGGCGAGACCTGCCATTCGATATCGTCGATCATTGCCGCGTCTATTGTCATTCGCCGCGCTCGCTTCAACCGGATCAGCGGCTATAAGCGCCGGCGATGGAGCACAGACCCCCGAATTTCGACGCCAGCCGCGCCTGGAGCGATGCCATGGCGCTGCTTAACGGCCAGCGCGAGATCGTGCTGACTGTCGCCGGCTTTTTCATGCTGCTGCCGCCTTTGCTCCTGAACACGCTGCATCCGTTCACGCCGAGCGGACAGAGCGGGACCTGGCTGCGCGAAGTCGGCGTGTGGACCGAAGCGAATTTCCTGTGGATCCTGCTGGTCGCGCTGATGGCGTCGCTTGGGCGGCTGACGCTGCTGATTCTGCTGCTTGGCCCGGAACGGCCTTCGGTGGGCGAGGCACTGAGGGCCGGCGTGCGGCTGCTGCCGCTGTTCGCCGTGATGGACCTGCTGATCGGCTTCATGTGGCTGGGCGGCCTGATGCTGTTCGTCATTCCCTGGCTCTATCTGGCTGGGCGCACCTTTCTCGCCGAAGCTGCATTCGTCGCGCGGCGAGTGCATGGGCCCGTCGCCGGGATCGCGGCCGGGTTCGAGGCGACGCGCCGCAACGGCTGGCGTCTGTTCTTCATCATTGCGGTGATTTACCTCGCCGGCACGATCCTGATCGGCGCGATCGGATCGGTCGTTGGCGTCTTCGGCGCGCTGTTCGGCGGCGCCGGTCTCAACCTCTTCCTGAACGCCTTTGTCGATGCGGCCGGCGGCGCGGGAATCTCGATGCTGTTGCTGCTGGTCGCGGTCGCGGCCTGGCGGCAGCTCGGCTCAGCCGAGCACGCCTAGCGCCAGCAGCATCGCCAGGAAGGCGAGCAGCGTCATCCCGCAAAAGACGATGAGCGCAATGGTGCGCAGGATCGCGCGGAACGGCCTGGTGCCATAGGCGCCGCGGAGCTGGCGGTAGATGTGCAGCGGCGGGATGATCATCGCCGCCGGCGCGATCACGTTGCTGCTGACGCCCACCGTCCCGAGCAGGGTCAGCACGATCACCATCAGCGACATGAACGACAGCGAATAGGTGACGAACACCGCATGGTCGTACAGCTTGTACTGGGGCCGCCACGCGTAGAGCAGCCACAGGAACGGCACCGACAGCGGGATCAGCGCCCAGCTATATTTGTAGGCGCTCGACTGGATTTTATAGAGTGTGAGGTTCGGGTTCTCGTTCGCATGCCGCAGCCCTGCGTCGAGCCGCGGCCAGCCGGTCTTCAGATTGGTGTCCCGGCCCGGCTTCCAGACCGTGATCTCGTTCAGGCCGTTGATGTCCTCGCGGGCCTTCTCAATCTTCTGGGTAAGTGCTTCCTTCGCTTCCGGCGTCGTGGCCGCAGCCCTTGCGGCGATCAGGCGCGCGAGCTCGGCCTTGGCTCGCGGCATTTGCGCGCGCGCGATCGCCTGCGCCGCTTCGGTCGGCGGCTTGTTTTCCGGCACCTCGAAATGCGCGCCGATCGCGCTGAACAGCGCGAACATCAGGAACACGGAGAACAGGAACAGCGCCATCGGCGAGACGAAGCGGGCGCGCTCGCCATGAATGAAGCGGCGAGTCAGGTCGCCCGGTCGCCAGACAAGCATCGGGAGCGTGTTCCAGACCTGGCCTTCGAAGTGGAACACCCCGTGCGCCAGGTCGTGCCAGATCGCCGAAAGCGAGCGATGGATGTGCTCGGGCTGGCCGCAGCGGTGGCAATAGTCGCCGACCAGTGCCGTGCCGCAATTGAGGCACAGCGCATGCGCCTCGCTGTGTTCGTGCCGTTCCCCGCTCGTCCGCTCGATCGCGCCCGCCATCAGCGCGCCGGTCACGAACTCCCCCGTCGCTTCGATCCCCGTCATAGGCCGAGCCTAGCACCGGAAGCGCGCACCATGCTAGGCGGCGCGCATGACCGGGCCCGAAGATCGCATAGCCGAGATGACGCAGCGCGCCCGCGCCGCAGCGGCGGAGCTCGCGCGGGCCGATCCGGCGCGCACCGCAGACGCACTCAAGGCCGCGTCGGCAGCGGTCCGCGCGAATGCCGCCGCGATCCTCGCCGCAAATGCCGAAGACATGGCGCACGGCACTGAGCTGAGCCCGGCAATGCGCGACCGGCTGGCGCTGAACGAGGACAGGGTCGATGGCATCGCAGCCGCGCTCGAGAAGGTCGCAGCGCTGCCGACGCCGCTCGGCGCCATGATCGACGAAACCGTCTGCCCGAACGGCTTGAAGCTTCAGCGGGTGCGCGTGCCGATCGGCGTCATCGGCATTATCTACGAGAGCCGCCCGAACGTGACGGCCGACGCCGGCGCGCTGGCGCTCCGCTCCGGCAACGCCGTGATCCTGCGCGGCGGTTCGGAAGCGCGCGCCAGCAACCGCGCGCTCTATGCGGCGATGCTGGACGGACTGAAGGCCGTAGGTCTGCCCGAAGCGGCGATTCAGTTGGTCCACGATCCCGACCGCGCTCTGGTGACCGCGATGCTGCGCGCCGCCGGCGGTATCGACCTGATCATTCCGCGCGGCGGCAAGTCGCTGGTCGCCACGGTCCAGGCCGAGGCGCGCGTGCCTGTGCTCGCCCATCTCGACGGCAACAACCACGTCTATGTCCACGGCGCCGCCGATCCGGCGATGGCGAAAGCGATCGTGCTCGATGCCAAGCTCCGCCGCACCGGCGTCTGCGGGGCGATGGAGACGCTGCTGATCGACGTCGACTATCCCGGCGCCGTCTCCCTGGTCGAAGCGCTGCTCGATGCCGGCTGCGAGTTGCGCGGCGACGGTCGGGCGCAAGCGATCGACCCGCGCGTTCGAGCCGCCACGTCCGACGACTGGAACACCGAATATCTCGACGCGATCGCCACTGTCGGAATTGTAGACCACATCGACGCCGCTCTGGCGCACATCGCGGCGCACGGCTCGCACCACACCGACGCGATTGTGACTGAGGATGCCGCGACGGCGGCACGCTTCACCGCGGAAGTCGACAGCGCGATCGTGCTGCACAATGCCTCGACCCAGTTCGCAGATGGGGGCGAGTTCGGCATGGGCGCGGAAATCGGCATCGCCACCGGCCGCCTCCACGCCCGCGGCCCAGTCGCGCTTGAAGGGCTGACGACGTACAAATGGGTGGGGCTGGGCACCGGCCAGGTGCGCGGTTGAAGCAGAGCCGCATCGGCCTCCTTGGTGGCAGCTTCAATCCCGCGCATGGCGGGCATCGGGCGATTTCGCTGTTCGCGATCCGGGCGCTCGGGCTCGACGAGCTGTGGTGGCTGGTATCGCCCGGCAATCCGCTGAAGGACCCGGAAAGCATGGCGCCGCTCAAGGCCCGCCTCGCTTCGGCACGCAAGCTTGCGCGGGGCGCCCGCATCGTGCCGACGGCGATCGAGGCGGACCTCGGCACGCGATACACTGCCGACACGATCGCCGCCTTGAAAAAACGCTACCCGATGCACAGATTCGTCTGGCTGATGGGCGCGGACAACCTGTTGCAATTTCATCACTGGCGCCGCTGGCGAGAGATCGCCCGCGCGGTTCCGATTGCGGTGATTGCGCGGCCGGGGTATAACCATGCTGCCCGCGCGGCCCCCGCGCTGGGCTGGTTGCGGCGCTTCGTCCGGCCCGCTGCCGATGTCGGTAACTGGACGGACTGGAGACCGCCGGCGCTCGTGTTGTTGCGCTTTGTCCCCGACCCGCGTTCGGCGACTCGCATCCGCCAGGCCGACCCTCATTGGCACCGCCGCGCCGCTCCAAGCGTTGCACCCACACGACGAACGCACTCTAGCTGAGGAACACTCTTGGCCGCACAGTCACTTGCACGCACTCAGCCCGAAGCCGATCCGGTTTCGGCGCTGCACAATCTCGTCCTGTCTTCGCTGGAAGACGATCAGGCGATCGAGACCGTCTCGATCCCGTTGGAGGGCAAGAGCAGCATTGCCGATCACATGGTGATCGCATCGGGCCGCTCGACCCGGCAGGTCGCCTCGATGGCGCAAAAGCTTGTCGAGCGCCTGAAGGGCGAGCTGGGGCGGACCGCCCGGGTGGAAGGGCTGCCCACCGCGGACTGGGTGCTGATCGACGCCGGCGACGTGATCGTCCACCTGTTCCGCCCCGAAGTGCGCAGCTTCTACAATCTGGAGCGGATGTGGGCGTTCGGCGAGGCGCCGTCGCCTCCCAATCCCGCGCACGCCTAGTTGCTTCTTCATGTGATCGCCCGGGGCCGGATCGGACGCGGCCCCGAGGCGGATTTGGTCGCGCGTTACGCCAGGCGCATCGTCTGGCCGCTGAAGCTCACCGAATTGCCCGATGAAGGCGGCCGGGTGCCGCCGCGCGACCCGAACGGCGTCACGGTCACCCTCGACGAACGGGGCGAACAACTCACCTCGGTCGAACTCGCCCGCCGGCTGGAGAAATGGCGCGACGGCGGAAAACGCGAATGCCGCTTCCTGCTCGGCGCCGCCGATGGTCATGACGAGGCGGAGCGGAACTCCGCCGACCTTCTCCTCGCCTTCGGCCGCGCGACCTGGCCGCATCTCCTTGCCCGCGCGATGCTGATGGAACAGCTCTTTCGCGCGACCTCGATCCTTGCCAATCACCCCTATCACCGGGAGGGATGATGAAGGCTTGGATCGGGCTCGGCGCACTGGCTGTGGCGACTGCGCTCGCAGCGCAGGGGGTTGTCGATCCGCGCGCGCAGCTCGCCCAGGCGCAGGCTCAGGCCGGGCAGGCGCGCAGCCGGTCCGCGCAAATGGAAGCGGCCTCCCGCGCTGCGCTCGACGAGGCAGAGCGCGCCCGCGCGGCGCAGGCGGCGGTTGCCGCGCGCGTCCAGGCGTCCGAAGCCGATATCGCCGCCGCCGAAGCCCGGCTCGCCATCATCCGGGCGCAGCAGCGCGAGCAGGAACGCCGCCTCGCCGCGCGCGAGCAGCCGATCGCGAAGCTCGTCGCGGCGCTTGAGACGATGGCGCGCCGTCCGGCCGCCGCCACGCTGGTCCAGCCCGGCAGCCTCACCGATCTCGTCCATGTCCGCGCCGTGCTGTCGAGCATGACGCCGCGCATCGCCGCCCAGACCGCCGATCTCCGTGCCGAGCTCGCCCGTGCGCGCGCCTTGCGAGGACTAGCCGACGCGGTGCTCGCCAACATGCGCGAGAGCCAGCGGCAAGGTCGCGCCGAACAGCAGCGCCTCGCCCAACTCGAAATCGAACAGCGCCGCCGCTCCGCCGCGCTGGCGACCGGCGCGCGCGCGGAAGCCGACCGCGCGCTGGGCCTCGGCGAATCGGCTCGCGATCTGGAGGATCTGGTGCGACGCCTCGGCGCCGAAGGCACGCTCCGCGACCGGCTCGCCAGCCTGCCCGGACCGCTCCCGCGCCCCGTGCACCTTACCGAATCGCTGCCGGTCGAGACCGGCGCGCCCGAAACCCAGCGCATCGCCTATCGCCTGCCGGTGCTCGGCCCTGTCACACGCGGCTTCGGGGAGGCGCTTCCCTCCGGCGTCCGCTCGCGCGGCGTCGCCATTGCTGCGAAGCCCGGCGCGCTCGTCGTCGCCCCCGCCGCCGGCCGTGTCACGTTCGCCGGGCCCTATCGCGGCTATGGCGCGATCGCGATCGTCGATCATGGCGGCGGCTTCACCAGCCTCGTCACCGGCCTCGCCACGGCCAGCGCCCGGATCGGCGACACCGTCGAGCAAGGCAGCCCGCTCGGCCAGGCGGGTGCGAACGGCATTACCGTCGAGCTCCGCAAGGGCGGTCAGGCGGTCGATCTGACGACGTTCGTCAGTTAACCTTTAACACCCGTCGAAAAGCCTATATCTTGGATTCGATAACCCCGGCAGGATGCCTTTGATGTTTCGTCCCTTGTTGCGCGCCACTGCTCTCGTCAGCGCCCTTGCGCTGGTGCCCCTTGCCACGTCCGGCCTCGCCGCCGTCGACAACGACACCTACAAGGAACTCGACGAGTTCATGAACGTGTTCGAGCGCGTCCGCGCCGAATATGTCGAGAAGGTCGACGACAAGACGCTGATCAAGGGCGCGATCAACGGCATGCTCGCCAGTCTCGATCCGCACAGCTCCTTCCTCGACGCGACCGATTTCCAGTCGATGAAGGCGCAGACCGACGGCAATTATGGCGGTCTCGGCCTCACCGTCTCGATGGAGGACGGCGCGGTCAAGGTGATCGCGGCCAGCGAGGATACGCCCGCGTCGAAGGCCGGCATCAAGCCCGGCGACTATATCACCCACCTGAACGGCCAGCTCCTGTTCGGCGGCACGCTCGACGAAGCGGTCGAGCAGATGCGCGGCAAGCCCGGCACGCCGATCAAGATCACCATCGTCCGCCCCGGCCGCGACAAGCCGTTCGACCTGACCCTCACCCGCGAAGTGATCGAGCTGAAGCCGGTCAAATGGGAAGTGAAGGGTGACGTCGGCGTCATCAACATCAACAGCTTCTCGAAGAACACCGGCGCCAGCGTGCGCGCGGCGATCGTCGGCGTCGAAAAGGCGCTCGGCCACCGCCCGGCCGGCTATATCGTCGACCTGCGTTCCAACCCCGGCGGTCTGCTCGACCAGGCGATCGAGGTGTCGGACTCGTTCCTCGATCATGGCGAGATCGTCTCGCAGCGCGGCCGCGAGAAGAATGATATTGAGCGCTATTACGCCAAGCCCGGCGATGATACGCACGGCGCCCCGGTGATCGTGCTGGTCGACGCCGGCTCGGCCTCGGCGTCGGAAATCGTGGCCGGCGCGCTGCAGGACCATCACCGCGCGATCGTCATGGGCGAGCGCAGCTTCGGCAAGGGCTCGGTCCAGACGCTGCTGCCGCTGTCGCAGACCACGGCGCTGCGCCTCACCACCGCCCGCTACTACACGCCGTCGGGCCGCTCGGTGCAGGAAGGCGGCATCGAGCCTGACGTGCTGGTGCCGCAGCTCAGCGACCCCGATTACAAGGAACGCCCACGCTTCCGCGAAGCGGATCTGCGCCGCCACCTGATCAACCAGGCAAAGGTCGACAACACGGTGCTGGAGGAAGACACCAAGGAAGACCCGCGCTTCCGCTTCACCGCCGACCAGCTCGAAAAGCAGGGCGTGAAGGACTTCCAGCTCGACTATGCGGTGAAGACGCTCGAGCGGTTGAACAAGCTGCCCGCGGTCCAGACCGCCTCGCGCGGCAAGTAAGCTCCGGTTCAGCCGGGATGTCTCCACATTCCGGCTAGCCTGAGCTTGTCGAAGGCCTGCTTTTCTCTTTACGGATGTAGGGAAGGGCAGGGCTTCGACAGGCTCAGCCTGAACGGAGTTGTATGACGAGCCCACTCGCCCAAGCCCGCCTGATCGCGCTGCTCGCACCCGCCGTCCTGCTCGGCGGGGCGTTCGGCTCGCAGTATCTCGGCGGCCTGTTCCCCTGCGAGATGTGCTGGTGGCAGCGCTATCCACATGAAGCGGCCATCGCGCTGGCGCTGCTCGCCTACGGCCTGTCCGGCCAGCCGCGCTGGTCGCGGGCGCTGGTGATCCTCGCCTCGATCGCGATTGCCATCTCCGGCGCGATCGGCGTCTTCCATGCCGGCGTCGAGTATAAATGGTGGGAAGGCGTCACCACCTGTTCTCGCGGGCCGTCCGCCGCCAGCGCCGAGGATCTGCTGAAGGCGATCATGGCGGCGCCGGTCGTCCGCTGCGACCAGCCGCAATGGACCCTGTTCGGCGTCTCGCTCGCCGGCTTCAACGCGCTCTTTTCCTTTGCCGCCGCCATCGCCATCTGGGCGTTGTTGGCGCGGGACAGGAGGACCGCATGACGAAGCCCGGGGACAGCAAACCGGATGCGGCCGCAATGCTGCGCGTCGACCAGGCCGGCGAATATGGCGCGACGCGCATCTATGCAGGCCAGCTCGCGGTGCTGGGCGACCGCGCCCCTGCCGCACGCGCCATCGCCGGCATGGCAACCCAGGAGGAAGCCCATCGCAAGCGCTTCGACGCAATGATCGTCGAACGCGGCGTGCGGCCGACCTTGCTGCAGCCGGTGTGGAACGTCGCCGGCTATGCGCTCGGCGCCGCCACTGCCGCGCTGGGCCCCGAAGCGGCGATGGCCTGCACCGCCGCGATCGAGACCGAGATCGACCGCCATTACGGCAAGCAGCTCGAAGCGCTGGGCGACAGCGATCCCGAGCTTTCCGCCACCATCACCGAATTCCGCGCCGACGAAGTCGCGCACCGCGACCACGCGCTCTCGGCCGGGGCCGAACGCGCGCCCGCCTATCCTGTCCTGTTCCATGCGATCCGGCTCGGCTGCCGCGCCGCGATCGCGCTATCGAAGCGTATCTGAAGGAGTGTCCGCGATGCTGAAGAAACTGTCGATGATCGTCGCGCTCGGCGCTCCGTTGCTGCTGCCGGCTGCGCCTGCTCAGGCGCAGCGCAACTCGAACGAGCAAGTGCTGGTCGTTTTCGGCAACGATAGCTGTCCGCGCGACACGATCTGCGTGCGGCGCTCTGAAAGCGAGCGCTACCGCATCCCCCAGGAACTCCGCCGCATCGCGCCGAGCCCCGAAAGCCAGAGCTGGGCCGCCCGCGCGCGCAGCATGGAATATGTCGGCGCCTCCGGCATCAACAGCTGCACGCCGTCGGGCGCTGGCGGCTGGACCGGCTGCTACCAGCAAATGCTCCGCCAGGCCCGCGAGGAACGCCGCGCGCGGGCCAATGGCGAGCTTCCGCCTGAGGGGCAGTGACCGACTAGCCCCTCTCCCCTCGGGGAGAGGGCGACTCGCGACGAAGTCGCGAGCGGGGTGAGGGGGCGTAGAGCGAAGCGCAGCGAGCGTGACTCACAAGCCCTCACCCTCCCACCGCTTCGCGGCGGGCCCCTCCCTCTCCCGCAAGCGGGAGAGGGGTTATCTCTTCTCCCCCGCAATCCACTCGTTGATCTGCGCATCCAGCACGTCCAGCGGCACTGGCCCCTGGCCCAGCACCGCGTCGTGGAAGCGCTTGATGTCGAATTTCGGCCCCAGCGCCGCTTCCGCCCGCGCGCGCAGCTCGCGGATCTTCAGCTCGCCCATCTTGTAGGCGAGCGCCTGTCCCGGCCATGAGATGTAGCGGTTCACTTCCGCTTCGATATTGGCATCGGTGAGCGCGGTATTGTCCTTCATGAAGGCGACGGCCTGCGCCTTGGTCCAGCCCTTGGCGTGCATGCCGGTGTCGACGACCAGCCGGCACGCGCGCCACATTTCGTAGGACAGGCGGCCCATCTGCTTTTCGGGCGTGTCGTACACGCCCATCTCGATCCCCAGCCGCTCGGTATAGAGCGCCCATCCTTCGACGAAGGCCGTGAAGCTCGCCTCGTATTTGCGGAAATCGGGCAGCTCCAGCTCCTGCTGCAGCCCAAGCTGGAACAGATGGCCCGGCATCGCTTCGTGCGTGGTCAGCGCCGGCAGCTCCCAGAATGGCCGCTGGTTGAGCTTCGACGTGTTCACCCAATAGGTGCTGGCGAGCCCGCTCGCGAGCGAGCCCGCCTGCGCATAGGCGGTGGTGGTGGTCTCCGCCGTCTCCGCCGGGATCGGCTTGATGCCATAGGGCAGGCGCGGCAGCCGCCCGAAATATTGCGGCAGCTTGCCGTCGTTGCGTTTCGCCTGCAGCGCAGCGACCGCAAGCAGTTCCTCGGGCGTCTTTGCGTAATATTTCGGGTTGGTGCGCAGCTCCTGGATGAACGCCTCGCGGCTGGCATAGCCCGCCTGCTTCGCGACCGCGTCCATCTCGGCCCGGATGCGCTTCACTTCGGAAAGTCCGATCTGGTGGATTTCCTCTGGCGTCTTGTCCGTGGTGGTCATCACCCGGGCGCGATAGGCGTACCAGGCCGCGCCATTGGGCATCGCCGACGCGCCCACCGTCTTGCGGCACTTGGGCGCATAGTCCTTGGTGTAGAAGTCGTAGAACTTCCGATATTCCGGGTTCAGCACGTCGGTGACCAGCTTCGCCGCCCGCGCCTTCATCGCGCTCCATTCGGCCTCGCTCATGTCCGCCGGCCTGTTGCCGAGAAATGGCTGGTAGAAGCGCGACTTGGCCGGGTCCTCGGCGACCACGCCGATGATCGTCTTCTCGTAGCCGCTGAGCGCGTCGCAGGGCTGGACATAGCCCTGCGCCACGGCGTCGCGGGTGATCTTCAGCGCCTCGGCATTGAGCTTCGGATATTGCGCGAGCCGCGTCAGATAGCTCTCGTAATCGGCGTGCGTGGCGAACGGCACGTTGTTGGCCAGCTCGGCCGCCGACTGGTGCCAGCCATAATAGGTGGTGAACAGGATCTGCCGCTCGCCGTATTTGTTGCCCTCGACCTGCTCGGAAAGCAGCCGCGACAGGATCGCCTTGTTGGTCCGTTCGGTGGGCGAGAGGCCGGCGTCCGGAATCGCCTTCAGCCGGTCGAGAAACACCTGCGCCTGTTTCGCCTGCCGGTCGGCTTCGGCCAAGCTCAGGTCGCTGATCCGGTCGTCATAGGACCGGACGCCCAGCGCGGTCGCATATTCGGGATTGGTCTGGAGGAACCACGCCCAATGGTCCTTCAGCACGGCGGCCAAATCCTGAGACGGCGTCGCTAGAGCCGGAGTGGCCGACGCAAGCAGCGCCGCCACGATAACGTGTTTCAGCATTCTTCCTCCCATTATCCCTGACGCGACTTCTGCAGTCCGCCGGCGAATCTCCGCGCCACCACGCGCGGGGCGAAGCGGATCGATTCGGCCATCATCGCATTCAGCACGCCCGAAATCTTGACCGCCTGATTATGCTCCAGCGCGGCGAGCCCGTCGCGCACGACCGCGGCGGGGTCGCTGGCGAAGCGCTTGAACAGCTCGCTGTCGTTCATCCCCGCGACGTCCGCGAACTCGGTCTTTGTCGGCCCGGGGCACAAAGCCGCGACCTTCACACCGCGGCCCCGCACTTCCTCGTGCAGCGCCTCGGAAAAGCTCAGCACGAACGCCTTGGTGGCGTAATAGACGGCCATCCACGGTCCGGGCTGGAAAGAGGCGGTGGAGGCGACATTCAGGATGCCGCCGCGCCCGCGCTCCAGCATCCCCGGCAGCACGCGGTGGCACAGTTCCATCAGCGCCGTGCAGTTGAGCGTCACCATCCGCTTCTGCTCGGCCAGGTCGATATCGGCGAACGCCCCACGCGCGCCAAACCCCGCATTGTTGATCAGCGTGTCGATCTTCAATCCGCGGTCGGCCACTTCGGCCATCAACTTCTCGGGCCCGTCCGGCGCGGCGAGGTCCACCGCGATCGTTTTCACCGACACGCCGTTGCCGCGCTCCAGCTCCACCGCGAGCTCCGCCAGCCGGTCCTCGCGCCGCGCGACCAGCAGCAGATCGCGCTTCTGCGCCGCCAGCGCCTTCGCGAACCCGGTGCCCAATCCGGCCGACGCGCCAGTGATCAGGGTGACGTCCATGATCCTCCCCCCTCGTTCATCTGGCGTGAAGGTGTGCACCCTTAAGGGCTGCGATCAAGCTGTTTTGGGGGTTCGGCTATGCGTTTGTTGCTTATGCTTATTTTGCCGCTCTCGTTGGGCGGCTGTCTCGCCAAGACCGCGCTCGACGTCGCGACGATGCCGGTCAAGGCCGTCGGCTGGACCGCCGACAAGCTCACCACCAGCCAGAAGGAGGCCGACGAAAAGCGCGGCCGCGAGCTGCGCAAGGAAGAGGAACGCCGCGCCAAGGAAGAACGCCGCCGCCAGAAGGAAATCAAACGCCAGCGCGACCAGATCGACGGCGAGAGCTCTTACTGATCCCCACCGTCATCCCGAACTTGTTTCGGGACAAGGGTCGGCTCAACCGAGATTTCAACGGACAGGCTCGGAGCGCCGCGGGCCGTCCCGAAACAAGTTCGGGATGACGAGGCGCGGGTGTTGACCCCTCCGCCCGCATTGTGCAGGTGCGAACGCCGTGCCTGCCGACCGTCCGCCTTCCTTTCAGGACCTGATCCTTCGCCTCCACCGTTATTGGAGCGAGCAGGGCTGCCTGATCCTGCAGCCCTATGACATGGAAATGGGCGCCGGCACGTTCCACACGGCGACGACGCTGCGCGCGCTCGGCCCCGACCCGTGGAACGCTGCCTTCGTCCAGCCCTGCCGCCGGCCCACGGATGGCCGCTATGGCGAGAACCCGAACCGGCTCCAGCATTATTACCAGTATCAGGTGATCTTGAAGCCGAGCCCGCCCGACCTGCAGGAGCTGTATCTCGGCAGCCTGAAGGCGATCGGCCTCGATCTCCTCAAGCACGACATCCGCTTCGTCGAGGACGATTGGGAATCGCCGACGCTCGGCGCCTGGGGCCTGGGCTGGGAAGTCTGGTGCGACGGCATGGAAGTCACCCAGTTCACCTATTTCCAGCAAATGGGCGGCTTCGACTGCAAGCCGGTCGCCGGCGAGCTCACCTACGGGCTCGAGCGGCTGGCGATGTACATCCAGAACGTCGACCGGGTGTACGATCTCGATTTCAACGGCCGCGGCGTGACCTATGGCGACGTCTTCCTCGAAAACGAGATCGAGATGTCGACCTGGAATTTCGAGGTCGCCAACACCGAGGCGCTGTTCGATCTGTTCCGCAAGGCGGCGGCCGAATGCGAAAACTGCCTCGACCGCAACCTCCCGATTCCCGCCTATGAGCAGGCGATCAAGGCCAGCCACATCTTCAACCTGCTGAACGCCCGCGGCGTGATCTCGGTCGCCGAACGCCAGGCCTATATCGGCCGCGTCCGCGACCTCGCCAAAGGCGCCTGCTCGGCGTGGATGGAGAAGCATGGGTGGGCCGCGTGAGCGACTTCCTCCTCGAGCTCCTCTCCGAAGAAATCCCCGCCCGCATGCAGGAGCGGGCGCGGGCCGATCTCGCGCGGCTGTTCGAGGCCGAGATCGCCAAGGCCGGACTGAAGGCGGAAGGCATCGAGACCTTCTCCACGCCCCGCCGCCTCGCACTGATCGCCCGCAGCCTGCCGTCGGAAACCGAGGCCGTCCGCGAGGAACTGAAAGGCCCGCGCACCTCCGCTCCTCCCCAGGCGCTCGAAGGCTTCCTGCGCAAGACCGGCCTCACTCAGGACCAGCTCGCGGAACGCGACGGCGTATACTTCGCCGTGATCGACAAGCCCGGCCGCCCGACCGCAGACGTGCTTGCCGAGGCGATCCCCGCGATCGTCCGCGCCTTTCCCTGGCCCAAGTCGATGCGCTGGGGCGCTGCCTCGCAATCGACCGAATCCTTACGCTGGGTCCGCCCGCTGCAGGGCATCGTCGCGCTGCTGGGCGAAGACATCGTGCCGTTCGAAATCGACGGCATCGGAGCATCGCTAGAAAAAGTGGGAACCGGTTTTTCGTCCGGCGATGCGACCACAAAACTACGCAGCGGCGCTGCCACGGTCGGCCACCGCTTCCACCATCCCGGCCCCATCACCATCGGCTCGGCCGACGATTATGCGGACAAGCTCCGCATGTGCCACGTCATCGTCGACCATGAGGAGCGCGAGGGCATCATCGCCACCGGCGCGACCACCGCGACGGCGCAGGCCGGCCTCACGCTCGTCCGCGACGAGGCGCTGTTGAAGGAAAATGCCGGCCTCACCGAATGGCCGGTGCCGCTGCTGGGCAGCTTCGACCCCGCTTTCCTCGACGTCCCGCCCGAGGTGATCCAGCTCACCATGGCGACCAACCAGAAATATTTCGCGTTGCTGGACGGGGAAGGGCGGCTCGCCCCGAACTTCGTCTGCACCGCCAATATCGAGGCGAGCGACGGCGGCGCGGCGATCGTCGCCGGCAACGAAAAGGTGCTCGCCGCGCGACTGTCCGACGCGAAATTCTTCTGGGAACAGGACCTGAAGGTCCGCCTCGAGGATCAGGCCAAGAAGCTCGACCAGATCGTCTTCCACGAAAAGCTCGGCACCGTAGCCGACAAGGTGGAGCGCGTCGCGAAGCTGGCAAGATGGCTGGTGGAAGAGGGGATCGTCGGCGCGGACTGTTCCCCGGCGAAGGCCGGGGCCCAGGAGTCGCCCGAAGAGCAACTGGACCCCGGCCTTCGCCGGGGAACGGAGGCGTTGGCGGACATGACCGAAACCGCCGCCCGCCTGTGCAAGGCCGACCTCGTCACCGGCATGGTCGGCGAGTTCCCCGAGCTGCAGGGCATAATGGGCGGCTACTACGCCCGCGCCCAGGGCCACCCCCACGCCGTCGCCGACGCCATTCGCGACCACTACAAGCCCGTCGGCCAAGGCGACGAAGTGCCGACCGCTCCGGTCACGGTCGCGGTCAGCCTGGCGGACAAGCTGGACACGCTGGTCTGCTTCTTCGCTATCGACGAGAAGCCAAGCGGCTCAAAAGATCCATTTGCTATCCGACGCTCTACGATCGCGTCGCAGCTACTTATCGTGCGAAATCAGCTTCGTCCGAAGCTTTTGCCATTGTTCGATAAGGCGTTGTATCTCTTGTGCGATCAGAATGAAGACGTTCGTACTGGACTGCAGCAGCTCGGGCAGGCAGCAATCGAGATTGCGCGGATTGAGAAGCTGCCTCTCTCCAAGAATTACGAGTCCGCACTGCAGCTCGAAGTAGAGCAGCTTTCGCTCGAAATCCTCGAATTCTTCGCCGACCGCCTCAAAGTCCAACAGCGCGAAGCCGGTGTCCGGCACGACCTGATCGACGCCGTGTTTGCGCTGGGCGGGGAAGATGATCTCGTCCGCCTGCTCGCCCGCGTCCGCGCGCTGCAATCCTTCGTCGAACGGCAAGAGGGCCGCGACCTGCTCGCCGGCTACAAGCGCGCGGCGAATATTTTGAAGAAGGAAGGGTGGCAAAGCCCCTCTCCCGCCAGAGCGGGAGAGGGACAGGCCGGCGCAGCCGGCCAGGGTGAGGGCAGTCCCTCACCCTCCCACTCCGCTTTCGCGGAGCGGGCCCCTCCCTCTCCCGGAACGGGAGAGGGGATGATCCAAGGCATCCCCCAGACCGGCGAGGAAGACCCCTTTGTCATGGCCGAGGATCTGCGCGACGCGATCACGGCCCATGAAAAAGTCCTGTCCTACACCCCCGATCCTGCGGAACAGTCGCTGATCGCCGCGCTCGATTCGGCCGAGCCGCGCGCGCGGGCGGCAGTGGCGGCGGAGGATTTTGAGGGAGCGATGGCGGCACTCGCGAGTTTGCGCGCTCCGGTGGACGCGTTTTTCGAAAAAGTGACAGTCAACGACGCCGATCCTGCCAAGCGGGAAGCGCGGCTGAACCTGCTCGCGCGCGTGCGCGACGCGGTCCATCAGGTCGCCGACTTCTCCAGGATCGAGGGCTGACACGATGAAGTCTCCGTTCGTTTCGAGCGAAGTCGAGAAACGGTGGGCGCAAGGCTTCTCGACTGCGCTCGAAGCGAACGGGCGGGGTTGGATCAAGGGCTAAGCTAACCGCGCACGACTTCAATTTACTCAACTTCGGGCACTTAAGCCCTTGAGATTACAGGGACCGGGAATGACGCAATACGTGTACCGCTTCGGCGGCGGAGTGTCGGACGGCGGGCAAGGCGACAAGAACCTCTTGGGCGGCAAGGGCGCCAATCTCGACGGAATGGCGTCGATCGGCCTGCCGGTCCCCCCCGGCTTCACCATCTCTACCGAGATGTGCACCCGCTATTACGCGGAAGGGCAGAGCTTCCCGGAGAGCGTGAGGGCGGAAGTCGCGAACGGCATCGCCCATATCGAAGGCATCACCGGCAAGCGCTTCGGCGACGCCGCCGACCCGCTGCTGGTCTCGGTCCGCTCCGGCGCGCGCGTGTCGATGCCGGGCATGATGGACACGGTGCTGAATCTCGGCCTCAATGACGAGACGGTGCAGGGCCTCGCCGCCACCTCGGGCGACGAGCGCTTCGCCTGGGACAGCTATCGCCGCTTCATCCAGATGTATTCCGACGTCGTGCTCGGCCTCGATCACGGCAGCTTCGAGGAAGCGCTGGAAATCGCCAAGGAAGACCAGGGCCATTTCCTCGACACCGACATGACCGCCGACGATTGGCAGAAGCTCGTCGATGAGTACAAAAGGCTGGTCCAGGAACAATGGGGAAAGCCGTTCCCGCAGGACGTGCATGACCAGCTCTGGGGCGCGATCGGCGCCGTGTTCGGATCGTGGGAATCGGACCGCGCGAAAGTCTATCGCCGGCTGAATGGAATCCCCGGCGACTGGGGCACGGCGGTCAACGTCCAGGCGATGGTGTTCGGCAATATGGGCGAAACCAGCGCCACCGGCGTCGCCTTCACCCGCAACCCCTCGACCGGCGAACGCGCTTATTATGGCGAGTTCCTGATCAACGCGCAGGGCGAGGACGTCGTCGCCGGCATCCGTACGCCGCAATATCTGACGAAAGTCGCGCGCGAGGAAGCGAACGCCAAGCCGCTTTCGATGGAAGAGGCGATGCCGGAAACCTATGCCGAGCTCGCCCGGGTGTTCGATCTGCTCGAAACCCATTATCGCGACATGCAGGACATCGAGTTCACCGTCGAACGCGGCAAGCTGTGGATGCTGCAGACCCGCTCGGGCAAGCGCACGGCCAAGGCGGCGCTGAAGATCGCGGTGGACATGGCGAATGAAGGGCTGATCACCGAGGCCGAAGCGGTCGGCCGCGTCGATCCCGCCGCGCTCGACCAACTCCTCCACCCGACGCTCGATCCGGACGCGCCGCGCGACGTGCTGACCAAGGGGCTGCCGGCCTCACCCGGCGCGGCCTCGGGCGCAGTCGTGTTCGACGCGGACACCGCCGAGAAGCGCGCGGAGCTCGGCGATGCGGTCATTCTCGTCCGCATCGAGACCTCGCCGGAAGACATTCACGGCATGCACGCGGCGCGCGGCATCCTGACCGCGCGCGGCGGCATGACATCGCACGCGGCCGTCGTCGCGCGCGGCATGGGCAGGCCGTGCGTCTCGGGCGCGGGCACGCTCGCGATCGACGGCAAGGCGAAGCTGTTCCGCGTCGGCGATCGCGCGATCAAGGAAGGTGAGATCATCACCATCGATGGCGCGACCGGCGAAGTGATGGCGGGCGCGGTACCCACCGTGCAGCCGGAGCTCGCCGGCGATTTCGGCACGCTGATGGTCTGGGCCGACAAGGTGCGGCGCCTGAAGGTCCGCACCAATGCCGAAACGCCGCTCGACTGTCGCACCGCGCGCGGCTTCGGGGCGGAAGGCATTGGCCTTTGCCGCACCGAGCATATGTTCTTCGACGCGGCGCGCATCACTGCCGTCCGCCAAATGATCCTCGCTGCGGACGAGAAGGGCCGGCGCGCGGCGCTCGCCAAATTGCTCCCTGAGCAGCGCAGCGACTTCGCCGAGATTTTCGAGATCATGGCCGGCCTGCCCGTGACGATCCGCCTGCTCGATCCGCCGCTGCACGAATTTTTACCCCACGAAGAGAGCGAATTTGATGAAGTTTCGCAGGCCGCCGGCGTCGGTGTCGAGGCGCTGAAGCGCCGCGCGGCGGAGCTGCACGAGTTCAACCCGATGCTCGGCCATCGCGGCTGCCGCCTCGGCGTCACCTATCCCGAGATCTACGAAATGCAGGCCCGCGCGATCTTCGAGGCCGCGGTCGAAGTCGCCGAGAAGACCGGCGAGGCGCCGATCCCCGAAGTGATGGTCCCGCTCGTCGCCACCAAGCGCGAGCTGGAGCTGATGAAGGATGTCATCGACAAGGCGGCAGAGGCGGTGTTCGCGGACAAGGGCCGCCGCATCGACTATCTGGTCGGCACGATGATCGAGCTGCCCCGCGCCGCCCTCAAGGCGGGCGAGATCGCCGAGGTCGGCCAGTTCTTCAGCTTCGGCACCAACGATCTGACGCAGACCACCCTGGGCGTGTCGCGCGACGACGCGGGGCGGTTCCTGACGACCTATGTCGACAAGGGCATCTTCGCGCGTGACCCGTTCGTGTCGCTCGACGTCGAGGGGGTAGGCGAGCTGATCCGGCTCGCCGCCCAGCGCGGCCGCGCGACCAAGCCGGACCTGAAGCTCGGCATTTGCGGCGAGCATGGCGGTGACCCGGCTTCGATCGCCTTCTGCGAGCAGACCGGCCTCGATTACGTCAGCGCCTCGCCCTACCGCGTGCCGATCGCCCGCCTGGCCGCGGCGCAGGCTGCCCTCAAGAAGGGCTAGCGAATCGGACGGATCACGCGGTTGCCATTGGCGTCGATCTCGACCCGCTCGCCGGGGCCGGGCTCGCCGCGCAGGTCAGGCCGCGGGTCGCCGTCGCGATAGGCGGTCGCCGGGCGGGCGCGTTCATAGTCGGCGATGCGGCGCTCATGCTCTGCCGCGCGCCGGTCGTGCTCGGCAACGCGGGCCTCATAGTCCCGCTTGGTCGCGGCATGCGCCTCGCGTTCGGCGGCCAGTTCCCGCTTGTACCGCCCGCCGCCGGAGCGGGACATCAATCCCAGCACCCAGCCGAGGATCAGCGTCAGGCCCAGGATCAGCCAGAAAGCAGGGGTAAAATCGGCCGCCACGGCATCTCTCCTTCTGTGTCGAAGGAGAAACGATCCGTGGCGCGCTGCCGTTCCTTATTTGAAGTTATCGGCGATCGAGCAGGCCGCAGGGCCGAGAATCACGATGAACAAAGTCGGCAGGATGAAGCAGATCAGCGGCACCGTCATGATCGCCGGCAGCCGCGCCGCTTTCTCCTCGGCGCGCATCATGCGCTCGTTGCGGAACTCGGCTGAGAGCACGCGCAGCGCGGAGGCGAGCGGCGTGCCGTATTTCTCCGTCTGGATCATGGTCGTGACGACGCCGCGCACCGCCTCGAGATCGACGCGGGTGGCGAGGTTCTCGAACGCCTGGCGCCGCTCGGTCAGGAAGCCGAGCTCGATCGAGGTCAGCATGAACTCGTCGCCCAGCTCCGGATACCCCTTGCCCAGCTCCTTGGCGACACGGCCAAATGCGGCGTCGACGGTCAGGCCCGCTTCGGCGCAGATGACCAGCAGGTCCAGCGCGTCCGGCAGGCCCTTGCGGATCGCATGGCTCCGCTTGGTGATCTTGTTCTTCAGGTAGATGTCCGGCGCCTTGTAGCTGCCGATCAGCGCGGCCGCGGTGATGCCGAACTTCTTGAACGCGCCCCAATCGGGCCAGAGCTGAAGCACGTAAATGAACAGGACCGCGCCTAGACCGAAGACGATCGGAAGCGCGAGGCGCCCGAAAATCACCGCAATCGCGGCGTCTTTCGAACGGATGCCCGCCTGCATCAGCTTGATCTGAGCGGACTTGAGCTGCTCGTCCTGCAGCACTTTCAGCGATCCGAGCAGCGACCGCATCCAGTCGGTCGTCTCGTTCCGCGCATTGAGCTTCGCGCGCCGCTTGGTCGAGGCAGTAATGCCCGCCTTCAGCTGCTCGCGGCGATCGTTCAGCGCCTTCACGCGGCGCAACATCGGGTCGCGCACGGTCATGATCGCGTAGAGCGAGACCAGCACCATGAAGGTCGCGACGGCCGAGAGCAGCGTCGCTACCCACAGAACGTCGATGCCGAGCAGCGTAGGTCCGGTAGTCTGCATGGTCGCTGCCCTAAATCTCGAAGTTGACCATCTTGGCCATGATGAAGGCCCCGATGCTCATCCACACAAGCCCGCCGATACCGGCGATCATCAGTCGCTCGTCGGTGAAAAAGTTGTTCATGTACTTCTGGTTGATCATCCAGATGAGGCTGAACACGATGAACGGCAGCGAGCCGACGATGTAGGCAGACGCCTTCGATTCCGACGACATCGCCTTGATCTTGAGCTTCATCTGCGCACGTTTCCTGAGAACGTCGGCTAGGTTGCTGAGCGTCTCGGCCAGATTGCCGCCGGTCTCGCGCTGAATGGCGAGCGTAATGCAGAAGAACTGGAACTCGGGCGTGCCCAGGCGGTCGGCGGTTTCCTGCAGCGCCGCTTCCATGGTGCGGCCTATCTTCATCTTGTCGGTGATCAGCCTGAATTCCTCACCGACAGGCCCGGGAAGTTCCGCCGAGACGACGCCCAGCGTTTCCGAGATCGGCAAGCCGGCGCGCAGGCCGCGCACGAGCAGCTCGATCGCGTCTGGGAAGCGGACGGTGAACTGTTTGATGCGCTTCTTGATCAGATAGCCGATCGCCATGTGCGGCAAGCCAAGGCCGACCATCAGGCCGCCGAAGATGCACAGCAGAAACGGTGCGCCTTTGACGAGCAAGAGAGCGGCGAACACGACCGCGATGCCGACGTTCGTTATTGCGTATTGGCCGACCGACCATTCCTTGCCGGTCATCGCCAGCCGCTTCTTCAGCAGCGCCGGATTTGGCAGAAAGCGCGAGGCGAAACTGTCGATGCGCGTGTCCTGCGCCGTGGTGATGCGGCGCATCTTGTCCTCGACGGACATGTTGAACCGCCCGTGCCGCTCGCGCACGCCGTCCAGCCGGCGCTTCTGCGCTTTGCTGGTGGACGGACCAGAAAAGGCGAGCAGCAGCAACAGCAGGGTGAACGCCCCGCCGATCATCGGCACGAGAAGCTGCATCATCGCCGTTCTGGTCCCTTATGCCTTGCTGGGCTTGGCGAGCTTTGCCTTCAGCTCGCCGATCTTGCCGAGCAGCGACTTGCCGGCATCGGCCGGAGCGTCCTTGTCCGCACCATTGGAAGACGCTGCGATCAGCCGGCCGGCGAGCCCGTTCAGGGCAAGTGCGACCTTACCGCCCTTGCCGGCTTCCGCGACCGGTTTGCCCAGCTTGGCCGCCTGAGCCGCCAGCTTCTGGTCATAGGCGACCACGAAATCGATCTTGCGCTCGATCGACGCCTCGAAGTCCTTGCGGCTGAGTTCCGGCACGCCGGACGCCGGCACCTTGTTGGCGACAAGGATCACGCTCGCATTGGGCGCATGCGTCTTCAGCCAGGCGAGGAAGCGGATGCAATCGCGCGCCGCCGCCAGCGTGATTTCCGTGACGAGCACGACCGAGTTCAGGTCCTGCACGAGCATCGGATGCTGCACCAGCATATGCCGGGGCAGATCGATGACGGTGCATTCGAAGCCGGTGCGGATTTCTTCCTGCAACTGAAAGAAGGCCGAACCGTCGGTCATCAGCGGCTGGTTGATCGGCGCTTCCGCCGACAACACCGCAAGCTTGTCGTTCACACGCACCAGCGCGCGCTCGAGGAACAGACCGTCGATGCGGCTCGGATTCTCGATCGCGTCGGTAAGGCCGCGGCCCGGTTCCAGATCGAGAGCGAGCGCGTCGGTTCCGAAATGCACGTCGAGGTCGAGGAGCGCTGTCGAACGCTTGTCCTTTTCGCCGAACAGCCAGGCGAGCGACGCCGCCACCGTCGAGGCGCCGACGCCGCCGCGGGCACCCAGCACCGCCATCATCAGATGCGGGCGCTCGACCGACTGTTCCGCAGTCTTGGGCGCGTTGAACACCGCCTGTGCCTGGGTGAAGGCATCGCGAAGCTGATCGGGATGGAAGGGCTTCAGCAGGTAATCCTGGATGCCGCTGGCGACCAGGTCGCGGTACAAGCGAACATCGTTGGTCTGGCCGGTGGCGATCACCACGGTTCCCGGCTCGCACACTTCGGCCAGGCCGTTGATCTCGTTCAGCGGATCCGTCGTTTCCGAAAGATCGACGAGCAGGATGTTCGGGCTTGCTGCCACCGCGAGATTCTGGATCGCCGCGCGCAGACCGCCGCGAACCACTTTCTCGGGCGACCAGCCCATTTCGACGGCCACGGGCCGGATCGCGTCCGCTGCGCTGTCGTCGCACACATAGGCGACGAACGGATCGCGCAAACCTGCCGATCGGGTGGGGCTCCAGGGTGCGTTCATCTCACTGACCCTTCTTGGTCGTTTCGTTCTTCAGACCAGTGGTTCCGGTCGGCGCGGCGTCGCGATAGACGCGGATCGCCTTGCTGGAGACCACAGTATCGAGCGCCGTGCCGGCCTCGCGGCCCTGGATAAGGTCGGTCGGATCGGCAACCATCGAAGCGAGCGCAGCATTGGTGGCGCAGCCATAATTCGACGTCGTCGAACCAACGAACTCAGGCGACGAGGGGCGGCTCCAATCGGGGCAACCGGGAACGCTCGCTGTTGCACGGCTGACGACAACACGCACGGAACCCGGCGGAACGGCGCCCGGGGTTACCGGCGCGCCGCGCAGGCTGGCCATGCCGCGGCGGTTGAGCAACACGTCGACGTCGCTGCGCACGCCATAACCGCCGCTGGGATCGTCGATCGAAACGCGATCGCCATAGCTCAGGTCGATCGAGCGGAACCAGCCGTCGAGGCGGTCACGCTCGCCGGGGGCGAGCCGATCGCCGGACGAGGCGAGATCGATCACATAGTCGGTGCGCTGCACGACCGGCTGATGCACGGACTCGAGCCCGCGATTGACGGTCCCGCAGGCCGACAGCGCCAGCGCGAGGCCGATCAGGGGGAGGGACTTGAACGTCATCATCGTCTCCTTGGGCGCGCGCATCACTTGAGGGAGAAACCGGGGGCGGGCGCCGCCTCGGCCGTTTTCTTGGCGGCGGACTTGGCCGGCACCGGCACGACCGGCGTCGCCTGAGCCTCTCCGCCGCTACCGCCGGTCTGAACCTGCGGCGGCGCCATCGTGGGGACCGGCCGGCCATGGCCGGTGTCGCCGCTGAAGCTCCGCCCGAGCAGCACGCGGCTGGCATCGGTCGGCGACTTGTAACCGTCGGTCGGCAATGGGATCGGCGCACTGCTCGGCTTCACGAGATAGGGCGTGACGATGATCATCAACTCGGTTTCGGTCCGGCGCCATGCGTTCGAGCGGAACAGCGCGCCCAGGATCGGCACGTCGCCGACGCCCGGAGCCTTCTGGATAAGCGATGTGTTGCGGTTTTGGAGCAAGCCGCCGATCATGAAGCTCTGGCCGGAGCCGAGCTCGATCGTCGTTTCCGCGCGCCGCGTCGTGAAGGCGGGGATTTCGAAGCCGCTGATCTTGACCGAGCCGGTGGTGCTCAGCTCCGACACTTCGGGGCGAACGCGCAGCGAAATGCGGCCGTCGCCCAATACCGTCGGCGTGAAGGCGAGGCTGACGCCGTATTGCTTATACTCGACGCCGATCTGGCCGAGGCCCTGCGCCAGCGGGATCGGAACTTCGCCGCCCGCCAGGAAGCTTGCCGTCTCGCCCGACAGCGCGGTCAGGTTCGGATTGGCAAGCGTGGTCACAAGGCCTTCGGACTCAGCGAGGTCAACCGCCGAGGCGACGTCGATGCCGAACAGCTTGCCGGCCAGAGCGATCGCGGTCTTGCCGGCACCCTGGCCGAGATTGTTGAGGTTGAACGCCGTGCCGCTGTTCGGATTGATGAACTGGCCGGTGGCCGGATTGAACGGCAGGCTGATCGATCCCGCCGGGAGACCGAAGAGCGACGACGCGTCCAGCTTCGGGAAGGCCGAGGTATCAAAGTTGCCGATCGTGCCGAAGTTGCGGCCCTGGGCGATGCCGAACTGGAAACCGCCGGTCTGGTCGCGAGTCAGCAGGTTGACGCCGATCTCCTTGGCGAGATCGCGGCTGACTTCGGCGACACGCACCTGCAGATTGACCTGCAGCGGTGTCGCGGTGCGCAGCCGGTTGATGACGCCCATCTTCAGCGCCGCGTTGGGGTCGCTGAGGTTCACGCCCGGATTGAGCGCGGTCAGGATGAGCCGCTCGGCCGCTGCGCTGTCTTCCGGCGATCCGATCGTACCAGTGAGAACGGCGAGTTGGCCTGCGGTCGTCACCTGAACGTCGGCATCCGGGAACGCCAGCCGCAGCATCTTGTCCATCGACGTGATGTTCTGGTTGACGCGGACGTTCGTCGCGTAGACGACCTGGCCGGACGCAGTGGTGGCGAACACCGTCGCCTCGCCCGCTTCCTTGCCGAAAAGATGGATCTGGCGTGGGTTGCTGACATAGACGTCGGCGACCGTCGGGTTCGACGTCCAGACGCTGGTGATGCCGGTCGGCAGCGTGACCAACTGGCCCTGGCCGATCGAGAGCAGCACTTCGCTGGTCGGGCGCTGGGTGCCGGCGGGCAGGTTCGCCACCCGAGCCTGCGGACGGACGCCTTGGGCGGCGTTCGCTGCGGCGGGCAAGCCGACCGTGGCGAGCGCCAGGGCAGCCGTCGCAACCCGCGTCAAAATCGTGTGATTACGCATCTTATCTACCCCCGACCGGAACGTCGGTCACCGCGTTGCCGCGAGCGATCTTGACGACGGGCCCGATGAAAATCGCAGCCTGGGCGGTCTGGCCCGAGGTGCTGGAAGCGGCGGCCGGCGCGCCCGCGGTGGCGGTGCCCGGGACGGTGCGGCGAGCGAAGCGCGAAACGTCGCCGCCGGTCACGAACGTGGTGTCGGTGTCGGACGGGTGAGTGCCCACGGCGAGCAGCATCTGGCGCTCCGCCTTCGGGTCCTTGCTGTCGCCGACGCTCACTTCGCCCGCGGCGATGGCGCGTTCCAACTCCGCATTGTTGTCGGCGATCGAGCGCAGCGACAGCGAGAGCTGGCCGAGCGACTGGGCGACGGCGATCTTCTCGGCGATGCGGGGCGTGGCCTCCAGCGTCACGGTCGAGAAGGTCTTCACCTCGGTCTTGCCGTCCTTGGTCTCGGTGTCGGTGCGCTGGTCGGTCGCAAGGACGCGGATGTTGCGGACGAACGTCTCGGAAGTTTTCAGCGGCGGGCCATTGCCACCACCGGCGACTTCCTGCGTCAGCACGAGGTCGATCCGGTCGCCCGGGAAGATGAAGCCGGCGACGCCGCTCTGGGCGGAGGCGGAGACCGTGACGGCGCGCATGCCGGGGCCAAGCGCCGCGGCGAGAAAGCCGCGATCGCCGGGCTTGACCAGTGCACCCTGGGTGATCGGCTGACCGGCCGTGATCGCATAGCGGACCACGGTGCCGGGCTGGGGCGGCGGAACGTCGCCCTTCACGTAATAGGCTTCCTGCACCAGCTCCTTGGGCCAAGGCTGGTAGCGGAAGCTATCCTGCTGCAGGATCGTGCCGACCGGGAGCGCCCGGGTTGCGACGAGCACTTGCGGCCCATCGACCGGCGGCGCGCCTGGCGCTGCGGCCTGGACCGGGGTTCCGGCGCTTCCAAAAAGGCTTTTGGCCATGATCGCGGTGACACCCGCGATCAGCAAAGCCCCGACGAGCAAAGCAATTTTTCTTACATCCACGATCGACGACTCCTGGACCGGGTCCGAGACCCTTGAGAATCGTCATCAAGCAAACTGGTTAAGATACGGTTCGCTGATGACCCACAAAGCCGCGCAGGCGATTGCCACGCCGTACGGGACTTCCGGATTGGTTTTGAGCTTGCGGAATTTGTGCACGGCGATGACGGCGAGGGTGAGCGCGCCGCCGAACACCGACATCAGGATCAGCATCTGCAGCAGCGGCTGTACCGGCAGCCATAATGCCAGCGCTCCGAGGAGCTTGACGTCGCCGCCACCCATCCAGCCGAGCGCGAACATCGCCGCGAAAATCGCGAAGACGATCGCCGCTAGGCCGAACTGCAGCGCCATGTCCGGCCAGGGCGCGAGACCGCTCGCCCACCAATAAACGGGGGCGAGCAGCGCGATCGCCAGGTTCAGGCGGTTCGCGATAATTCGTGCTTTCAGATCGGTTACCGCCGCAATCAGCAGCAGAAAGGCGAGAATCGCGAGCAGGACATGATTAGCCATGCCGAGGCCATCTAGACGCGAAGCCTTGCAAACCCGTAACCAGAGTCGATGACCATCAATCGGCGGATCGTTCCCGCGGGCGCGACGATCGAATACTGGCAGGCCTCGGACGGTTGGCCGCTGCGTCACTTCGCCTGGAACAGGGAAGGGCGCCGCGGATCGCTGCTGTTCCTCGGCGGCCGCGGCGACGTGTTCGAGAAATATTACGAGACCTTCCACCACTGGCGTGCGGCGGGGTGGAACATCGAAAGCTTCGACTGGCGCGGGCAAGGCGGATCGGGACGGCTGGCGGCCGATCCGATGAGCGGCCATACCGTGGATTTCGCGCCCTGGATCGACGACCTCGCCGCCTTCTTCGCCGACTGGAAGCGGCGGACGGCGGGCCCGCATGTCGTGATCGCGCACTCGATGGGCGGGCACCTGACGCTGCGCGCACTGGCGGAGCAGCGGATCGCGCCCGATGCCGCGGTGCTCGTCGCGCCGATGCTCGGCCTGAAAAGCGCGCCGTTCGGACCGCGCCTCGCGGCCAAGGTTGCGGCGCTGATGTGCCTGGTCGGCAAGCCCGAGCGTCTCGCCTGGAAGACGAACGAGCGTCCCGGCGTGCCGATGAAAGGCCGGCGCGCGCTGCTGACCCACGATGCCGAACGCTATGAGGACGAGCTCTGGTGGAAGCAGACGAACCCCGAGATCAATGTCGGGCCGCCAAGCTGGGCATGGGTCGCGGCTGCCTATCGCTCGACGCTCGCGATGGAAGCGCGCGGCAAGCTCGAACGGGTGACAACGCCTATCCTGCTGCTGGCAGCCGAGCATGACCGGTTGGTCGATTCGCGCGCCATCATCCGCGCTGCCCGGCGTCTCCCCAACGCCAAACTCCGCATGTGGGGCGCCGAATCGGCCCACGAGATTCTGCGCGAAGCCGATCCGGTGCGCGACGCGGCCCTCGCGGAGATCGACGCCTTCCTCGCCGAACGCGTGGGATGACACACTTCGATATTGTCATTGTCGGTGCCGGAATCGCCGGCGCGAGTCTCGCCGCCGAAATCGGGGCCGACGCATCGGTGCTGCTGATCGAGGCGGAGGATCAGCCGGGCTATCATTCCACCGGCCGATCTGCCGCTTTCTGGTCGGAAACCTATGGCGGCCCGCTGATCCAGCCGCTCACATCCGCGTCCGGACGCTGGCTGAGAGATGCCGGCCTGCTCACACCGCGCGGCGAACTCTACCTCGCCCGTGCGGCAGAGGTGGCGGAGATGGACCGATTCGCGGCCGAGTTCGAAGGGCGGGTCGAGCTCGAACGCTGGCCGGCCGAGCGAGCGCGGCGCTGGCTTCCCAATCTCGCGCCCGAATGGGTCGAGGCGCTGTGGATGCCAAGCTGCACCGACATTGACGTTGCAGGTGCGCATCAACGCTTTCTGTCGATAGCGCGCCAGGCGGGCGCCGAGCTGCGCTGCAACGCGCCGCTCGAGCGCGCGGAACGCGAGGGCGCCGGTTGGCGAATGCGGGCAGGCGGTCAGGAGATCGAAGCCGGCATTCTCGTCAATGCCGCCGGCGCGTGGGCCGATCCGGTCGCAGCAATGGCGAACGTTGCTCCGATCGGCATCCAGCCATGTCGGCGCACGGTCGTCCAGCTCGAAGCCGATCCGCCAGCGCCTGCCGATCTGCCGCTGGTGATGGCAATGGACGGCAGCTTCTATTTCAAGCCTGAAGCCGGCGGCCGTCTTTGGCTTAGCCCGCACGATGAAACGCCGGTTGATCCCTGCGACGCCGCGCCCGAGGAGCTGGACGTTGCGATCGCGATCGATCGATTCGAGCAGGCGGCGAACTGGCCGATCAAGCGCGTCGAGCGGCGATGGGCGGGCCTGCGCTCTTTCGCCCCCGACCGGCTGCCAGTCTATGGCTTCGATCCCGCCTGCCCAAGCTTCTTCTGGTGCGCGGGGCAGGGCGGCTTCGGCATCCAGACCGCACCCGCCGCGGCGCGTATGGCGGCGAACCTTCTGCTTAGGCGCCCGGTGGCGGAGGTCGATCCGGCTCCCTATCTGCCCGATCGATTCCGCTGACGGGAGACTGGCATGATCACGCTCTACACCTGGACTACCCCCAATGGCCGCAAGCCGGCGATCATGCTGGAAGAGCTTGGCTGGGATTATGAGGTGAAGGGCGTCAACATCGGCAGGGACGAGCAATTCGCGCCCGATTTCCTGAAGGTCAGCCCGAACAACAAGATCCCCGCGATCGTCGACCATGATGCCGAAGGCGGTCCGCTGTCGATCTTCGAAAGCGGCGCGATCCTGACCTATCTCGCGGAAAAGAGCGGCCGGTTCCTCGCGCCTTCGGGTCATGCCCGATTCAAGGCGCTCGAATGGCTGCATTGGCAGATCGGCGGGCTCGGCCCGATGCTCGGCCAGCTCGGCTATTTCGCCAATCGCGCGCCGGAGAAAGTGCCGCTCGCCATCGACCGCTTCCGCGACGAATGCGCACGACTGTTCGGCGTGATGAACAAGCGGCTGGAGGAAAGCGAGTATCTGGGCGGCGACTATTCGATCGCCGACATCGCCTGCTACCCGTGGATGATCGTCGCGCTCAAGGACGCGATGGGCGAAACTCTCGCGCGGTCGAGCGGCATCCACGCCTGGCTAGATCGGGTCGGCGCGCGTCCGGCGGTGCAGAAGGGCATGAAGGTCCTGCAATAGGTTCGCGCGGAGGCGCGGAGGCGCAGAGAGTCGGCAGGTTGTCTGCAACTCCGCGTTAGCGGAAATTCGGTTTATCGGCTTCGCCGGAGAAGCTGCGATGATCGAGCCGGTTCGGCCTCTCTGCGCCTCTGCGCGAACCAATCCTTTTCTTCTTCAGCCCATCATCAGCGCGTCGATCGCGCCCTGAAGGATGTAGGCCGCCGCCATCTTGTCGACGAGTTCGGCACGCCGCGCGCGGCTGGCGTCGGCGTCGAGCAAGGTGCGCGTGACGGCCTGGGTCGACCAACGCTCGTCCCATAGCAGGATCGGCAGGCCGGTCGGCTCCATGTTTCGCGCGAACGCCCGCACCGACTGGGTGCGCGGCGAATCGCTGCCGTCGAGGTTCAGCGGCAGGCCGATCACCAACCCCTTCACCGCTTGCGCCGCGATCAGCTTGTCCAGCGCCGCCTTGTCGACGCTGAACTTGGTGCGGCGAATCAGCTCGGCCGGGCTCGCGATCGACCAGCCAGCATCGCACAGCGCCGTGCCGATCGTCTTGGTGCCGACGTCGAGCCCGAGCAGCCGCCCGCCCATCGGCAGCGCCGCGCGGAAGTCACTCGTCGCATGAAAGATCATCCAAACATCTTAGCTCGTCGTTGCGAGCGTAGCGAAGCAATCCAGTGCGGCGAATGTCACGGATGGATTGCTTCGTCGCTTCGCTCCTCGCAATGACATGCTGAGAGTCATTTCCCGAACGCCGCAAGCCGCCGCGCCGCATCGGCACGGACATTCGCCCAGAACAGGCTGATGTCGAACACGTGATAATTGTTGCCGGGCAGCACATATTGCCCAAGCTTCGGTCCCGGTCCGATCAGCAAGATACCGCGTTTGCCGCAACGCGCCGGCACCACGCCTGGCTTCAGCTCGGCGGTCGAGAAATCGTCACTCGGGAACAGCGTGCCCAGATTGGCTTCAGCCGGCGCTTCGCCGTTCTGCGTGCCGGTGATCGGGTTCACGCATAGAAAGTCGGTGCCCTTCCGCGGCTGGCCGTTGAAGCCGGTTGTCGCGTCATAGGTGTCGATGATCAGCTTCGGGTCGGCCGGCTCGGCGAAGCTTTGCCACGAGAGGATGCAGCCCGACTGGTCGGCCGTAGCGCAGGCCGGCAGACCGAGCGCGGCAAGATCGGTTTCGATCGAAACCGGCCAGCCGACGACATAGGCGGCAACGATTCGCTTCGCGAGCGGCGTGCCGGCGATCTTCTCGCGCAGCAGCCGGGTCAGGTGCAGCGCGCCCTGGCTGTGCCCGGCAAGGAAGATCGGCTGGTCCTTGGGAATGTCGCGCACGAACTCGTCGAAGGCGAGCGCGACGTCGCGATAGGCGAGGTCCAGCGCCCTGCCGGCATCCGCCTCGGTGGTCAGGAAAGCGCCGAACGTGGCCTGCCGGTATTTGGGCGCCCAGACCTCCGCGACTTCGTTCCACGCGCTCGCCTGGCCGCGAATGAACAGCCGGGCGCGCTCGTTCGCTTCGGCGTTGTCGAGCGGCATGTTCCAGGCATTGCGGTCGAGAAAACTGGTCGGATGGATGAAGAACAGCGCCGCTTTCGGCTTCGGGTTGGGCGCATAGCCGGCCGGCGCCCACAAGGCGGGGTCGTCGGCGCTGTTCGGCGGCCGCGAATACCACATGCGCGGATCGGCATAGGCCGTCTTCGGCTGGGCCGGTTCGGCCTTGAACGCGACCTTGGGCACGAAGGCCTGGGCGATCAGCTTCTGCCCCGCAAGCTGCCAGACGATGCCGGCGCCCAGCACCAGCACGATCAGCCCTGCGATGATGTAGAGGAATTTGCGATCCAAGGGCTCTCTTTCGTCACCCCGGCCTTGAGCCGGGGTCCCGCTTCTTCTGTCCTCTAAGAAAGAAGCGGGATGCCGGGTCAAGCCTCTCCTGAGCTTGTCGAAGGGGCCGCGTGACGAGTGGTGGTTGCCGTAAGGCGGACCCGATGCTAGCCGCGCCGCCATGTCCGTCGACCTGGCAACCGTGCGAAAAGTGGCCGGCCTCGCGCGCATCGCGATCAGCGATGCCGAGGCCGATGCGCTCGTCCCCGAACTCAACAACATCCTGGGCTGGATCGAGCAGCTCCAGGAAGTGGACACGGCCGATATCGAGCCGATGACCGCGGTGATCCCGAACCGTCTCCGCCTGCGCGACGACGTCGTGACGGACGGCGACATCCGCGACCAGGTGCTCGCCAATGCGCCCCAGGCCGAACACGGCTTCTTCGCCGTCCCCAAGGTGATCGAATAATGAGCGCGATCACCGACCTGACCGTCGCCGAGCTGCGCGACGGCGTCCGCGACGGCGCCTTCTCCGCGCGCGAAGTGGCCGAGGCGTTCAACGCCGCGGTCGCCGCCGCCAAGCCGCTCAACGCCTTCATCGTCGAGACGCCCGAGCATGCGCTCGCCGCCGCCGATCAGGCGGACAAGGACCGAGCGGCGGGCAGCGTCAAGCCGCTCTCCGGCGTCCCGCTCGGCATCAAGGATCTTTTCTGCACCGTCGGCGTGCAGGCGACCGCCGCCAGCCACATCCTTGAAGGCTTCAGGCCGACCTACGAATCGACCGTCACCGCGAACCTGTGGCGCGCAGGCGCGGGCATGCTCGGCAAGCTCAACATGGACCAGTTCGCGATGGGCTCGTCGAACGAGACCAGCGCGTTCGGCAACGTCATCTCGCCCTGGCGGCGGAGCGACGGCGGCAATGCGCCGCTCGCCCCCGGCGGTTCATCGGGCGGCAGCTCGGCGGCAGTCGCCGCGCGTATCGCGCCGGGTGCGACCGGCACCGACACCGGCGGCTCGATCCGCCAGCCCGCGGCGTTCACCGGCATTTCGGGCATCAAGCCGACCTATGGCCGCTGCTCGCGCTGGGGCGTCGTCGCTTTCGCCTCGTCGCTCGATCAGGCCGGCCCGATGGCGCGCACCGTCCGCGATTGCGCGATCATGCTCGAAGCGATGGCGGGCTTCGACCCGAAGGACGCGACCTCGCTCCAGCTCCCGGTCCCCGCTTGGGAACAGGGCCTGTCCGCCAATCTCAAAGGCAAGCGCGTCGGCATTCCGAAGGAATACCGCGTCGACAACATGCCGCCGGAGATCGACGCGCTCTGGCGGCAGGGCGTGGAATGGTTGAAGGATGCGGGCGCCGAGGTCGTCGAGGTCTCGCTCCCCCACACGAAATACGCGTTGCCCGCCTATTATATCATCGCGCCGGCCGAGGCGTCGTCGAACCTCGCTCGCTACGACGGCGTCCGCTACGGCCTGCGCGAGCTGCCCGAAGGCGCCGGCCTGCAGGACATGTATGCGGCCACCCGCGCGGCGGGCTTCGGCCCGGAGGTCAAGCGCCGGCTGATGATCGGCACCTATGTGCTCTCGGCCGGCTTCTACGACGCTTACTACAATCAGGCGCAGAAGGTCCGCGCGCTGATCGCCCGCGACTTTGACGACGGATGGGAGCATTGCGACCTGCTGCTGACGCCGACCGCGCCTTCCGCCGCTTTCGCGCTGGGCGAGAAATCGGCCGATCCGATCGCGATGTATCTGAACGACGTCTTCACCGTGCCGTCGTCGCTGGCCGGCTTGCCGGCGATGTCGGTGCCGGCCGGCCTCGACGCGAACGGCCTTCCGCTGGGCCTGCAGATCATCGGCAAGGCGTTCGACGAACAGGGCGTCCTCAACGCCGGCCTCGCGATCGAAGAACGCGCCGGCTTTACGGCGCGGCCGGGACAGTGGTGGTAAAATAATCCTCCCCGTCCCGGGGAGGATTTAACTGCCCGGCGCCTTCAGCCCCAGATAGGCCAGCCGCTTCATCTCGCGCCGGCCGCGCGTGACCGTGTCGAGGATCAGACCGCACGACAGGCTGACGATGCCGAGCAGCACCAGCCCTGTGCACAGGATCGCGGTCGGGATGCGCGGCACCAGCCCGGTTTCGAGATAGGTCCAGAGCAGGTCGAGCGAGAGACCCAGCGCGGCCAACAGAAACAATCCCGTGAATATGCCGAAGAACGCGACCGGCTTTTCGATCCGGTACAGGTTCAGGATCAGCCGCAGGATGCGGAAGCCGTCGCGATAGGTCGAAAGCTTCGATTCGGAGCCTTCCGGCCGCGCGGCATAGGGCGTCGCCATTTCGGACACCGGCATCTTCAGCTCCAGCGCGTGGACGCTGATCTCGGTCTCGATCTCGAACCCTTCCGACAGCACAGGGAAGGATTTGACGAAGCGCTTGGAGAACACGCGATAGCCCGACAGGATATCGCTGAAGGTCTGGCCGAAAATCCAGGTGACGCAGCCGGTCAGCATGCGGTTGCCGAAGCGGTGGCCGCGCCGATAGGCTTCCTGCGCGTCGCTCTCGCGTGTGCCGACGACCATGTCGAGCTGCTCGCTGACCAGCCGTTCAATCATCCGTGGCGCGGCGGTCGCATCATAGGTCGCGTCACCGTCGGACAGCACATAGATGTCGGCGTCCACGTCTGCGAACATGCGGCGGACGACATTGCCCTTGCCCTGCGTCCGCTCGCTGCGGACGAACGCGCCGGCTTCCCGCGCGACGCGGATCGTGTCGTCCTTCGAATTGTTGTCGTAAACGTAGATCGCCGCATCCGGCAGCGCGCGCCGGAACCCCTCGATCGTCTGGGCGATCGCCGCCGCTTCGTTGTAGCAGGGGAGCAGCACCGCAATGCGCGGATGGGTTTCCGCCGAAGTTGCCGCCAGCCGTTCGACCATATTCATGGAGCGGCTCCTTAGCACCGAAGTCTTGCCGAAGCGCTAGTCTCTTGCGAAGGGGGGCTATGGCTACCGCAGCATCATCCAGCTACCGCGTCCAGGGCGCCACCGGCGAGTGGGAGGTCGTGATCGGCCTCGAGGTCCACGCCCAGATCACTGCCTCCAAGGCGAAGCTCTTCTCGGGCGCCGCGACGGCGTTCGGCGCCGAACCGAATGCGCAAGTGTCCCTCGTCGATGCGGCGATGCCTGGCATGCTGCCCGTTCCCAACCGCGAGTGCATCCGGCAGGCGGTGCGCACCGGCATGGCGCTGGATGCGGCAATCAACCGCTGGTCGCGTTTCGATCGCAAGAACTATTTCTACGCCGATCTGCCGCAGGGCTACCAGATCTCGCAGCTCTACCACCCGCTGGTCGGCGAAGGCTCCGTCACGATCGAACCGGCCGAGGGCGAGGAAAAGACCATCGGCATCGAACGCATCCATGTCGAGCAGGACGCCGGCAAGCTGATGCACGACCAGCATCCGACGCGCTCGTACGTCGACCTCAACCGCTCGGGCGTGGCGCTGATGGAGATCGTGTCGAAGCCCGACATGCGTTCGCCCGCCGACGCCGGCGCCTATCTCCGCAAGCTCCGCTCGATCCTCCGCTATGTCGGCTCGTGCGACGGCAACATGGAGGAAGGCTCGATGCGTGCCGACGTGAACGTGTCGGTGCGCAAGCCCGGCGAGGCGTTCGGCACCCGCACCGAGACCAAGAACGTCAACTCCGTCCGCTTCGTGATGCAGGCGATCGAATACGAAGCGAGCCGTCAGGTCGACGTGCTCGAATCGGGCGGCCGCATCGTCCAGGAAACGCGGCTGTTCGATCCCGACAAAGGCGAAACACGCTCGATGCGCTCCAAGGAAGACGCGCACGATTACCGCTATTTTCCCGATCCCGACCTGCTGCCGCTGGAGCTGGACGAGGCGTTCCTCGCCGAATGCCGCGACAGCTTGCCGGAACTCCCCGACGCCAAGCGCCGCCGCTACGAAAACGAGCTCGGCATCAGCGCCTACAACGCCGACGTGCTGACCGCCGAGGTCGAGACCGCGCGCTGGTTCGAAGCGCTTCTGAAAGAAGCCGGCGACAAGGTCGGCGGCAAGGCCGCATCCAACTGGGTCATCTCCGACCTGTTCGGCGCGCTCAACCGTCTCGGCCTGTCGATCGACGAAAGCCCGGTCAGCCCGAAACAGGGCGCGGCGCTTCTCGCGCTCGTCGCCGACGGCACGCTCTCCGGTACGCTTGCCAAGCAGGTGTTCGAGATCATGCTCGAAACCCGCGAGGATCCCGCGGCGATCGTCGAGGCCCGCGGCCTGAAGCAGACCAGCGACACCGGCGCGATCGAGGCGGAAATCGCCAAGGTCCTCGCCGCCAACGCCGACAAGGTCGAGCAGTACAAGGCCGGCAAGCAGGCGCTCTTCGGCTTCTTCGTCGGCCAGACGATGAAGGCGATGGCCGGCAAGGCCAACCCGCAGGTCGTCAACGAACTGCTGAAAAAGGCGCTGGGCTAAAGCAGGCTTTCCAGCTCCGCCGGCCGCAGCTCGCTGGCGAGCTGGTCGAACCGGCACTGCTCCGGCGCCTTGTCGGGCCGCCAGCGCAGGAAGCGCGTTGCGTGGCGGAAGCGATGGCCGGTCACCTGATCGTATTTGACCTCGGCGATCAGGTCCCACCGCAGCGGCTGCCATTCCCCGGAGCGTTCGGTCGACCAGCGGCTCGGACCGCCGGGCGCATCGCCGGTGAAGCCCGGCGGCGCCACCATCGCTTCCAGCCGTTCCGTCAGCTCCACCTTGTCGCCCGGCGGCGGGCAGAAGCCGACATGGTGCAGCTTGCCGTCGTCGCCGAACAGGCCGAGCAGCAGCGATCCGACCTCCTTCTTGCCTGACGCATATCGGAACCCGCCCACCACGCAGTCGGCCGAGCGGATCTGCTTGACCTTCAGCATCGCCCGTTCGCCCGGCTGGTAGGGTTCGTCAGACCGCTTCGCCACGACGCCGTCCAGTGCGCCGCCTGAGCGGGCGAGCCAAGATCTGGCTCGCTCGCAATCGATGGTCGCAGGCGACAGCAGCAGGGAGGCCGAACCATGCGCGGCGTGAAACCGCTCCAACTCGGCCCGCCTCACTGACAGCGGCTCCGGCGCCAGCATCTTTCCGCCGATCGCCAGCAGGTCGAACAGCATGTACTGCGCCGGCGTCTCCTTAGCGAGCTTGCGCACCCGGCTTTCGGCCGGATGCAGCCGCAACTGCAGCGCCTCGAACGACAGGCAGTCGCCGACCGGAATGATGAGCTCACCGTCGAGAATGAAGCGCTTGGCCTTCAGCGCCTCCAGCATCGCCACGACCTCGGGGAAATAGCGCCCGAGCGGCTTGCCCGACTTCGAGATCAGCTCGACCCGCTCGCCCTCGCGAACGGCGATGCAGCGAAACCCGTCCCACTTCGGCTCGAACTGCCAGCCGTCGCCGCCCGGCAGATCGTCGACCAGTTTCGCTTCCATTGGGGCCAGCACATCCATGCCGCCCCAACGCGCGAATCAGCACATGGCAACCGACGCAGCGCGTCCCTGCTCACTCTGTTACTGGCGCGGGTTCAGCATCGGACAGGCGCCGCTGGTGCTTTTCGATCGCTATGAGGAGGAAAAAGAACATCAACACCAAAAAGCCGCCAAAAACATAAAGCGCCCAACCGAACGAGGCTTTGCCCTCTGAAACTCCAAGTTCGATCGCGCTGCGCTCTTGAGCGGCCTCTTCCGCATATTGTTGGCGACGAGAGGTAAGCAGGTCGAAGAAGCGGTCCTGGAACGCTCGGAACACTTGCGTGTAAGAAGCAACGCCCTTCGGCAGTTGCATCGAACAAACACGTTCCTGATACGGGATGGCGACAGGGCGTCGCACCGGGCAACCCATAGGATCAGCATACCAGTCGGAACACGCCATGCTGTAGCGATCCCACCCACTGCGATATTCTGTCCGAACTCGATCGACATTGTTGCAGGTCTGCACTTTTGCCGCCGACCGGTAACGCTCCAGCCGCTTGACGGTCTCTGGATTGCTTGCCGCCGCTGTCATGGTGGTGAGGAGCGTATCTAGATCGGCCAAGTCCTCGCTCGCGTTAAGCTTGCCTTGCGCAATCCGTGACAAGCGGTCCTGGCTTTGAACGAACGCATCATCGAACTCGTCTTGCGACAGCGACTTATCTTCCGGCCGCTTGAAGCGCTCGAACTGTGAACGATAAAGGCCGAAATAGCTTTTCACGAACTGGCCATAAGCGCGATGCTCTTCTGCGCTCGCCTTCGCCTCTTGGGCCTCCGTAGCAATCGGAAGCGTCTGGGCAGGAACGACAGCCTCAACCAGTTCGGGCGCGGAGACCTCCGCCTTTTTTTCGACGACCGAATCGGGGGAGCGGCTAATCTTGTACAAGGCCACGCTGGCCAACCAGACAGCATACAAGATTAGAAGCGTCGCCAGCAGCAGCACAACGCCGCGCAAAATGCGCAGATAAATATATTCGGCGCGATTGAGCAGACGCGCGACCTTCAGCCCGAATCCGGGCGTTTCCGTGTCGTCCATGAACTTTCCCCCTGTTAGGAGGAGCTTAGCGCCTAGTTCCGGTAACGCAATAACCGCATCCGACTTCCCGCTAAGTCGTTTTGTGGTGCTCGGCTTTCACCCAGCGGACAGTGCCGGTGCTCGCGCGCATGACCACGCTTTCGGTTGTCATGGTGCCGCCCTTGCGCCGCTTCACGCCGTCGAGCAGCGAGCCGTCGGTCACGCCGGTCGCGGCGAAGATGCAATCGCCCTTGGCCAGTTCGGTCAGGTCATAGACCTTGTTCAGGTCCTCGATGCCCCATTTGCGGGCGCGGGCGCGTTCGTCGTCGTTCCGGAACAGGAGACGGCCCTTGAACTGGCCGCCGACGCAGCGGAGCGCCGCGGCCGCCAGCACGCCCTCCGGCGCGCCGCCCGATCCCATATAGACGTCGATCGTCGTATCGGGATTGGTGGTCGCGATCACGCCGGCCACGTCGCCGTCCGGGATCAGCATGATGCCGCAGCCGACTTGGCGCAGCTCCGCGATCAGCTTTTCGTGGCGCGGCCGATCGAGCACGCAGGCGATGATCTCCTTCGGCTTCACGCCCTTTGCGGCGGCAATCGCGCGGACATTCTCGGACGGGCTCTTGTCCAGGTCGATCACGCCTTCGGGATAGCCGGGGCCGACCGCGAGCTTTTCCATGTAAACGTCGGGCGCGTTCAGCAGGCAGCCATGCTCGGCGATAGCAAGCACGGCGAGCGCGTTCGGCCCGGCCTTGGCAGTGATGGTCGTGCCTTCCAGCGGATCGAGCGCGATATCGATCGCCGGGCCCTCGCCCGATCCAACCTTCTCGCCGATATACAGCATCGGCGCTTCGTCGCGCTCGCCTTCGCCGATCACCACCGTGCCGTCGATGTCGAGCGTGTTCAGCGCCGCGCGCATCGCCTCGACCGCCGCCGCATCCGCCGCCTTCTCGTCGCCGCGGCCGATCAGCGTCGAAGCCGAGATTGCCGCCGCCTCCGTCACGCGGACCATTTCCAGCACCAGCACGCGATCCAGATTGTGGCTATGCGAAACCATCGAAGCTATATCTCCCAGAGTTGGCGCGGCGATAGGCGAGGGATGTTGCGATGTCGAGAATGGCGGCGCTGATCCTGATCATGATTGCCGCCGCGGCCGCGGCCGCCGACGACCCGATCGAAACCTATCTCGACAAGACCAGCGCCGGCCCGCGCTGCAAGGCGCCGGCAGGCGGCGACATCATGGTCTGCGGCCGCCGCGACGCGGACCGCTACCGCGTTCCGTTCGTCGTGCCGACGCCCGGCGATCCGAAGATGCGCGGAGTCCACGAGGAACGCGCCGGCCTGATCGCAGAGACAAGCCCTTGCGACCGCAAAGGCCCGTTCCTGGTCGGCTGCGGTGCCATCGGCGTGACGGTCAGCACGAAGATCGGCGGCGGCAAAGTGGAGTATCGCCCGCTTGCGCCTTGATCTTTCAACGCTCGTTGGGTGGGAAACTGCCCTTAAGTTCACAAACTTCCAGGGATGAGGCGCTTTTTTCGTGAAGTTATGCAGGATTTCCGTTCTACCGCAGTGACTTGATCGAAAATAGGAAATGGCGAACCGTGGACGTTCCGCGACGAACGGCGATCGCCGCGTGGGGAGCGAGGTCGGGCATAGGCGAGGCTCGGTCATCCACGAGTGTATGCCTGATCAGCCACCATGTAGGACAGCTTTGTCTGCAATGGGTGGAGAGCGGACGTTTAGCCCCTCTCCCGCTCCGCGGGAGAGGGCGACTCGCGCCTGCGGGCGCGAGCGGGGTGAGGGCGCTGGGCGCGGTGCTGGACACAGGCCCTCACCCTCCCAAGCCTGACGGCTTGGGCCCCTCCCTCTCCCGCAGGCGGGAGAGGGGCTTACGTCCGCAATGGGTCGTTAGCTGCCCCTCGCTTTTACCCCGCTTCAATCCAGAATATGCATCAGCATCGGGCGCCCACGTATGCTGGGGGAGCCTTCGAGCCTCTCCAGAGCCTGGGCGATGTTGCGTTCGGGGCTTTCGTGGGTGACGATCGCGACCAGCACGCCGCCGTCGCCCTGCGCGCCGCGCTGGATCAGGCTTTCGATCGAGACGTTCGAATCGCGCATGGCAGCGGCGATCTCGGCAAGCACGCCGACCTTGTCCTCGACGGTGAAGCGCAGATAGGCGCGGCCGCGGCGCTCGCCGGCGTCCGCGGCGAGGCGGGCGGCCAGCGAGGCGACCGGCATTGCGAACGCCGGCCCATATTCGCCGCGCGCGATGTCGATCAGGTCGGCGACGACGGCGCTTGCGGTCGGGCCGTCGCCGGCGCCGCGCCCTTCGAACAGCAGCCGGCCGACGAAATTGCCTTCCGCCACCACCGCGTTCAACGATCCAGCGACGTGCGCCAGCGGGTGGTTCAGCGGCACCAGATGCGGGTGGACGCGCTGGAACAGCCCGTCGCCCAGCGTCTCCGCATAGCCGAGCAGCCGCACGCGAAAGCCCAAAGCCGCCGCCTCGGCAATGTCGGCCGCAAGCACATGCCGGATGCCGGTGATCTCCACCGAATCGAAATCGATCTTGGTTCCGAAGGCGAGGCTGGCGAGGATCGACAGCTTATGCGCGGCATCGACGCCGTCGATGTCGAAGCTGGGATCGGCCTCGGCGTAACCAAGCGCCTGCGCCTCGGCGAGCACCTCGGCAAAGTCGCGGCCTTCTGCCTCCATCGTCGTCAGGATGTAGTTACAGGTGCCGTTGAGGATGCCGTAGACATGCGCCAGCTCGTTGGCCGCGGCGCCTTCGCGCAGGCCCTTAATGACCGGGATGCCGCCCGCCACCGCGGCTTCGTATTTGAGCGCCACGCCCTTCGCTTCGGCGGCGCTGGCCAGTTCAAGGCCGTGATGCGCGATCATCGCCTTGTTGGCAGTGACGAAAGCACGGCCGGCGGCGATGCTGTTGCGCGCGAGGGCAAGCGCCGGCCCGTCACTGCCGCCGATCAGCTCGACGACCACGTCGACGCCCGCCAGCGTCGCCAGCGACCCGGTATCGTCGACCCAGCGGAACGGCGAGAGATCGACACCGCGATCCTTGGCTCTGTCGCGCGCGGAAATGGCGACGACTTCGATCGGCCGGCCGGCGCGCCTTGCGATCAGGTCGCGGTTGGTTTCCAGCAAGCGGACGACGCCGCCGCCCACGGTGCCGAGGCCGGCAAGTGCGATCTTCAGGGGTTCAGTCATTTCGGAACCGCGCTAAAGAGCCGTGGTGCCAAGTCAATCTCCGACCATCCTGATCCTCGCGGGCAAGCGCGAGGGAAAGCTCGATCCGCTCGCCGAAAAGGCCGGCGTCAGCCACAAGGCCGTGGTGCCGATCCGGGGCAAACCGCTGATCCAGTGGGTGCTGGAAGCGGCCGAGGCTGCCTGGCCGGGCGGCCCGATCCTCGTTTCGATCCATGATCCGGAGGTCGTCGCGCATCTGCCGATCGTGCAGCGGCTGAAGGAAGAGGGACGGCTTCGCTTTCCCGAGGCGCAGCACGGCATTGTCGAAAGCGTCGAAACGGCTGCGGCGGGCGAAGACGCCTTCCCGTTGCTGATCACCACCGGCGACAATGTCCTCGTCACCCCCGAAGCGCTGCGGCGCCTGCATGACGAGGCGATGGCGGCGGGCGCCGGCGCGGCGCTGTCGCTTGCCACGCGCGAGCAGATTCTCGCCGCGCATCCGGAAGGACAGCGCCGTTTCTACGAGTTCAAGGACTTGGGCGTAAGCAACTGCAACGCCTATTGGCTGCGGGACCGCGAGGCGCTGCGGGCGGCGGAGAGCTTCCGCGGCGGCGGCCAGTTCATCAAGACGCCGGGCGCGATCCTGAAGGCGTTCGGCCTCTGGAACCTGATCGGCTTCCGCCAGAAATGGTGGACGCTCGACAAGGCGATGGCGAACCTGTCGCGACGCTTCCGCGTGAAGATCGCGCCGGTGTTCGTCACCGACGGCGCGCTCGCCGTCGATGTCGACAACGAACGGACCTACAAGATCGCGGAAACGCTGCTGGAGAGCAGGAAGCCTAATGGTTGAGGTGGCATTGCTCCAGAACCGTCCATCCCGAGCGAAGTCGAGGGACGCACTGCCTTGCGGGCGCGGGCGAGAACCAGGTGCGTGTCTCGACTTCGCTCGACATGGACGGCTTTGGTGAGCGGCTTGCCCTTCCTCCGCGGCCGCTTCTTCATCGCCCGTCACGGCGAGACCGTGTTCAACGCCGCCGGCCGCATGCAGGGCGATGCGATGGACACGCCGCTCACCCGCGCCGGCTTCGCGCAGGCCGATGCGATGGGGGAGGGGCTGGCGCATTTCCTCGGCGATGGCTCGCGTCCCGCGCATCTCTGGGCCTCCCCTTACGGCCGTGCGCTGCAGACGCTGGCGATCGTTTGCGAGCATATCGGCGAGGACTGGCACCGGGCCCGCCGCGACGCGCGGCTGTCGGAAATCAATGTCGGCGGGTGGGGCGGGCGCAGCTATGCCGAGATCATCGCCGAGCAGGGCGACATCATGGACCGGAGCGTCGGCCTGTTCGCCGTTCGCCCGCCCGAAGGCGAATGGTATGACGAGATCGCCGCGCGCCTGACCTCCTGGCTCGGCCAACATGGGAGCGACGACGGCGACAAGCTCGTCATCATGCACGGCATGTCGAGCCGTGTGCTGCGCGGGCTGATGACCGGCCTCGGCGCCGACGCGCGCTGGGGCGCCCCGATCGCGCCGAGCCTGCCGCAGGGATCGATGGTGATGATCGAGGATGGGGTGGAGCGGGTGATTCACCTGGGCGCGGGGCACGCGCCGGCGTGAAGCTCTCGGCGCAATCGCTCAAAACTCCGTTCGGGCTGAGCCTGTCGAAGCCCTCTCTTTCTTTGATGGTTCGCCGAAGAAAGAAGGGAGGCCTTCGACAGGCTCAGGCCGAAGGGAGTTGGGGACGGGCTTCGGTTCTAGCTGGATTAGCCTTCGCCACACCCGCTCTCTCGCGCGAAAATCTGGGCATATTCGAACGCTGGGGCGCGTTCCGCGATGCCCGACCGCCACGCTGCTTCGCGATCGCCGAACCGGTCCGCGCGACGCCGGCCAACGCCGGGTGGCGCCCGTTCGCCAGCGTTGCCGTCTGGCCGACGCTCCACGCCCGCAACCAACTCCACATCCGGCTTCGCCGTGCGCGCCCGCAAGGCAGCCGCGTCATGCTCAGCATCGGCGGCAAGCGCTTCGACCTGATCGCAGGCGGCGCCGACGCCTGGTCGCCCGACCCGCGCGCCGATGCCGCGATCGTCGCCGCGATGCGCAGTGCCGAAAGCATGACCGTTTCCGCCGCAGGCTTCGGTGACACCTACCGCCTCCGCGGCGCCGCCACCGCCATCGACGCCGCCACGCTCGGCTGCGCGCGTCACTGACCCTCGTAAAATCGCCGCATTCGCCTTACATGGGCGCGCCATGACCCCGACCATGCAGATTCCCGGCCATATCGATCCCGTCCCCGTGCCGCGCGCCGCGCCCGCGCGTGCCGACGGCCGTGTCGATCTCGTCGGGCTGTCCAAGGCCGAAATCCGTGCCGCGCTGGCCGATGCCGGCCTCGACGAGCGGCAGGCGAAGCTGCGGGCGAAGCAGCTCTGGCACTGGATCTACAATCGCGGCGTCACAGATTTCGCGCTGATGACCGACATCGCGAAGGCGCAGCAGCCCTGGCTCGCCGAGCGGTTCGTGATTTCGCGCCCCGAAGTCGTCGAGGCGCAGGTCTCCACCGACGGCACCCGCAAATGGCTGCTCCGCTCGGATGACGGGCAGGACTATGAAATGGTCTTCATCCCCGATGCGGACCGGGGAACGCTGTGCGTGTCGAGCCAGGTCGGCTGCACGCTCAACTGCCGCTTCTGCCACACCGGCACGATGCGGCTGGTGCGCAACCTCACCGCCGGCGAGATCGTCGGCCAGGTGATGCTCGCGCGCGACGGTCTCGGCGAATGGCCGAGCCAGCCGGAAGGGCGTCTGCTCACCAACATCGTCATGATGGGCATGGGCGAGCCGCTTTATAATATCGAGAATGTCCGCGACGCGCTCCGCATCGTGATGGACGGGGACGGCCTCGCGCTGTCGAAGCGCCGCATCACGCTCTCGACCTCGGGCGTGGTGCCGAAAATGGCGCAGGCGGGCGAGGAGATCGGCGTGAACCTCGCTGTCTCGCTCCACGCGGTGACCAAGGAAGTGCGCGACGAGATCGTGCCGCTCAACCGCAAATACGGCATCGAGGAGCTGCTTCAGGCCTGCGCCGATTATCCCGGCGCCAACAACGCCCGCCGCATCACGTTCGAATATGTGATGCTCAAGGACAAGAACGACAGCGACGCCGACGCGCGCGAGCTCGTCCGCCTGATCCGCAAGTACAAGCTGCCGGCCAAGGTGAACCTGATCCCGTTCAACCCCTGGCCCGGCGCGCCCTACGAATGCTCGGACCCGGAGCGGATCAAGGCGTTTTCGAACATCGTGTTCGAAGCCGGCATCTCCGCCCCCGTCCGCACCCCCCGCGGCCGCGACATCATGGCCGCCTGCGGGCAGCTGAAGTCGGCAGCAGAGAAGAAAAGCCGGGCGGAGCTCGATCGGCTGGCTGAAGAGAAGCTGGCGGCGCTGGGCTAGAAGAAAAGGATTGTTCGCGCGGAGGCGCAGAGGCGCGGAGAGTTCGGCGTTTCCGTGTTCTTTCCGGAGAAGCCGGCCCATTCCTATATTAGCTTCGCCAACCCTGCGACTTATACTCGATCTCTCTGCGCCTCCGCGCCTCTGCGCGAACCAATCTCTCTTTCCTCTTGCAACTCATTCGCATTTGCAAAGATAATCCACAGCGCGAGGTTGAACGCTTAACCGTTCCAGCCTAAGCGGCCCGCGGACTCATCTTCCGGGAGGCACGCATGGCTCGGCACAAGATCGCACTCATCGGCGCTGGCAATATCGGGGGCACGCTCGCGCATCTGGCATTGACGCGCGACCTTGGCGACGTGGTGCTGTTCGACGTCGTCGAGGGCGTGCCGCAGGGCAAGGCGCTCGACTTGAACCAATGCGGCCCGGTCGAAGGCAAGGACGGCAACCTCAAGGGCGCCAACGATTATGCCGACATCGCCGGCGCGGACGTCTGCATCGTCACGGCCGGCGTCGCGCGCAAGCCGGGCATGAGCCGCGACGACCTGCTCGGCATCAACCTGAAGGTCATGAAGGCGGTCGGCGAGGGGATCAAGGCGCACGCGCCGAACGCCTTCGTCATCTGCATCACCAACCCGCTCGACGCGATGGTCTGGGCGCTCCGCGAATTCTCAGGGCTCCCGCACAACAAGGTCGTCGGCATGGCGGGCGTGCTCGACTCGGCGCGCTTCCGTCATTTTCTCGCCGAGGAATTCGGCGTGTCGAAGCAGGACGTGACTGCCTTCGTGCTCGGCGGCCATGGCGATACGATGGTCCCGGTCATCGAATATTCGACGGTGGCAGGCATCCCGATTCCCGCGCTGATCGAGATGGGCTGGTCGACCAAGGAAAAGATCGACGCGATCGTGCAACGCACCCGCTCGGGCGGCGGCGAGATCGTCGCGCTGCTGAAAACCGGCTCCGCCTACTACGCGCCGGCGACCAGCGGCATCGAAATGGCCGAGGCTTACCTCAAGGACAAGAAGCGGCTGCTGCCCTGCGCCGCCTATCTGGACGGCCAGTACGGCCAGAACGGCCTTTATGTCGGCGTGCCGGTGATCATCGGCGCCGGCGGCGTCGAAAAGATCGTCGAGATCAAGCTGAACGACGCCGCCAAGGCGAACTTCCAGACCTCGGTCGACGCGGTCAAGGAACTGATGACCGCCTGCGCAGGGATCGACTCCAGCCTGAAAGCATAACGTTCCCCGGCGCAGGCCGGGGCCCATTCGCGATCCGGGGATGAACCCGGCCTTCGCCGGGAACGCAGAGGAACGGTTACAGCATGAGCATTCTCGTCAACGCGAATACCAAGGTGATCACGCAAGGGTTCACCGGCGCCCAGGGCACGTTCCATTCGGAACAGGCGATCGCCTATGGCACCAAGGTCGTCGGCGGCGTGACGCCGGGCAAGGGCGGCACCACGCATATCGGCCTGCCGGTGTTCGACACGGTGGAGGAAGCGGTCGCGAAGACTGGCGCCGACGCCTCGGTCATCTACGTGCCGCCGCCCTTCGCCGCCGACTCGATCCTGGAAGCGATCGACGCCGAAGTGCCGCTGATCGTCTGCATCACCGAAGGCATTCCGGTGCTCGACATGGTGAAGGTGAAGCGGGCGCTGTCGGGCTCCAAGTCGCGGCTGATCGGCCCGAACTGCCCGGGCGTGCTGACGCCGAACGAGTGCAAGATCGGCATCATGCCGGGCAACATCTTCAAAAAGGGCTCGGTGGGCGTCGTCTCCCGCTCGGGCACGCTCACTTATGAGGCGGTGTTCCAGACCTCGAACGCCGGCCTGGGCCAGACCACCGCGGTCGGCATCGGCGGCGATCCGGTCAACGGCACCAATTTCATCGACGTGCTGGAGCTGTTCCTGGCGGACGACGAGACCAAGTCGATCATCATGATCGGCGAGATCGGCGGCGACGCCGAGGAGCAGGCCGCGCAGTTCCTGATCGACGAGGCGAAGAAGGGCCGCAAGAAGCCGACCGTCGGCTTCATCGCCGGCCGTACCGCGCCCCCGGGCCGCCGCATGGGCCATGCCGGCGCGATCGTCTCGGGCGGCAAGGGTGGCGCCGAGGACAAGATCGCGGCGATGGAAGCCGCCGGCATCCGCGTGTCGCCGTCGCCGGCCGAACTCGGTGAGACGTTGCAGGCGCTGTTGAACGGGTAAGCGCGACCCCATCTAGAGGGGCGAGGTATATCATGGGTATCGAAGGCCAATCATTCGACGTCGAGGGCGTTTCGCCCTCTTTCGTCGAGGCGCTCTATCGCAGCTATGTCGTGAACCCCGGCTCGGTCGAACCGAGCTGGCGCGACTTCTTCGCCGGGCTCGAAGCGAGCCAGGACGGCCCAAGCTGGAAACGCTCGAACTGGCCGCCGGCCGACACCGACGCGCTGACCGCCGCGCTGGACCCTACCCAGAGCGCGATCCTGCCCAAGCCCGACGCGAAGAAGGCCGCGCCTGCCGCCGCCGCGCTCCCGAGCGAGGACGTGATCGCCCGCGCCGCGGCGGATTCGATCCGCGCGATGCTCCTGATCCGCACCTACCGGGTGCGCGGTCACCTTGCGGCGCAGCTCGATCCGTTGGGCCTGGTCAAGCGCGAGTTGCCGGCCGATCTCACGCCCGAATATCACGGCTTCTCCGGAACCGATCTCGACCGTCCGATCTACCTCGGCGGCATGCTCGGCCTACAGACCGCGACGGTGCGCGAGATCGTCGAGATTCTCCGCCGCAATTACTGCGGTCCGGTCGGCCTCGAATATATGCACATTTCCGACACGGAGGAACGGCGCTTCCTCCAGGAGCGGATGGAGGGCAAGGACAAGGCGATCGAGTTCACGCCCGAGGGCAAGAAGGCGATCCTCGCCGCCGTGATCCGCGGCGAGCAGTACGAGAAATTCCTCGCCCGCAAATATGTCGGCACCAAGCGCTTCGGGCTGGACGGCGGCGAGGCGATGATCCCCGCGCTGGAAGCCGTGATCAAATATGGCGGTGCGATGGGCGTGCGCGAGATCGTGTACGGCATGGCGCACCGTGGCCGCCTCAACGTGCTCGCCAACGTGATGGCCAAGCCGTTCCACGTCATTTTCCACGAATTCTCGGGCGGTTCGGCCAACCCGGAGGATGTCGGCGGCTCGGGCGACGTCAAATACCATCTCGGCACCTCCACCGACCGCGAGTTCGACGGGATCAGCGTACATATGTCGCTGGTGCCGAACCCGTCGCACCTTGAGGCGGCCGATCCGGTCGTGCTGGGCAAGACGCGCGCGACGCAGTCGATGCGCGACAATCTGGACAAGCACGATCAGGTGCTGCCGGTGCTGATCCACGGCGACGCAGCCTTTGCCGGCCAAGGGATTGTCTGGGAATGCCTCGGCTTCTCCGGCATCCGCGGTTACAATACCGGCGGCTGCGTCCACTTCATCATCAACAACCAGATCGGCTTCACGACGAGCCCGCAATTCGCGCGCTCCTCGCCCTATCCGTCGGACGTGGCGAAAGGCGTGCAGGCGCCGATCTTCCATGTGAACGGCGACGATCCGGAAGCCGTGACGTTCGCCTGCAAGATGGCGATCGAGTTCCGGCAGCGTTTCGGCCGCGACATCGTGATCGACATGTGGTGCTACCGCCGCTTCGGCCACAACGAAGGCGACGAGCCGAGCTTCACCCAGCCGCTGATGTACGCGGCGATCAAGGATCATCCCGGCGTCAGTGCCATCTATTCGGCGAAGTTGAAGCAGCAGGGGGTGATCGACGACGGTTTCGCCGACCAGACCGCCCAGGCTTTCGTGGCGCATCTCGAGGAAGAGTTCGAGGGCGCGAAGTCGTATCTGCCGAACAAGGCGGACTGGTTCGCCGGCCGCTGGTCGGGGCTCAACAAGCCCGCCGATGCCGAAACCGCGCGCCGCAACGTCGAGACGGGCATCGACCGCAAGCTGTTCGACAGCCTCGGCCGCACGCTCACGACCGTCCCCGAAGGCGTGAACGTCCACAAGACGCTGGCCCGCATTCTCGATGCGAAGCGCGAGATGTTCAAATCGGGCGCAGGGCTGGATTGGGCGACCGGCGAGGCGCTCGCATTCGGCAGCCTCGTTACCGAAGGCTATGGCGTGCGCCTGTCCGGCCAGGATTCGGGCCGCGGCACCTTCAGCCAGCGCCACGCCGTCTGGGTCGATCAGCAGACCGAGGCGAAATACGTGCCGCTCGCGACGCTGCCGCACGGCCGCTTCGAAGTGCTCGACTCGCCGCTCTCCGAATATGGCGTGCTCGGCTTCGAATACGGCTATGCCGGCGCCGACCCGAAGACGCTGGTGCTGTGGGAAGCGCAATTCGGCGATTTCGCGAACGGCGCGCAGATCCTGATCGATCAGTTCATCGCGGCGGGCGAGGCCAAGTGGCTGCGCGCCAACGGCCTCGTGATGCTGCTGCCCCACGGCTATGAAGGCCAGGGGCCGGAGCACAGCTCGGCGCGGCTGGAGCGCTATCTGCAGCTCTGCGCGCAGGACAATATGCAGGTCGCGAACTGTACCACGCCTGCCAATTACTTCCACATCCTGCGGCGCCAGATGCTGCGCCCGTTCCGCAAGCCGCTCGTCATCATGACGCCCAAGTCGCTGCTGCGGCACAAGATGGCGGTGTCGTCGACCGAGGACTTTGTCGGCGCGAGCCATTTCATGCGCATCCTGTCCGATCCTTCGGCGCCGGCCGATGCGGACGTGAGGCGGTTGGTGCTCTGCACCGGCAAGGTCGCTTACGATCTGATCGAGGCGCGCGATGCTGCCGGCGACAAGAACACGGCGATCGTGCGGCTGGAACAGCTCTACCCCTTCCCGGGCGAGCCGCTCACGGTCCGACTGAAGCGCATGACAAACCTCGAAGAGGTGGTCTGGGCGCAGGAAGAGCCGAAGAACAACGGCGCCTGGTTCTTCGTCGAGCCGTTCATCGAGCAGTCGCTGCACGATGCCGGGGTGAAGCCGAAGCGCGCGCGCTATGCCGGCCGCGCCGCCAGCGCTTCGCCGGCGACCGGCCTCGCCAAGCGTCACGCGGCCGAGCAGGGAGCACTGATCGCCGAGGCGCTCGGCCATAATGTCCGCGAGGAAATCCGTCGCACCCGTTCCGGCGGCAGCACGACCGCCAAGGCGCCGAAACAGGCGCCCGCCAGCTAAAGGACGAAAACATGGCAACCGAAATCAAGGTCCCGACGCTGGGTGAATCGATCACCGAGGCGACGATCGGCGAATGGCTGAAAAAGCCAGGCGATCCGGTGAAAGCCGACGAGCCTGTCGCAAGCCTGGAAACCGACAAGGTAACCGTCGAAGTGCCCGCGCCCGCCGCCGGCGTGATGGGCCAATATGCCGCCCAGGTCGGCGACACGGTGCAGGTCGGCGCCCTGATCGGCACGATCGAGGAAGGTGGCGCAGCGGCTGCGGCGTCGGCAACCGCCGCGGCTCCAGCTGCCGCCGCGCCGACGCCTGCGCCGGCCGTGACCGAAGAGCCCGCGGGCGATCTTACGCTGTCGCCTTCGGTGCGTCGCCTCGTCCTCGAGCACGGTCTCGACCCGACCCAGATCAAGGGCACCGGCAAGGACGGCCGTCTGACCAAGGAAGACGTGCAGCAGGCCGTCGACGCCGCTCAGGCCAAGCCCCCCGCGGCGCCTGCCCCCGCACCGGCCCCGACGCCGGCTCCCGCGCCGTCGCCCGCCGGCGAGCGGCGCGAGGAACGCGTCCGCATGACGCGCCTCCGCCAGACGGTCGCGAAGCGCCTCAAGGAAGCGCAGAACACCGCCGCGATGCTGACGACGTTCAACGATGTCGACATGAGCGCGGTGATGGAAGCGCGCACCCGCTACAAGGACCTGTTCGAGAAGAAGCACGGGGTCCGGCTCGGCTTCATGGGCTTCTTCGTGAAGGCGGCGGTGCAGGCGCTGCGCGACGTGCCGGCGGTCAACGCGTCGATCGAAGGCGAGGAAATCGTCTATCGCGACTATGTCGACGTCTCGGTCGCCGTTTCCGCGCCGAACGGCCTCGTCGTCCCCGTCGTCCGCGACGCGCAGGACCTGTCGGTCGCCGGCATCGAAAAGACGATCGCCGACTTCGGCAAACGCGCCAAGGACGGCACGCTGAAGATGGAAGAAATGAAGGGCGGCACCTTCACGATCTCCAACGGCGGCGTGTTCGGCTCGCTGCTCTCGACGCCGATCATCAACCCGCCGCAGAGCGCCGTGCTCGGTCTCCATCGCATCGAGGACCGCCCGGTCGTCCGCGACGGCCAGGTCGTGGTGCGCCCGATGATGTACCTGGCGCTCTCCTACGATCACCGCCTGATCGACGGCCGCGAGGCAGTCACGTTCCTCGTCGCCTTGAAGAACGCGATCGAGGACCCCACACGCCTGCTGATTGATCTCTGAGGAGCCGTTCATGGCCGACTATGATTTCGACGTCCTGGTGATCGGGGCAGGCCCCGGCGGCTATGTCGCAGCGATCCGCGCGGCGCAGCTCGGGCTGAAGACGGCGTGCGCCGAGAGCCGCGAGACGCTCGGCGGCACCTGCCTCAATGTCGGCTGCATCCCGTCTAAGGCGATGCTGCACGCGTCGGAATATTTCGATCAGGCCGCGAACGGCAGCTTCGCCAAGCTCGGCATCAAGGTCACGCCGGAACTCGACCTCGACACGATGCACGGCCAGCGCAAGGACGCAGTGAAGCAGCTCACCGGTGGCATCGAGTTCCTGTTCAAGAAGAACAAGGTCGAGTGGCTGAAGGGCCATGCCGCATTCACCGGCAAGGACTCGGTTAAGGTCGGCGACCGCGAAGTCCGCGCGAAGAACATCGTCATCGCCACCGGCTCGTCGGTCACCCCGCTGCCGGGCGTCGACATCGACAACGCGAAAGGCGTGGTCGTGGACTCGACCGGTGCGCTGGAACTGGCCAAGGTCCCGCACCACCTCGTCGTCATCGGCGGCGGCGTGATCGGGCTTGAACTGGGTTCCGTCTGGCGCCGCCTAGGCGCCAAGGTGACCTGTGTGGAGTTCCTCGACCAGATCCTGCCCGGCTTCGACGGCGAGGTCCGCAAGGAAGCGAACAAGATCTTCAAGAAACAGGGCTTCGAGTTCAAGCTCTCGACCAAGGTCACTGGTGTCACCGTCAACGGCGGCAAGGCGACCCTGACCGTCGAGCCGGCCGCCGGCGGCGCCTCGGAAACGCTCGAAGCCGATGCCGTGCTGGTCTCGATCGGCCGCCGCCCCAACACCGACGGCCTGAACCTCGAAGCCGCCGGCCTCAAGACCAACCAGCGCGGCCAGATCGAGACCGACCACGACTTCCGGACCTCGGTCCCCGGCGTCTGGGCGATCGGCGACGTGATCCCCGGCCCGATGCTCGCCCACAAGGCCGAGGACGAAGGCATCGCGGTGGCCGAGAACATCGCGGGCCTGACCGGCATTGTGAACCACGACGTTATCCCGTCCGTCGTCTATACCTGGCCCGAAATCGCCGGCGTCGGCCTGACCGAAGAGCAGGCGAAGGAGCGGGGCGAGGTCAAGACCGGCAAATTCCCGATGCTCGCCAACAGCCGCGCCAAGACCAATCACGAGCCGGACGGCTTCGTGAAGGTCGTCGCCGACGCCAAGACAGACCGCGTGCTCGGCGTCTGGATGATCGCCAGCGTCGCCGGCACGATGATCGCCCAGGCCGCCCAAGCGATGGAGTTCGGCGCCACGAGCGAAGACATCGCCTATACCTGCCACGCCCATCCGACGCACTCGGAGGCGCTGAAGGAAGCGGCGATGGCCGTGACGGGCAAGCCGATCCACATCTGAGCGACGGGTTCTCCACGCCGCGGCCGCATGTTACGCGACGCTGCACTGCGGACGACGGACGAAGGACCTGATGGCCAGAACCCAGGCAGCGGATTACGAGCAGCGGCGGGAAGCGATCGTCGAAGAAGCCGCCCAGCTCTTCGCCGCCCGCGGCTTCATGGGCGCTTCCGTCGCCGACCTCGCCGAGGCGTGCAAGACCTCCAAGTCGCTGATCTATCATTATTACCCGTCGAAGGAGGACATCCTCTACGCGGTGATGGCATCGCACATCGATCAGCTCGTGCAGGACGTCTCGGAGGTTTCGGCGGAAGGGGGCGACGCGAAAGCGCAACTCCGCGCGATCGTCCACCGCTTCATGCAGCATTATGTCGGCGCTGCCAGCCGCCAGAAGGTTCTGCTCAACGAGCTCGACAGCCTGCCGGCAGACAAGCGCGCCGAGATCGTCACGCGGCAGCGCGCGATCATCGACACGGTCACCAGGCTGCTGTGCGAAATCTCTCCCGATCTCGCCTCCGATCCTGCGCGAGCGCGGGTGCAGACCATGCTGCTGTTCGGAATGATCAACTGGACGCACACCTGGTACGATCCTGCCGGGCCGGTCGGTCCCGACACGATCGCGGACATGGCGTTGTCGCTGATCCTTTGCTAGCCGCGTCGGCTAGCTGATGACGGCGCCGCCGGTGCTGCGCGACAAGCCGTGGAAGCTCGCGACCGCACGGCCATCGGCCGTCCGCACCTCGACGATATAGCTCCCGCTGCGGCCGACCAGCATCTGCTCCTGCGCTTCTGCGATCAGCGTCTCGCCGGCCTGGGCAGCGGAGAGGAAATGGATCGTCGCCCCTTGCGCCACGGTCGCGACGTTGCGCGAGTTGCAGGCATAGGCGAACGCGCTGTCGGCAAGCGCGAAGATCATCCCGCCATGCGCGGTGCGGTGACCGTTGAGCATGTCGTCCCGCACCTCCATGCGGACCCGCGCATAGCCTTCGCGCGCTTCCTCGAGCGTGAGGCCCCACGCCGCCGCCGTTCCCTCGCGCGCCATCAGGGTGCGCGCGACTTCGTCAGCGATTGCGTCGGTCGACATTTCGGCGAATTTCATTGCAGGCGGTCTACATGGCTACAGCGATTCTTGCCAATAGCCGTCCGACCGGGCAGTCTATTATAGCACGTACGAGAGGGTGTTCATGGGCCTGGAAACGATCCTGTTCGACGCGCAATCCGGCGTCGCGCGCATCACGTTGAACCGCCCCGACCGGCTGAACAGCTTCAACACCATGATGCACGGCGAGCTGGCGGGCGTGCTCGACGAAGTCGCGGGCCGCGACGACCTGCGCACGGTGCTGCTCACCGGCGCCGGCCGCGGTTTTTGCGCGGGACAGGACCTTTCCGATCGGGCCGTCGCTGCCGGCGCGGAGCCGGTCGATCTGGGTGATTCCGTGGATCGCTATTACGCGCCGCTGATCCGCCGGCTCACGACGCTCGCCAAGCCGGTCATTTGCGCGGTGAACGGCGTCGCGGCGGGCGCAGGGGCGAACATCGCGCTTGCCTGCGACATCGTGATCGCGGCGCGCTCGGCGAAATTCATCCAGTCCTTCGCCAATATCGGCCTGATCCCGGATTCGGGCGGCACCTGGATTTTGCCGCGCCTGGTCGGCCAGGCGCGGGCGCTCGGGCTGGCGCTGACCGGCGACCCGCTTCCCGCCGAAACCGCCGCGGAGTGGGGCCTGATCTGGAAATGCGTCGACGACGCGGCGCTGATGGACGAAGCGGGGGCGCTCGCCGAGCGCTTCGCCAGCGGCCCGACGCGCGGCTATGCCGAAACCAAGCGCCTGATCCGCGGCGCCTGGAGCCGGTCGCTCGACGCCGAGCTGGACCTTGAGCGCGACGCGATGCGCGAGCTCGGCCGCAGCGACGATTATCGCGAAGGCACCGCCGCTTTCCTCGCCAAGCGCAAGCCCGTCTTCACCGGGCGCTGACACCCGATTTTTCGGAGAAACCCATGACCACGCAGTTGAAGAATTACGCCGCCGACCAATGGGTCGCGACCACCGGCGAGGGGACGCCGCTCTATTCTGCGATTACCGGCGAAATGGTGGCCCGCAGCGGCAGCGAAGGGCTCGATTTCAAGGCGATGCTCGACCATGCGCGCAATGTCGGCGGCCCGGCCTTGCGCGCGATGACGTTCCATGCGCGTGCGCGGATGGTGAAGGCGCTCGGCCAGGCGATCATGGATCGCAAGGAAGAGCTCTACGCGCTCAATTGGGCGACAGGGGCGACGCGCCAGGACGGCTGGATCGATATCGAGGGCGGCGCGGGCACGCTCTTCACTATGTCGTCCAAGGCGCGGCGCGAGCTTCCCGACGACGTCGTTCTGGCCGATGGCGACATGGAGCCGATCGGACGGCAAGGCACCTTCGTCGGCCAGCACGTCTATACTTCGCTTCAGGGCGCGGCCATCCACATTAACGCGTTCAACTTCCCGGTCTGGGGCATGTTGGAAAAACTGGGGCCGACGCTGATCGCCGGCATGCCTGCGATCATCAAACCGGCCTCGCCGGGCGCCTGGCTGGCCGAGGCGGCGTTCCGGATCATGATCGAGGCGGACGTGCTGCCGCCTGGCGCGCTGCAACTGATCGTCGGCCATCCCGGCGATCTGCTCGACCATCTGACCTGCCAGGATGTGGTGTCGTTCACCGGCTCCGCCACGACCGCGATGAAGCTGCAGTCGCATCCGGTGATCGCGCGTGAAGCGGTGCGCTTCGTCGCCGAGCGAGACTCGCTGAACGCGTCGGTGCTGGGTCCGGACGCGACGGCGGACAGCCCGGAATTCGACCTGTTCGTCAAGGAAGTCGTCCGCGAGATGACGGTGAAGGCGGGGCAGAAATGCACCGCGATCCGGCGCGCGCTTGTTCCGGCGGCGCAGCTCGACTCCGTCGAGGCGGCGCTGCGGGAGCGCCTTTCCAAAGTGGTGGTCGGTAACCCGCAGGCCGAAGGTGTGACGATGGGCGCGCTTGCGACGCCCGGACAGGCCGCCGAAGTGCGGCAGCGGGCGCGCGAGATGGCGTCCGAGGCACGGCTGGCGTTCGGCGATATTGATCGGGTCGATGTCCGCGGCGAGGTCGACAGCGCCGCGTTCGTGTCCCCGCTGCTGTTCCGCGCGGACGATCCGTGGAGCGCCCGGCTGATCCATGACGTCGAAGCGTTCGGGCCGGTCTCTACGATCATGCCCTATCGCGATCTCGACGACGCGATCGCGCTCGCGAATCGCGGCAAGGGGTCGCTCGCGCTGTCCTTCTTCAGCTACGATCCGGAAGTCACGCGCGCGCTGGTCCTCGGCGCCGGCGCGTTCCACGGCCGGATCGTCATTGTCGACCGCGACAGCGCGCGCGAGTCGACGGGCCACGGCTCGCCCCTCCCCATGCTGATCCACGGCGGCCCCGGCCGAGCGGGCGGCGGCGAGGAAATGGGCGGCGTGCGCGGCGTGAAGCATTATATGCAGCGCTCGGCGCTTCAGGGATCGCCGCGCCAGCTCTCCGCCGTGATCGGGCGCTGGCTGCCCGGCGCGCCGCAGCCCGAAGGCCCCGTCCACCCGTTCCGCATGCGCTTGGGCGAGCTGCCGATCGGCTACACGCTGAAGACGCCGTCGCGCACCGTCACGCTCGAGGATATCGAGCATTTCGCGCACTTCACCGGCGACACTTTCTACGCGCACATGGACGAGGAAGCCGCCGCCCGCAGCCCGATCTTCGGCGGACGCGTGGCGCACGGCTATCTGATCCTGTCCTTCGCCGCCGGCCTGTTCGTCGACCCCGCGGAAGGCCCGGTGCTCGCGAACTATGGCCTCGAAGGGCTGCGCTTCATCAAGCCCGTGAAGCCCGGCGATTCGATGCGCGTGGAACTCACCGTCAAATCGAAGACGCAGCGTTCGGAGGATCAGGGCGAAGTCCGCTGGTCGGTATCGGCGTTCAATCAGGACGACGAACTGGTCGCGACCTACGAACTGCTCACGATGAACGCAGCCTAGGTGGACTACGGGCCGGTCTCCGCCAAGGAGCTCCGGCTCCTCCAGCTCAAGCGCCTTCGCGCCACGCTGGACCACGCCTATGCGAACGCGCCTTTCTACCGGGAGGCGTTCGACCGCCACGGCGTGACGCCGGGCGATCTGCGCGACCTGTCGGACCTGCAGCGCTTTCCCTTCACCGGCAAGGCGGACCTGCGCGCGAACTATCCGTTCGGCATGTTCGCCACGCCGATGGAGCAAGTCGCGCGGATTCACGCATCGTCCGGCACCACCGGCAAGCCGACTGTCGTCGGCTATACGGCGGAGGATATCCGCATCTGGTCCAGCCTCGTCGCCCGCTCGCTCCACGCCGCTGGAGTGCGGCCGGGCATGAAAGTGCATGTCGCCTATGGCTATGGCCTCTTCACTGGCGGTTTGGGCGCGCATTACGGCGCGGAGGCGCTCGGCTGCACCGTGATCCCGATGTCGGGAGGGCAGACCGAAAGGCAGGTCCAGCTCATCTGCGATTTCCAGCCAGACGCAATCATGGTGACGCCCAGCTATATGCTGGCGCTGCTCGACGAATTCCGCCGCCAGGGCCTCGACCCGCGCGCGTCGTCGCTGCGCTTCGGCATATTCGGCGCGGAGCCGTGGACGGAAGCGATGCGACGGGAGATCGAGACCGGCTTCGATCTGTGCGCGACCGACATTTACGGCCTGTCCGAAGTGATGGGGCCCGGCGTCGCGCAGGAGTTCGCGGGCGACGGCATGCCGACTATCTGGGAGGATCATTTCCTGCCCGAGATCGTCGATCCCGAAACCGGCCAGCCGCTTCCCGATGGCGAGGAAGGCGAGCTGGTCTTCACCTCGCTCACCAAGCAGGCGCTGCCGATCATCCGCTACCGCACGCGCGACCTGACGCGGCTGATGTCCGGCAGCCGCACGCCGATGCGCCGCATGGCGAAGATCACCGGCCGCTCGGACGACATGCTCATCATCCGCGGCGTGAACCTGTTCCCGACCCAGATCGAGGAACAGATTCTCGCCTGCCCGGCGCTTGCGCCCCATTTCCTGATCGAGCTGACCCGTCCCGCCCGGATGGATGAAGTCACCGTCTTCGTCGAAGGACGGGCGGGCGCCGATCCCGGCACATGCGCGGAGCAAGGCCGACTTCTCGCCCATCGCGTCAAGGAAGCGACCGGCATTTCCCTGCGCGTCGAAATCCGCCCCAGCGGCGCGCTCGAGCGGTCGGCGGGCAAGGCCGTGCGGGTCCGCGACTTGCGTCAGGGCGCGGCCACATGACCCGCAACGGACTGGCATTCGAGCAGGGCGGCACGGACGGACCGCTGCTCGTTCTGATCCACGGCCTCGGCGCGACGGCCGGCGTCTGGTCGGCGATGCTGGCCGAACCCCGATGGCGCGGACGCTGGATCGCGCCCGATCTGCCGGGTCATGGCGGATCGGATCATAGCGGCGATTATTCGGTCGAGGCGATGGCCACTGCGGTCGGCGCGCTGATCGAAGCAGAACGGCACGGGCAGCCCGTCACGATCCTTGGTCACTCGCTCGGCGGACTCGTCGCCATCGCGCTCGCCGGCGGCGGATCGCCCGTCCGCGCCGCCTATGGCCTCGGCATCAAGGTCGACTGGACCGACGAGGAGCTGCAGCGTTTCGCCGGGCTGGCCGCGCGGCCGCCCAAGCTGTTCGCGACCGAAGCGGAGGCGCTGGCGCAGCACCGCCGCAATTGCGGACTGGGTGAAGCGCCGCTCGATTGCCCATCGCTTGCCCGCGGCGTGGCGCAGCAGGATGGCGGGTGGCGCGCGGCGATGGACATGGCCGCCTTTGCGGTCGAGCGTCCGCTTATGGCCGAGCTGATCGCTGCGGCGCGCTGCCCGGTCCGGCTGGCGTGCGGGGAAGGGGACGCGATGATCTCGGCAGAGCGCCTGCGCGATTTCGATCCGCGGGCCTTCGCCATTGCCGGCGCCGGCCACAACGCGATGGTCGATGCGCCGGGCGCGATCTGGGACTGGCTGGAGCAGGCGCCGTGACGCGTGCAGTTCCGGCGCCCTGGTCGCTGAGCGATCCGCCGGACGGATTCTTCGACGATCCTTTCCCCTTCTACCGCCAACTGCGCGAGGAAGCACCCATCGCCACCGCGCCCGACGGATCGATCCTGCTCTCGCGCCACGCCGATCTTTCCGCCGTCTATCGCGACGCGGCCGCGTTCAGCTCGGACAAGAAAGTCGAGTTCGCGCCCAAATATGGCGACACGCCGCTGTTCGCGCACCACACGACCAGCCTCGTCTTCAACGACGATCCCTATCACGCGCGGGTGCGCAAGCGGCTGGTCGGCGCATTGAACCCGCGCGCGCTGGCGGTGCTCGCCGAAGCGCTCGGCCCTTATTGCGGCACGCTGCTCGACCGGTTCGCGGATGCGGGCGGCGGCGATGCGATCGAGAATTACGCCGCGGCTATCCCGGTGCGCGTCATCGGCGACATGCTGGGCGTGCCGGAGCACGATCGCGGACCGTTGCGCGGCTGGTCGCTCGCCATCCTCGGCGCATTGGAGCCGCAGCCGTCGCCGGAGCGGCTTGCGCTCGGCAACACGGCCGTGGGCGATTTCTCCGCCTATCTCGCCGACCTGATCGAAGCCCGCCATCGCGCACCCGGCGATCCCGAGCGCGATCTGCTGACGCGGCTGATCGCAGGTGAAGGCGACGCGGCGCTCACCCCGGCCGAGCTGATCCACAACGCGATTTTCCTGCTGAACGCCGGCCATGAGACGACCAGCAACCTGATCGGCAGCGCGCTCCATATCCTCGCGACGCGCGCGGATGTCCGCCGGACGCTGATCGCGGACGACGCCGCAGTGACGGATTTCGTCGAGGAAGTGTTGCGCTTCGAAAGCCCGAACCAGCTCGGCAACCGCCGCGCGCTGCGCGGTACCCAAATCGCCGGCGTGCCGGTCGCGGCGGGTACGCAGATCACGCTCGTCATCGGCGCCGCCAATCGCGATCCCGCCGCGTTCGATGATCCCGAGACGTTCGATCCTTGCCGCACGCCCAATCGCCACCTCGCGTTCGGTGCCGGCCCGCATCAGTGCGCCGGCCTCACCCTTGCCCGGATCGAAGCGCGCATTGCGATCGCCGCCTGGCTGCGGCGCTTCCCGGATTTCGAACTGGCCCGTCCCGCACGCTGGCAGCGCCGCGTCCGTTTTCGCGGGCTCAGCGCGCTCGAAATCAGACCGGCATCGCCGTCGAATATTTGACCCGGTTGAGCGCGAAATGAGACGAGGAACTAGCCACCGCCGGATGGTTCAGCAGCGTCTGCATGACGAAGCGCTCATAGTCGCGCACATCGCCGACCGCGATCCGCAGCAGATAGTCCCACTCGCCCGACATCGAATAGCAATCCATCACTTCCGGATGCTGTTGAACGAACGCTTCGAAGCTCGATCGCACGTCCGACGCATGGCTTTTCATGCGGACCTGGCAGATCGCATCGAGGCCGCGCCCGACCTTGGCCGGATCGACCAGCCGCACTGCCGGCCCTAACACGCCGGCCGCCTCCAGCGCCTTGATCCGCCGCCAGCAGGATGCCGGCGAGGCGGCGACCTCCACTGCCAGATCGGCATGGCTGATCGCGCCGTCGCGCTGCAGTACGCGCAGGATTCGGCGGTCGAGCGCATCCAGTTCGAACGGAGCGGCAGATTGACGATCATTTTCTTCCATGCGGCTCATCATACCGGATTGAACGTTTCACATTGTAGCTGAAACTGCCCGAAACAGAAATGATTTTGCATGCGAAATGGTTTAGGGGTTTCGCATGGCCACCTTGATCGATCCCGTTCCCTTGACTGCCGCGCCGATCGGTACGCTGGACGCGCTGACGCTGCAGCCTCCCGATCCCCTGCTGTCGGTCATCGGCGCTTTCCGCGCCGATCCGCGGCCCGGCAAGATCGACGTCGGTGTCGGGGTGTTCCGCACGGAAGCGGGCGAGACGCCCGTCTTCCGGTCGATGAAGGCGGCGGAAGCGGTGCTGCTGGAGACGCAGCGGACCAAGGCCTATCTCGGCCCCGAAGGCGATATCGGCTTCTTCGAAGCGCTGCGCCCGGTCGTGTTCGGCGCGGCCGATCCCGGCGCGCGAGTGTTCGGGCTGCAGACGCCCGGCGGCACCGGCGCGCTCCGGCTTGCGGCGGAGCTGATCGCGCTTGCCCGGCCCGGCGCGCGCGTGTTCCTCGGCACGCCGACCTGGCCCAATCACCCGCCGATCCTGAAGAAGACCGGCCTGCAGCAAATCCCCTACCGCCACTTCGATCCGCAGACCCAGGCCGTGTGCGCCGACCAGGTGTTCGAGGCGCTGGACAGCGCGCAGGCGGGCGACGTCGCGCTGCTGCAGGTGTGCTGCCACAACCCGACCGGGGCCGATTTCAATCTCGAGCAATGGCGGGAGATCGCCCGCATCCTCGGCCGCCGTGGCGTGCTGCCCTTGCTCGACCTCGCCTATCAGGGGCTTGCGGAAGGACTCGAGGCCGACGCCGCCGGCGTTCGCATCGTGCTGGAGCAAGTGCCGGCCGCGCTGATCGCCTATTCCTGCGACAAGAATTTCGGCCTCTACCGCGAGCGCACCGGCGCGCTGTTCGGCGTCGCCGCGACCGGCGAAGCGGCGCGGATCGCACATTCGAACGTGCTCGCGCTGGCCCGTGCCGCCTGGTCGATGCCGCCCGATCACGGCGCCGCCGCCGCCCGCATCATCCTGGAGGATCCGGCGCTCGCCGCCGACTGGCGCGCCGAGCTCGCCGAGATGCGCGACCGCATCGTTTCCATGCGCGAACTGCTCGGCATGATCGACCCGGCTTTCGCGCCGCTCGCCCGCCAGCACGGCATGTTCTCGACCTTGCCGCTCTCGCCGGACCAGGTGCGCCGGCTGCGCGAGGAGTTCGCGATTTACATGCCGAATTCCGGCCGGATCAATGTCGCCGGCCTCACCCGCGGCAATGTCGAAGCATTCGTGCGCGCGGTGCGGAGCGTGATGTGATGACCGCGACGGATGCGGCGATCGAGGCCCACCGCGGCAATGCCCCGCACCCGGGCTGGGACTGGCGCCGGGTCGCCTATCTCGTCCAGCTCTCGCGCGCGCTCGACAAGATGGAAGAGACGCGGCTCGTTCCCGAAAAGAAGGTGCTCTACCAATTCTCGGCGCGCGGGCACGACATGGCGCAGGTGCTGCTGGGGCTGAAGCTGACCGACCCCGCCGATGCCGCCTGCGGCTATTATCGGTCGCGGCCGATGCTGCTGTCGCTCGGCGTGCCGGTCGACGATGCGCTGGGCTCAGCGATGGGTCGCGCCGGCGGCTATTCGGACGGCCGCGACATCGGCGTGGTGTTCAATTACCCGAACCCGCACGGCGCTTCCGCCCTGCCGATGTGCGGCGGCGTCGGCGCACAATATACGCCGACCGCCGGCTGGGCGCAGGCGATCGAATATCACCGCGCCGTCCTCAAGGACCCGGCCTACGACAGTGCCATCGCGGTCGTGCTGGGCGGCGAGGCGAGTTGCGCGACCAACGGCTTCTGGGCCGCGCTTACGATCGCCACCACGCAGCAACTGCCGATGCTCTTCTTCATCGAGGACAATGGCTATGGCATCTCGGTGCCGTCCTCGTTCCAGACGCCGGGCGGCGACATCGCCGCCAATCTCGCCAGCTTCTCCGACCTGACCGTCCTCTCTGGCGACGGCACTGAGCCCGCCGAGGCGGCGCGGCTGGTCGATCGCGCGATGACGCACGTCCGCGAGCGCCGCGCGCCGGTGCTGCTGCGGCTGACCGTGCCGCGGCTGCAGGGCCACAGCTTCCAGGACACCCAGACCTACAAGGGCGATGCCGTCGTCCAGGCCGAATGGGCGCGCGACCCGCTGCCCAAGCTCAAATCCCATCTGCTCGGCTCGCTGATCGACGAGGATGAATGGGACGCGCTCCAGCGCGAGGCGGAGCAAGCCGCCGAAGCCGCGCGCGAAAAGGCCGAGGCGCGGCCGGTCTCCGACCCCGAACAGGTCACGCGTAATGTCTTTTTCGAGGGCGAGCTGCAGCGCGAAGGCGGGCAATGGGCCCACGGCTACACGCCGCCTCCGTCCGTCGACACGCCGGCTCCCGACGGCCAGCGCATCAACATGGGCGCCGCCATCCGCCGGACGCTGGAGCAGGAGCTGGAGACGAACCCGCGCGTGCTGGTGTTCGGCGAGGATGTCGGGCCGAAGGGCGGCGTCCACGCGGTCACGCTGGGCCTGCAGGATAAATTCGGACCCTCCCGCGTGTTCGACACCAGCCTGTCGGAAGAAGGGATTGTCGGCCGCGCGGTCGGCATGGCGCTCGCCGGGCTGATGCCGGTGCCGGAAATCCAGTTCCGCAAATATGCCGAGCCCGCGACCGAGCAGATCAACGATTGCGGCACGATGCGCTGGCGCACCGCCAACCGCTTCGCCGCGCCGATGGTGCTGCGCGTGCCCGGCGGCTTCTTCAAATGCGGCGATCCCTGGCACAGCCAGACCAACGAAGTCGCCTTCGTGCATCAGCCGGGCTGGAAAGTCGCGGTGCCGTCGAACGCCGAGGACGCGGTCGGCCTGCTCCGCGCGGCGCTGCGCGGCAACGACCCGGTGATCTTCTTCGAGCATCGGGCGATGCTGGACGATTCCTGGGCGCGCCGCCCCTGGCCGGGCGACGCCTTCGTGCTGCCGTTCGGGCGGGCACGGAAAGTCGCGGAGGGCGATGACATCACGATCGTCACCTGGGGCGCGATGACGCCGCGCTGCGAGGCGGCGGCCGCCCATCTCTCCGCCGACGTGATCGACCTGCGCACGCTGATGCCGTGGGACCGCGACATGGTGCTGGACTCCGTCCGCCGCACCCGCCGCTGCTTGATCGTCCATGAGGATATCCAGACTGCCGGCTTCGGCGCCGAGATCGCCGCTGTGGTCGCGGACGAAGCATTCATGGACCTCGACGCGCCGGTCTCGCGCCTGACCATGCCCGACATCCCGAGCCCGCATAATCCGGTGCTGCTCGACTGGGCGGTGCCGTCGGTCGAGCGCATCCGGGCCAAGATCGACGATCTGGTGGGGTTCTGATGGGCGGCACGGTCGACATCATAATGCCCGCCGAGCTGGAGGGTACCAAGGCTGTGGTCCGCAATTGGCTGAAGGCCGTGGGCGAGACCGTTCGCCGCGACGAGCCTTTGGTCGAACTGGAGACCGACAAGGTCACGACCGAGGTGCCCGCGCCCGCCGATGGGGTTCTGCTGGAAATACTGATCGAAAGCGACGGGGAGGCCGAGCCGAGGGCGCTGCTGGGGCGCCTCGGTGATTCGTTCAAAAACTCCGTTCGGGCTGAGCTTGTCGAAGCCCTGCCTTCTTTGGATGATGCAAAAAAGGAAGGGAGGCCTTCGACAGGCTCAGGCCGAACGGAGCGGGGAGTAACTCCGGACCAGATCCGTGAGCATCGTCTTTCGCCCGCTGTTCGTCGAGCGATCAGCCAAAACGCTCTCGACCCGAGCGCGATCATAGGCACCGGCCGCAACGGCCGCATCACCCGTGCCGATGTGGATGCGCATGTCGTCGCGCGCGTTTCCGCGCCCACCGGAACCCGCATCATCCCCCACGACCGCATGCGCCTCGCGATCGCGCAGAACATGCTGCAGTCGGTCACCGTCGCGCCCCACGTGACCGCCGTGTTCGAATGCGATTTCTCCGCGATCATGGCGCACCGCCGCCGGCACAAGGCGGCGTTCGAGGCGCAAGGTGCGAACCTCACCTTCACGGCCTATCTGGTCGCCGCCTCCGCCCAGGCGATGCGCGCCGCGCCGGCGATCAACAGCCGCTGGTTCGACGACCGGCTCGAAATCTATGACGACGTCAGCGTCGGCATCGGCACCGCGCTCGGCGAAAAGGGCCTCGTCGTGCCCGTCGTCGCCCGCGCGCAGGACCTGTCGCTGCTCGGCGTGGCGCTGAAGCTCTCCGACCTCACCGCCCGTGCTCGCGCCAACAAGCTGGTGCCGGCCGACATGCGCGGCGGCACTTTCACCATTTCGAACCACGGCGTGTCCGGCTCGCTGATCGCGTCGCCGATCATCATCAACCAGCCACAGTCGGCGATCCTCGGCGTCGGCAAGCTCGAAAAGCGAGTGGTGGTGCGCGAGGTCGACGGCGTCGACACGATCCAGATCCGCCCGCTCTGCTACGTCTCGCTCACCATCGACCACCGCGTCGTCGACGGCCACCAGACCAACGCCTGGCTCAGCCGCTTCGTCGAGATCATCGAGAGCTGGCCGGTCGAAGACTGACGGGCGAGGGAACCCCCGCGCGCGTCATCCGTCTCCTTCTCGTTACGGAGGAGAGACGATGCGCGCGTGGATGATGTTGCCGCTGCTGCTGGCCGGATGCGGCCAGAAACAGGCGGCCCTGCCCGACGATCCGATCCAGCGCGCGGCGACCTGCGGCGTGATCGCGGCGGCCCAGGCCCGGCAGGCGCGCGGCGTCGATGCCAAGCTGACCATCGAGCAGCAGGGTCATATCCTCCATTACGCGCTGCTTGCGGGCGGCGAGGGCGGCAGTTTCGACCGCACGCGCTCGGCGGCGGTGGTGAACGCGATGCCGCAGCTCGGCGACAAGGTGACGTCCGGCAAATGGGAACCGCTGATCGGCCAGTGCGCCTCGGCCTATCCGGCGACCAGGCCTGTCGATAGCGTCACCCTCCCGTCCGATCCGCTGACCGCCGAGGCCGGCTGCCACGACCTCGCCGATTTCGTGACCACCGCGCTTCGCACTCAGGAAAACAACTTCATCGACAAGATGCGCGCTTATGACGAGGTGCAGCGCAAGCTCGACCAGAAAATGGGCGCCACGCTGAAGGCGAGGGGCCTCAACCAGGCAAAAGCGAACGAAGCCCGCGCCAAGGCCTTTGCCAGCATCGTCACGCTCGGGCCGCCAACCACCGTGCTCGATCAATGCGTGAAGAAATTCGGCTCTTAAATTCGTCACCCCGGACTTGATCCGGGGTCCACCTTCTTCCTAGCGCGGGACAAGAAAGATGGATGCCGGATCAAGTCCGGCATGACGGAGACCGATGAACCCGCTCGCGCCCATCCTGCCCTGGATCGACCTGCTCGGCATCGCCGTGTTCGCTGCCTCGGGTGCGCTGGCAGCGGCGCGGCTGCGGCTGACCATCGTCACTTTCGTGTTCTTCGCGGTCATCACCGGCGTCGGCGGCGGCACGGTGCGCGACCTACTGATCGGCGCGCCCGTTTTCTGGGTTCGCGACGGCCGCGTCGCCGCGGTCTGCCTCGCGACCGCGGCGCTGATCTGGGTCACGCCGCAGCGCTGGTGGAGCGCCCGCGCGCTCGAATGGTTCGATGCCGTCGGCCTCGCGGCCTATGCGGTGTTCGGCGCCGCCAAGTCGCTCGCTTTCGGCGTACCGCCGGTGGTCGCGGTGCTGATGGGCGTGATCACGGCAAGCGCCGGCGGCATGATCCGCGACGTGTTCGCCGGCGAACCGTCGATCCTGCTTCGCCCCGAGCTCTACGTCACCGCCGCGGCGCTCGCCGCCGGCCTGTTCGTGCTGCTGATCTCGCTCGGCCTGGGGGCCGGCATCGCCGCCCCGATCGCCGCGATTACCGGCTTCGCGCTGCGCGCCCTCGCGATCCAGCGCGGCCTCAAGCTGCCTGGCTACCGGCGCTAACGTCATCCTCCCCTTGAAGGGGAGGGGGACCGCCAGCCACAGGCTGGTGGTGGAGGGGTGTCAGCATTCGAGAGTCATTCTCCACCGCCGACACCCCTCCGTCAGCCCTTCGGGCTGCCACCTCCCCTCTCAGGGGAGGATGATCGGTTGGCGTTCGAACGGAGCTATCCCCCGAATGCTTTCGGCTCCGGCGGCGCGCCCGCCGGCGGGTCGGCGAGCTGGAGCTGCCACAGGCCCACATCCACCCACCGGCCCTGTTTCCACCCGACTTCGCGATACACGCCGGCGCGCTTGAAGCCGACCAGCTCGTGCAGCTTGATCGACGCGTCGTTGGGCAGTGAGATCGCCGCGATCGCCTGGGTGAAGCCCTGTTTGCGAAGCGCCTCGATCAGCGCGCGGTAGAGCAACTGCCCGACGCCGCGCCGCTGCGCCCCGTCGGCGACATACACCGTCGTCTCGACCGCCCAGCGATAGGCGCTACGGTCGCGGAACTGGCAGGCATAGGCATAGCCCAGCACCGCGCCGTCCTCGTCCGCCACCAGCCACGGATACCGCCCGGCAAGCTTCGCGATCCGCGCGCACATTTCCTCGCCGTCCGGCGCGGCTTCCTCGAACGAGACGACGCCGCGCGTCACGTGCGGCGCATAGATCGCCGCGATCGCCTCCGCATCGTCGGCATCGGCGACCCGGATACGGATCACCGGGCGAAAAGCCCGATCAGCCAGCGCCCAAGGCTCATGCCCTGCGCGCGCGGCGGCAGCGCTGCGCCGCATTCGAGGCACCGCGCCTGGATCGACGCACCGCTCGCCAGCATCCGCGCATCCTCGATCGCATCCCAGGCCAGCGCCTGCTGCTTCGCCGCGAGCATGGTCAGCATGTCGGCGCCCGGCTCCGACCCGTCTTCGTCCGGCCGTCCCCAGCCGCCGGCCCAGCGCTCCCACCAGCCCGGCTCTTTCTCGAGCCAGGCGATCTCCGGCTTGTCGATCCTGGCGCGCCGCCCGGCTTCGGCGACGGCATCGTTCAGCCCGCCGAACGCGTCGACCAGCCCGAGCTGGCGCGCGCTGCCGCCGTCCCAGACCCGGCCCTGGCCGATCTCGTCGACGCGCGCCGGCGGCAAATGCCGGGCGGCCGAGACCAGTCCGACAAAGCGCCCGTAAATGTCCTCGACGCCGGTCTGCGCCAACTTGTCGAACTCCGGCGAGGTGCCGCCGAACAAGTCCGGCTGCCCGGAATAGGGCGTGGTCTTCACCCCATCGGTCGTGATCCCCGCCTTGGCGAGCGTGCCCTCGAACGTCGGCAGCACGCCGAACACGCCGATCGATCCGGTGATCGTCGTCGGCTCGGCGAAGATGCGATCGCCCGCCGTCGCCACCCAATATCCGCCCGAGGCCGCAACCGATCCCATCGACACGATCACTGGCAGGCCCTTCGCCTTCGCCTCCAGCAACGCCGATCGGATGCGCTCGGACGCCAGCGCCGATCCGCCCGGCGAGTCGATCCGTACCACCAGCGCCTTCAGGTCGCCGCGCGCGAGGCCTTTGCGGATCGCCCGCGCGATCGTCTCGCCGCCGGCCGCGCCCGGCCCGGCATTGCCGTCCTGGATGGTGCCGGCGACGGTCACCACGCCGACATTGCCACCCTTGTATTTGATCGGATGCGCCGCAACCCAGTCGTCGAGCTTGACGGTGCGGAACGTGCCGCTGCGGTTGTCCGCGCCCGCGACCTTGGCCACGCGCGCGCTGAACGCCTCACGCTCGCCCAGCCTGTCGACCAGGCCATAGCCGAGAGCCGCCTGGCTCAGGCTGCCCGCACCCGCCGGATTGGCGACCGCCTGCGCAAGCTGCGCCTTGGGCCGCGCGCTCGCGACATCGTGCTGCCAGCCCTGCCACAGCGCCGTGGCCAGCGCCTCGTTCGCGGCCCTTGCCTCGGGCGACTGGTCGGCGCGGATATAGGGCTCGACCGCCGATTTGAACGCGCCGACGCGATACACGTGCGCGGTCACCCCCAATTTCTCGAGCAGCCCCTTGTAATACATGCGCGATCCGCCCGGCCCGGCAAAGGCGACGCCGCCCATCGGGCTCATCCACACTTCGCTCGCATGCGCGGCCAGCAGATAGCCGTCGTCGGTATAGCCGGTCGCATAGGCATAGACCGGTTTGCCCGCGCGCTTCACCTTGTCGAGCGCTTCGCCCACCGTCTCCAGCGCGACTTGCCCGCCGCCGAGGAAACGGTCGAGGTCCAGCACGACTGCCTTGATGTCGCCGTCGGTGCGCGCCGCGTCGAGCGAGCGCACCACGTCACGCAGCGCCACTTCGCGCGTCACGTTCGCACCGCCTGCCGTGAACGACTCGAACGGCCCGCGCTCCGCCGGCTGCTCGACGATCGAGCCGTTGAGATCGAGCACCAGCGCGCCGGTGCCGACCGGCCGGCTCGGACTCCACGTCAGCGCCGCGTGCAGTGCGAAGAAGAACAGCAGCAAAAGGGCCAGGACGAGCGCGTCCTTGATGCCCACCAGAAGCCGCCAGAACCCGGCCAGAAAACGCATGACGCACCGCCTCGCTATTGTCGCAGGCGACAATCGAGCGCGGCGGCGCGCTTTTCAAGCGTTCAGGCGAAAGATACCCGCCGCCGCGTCCGGGCAGCCGCCCCGGCAAGGCCAAACCCTGCGATCATCAGCGCCCACGCCGCCGGTTCCGGCACTCCCGGCGGTGCCCCGATGGTGGGTCCGACATAGGACAGGTTGCGCGCGCCGACGTGACTGTTGCTCAGGCGCACATAGGCGATATCGGCCGTCGGGCGGGAAAACCCGTAATAGTTGCTCGGCAGGCCGATGCTGTTGCCGTTGTTGTTCAGGTAAGTGAACTCCAGCAGCGCGTTGCTGCTGTCGTAAATGGCGATGTTTGCGGAGTTTGCCGCAGTGAACTCGTTGTCCGTCCAGAACAGCTCTGCAAGGAAACCGGAGGTCGGTGCCGCAAAGCTGATCGTCATCGTCGCATAGCCGTTCGACGCCACGTCATAAGCCGCGTTCACCTCGATGATCGGCGGGGAGCCTGGGGCAATCGTCGCATTGCCCGTCACATAGCCGCCGGTCCATCCGAACAGACTATTGGACTGGTTCGAGCTCCAGCTCACCCCGCCGCCGATCGCGACCGGCCCCGCGCCTGTGAGATTGCTTGCCGGGAGATAGATCGGGTTGGCGCCGGCGAGACTGCCGGAACCGCTGATCGGAGACGCTTGCGCTACAGACGGGACGATCACCGCGAGCATGGCCGCGGCATGTTTGATGGCTTTCATCAGAGCCCCCCCTTTGTCGCCGACTTCAGGACTCACCGCGAGTCGGCGCGGGGAAGGCTATCCTTATTAACCATGTTTGCAACCGGCCCCCAGGCGCGTGTCCCCATATAGGACACGCGCCTGCGCTGCTCGGTCAGGCAAGCAGCAGCTTTCGGCGTCGCGCGGCGCTGCCCACCAAGCCGAACCCGGCGATCATCAGCGCCCAGCTTGCCGGCTCGGGCACCGCCGCGAGCGGATCGATGAAGCGGTTGTCGACCAGCCAGGTGCCGGCGTTGACGGTCACGCCGTCGGGCAGGTTGAAGGCGTCGCTGCCGGTCACGAACTTGAAGCTGCCGCCGAAATCCGTGGCCGCGACTGCCATGCCGCCGGTGCTGGCGCTCGATTGCAGGCGAAGCTGCAGGATGATCGGCGTGTTCAGCGCCACCGTGACGAGCGGCGTCGTCAGCACGGCGTTCGTGGTCGGCCCCAGCGTGCCGTTCACGGCAAACGGGTTCTGCTCGACCGAGAAGCCATCCAGGCTGTTGTTGAAGAAGCGGAAGAAAAAGAACGCCTGGTTGAGCGTCACTGCGCCTTCCACGGAATCGCCGGCCGCGCCCTGGTCCACATGGAAATCCATGATCCCGTGCAGCAACAGGTTGGCGGACACGTCGGCCGTGGTCGCGTTGGGATTGGTCGATGTGAAGATCACCGTGTCCTGGAACCGCGCCTCGCTGCCGATGCCTGTGCCCAGGCTGTTGCCCGTGTGCGAGGACGATTGGGCGAATGCGCCCAGATGGCCGAAGCTGGCGATAGACGTGCCGGCGACCGACCCGACATCGTCGCGGCTGCATCCGATCACGCTCGTGACGGGCTGATCCCCGTCCTGCTTGTCGCTGCACTGCGCGGCGCTGAAGCTCGGCGTGCCGTTCGACGCCACGAAGCTCGGCGCTCCCATGGCCGGAGCAGCCGCGAGCCAGGCCGAAGCCAGAAGCCAGCTGAAACGCATGATACACCTCCCTGTTGAGCGTCGCGGTTGTAACGTCCGTGTAGGGTCCGCTCCCATCGGCCGGACGGGCGAGCCGGATGGCCTAGTCGCTTGGCGGGCAGGGGCTGAGAGCGCATCATGGCGCCATGAGCGACAGGGCGAGCGCGAGGGATGTGCCGACGCAGGCGATCGCGCTCGTCCTGTTCGTGTTCGTCAATTTCTACTTCATCCGGGTCGTCGCGCTCCTACCGCGGCTTAACGCGCTGGTGATGGGCAGCCTGACGATCGCCTTCGCCGCCGTGTGGGCTGCCGTCCTTTTCTGGCGTCTGCTGTCGACGGCGGCGGATCGCGCGCGGATGGTTGCGCAGGATACCGCGATCTTCTGGACCGGGACCGCGCTGTCTTCGCTGTTCTTCTGGCTGGCGATGCCGTTCGCGACCGAGGACCAGCGGATGCTCGCCGTCTTCTTCACCGCCGCGACGGTTGCGCACACCACTTTGGTCACGATCCGCCCGATCGACGCCGGGCCGTTCCGCCGCGCCACGCTGCTGGGGCTGCCGGTCTCGACCGTCGTCTATTTCCTCGTTCACCGCGACGAATACAGCGTCCCGGTCATCCTGTTTTCCCTGGCCAACCTCTATTCGTTTCTGGTGCTGCGCGGCGTCGCCCAGCGCTCACTTGGTCGCGAGCGGGACGCGCGGCGGGAGGCCGAGCAGGCCCGCGACGCGCGCACGCGCTTTCTCGCCGCGGCATCGCACGACTTGCAGCAGCCGCTTCAGGCGGCGCGCCTGTTCTTCGCTCAGACAATGCGGGCGCCCGACGAGCCGCGCCGCCAGGCTGCGATCGGCCACCTCGATCGTGCTTTCGACGCGATGGAGCAATTGCTGACTGGCACGCTCGATCATTTGCGGCTCGAGCGGCAGGAAATCGTCCCCTCGATTGAGCCGGTGTCAGCCGCCGGCCTGATCGCCCGGGTCGTCGAGCGGAGCGAGCCCGCCGCCCGCCTGGACGGCATCGACCTCAGGGCCAGTCCGGCCGGCTTCCGGCTGATGGCCGATCCGGCGCTTGCCGAGCGTGCGCTCGAAAACCTCGTCGCCAACGCGATCCGTCATTCGGGCGGACGGCGCGTGTTGGTCGGCGCGCGGCGGCGGGGAGAGCGCGTGCGGCTCTGGGTCGTCGACGACGGCCGCGGCATCCCCGAGGGAGACCGGTCGATGCTGTTTGACGAGTTCGTGCAAGGCTCGGATCATGGCGACCATATTCGCGGCGGCTTCGGCTTGGGGCTCGCGTCCGTCAGGCGAATGGCGAAGCTGATGGGCGGCGAGGCCGGGCTCGACCCGAAATGGGAAAAGGGCAGCGCCTTCTGGCTTGAACTTCCCGCCGCTTGAGCGGAACCTCTCTCACGTGCGCAACTGCCTGATTTGCGACGACCACGCGCTGATGCGCGACGCCCTGGCCGGCGCGGTCGGCCTTAGCTGGCCGGACGCCGCGGTGACGCTCGCACCGGACTTTCCCTCCGCCTGGGCGGCGGCGGCGGCCGAGCCGCGCGACCTGATCCTCAGCGACCTCACGATGCCTGGCGCCGATCCGCTGGAGGGCGTCCGCCGCTTGCGCGCGCTTGCGCCGGACACGCCCGTTCTGGTCGTCACCGGCAATGAAGACGACGCCTTGCTGCTCGCGCTGTTCGATCTCGGCATCGCCGGCTTCGTGCCGAAGACGGCGAAGGCGGAAGTCATCGAGGCCGCGATCCGCCTGGTGCTGGCCGGCGAGCGCTATCTGCCGCCGCGCCTGCTCGGCCTGATCGGCGGCCGCACCCATTCCGCCTCGACTGTCGCTGTTCCCACTGCGCGGCTGACCGGACGTCAGGCGGAAATCCTCGAACGCATGGCGGCTGGCGAGTCGAACAAGACGATCGCCCGCGCGCTCGATCTGTCGCCGTCGACGGTCAAGACCCACGCTGCCGCCGCCTTCGCCGCGCTGGGGGCCGCCAATCGCACCGAGGCCGTCGTCCGCGCCCGCGCGCTCAAGCTGATCTAGGCGAAAATTGCCGCCCGCCCTGCCTTGACGACTCATGAACGCGGGCACATATCCGCCGCGCTGGCACTCGCTCTTGCTGAGTGCCAACAATATCAATCGGAGGGATTCAACCTATGAACTTTCGTCCTCTGCACGACCGCGTGCTCGTTCGCCGCGTCGAAGCCGAAGAAAAGACGGCCGGCGGCATCATCATCCCCGACACCGCCAAGGAAAAGCCGCAGGAAGGCGAAGTCGTCGCCGCCGGCGCCGGCGCCAAGTCGGAAGACGGCAAGGTCACCCCGCTGGACGTGAAGGCCGGCGACCGCATCCTGTTCGGCAAATGGTCGGGCACCGAGGTCAAGGTTAACGGCGAAGACCTGATCATCATGAAGGAAAGCGACATCCTCGGGATTGTCGGCTGAGCCCTCAACGAATTTCAGAAAAAGGAACTGACACATGGCAGCTAAAGACGTCCGTTTTGCGCGCGACGCTCGCGAGCGCATCCTCCGCGGCGTGGACATCCTCGCCGACGCGGTGAAGGTGACCCTGGGCCCCAAGGGCCGCAACGTCGTCATCGACAAGAGCTTCGGCGCTCCCCGCATCACCAAGGACGGCGTGACCGTCGCCAAGGAAATCGAGCTCAAGGACAAGTTCGAGAACATGGGCGCGCAGATGCTGCGCGAGGTCGCGTCGAAGACGAACGACCTGGCCGGCGACGGCACCACCACGGCGACCGTGCTCGCCCAGGCGATCGTGCGCGAAGGCATGAAGTCGGTCGCGGCCGGCATGAACCCGATGGACCTCAAGCGCGGCATCGATCTCGCCGTTGCGAAGGTCGTCGCGGACCTGCAGGCGCGCTCCAAGCCCGTCGCGGGCAGCCAGGAAATCGCCCAGGTCGGCATCATCTCGGCCAATGGCGACCGTGAAGTCGGCGAGAAGATCGCCGAAGCGATGGAAAAGGTCGGCAAGGAAGGCGTGATCACCGTCGAAGAGGCGAAGGGTCTCGAATTCGAGCTCGACGTCGTCGAAGGCATGCAGTTCGATCGCGGCTACCTCTCGCCCTACTTCATCACCAATCCGGAAAAGATGCAGGTCGAGCTCAACGACCCGTACATCCTGATCCACGAGAAGAAGCTCTCGAACCTGCAGGCGATGCTGCCGATTCTCGAGGCCGTGGTGCAGAGCGGCCGTCCGCTCCTCATCATCGCCGAGGACATCGAAGGGGAGGCGCTGGCGACCCTGGTCGTCAACAAGCTGCGCGGCGGCCTGAAGGTCGCGGCGGTCAAGGCGCCGGGCTTCGGCGATCGCCGCAAGGCGATGCTCGAAGACATCGCGATCCTGACCAAGGGCGAGATGATCTCGGAAGACCTGGGCATCAAGCTTGAGAGCGTCACGCTCGGTATGCTCGGCCAGGCCAAGCGCGTCACCATCGACAAGGACAACACCACGATCGTCGACGGCGCCGGCGAGGCGGATGCCATCAAGGGCCGCACCGAAGCCATCCGTCAGCAGATCGAGAACACCACCAGCGACTACGACCGTGAGAAGCTCCAGGAGCGTCTCGCCAAGCTCGCTGGCGGCGTGGCCGTGATCAAGGTCGGCGGCGCGTCCGAGGTCGAGGTCAAGGAGCGCAAGGACCGTGTCGACGATGCGCTGCACGCGACCCGCGCGGCCGTCGAAGAGGGCATCGTCCCCGGCGGCGGCACCGCGCTCCTCTACGCCACCAAGGCGCTCGAAGGCGTGACCGGTCAGAACGACGACCAGACTCGCGGCGTGGACATCGTCCGCAAGGCGATCACGGCGCCGGTCAAGCAGATCGCGCAGAACGCGGGCGTCGACGGCGCCGTCGTGTCCGGCAACCTGCTCCGCGAAGGCGACGAGACCCAGGGCTTCAACGCTCAGACCGAGCAGTATGAGAACCTGGTCCAGGCTGGCGTGATCGACCCGACCAAGGTCGTCCGCACCGCGCTGCAGGACGCCGCGTCGGTGGCTGGTCTCCTGATCACCACCGAGGCGACCATTGCAGAGCTGCCGCAGGACGACAAGGCTCCGGCCGGCATGCCCGGCGGCGGCATGGGCGGAATGGGCGGAATGGATTTCTGATTTCGCACCGGCGCAGCGCAGCAGCGCTGCGCCGGAGACGAAATCAGAACGGCCGGCCTCGCTCCGCGAGGACCGACGGCGCGGATTCACTCCGCGCCCTGTTCCGAAGCACAAAGAAAAGGGCCGGAGAGCGCGACTCTCCGGCCCTTTTCTTGTGCCTGGCCCGCCAACCCGCACGATTTTGTCATCGGCTTGGAGATGTAGAAGAAGCTCGTGCGTTATTCGAAACGGCGTCGCGGTATGCCGTTGCGCGAACAACTCCATACCGGACAGGGCGGGAATGAAGGGCAACAGGGAACTAAAGGATCAGGATTATGCTGCGCTGGCGAAGTTCCGCCATCTGATCCGCGCGTTTCAGGCATTCAGCGAGCAACGCGCGGCCGAGCATGGGCTGAAGCCGCAGCAGCACCAGGCGCTGCTCGCCATTCGCGGCGCCGGCGATGCGCCGGTCACGATCGGTTATGTCGCAGAGCGGCTGGTGATCAAGCCGCACAGCGCCTCGGGCCTGATCGACCGGCTGGAAGCGCTCGAGCTGGTCGTCCGCCAAACCTCCCCCGGCGACGGCCGCCAGTCCATTCTCGCGCTCACTCCAAAGGCCCGCGACATCCTCGCGCAACTCTCCGCCACCCACCGCGAGGAAATCACGCGGGTGAGGCCGATGCTGCTGGACTCGCTGAAGGCGTTCTAGGGGCCTAGCCGCCGACCGGCATTTCCAGCGAGAACCGCAGCCCTTCCGGCTCGAACTCGATCACCGATCGGGCGTCGAGCTCGTAAGGCAGCAGCCGCGTCAGCAGCTCCATGCCAAAGCCTTCCCGCTCCGGCCGGGTCGCCGACCCGTTGCCGCCATGCTCCTGCCAGACGAGGTGCAGCCGGTCGCCCTTCTCGCCGTCGAGGCGCCACGAAACGTCCACCCCGCGGCCGTTCGATTTCAGTCCGCCATGCTTCACTGCGTTGGTGGCCAGCTCGTGAAAGGCGAGGCTCAGCGATTCCGCTGCCTTGTGCGTCAGCTCGACGGGCGGGCCGTCGATCGAGAATTGCTCGCCCTGCTTCATCGCGTCCGCCAGCATTTCGTCCTCGATCAGGCTGGACAGGCTGATGCTCGCCTCGGGCGCGCGGGTCACGGCCGCCTGCACGCGGGCAAAGGCGTCCAGCCGCCCGATCAGATGCTCCGCCATGTCCACGACCGTCGCCGAGCTTTCCGCAGTCCGGTTGGTGATCGACTTTACCACTGCCAGCGTGTTGCGGACCCGGTGCTGCAGCTCGGCGAGCAGCACGCGCAGCCGCGCCTCGCTTTCGCGCAGCGCCGATTCCGCCCTCACCGTGCCGGTCACGTCCAGGAAGGTCAGCACCGCGCCCGCGATGAAATTGTCGACGCTGCGATAGGGGTGGACGCGGGCGATATAATGGCCGCCCTCGCGCGAAGTGACTTCGCGTTCGACCGTGCCGAGCTTGGTCAGCACCTTGCGCACGTCCTCGCTCAGCTCGGGGTAGGGCACGCGCGAACCGAGATGCTCGATCGGCCGGCCGACATCGGTGTCGAGCAGGTGAAACACGTCGGTCGCCGCCGGGGTGAAGCTGCGCACCCGCAGCTCGTTGTCGAGGAAGATCGTCGCGATCTGCGTCGATTCCAGCAGGTTCTTAAGGTCGCTGTTGGCGCGGGCCAGGTCGGCGACGCGGTGCCCCAGCTCGGCATTCACCGTCTGCAGCTCCTCGTTGACCGATTGCAGCTCTTCCTTCGACGTCTCCAGCTCCTCGTTGGCGGACTGCAGCTCCTCGTTGATCGACTGATATTCTTCGTTCGAGCTTTTCAGCTCCTCGTTGGTCGATTCCAGCTCCTCGATCGTCGCCTGCAGCCGTTCCTTGGTCAGCCTCAGCTCGGCTTCCAGCCGCTCGACATGCTCGTCGCTCTGGCCGCCCATCGTCGCCGGCGATTCGGGCAACGGGCCGGCGTTCTGGAACACGACCATGATCGCGGTCAGGTCGCCATTCTCGACGATCGGCTCGACGATCATCTTGACGAGCGCGCTGTCGCCATTGTCGCGCATCGGCACCGGCGGGGTTTCGATGCGGCGCATTTCCTCGCCGGCGCGGTGGATGGCGCTGCGCAGGTCGAGCCGCAGGTCGCGGTGAACCAGGTTCAGCAGGTTGAGCGTCGCCGCCCCGGTCGCGGGCTCCAGATAGCCGCCCGTCCGCCCGGAAAAGTGCAGCACTTCCTGGTCGCGGTCGATGACGACATAGGCCGGCGCATAGCGTTCCGCGACTTGCGCCGCGCGGCGCCCGATGCCGTGCGCCAGTCCGGCCGGCCGCAGCGGCGTCGGCGCCTTGTCCGCGATGATGTCGCGCCTGCCAGCCCGCGCCGATAGCGGGAATTCGGGCAACACTCGGATCGCCGTCTCGACGCGCCGGAACAGCCGGTTCCGGCGATCGACCGGCGCGAACAATTTCTGGTGCCGCGTCACGTTCTCGGACGAGCCCAGGAATAGGATGCCGCCGGGCCGCAGCGAGAAATGGAAGATCGGGATCACCCGGTCCTGCAGCTCGGAGTTCAGATAGATCAGCAGGTTGCGGCACGAAAGCAGGTCGATCCGTGAAAACGGCGCGTCCTTGATCAGGTTGTGCGGCGAGAAAATGCACATCTCGCGCAGTTCCTTGACCACGCAATAGGTGTCGCCTTCCTTGATGAACCAGCGTGCCAGCCGCTCGGGGCTGACATGCTCGGCGATCGTGCTGGCATAGCGGCCCGCACGCGCGGCGCCGAGCGCCCGCGCGTCGAGATCGGTCGCGAAAATCTGGACGTGCGGCGGATTGTCCAGCGTGCCGATATATTCGGCCAGCAGGATCGCGATCGAATAGGCTTCCTCGCCCGTCGCGCAGCCGAGCACCCAGACCCGGAATTGATCGTCATTGCCCTTGGCTTCGAACAGCTTCGGCAATTCGCGCTGCAGCGCCTCGAACTCGGCGGGATCGCGGAAGAATTGCGTGACGCCGATCAGCAGGTCCTGGAAGAGGTGCTGCACCTCCTCGCGGTCCTTCTTGAGCTGGCCGATATAGGCTTCGATCGTCGCGACCTGCACCACCTGCATCCGCCGCTGCACCCGGCGCAGGAAGGTGTTGGTCTTGTACCCGTGGAAGTCGTTGCCGGTGACGTTGCGCAATATGTTCGCGATCTGCGTCAACTGGCCGGCGACAGCCTCGGGAACGTCGGCGCCGGCGTCCGACGTGCCGATGGTCTCCAGGCCCCGGATGTAAAGCGCGATCTGCGCCGGGATCTGCTCGATCGGCAGCAGCAGGTCGACGATACCCGCCGGGGTGGCTGCGCCCTGCGCCGCGGCTTCCGCCTCGCCATTCACCGATTCGGCGATCGAAAGTCCGCCGAAATTCTTGGTCGCGGTCACGCCCGCCGTGCCTTCCGATCCCAGGCCGGTCAGGATGACGGCCACGGCCCGGTCCTGGGCATGTTCGGCAATCGACATCAGCATCGTGTCGACCGTGCCGCGATGGCCGATCGGCTGCTCCGCCACGCGCGTGCGGATATGCCCGTCGGTGATGGTGATCAGGTCGTCGCGGCCGCCGACATAGACATGGCCCGGCTCCAATTTCTCGCCATCGCTCGCCACCTTGATCGGCAGCTTCGTGTGCCGCTGCAGCGCGCCGATGATGGTCTCGACCGTCGGGCCGTCCTGCTGACGAATGGCGATCACATAGGCGGCACCCAGGCCATCCACGCCGGCAAACAACTCCTCCAGCGAGCGCAGCGAGGCCGATCCCACGCCCACGCCGACAACGGCGATCGGCTCGGTTGGCTGCTCGTCCTTCCGGCGCTTCGCCGGCTTGTCTGATTGTCCGTTTCTGGCCACTGGTTCTTCCGTTTCGATAGTCCGTTCTAGCGCCACTTGGCGCGCCGAACCACGGCTGCGTTTACATATTCTCGTCGCCGACCTGATGGCTCATTTGCAGCGAGCGGACCGCCGCTGTCCGCAGCACCTGGGCGTAATTCGTATATTCCTCGGCCCGCGCTTCGTAGAGTTCGGCGACGGCCTCTCTGCCGGTCTGGCGCGCGTCCTGGGCCATGCGCGTCACCAGCGTCACACGCTCCTCCATGACACGCAGCGCGATCCGCATGGCCTGGCTCACTTCGTCATTCGCCGCGACGAGCCGTTCGGCGGTGACGGCATGGCCGGTCTGGCAGCGATAGCGCAGCGGCTTGCCGTTCCGAATCTCGGAAAGCACTCCTTGGCAATTGGGGCAGGAAAGGGCGCTCGGATCGGCGATGCGCCGGAGCGTGTCCGCGCCCAGCCGCCGGCCCGCAGCGATCTCGACCTCCAATTGCAGGCCTTCCGGCGGCGGCCGGTCTTCGCCGGCCTCGCTCGCCGCGATCCGCGTCAAGATCTGGCCGATATCGTCGGCGCTTCCCACTTCGTCCACCGAGACCGCCTCCAGCGCGGCGAGCGGCATCTGGTCCGCACGCGCGTCGATCGGGTGCTGGACGACAGCGGTGCCGCCGCACGATTTGATCGCCCACAGCCCCGATGCGCCGTCGTTCAACATGCCGCTCAGCACGACGCCCACGGCGCGCGCGCCATAGGAAAGCGCGGCGGACCGGAACAGCGGATCGATCGCGGGCCGGGTCATGTTCTCGCGCGGGCCATTGCCCAGCCGGATTGTGCCATCGTCCAGCAGCAGGTGACGGTCGGGGACCGCGACATAGACATGGCCGCGCTCGATCGGCTGCCCGTCAATCGCCTGCCGCACCGGCAGCGGCCCGGCACGGTCCAGCATGTCGGCGAGATAGCCGCTGGATTGCGAAGGGACATGCGTCGCGACGAACAGGCTCGCCGGCATGTCGCCGGGCAGATCCGCCATGATCTGCTGCAGCACGCCGCCGCTCCCGGCAGAGCCGCCAATGACGATGATATCGCGCTTGGCCATCAAAAATCCCTTCGCCAGGCCAGCGAACGAGTTCGTTTTCCGTTCCGTTTTAAGGACGGAGAATGATGCCCCTCTCCCACAGGGAGAGGGCGACTCGCGCAAAGCGCGAGCGGGGTGAGGGGATCGGAGGTTTGACGTTCCGCCCCCGATCCCCTCACCCTGACGCGCGACCGCGCGTCTCGACCTCTCCCTATGGGAGAGGTGTTGCCCGGCGATCATTTCGACAGGTGCCGAAATGGCACTTGCGTCACAGGCCGGCTCATGTCATTTCGATAATCATCGAAATGGGAGACTCAAATGCAGCCGGCTGAAGCAATCGCCGCCCTCGGAGCGCTGGCGCAGGAGCATCGGTTGGCGCTGTTCAGGCTGCTCGTTCAGGCGGGCCCCGACGGCATGGCTGCCGGCCGGATCGCGGCGGAGCTCGACGTGCCGAACTCGTCGCTTTCATTCCACCTCGCCCAGCTCGGCAAGGCCGGGTTGATCGAGCAAGAGCGGCAGCACCGCTCGATCATCTACCGCGCGAACTACGCCGCAATGAACGCGCTCGTCGCGTATCTGATGGAGAATTGCTGCGGCGGGGCCTCCTGCGCGCCGGCCACGCTGGCTGCGGCGAGCTGCTGAGGCGGCATGAGCGCGCGCATCTACAATGTCCTGTTCCTCTGCACCGGCAACTCGGCGCGCTCCATCCTGGCGGAAGCAATTCTCAACAGGGAAGGGCAGGGGCGGTTTCGCGCCTTTAGCGCCGGCAGCTTTCCGAAAGGCCAGGTGAACCCCGGTTCGATCGCGCTGCTCGGCGGCCTCGGCTACGACACGAGCGGTTTCCGCTCCAAGAGCTGGGACGAGTTTGCGGGGCCGGATGCGCCCGAACTCGATTTCATCTTCACGGTCTGCGACGACGCCGCGGGCGAGGTCTGTCCGATCTGGCCGGGCAAGCCAGTGACGGCGCATTGGGGCATTCCCGATCCGGCCGCGGTGGAGGGGAACGAGGCGGAAAGGAATCTCGCCTTTGCCGAAGCCTATCGGCTGCTCAAGAATCGGATCGACCTTTTCCTCGCCTTGCCTACCGACAGCATCGAGCCGCTCGGTCTTCAGCACCGGCTCAAGGAAATCGGCAGGATCGAAGGCGCGACCGATGGGCGCTGACGCGCCGGCGCTCGGGCGCAGGCTCGCGGCCGAAGCCATCGGCTGCTTCTTCCTGTTCGCGACCGTGATCGGTTCCGGTATCATGGCCGAGAACCTGTCGCAGGGGAACGACGCGATCGCGCTGCTCGGCAACACGCTGGCGACCGGCGCAATGTTGTTCGTGCTCATCACCATGCTCGGGCCGATTTCGGGCGCGCATATGAATCCGGCGGTCAGCATGGTCTCGGCGATCCGGCGAGAGCTGCCGTGGCGCGAGACGGCGGCTTATGCCGTGGTCCAGCTTGCTTTCGGCATCCTCGGCGCCTGGGCGGCGCATGTGATGTTCGGTCTGCCCACGCTGCAGCTTTCGGTGAAAGGGCGGACCGGGCTCGGCCAATGGTGCGGCGAGGCGGTCGCGACCTTCGGGCTGCTGCTCACGATTCTCGGCACCGTCCGCCATCGGCCGCAATGGGTGCCGGCCAGCGTCGCGCTCTATATCGTCGCCGCTTATTGGTTCACCTCGTCGACCAGCTTCGCGAACCCGGCGATCACGCTCGCGAGGAGCCTCACCAACAGCTTCGCCGGCATTGCGCCGCGCGATGCGCCGGCGTTCATAATCGCCCAGCTTTTCGGGGCCTTGGCCGCGGCCGGAGTCGCCCTGTTCCTGTTCGACGATCGGCCGATTGAGCCAAGGCGCTAAGCTCGAAAGCCCTGTCCTACACCCCCGCCGTCGTGCCACACTCCGTCCCGGTTCTTTGCAATCGTCGACTCCATCCGCAGCGCCAAGCGCGAAGTCCGCTTATGCCATGAGCGAATTTCGTGATCTTTGGTGACGTTTCGTGGCCGCCGTCCCGCCGCCGCGCATCTTTTCACCAACTCAATTTCCTCAACTTCGCCGCGCGCCGTTCCTCAACTTCGCTGCCGCGCCGGCCTCACTTTTCCCTAACTTTCCGCGCCCGCACGCGTTAACGGGGGCGCCCCATGCCCCGTCCTCTTCCCACCGTCGCGATCGTCGGCCGGCCCAATGTCGGCAAGTCGACGCTGTTCAACCGGCTTGTCGGCAAGAGGCTGGCGCTGGTCGACGACCGGCCCGGCGTCACCCGCGACCGGCGCGAGGGGGACGCGCATCTGATCGGGCTCGATTTCCGCGTCATCGACACAGCCGGTTTCGAGGACGAAGACCCGCAGACGCTCCCCGGCCGCATGCGCGCGCAGACCGAGGCGGCGGTGCGCGAGGCGGACGTCGCCCTGTTCCTCATCGATGCCCGCGCCGGCGTCGTTCCGCTGGACGAGGAGATCGCCCGCTGGCTCCGCGCCGAGGACACGCCGATCGTCCTCGCCGTCAACAAGGCCGAAGGACGCGCCGGCGAGCAGGGCGCGCTCGAGGCGCTGGCGCTCGGCTTCGGCGATCCGGTCCAGATTTCGGCCGAGCACGGCGAAGGCGTCGCCGACCTGTTCGAGGCGATCCTGCCCTATATCGACCGCGAGGAAGAAGCAGAGGAGGCGGAGGACGAGGACGATCCCGCGGCGCCCCTGAAGCTCGCGATCGTCGGCCGGCCGAACGCCGGCAAGTCGACTCTGGTCAACAAGATCTTGGGCCAGGATCGGATGATTACAGGGCCCGAGGCCGGCATCACCCGCGACTCGATCGCGATCGACATGGAGTGGGAAGGCCGCCCGATCCGCCTGATCGACACCGCCGGGATGCGCAAGCGCGCCAATGTCGTCGACAAATTGGAGCGGCTGTCGGTGATGGACGCCCAGCGCGCAGTCGATTTCGCCGAGGTCGTCGTCCTCCTCCTCGACGCGACGCGAGGGCTGGAAGCGCAAGACCTCCGCATCGCAGACGCCGTGCTGCAGGAAGGCCGTGCGCTCGTCATCGCGCTCAACAAATGGGACGTGGCGGAAAACGCTTCCGCCCTGTTCAACGGGGTGAAGGCCGCGCTCGAAGAAGGGCTGAGCCAGGTCAAAGGCTTGCCGGTCCTCACCGTCTCGGCGGCGACCGGCAAGGGTATCGACACGCTGCTGAAGGTGGCGTTCGAGACGCGTGAGGCCTGGTCCCGCCGCGTGCCGACCGGCGAGCTCAACCGCTGGTTCGAAGCGGCGATCGAGAAGAATCCGCCGCCCGCGCCCGGCGGCAAGCGGATCAAGCCGCGCTACGTGACGCAGGTGAAAACGCGCCCGCCCAGCTTCGTGCTGTTCGGCACCCGCGTCGACCTCTTGCCCGAAAGCTATCGCCGCTATTTGATCAACGGGCTCCGCCGCGATCTCGGATTTGGCGCAGTGCCGGTGCGGCTGACGATGCGCGCGCCAAAAAATCCGTTCGATCAGTCGAAGGCGAAATGATCGGCAACCGACTGTTTACCGATCCCGTCTAATCAGGAGGGCATGTCCGGGAACGCCTCTCCGCTGATCGACTGGAACGCCTTCAATCAGGCGCGCGCCGAGCTGGGCTCGGACTTCCTCCGCATCCTTGGTTATTTCAAGGAGGACGGGGCCAAGTCCCTTGACGCGATCGAGGAGGCAATGCGGAACAAAAGCTCGGCAGCCCTGGTCCGTCCCGCACACACGCTGAAGGGCGAGGCCCGGCAGTTCGGCGCCGAGCTGCTGGCGGTGATCGCAGAGGAAATCGAGGTCGTTGCGCGGCGCTGCGTCGAGCTGCACACCACGCCGGACGAACTCATCCCGCAAGTCGTCAAGCTGCGGCCGATGTTCGAAGACACGCTGCAGATGTTCGACCGCGAGACGAACCCGCTGATGGAGCGCCGCCCGGGCGGTTTTGGCCGCCGCGCGATCTTCGGCTAGGCGCTATTCCTCCGCCGGCTTCGACTGAAGCTGGACGAAATTCTGCAGTCCCATCAGCTTGATCTGGTCGAACAGTCGCTCGAGCGTATCGACATGCTCTTCCTCGTTCTCGAGGATGCGCTTCAGCAGATCGCGAGTGATGTAGTCCCGCACCGATTCGCAGTGCTGGATAGCGTCGCGCAGCAGTGGAATCGCTTCCTTCTCCAGCTCAAGGTCGGATTTGAGGACCTCCTCGACCGTCTCGCCGATCCGCAGCCGGCCAAGCATCTGGAAATTGGGCAGGCCTTCGAGGAACAGGACGCGCTCCGCCAGCCAGTCGGCATGCTTCATCTCGTCGATCGATTCTTCATACTCGAATTTGGCGAGGCGCTTCACGCCCCAGTGATCGAGCAGCCGATAGTGCAGGAAATATTGGTTGATCGCCGTCAGCTCATTTTTGAGCGCGTCGTTCAGATATTCGATGACCTTGGGATCGCCCTGCATCGTCCGGCCCTCCTGTCAGGAGACCCTAGGCGGCAGCGCGTTCCTCTTCAATGATCTGCCGCGCATAGGAAACGCATTGCCCGCAGCGGGGACGGCGGCCGAGCGATGCGTACGCAGACAGTGGATCGGCATGGCCCGCCCTGGCGGCGTCGCGGACCTGCCGCTCGCGAATCGCATTGCAGTTACAAACGATCATGGAGATGAGGACTACAGCTATTGCGACTTACTCGCAAGTAAGATGGGCTGTATCGTTCCGGGACGTGCTCAAAACGGAGTCTAGCCGTTACAGGATTAATGGCCTATCAACCACGATGTTGTTGTTTCAGGGGGAACTTTCATGCGTAAGCTGATCGCATTTCTGAGCGCGGCAGCGTTGCCGTGCGCGGCCCATGCCGCCACCATCGTCAATGGAAGCTTCGAGGACGGGGTCAATCCCGGCAGCTTCACCACGGTCAATGCGGGCCAGACGAACATTACCGGCTGGGACGTGCTCGCCGGTTCTGTCGATTATATCGGCAGCTATTGGCAAGCTTCGGACGGCGTGCGCAGCGTCGACCTGTCGGGCAATTCGATCGGCACGTTGGGCCAGACCATCACCGGCCTGACCGTCGGCCAGAGCTATGCCGTCACCTTCGACGTGTCGCGCAACCCGGACGGCGGCGTGACGCCCCGCACCGGTACGTTCACCGCTGGCGGCCAGACCTTTCAGTTCGCTTACAGCGATGCCAGCAGCAATCGCGCCGACATGAAGTGGGCGACGGTCAGCTACAGCTTCACCGCGAGCGATACGAGTGCGCTGATCAGCTTCTCGGCGGACGCATCGGGCGGCTGCTGCTACGGCCCGGCGATCGACAATGTGCGCATCGCCGCCGTGCCGGAACCGGCCAGCTGGGCGATGATGCTGGGCGGCTTTACGATGCTCGGCCTCGCGACGCGCCGCCGCAATCGGACCGCCATTACGTTCGCTTGATCTGATGGTCCGGCGCGCCTCAGGTGCGCCGGACCATTAGCTTCAATCCCGACCAGGTTGCGTCGACGGCACAGACCTTCACGTCGACCAGGCCCATCGGCAGGCATACGGCGCGGATCGTATCCTCCGTAATGTCGGTCGGGACTTGCGCTGCCTTTTTGGGCCACGACACCCAGACGAAGCCGCCGGGCGCGAGCGCCGGTTTCAACGCTGCAAGCTGACGCTCCAGCTCGGCGCGTTCGGTCACGAAATGTGCGCGCAGTCGAGGTTGACTTGCGGCCGGTCGAGCAGTTCCAGAACGAATCCCGCGTCACCGATCTCGTTCGCGACACTATCCGGCATGCCAAGCCGCCACACGCGCATGCCGTCCTTCAGCGACAGCTTTTTCGCGAGCGGCGTTCCCGAATAGCCGGCGGCCATCTCAGGCGAGCGCGGCGTCCGCGCCCATCAGTTTCGGGAAGAATCCTTCGTGGGCTTCCCGCAGCTCGTCGAGCGTCACGACGCAATCGCGGTCGGGGCGCTCGAAGATAATGCGGTTGCGGATCGTGCGGCCGAGCGGCTCGACATTCACGCCGGCGACCAGCGCCGTGTCGAGGAACTCTACCAATGCCATATCGGGCACGGTCACGACGTAAAGTCCCTGATCCTCACCGAAGAAGCTGCGCGCGCAGCCGAACGGCTGGGGCTTGTCGACCATGAAGCCGATGCCGCTCGCCAGCGCCATTTCGGCGAGCGCCACCGCAACGCCGCCGTCCGACACGTCGTGGCAGGCAGAGACATGGCCATGCTCGATCGCCGCGCGGATGAAGTCGCCGGTTTGACGCTCGGCGTCCAAATTGACCGGCGGCGGCGGCCCGTCTTCGCGGCCGTGCAGTTCGCGCATCCACAGCGACTGGCCGAGATGGCCGGTGCGCTCGCCGACCAGCAGAATCACGTCGCCGACGCCCTTGAAGCCGACGGACATCGACTTGGTCCAATCGTCGATCAGGCCGACCGCGCCGATCGCCGGCGTCGGCAGGATCGCCGAGCCCCCGCCGGTCGCCTTGCTTTCGTTGTAGAGCGAGACGTTGCCCGAGACGATCGGCATGTCGAGCTGGGTGCAGGCTTCCGCCATGCCTTCGATGCAGCCGACGAATTGTCCCATGATCTCGGGCCGTTGCGGGTTGGCGAAGTTCATGCAGTCGGTGGCGGCGAGCGGCCGCGCACCGGTCGCGGTCAGGTTGCGCCATGCTTCGGCGATCGCCTGCTTTCCGCCTTCGACCGGGTCGGCATAGCAATAACGCGGCGTGCAGTCGGTGGTTATGGCGAGCGCCTTTTCGGTGCCGTGCACGCGCACCACCGCGGCGTCACCGCCCGGCCTCTGCACCGTATCGGCGCCGACCATATGGTCATACTGCTCCCACACCCAACGGCGCGAAGCGAGGTCGGGCGTGCCGAGCAGCCGCTTCAGGTCGCCGGCGATGTCGATATGCTCGCTGGGCAGGTCCGCGAGTGGCGTCGGCTTCGGCGTCGGCACCCAGGGCCGTTCATAGGCCGGCGCGTCGTCGCCGAGCGGACCAAGCGGGATGTCGGCGGCGGTTTCGCCTTTCCATTTGAGCACCAGCCGCTCGGTGTCGGTAATGCGGCCGATCACCGCGAAATCCAGCTCCCATTTGCGGAAGATCGCCTCGGCCTCGGCTTCGCGCCCGGGCTTCAGCACCATCAGCATGCGCTCCTGGGATTCCGAGAGCATCATTTCGTAGGGAGTCATGCCGGTTTCCCGGCACGGCACCGTGTCCATATCGAGCTCGATGCCGACTCCGCCCTTCGACGCCATCTCGACGGAAGACGAGGTAAGTCCCGCCGCTCCCATGTCCTGGATCGCGACGATCGCGTCGGAGGCCATCAGCTCCAGGCAAGCCTCGATCAGCAGCTTTTCCGTGAACGGGTCGCCGACCTGCACGGTGGGGCGCTTCTCTTCCGAATCCTCGCCGAAATCGGCGGACGCCATGGTTGCGCCGTGGATGCCGTCGCGGCCGGTCTTGGACCCCACATAGACGACCGGGTTCCCGATGCCCGCGGCGGCCGAATAGAAGATCTTGTCGGCCTTCGCGATGCCCACAGTCATCGCATTGACCAGGATGTTGCCGTCATAAGCCGAATGGAAATTAACCTCGCCGCCAACGGTCGGGACGCCGACGCAATTGCCGTAGCCGCCGATGCCGTGGACGACGCCGGCGATCAGGTGGCGCATCTTCGGGTGATCGGGCCGTCCGAAGCGCAAAGCGTTCATATTCGCGATCGGGCGCGCGCCCATCGTGAACACGTCGCGCAGAATGCCGCCCACGCCCGTCGCCGCGCCCTGATAGGGCTCGATATAGGACGGGTGATTGTGGCTCTCCATCTTGAAGACCACGGCAAGGCCGTCGCCGATATCGATGACGCCGGCGTTCTCGCCCGGGCCTTGGATGACCCAGGGCGCCTTGGTCGGCAGCTTTTTCAGATGCACGCGCGATGACTTGTACGAACAATGCTCCGACCACATCACGGAGAAGATGCCGAGCTCGGTCAGGTTCGGCTCGCGCCCGAGCGCGGACAGGACGCGCTCATACTCTTCCGGGGAAAGGCCGTGTTCGGCGACGATTTCGGGAGTGATCGCGGACATGGGCGCGCGTTAGCGCCACTGCCCGCGCCTGTCAGCCCTTGTGTCGCCGAGGAGCCGGACAGATCATCCGCATCTCGACTCGCAATTAAGGAGGCGGTCATGACGGTGAACCCCATCCCCGACGGTTATCACAGCGTCACACCCTATCTTGTGGTCGATGGCGCAGCGGAAGCGATCGACTGGTACGCGCGGGCGTTCGGCGCGACGGAGATCATGCGGATGGCGATGCCTGTCCCGAGCGGCGTCGAGAGGGGCGACCGGATCGGCCATGCCGAGATCAAGATCGGCGATTCGTGCGTCATGCTTTCCGACGAGTGGCCCGACATGAATCTGCGTGGGCCCAAGGCGCGGGGCGGCGTGACCGCCAGCCTGATGATCTACGTGCCCGACGTGGACGCGACCTTCGCCCGGGCCCTGCGCGAAGGCGCAAACGAGGAACGGGCGGTCCAGGATCAATTCTACGGCGACCGGTCCGGGACGCTGGTCGATCCGTTCGGCCATCGCTGGATGATCTCGACGCACGTCGAGGACGTGACGCCTGAAGAGATGCAGCGCCGGATGTCGGCAATGGAACCGGCCTGACGCCGGTCAGCCAGTCTTGCGACTGCCGGCCAGTAGTTCGTCGATCGAGCTCTTGGGTGCAGGACGACCGAACAGGTAACCTTGGCCGGCGAGGCAGCCATGCTGCCGCAGGAAATCGGCTTGCCGTTCGGTCTCGATGCCTTCCGCGACCACGGTCTTGCCGAGGCCTTGGCCGAGCTTGATTATCGCCGACACGATGGCAGCGCTGTCATTGCCGCTGTTGCCGAACAGGTCCTGGATGAAGCTGCGGTCGATCTTCAGCGCGTCGACCGGGATCTCGCGCAAGTGCGTCAGCGACGCGTAGCCGGTGCCGAAATCGTCAAGCGAAATGCCGAAGCCTGCCTGCTTAAGCTCGGTGATCATATCGTTCGCCGCCGAAGCGGAGCGCCCGACGAACACGCCCTCCGTGACCTCGATGATCAACCGGTCCCGCGGAATGCCGGCACGATCGGTGTGATCGATCAGCCGATGGATGAAGTCCCGATTCCGGAACTCGGCCGCCGATGCATTGATCGAAATCTTGCCGCAATCGAGGCCGCGGCTGCGCCAGTCGATCATGTCGGCAATCACCATGTCGAGCATGTTGATGCCGATCGCCTCGGCGACCTCATAGTCGTTGAACGCTTCGGCAATCGTGCCGGGCAGGCAGATCTGGCCGGAACGGTCGCGGCGGCGCAGCAGCGCCTCGAAGCCGATCACCTGCCCGGTCTGCATCGAGATCTGCGGCTGGTAGTAGGGGAGCAGGCGGTTATTCTCGACCGCCTCGCGGCCGATGTTGATCATCGCGACCCGGCGCTGCATCTTGCTGCGCATCGCGGGCTCGAAGCTCATATAGCGGCTGCGCCCGGCATTCTTCGATTCATAGAGAGCGATGTCGGCGTGCTTGAACAGCTCGGACGCGTTGCTCGCGTGAATCGGGAAGATCGCGGACCCGGCGCTTGCGCGGCAGTCGAATTCACGGCCGTTGAGACGAAGCGGGTTCTTCAGGCTGGTGAACAGATCGTCGATCAGGGCGGCAATGGCCTCCGGCCCATCGATGCCGGGCAGCAGAATCGCGAACTCGTCGCCGCCCAGACGAGCGACCGTGGCTTCCACCGTGATCGTCTCACGCAGGACCTTGGCGAACTCGATCAGCAGGCGATCGCCGGCATGGTGGCCAAGGATGTCGTTGACGTCCTTGAAGTGATCAAGGTCGAGCATGACCAGGCCCAGCCGGCCGAGGCCTTCGGCGGCGCGCGTGGTAAGCTCGTCGAGCCGCTGGTTGAACAGCCCGCGATTGGGGAGGCCGGTCAAGGGATCGTGCTCGGCAGCCCACCGAGTCTCGATCTCGGTCAGGACGAGCTCGTGAATGTCCTCGGTATAGCCGTACCAGCGGATGATGTTGCCGTCGTCGTCGCGGCGGGGAAAGGCGCGGGAACGCATCCAGCGGTAGCTGCCGTCGGCGACCTTGAATCGGCAGCGCACGTCGTGCGGTGAACCGGCCAGCATCGCCGCGCCGACCGTCGCCTGCATGCGCGGCAAATCCTCGGGGTGCAGCACGTGCATCCAGCCGAGAAAGCCGAGGGCCTTTTCCTCGTCCAGCCCAACCATGTTCAGATAGCGTTCGGTGACGCGGGTCACCCCATTCTCGTTGTCGGCGACCCAGGGAAGCTGCGGGTTGAGCTCGACCGTGTACCAGAGATGCTCGACGCTGCGATTGAGGTCGGCGATCTCCTCGCGCTCTTCGGTCCGGTCCATCAGCGTCACGAAAAGAGCTGTGGCGCCCGCGGCAGTCTGGGTGCGGCTGAGGCCGGCATCGACGTGAAGGACGGCGCCCTGTGCGGTCTTGCCGGAAATGGCGATCGTCACCGGTGCTCCGCTCAGCGCCTGGCGAACGGCACGGATCACGACGGGGCCTTGATGGGGATCGATCAGCCGGAGCAGGCTTCGTCCGGTCAGGCCCCTACGAGAGCCGAGCAGACTGGTGGCGCGCTTGTCCGCCTCGACCCGTCCATCGATAGCGCCGACGGTCAACGTGCCAAGGCCGGCCAGTTCCAGTGCGCGCACCGCAAGCGACTGGTCGCGCCAAGGCTCCGGGCTTGCGCCCGCCCGGCCTTGCTTCTTCTCTGCAGATGGCTTCGCTTCCCTCACAAGTGCGGGATATTCGAGAACGGTTAACGCGTTCTTACCTTTTACGGCCCCACCGAGCCTAAACGTCCTGTTAACCCAAACCGGGCATCACGCCTTCAGAATGAACCGAACTCTGCGCACCCAACCCCTTCGCGGCAAAGCCTTCCCCGCGACTGCCCGGCTGCGTGCTGAAATCCTGATCGCGCCCGATGCCGAAAGTCTCGTCTCGCTGTTCGCAAACGCGCTCCACGAACACGGCATCGGCGGCCATTTCTGTCTCCGAAAGAACGGTGGCGGCTATGCACCGCTGGTGGGCGACGCGCCCGAACTGATCGGGCGCGCTGCCGAATGTATCGTGATCGACACCGATGAGAGCTTCATGGCGGGCACCCGCGTGCTGCTTGCGCCACCGCGCGAGCCGCTCGGCCGTGAGCAGCTCACGCGGCTCCGCGGCTATGCGGAGCTGTTCGCTGCCCGCGCCATCGCGCTACAGGAACTCGCCGATGACGTGGCTACGGATTGCGGGCTGACGCTGCGCGAACGTTATGTGCTTGGCCGCCGGTTGGCCGGGCTGGCAACGATCGACATCGCGGCTGAATCGAAGCTCACTATCGCAACGATCGGCACCATAACCGATAATGCGGTCGACAAGCTCGGTTGCTCCTCCGTTGCGGAAGCGATCGCTTTCGCGGCACGGCTTGGCTGGCTTGCTGTAACTTCTCTTGAGAACTGCTCTTCAAGTTCCGAAAAATTAACGTATAAGGCGACCCAGAACGGTTAGCAGCCGTCCGGGGGCGGGGGTCGTCTATCCATGTTGCATGTTGTTGCGAGCGACAATCGCGCGCTTTACGAGCGCGAGATCGCTGAGTTCCATCGTTTGAGGAAGGCCGTGTTCGTGGACGAACTCGGCTGGAATATTCCCGTGCGTGCGGGCGGGCTCGAAGTCGACCAGTATGACGACGATCGCGCCGTCTACGGTTTCTCGTTCGACGTCGACCAGCAGTTGACGATGGCGTGCCGCTATCGGCCGACCGACGACCGGTCGCTGCTGATGGACGTGTTCAGCCATGCGCTGGCGGATGGGACGCCGGACCCGACCGGTCCGGGCGTGTGGGAAATCACCCGCGGCATCTGCCTCGAATCGGGCGGAGCTCGCCACAATCAGCGCCGGCGGGCCTGTCAGATGATCACGCCGCTCGAGCTGACTCGCGCGGCCGGCGGCACCAGGTGCGTGGCGTTCGCCGAGGTGCGGCTGCTGCCGCTTTTCATTGCGATGGGCTGGCGCGTGACGCTGCTCGGCGATCCGGTCGACTTCGGGCAAGGTACCGGCATCGCGTTCGAGATCGACGCCAGCGACTTCGCCATCGCCAAGATCCGCCGCGACTTCGACTTGCCGGAACAGGGGCACATCAAGCTGATGCCCGACGCTTCCGACAGGCGCTCGATCCATGAGCGTGCGGCGGAGATTGCGCTGCAGTCATCGCTCGCGGCATCGCTGCAGCCGGTCGAGGGCGATACCCGGGAGATCGCGCAGAACGCGATGCGGACGATGACCAACGCCAAGCTCAACCAGCGCGCGTTCGATTATGTGCGCCGCAACCAGGCTTCGGCCGCGGCCATCGCCTGAGCATGAAAAAGGCCGGCGCGGTTTCCCGGGCCGGCCCTTAATTGCCTTTTAAATTGAACTAGCGGTTGCAGCTCTGCGCCGCGCCGCCCTTGACCGCGATCTGCACCGTCTTGCCGCTGCCCGAGATGGAGGTGCCGTTCGCGCCGGTGAGCGGCTTGCCCGCTTCGGTGGACTGGACATGGACCGGGGTGCCGCCCTTTTCGGTGCGGATATTGGCCTGGGTCTTGTCGCCGAGGAAGTCGACATAGACGACCGAATTGTCCTTGCAGCGATAGATACCGGTGTCGGTGACCGCAGGCGGCAGCTCGACCGGCGCCGCGTTGGCGATCTGGTTGGCCATCGGATCCGGATTGGTGTCGATCACCTCCGGCTTCTTGGAGTTGTTGCAGGCAGCGAGCGCCAGCAGGGCCGCTACGGCGGAGAGGGGAGCGATTCGCGTCATAGGCCTCCGGCTTTCGCGAGTGCAGCATGTCCGGTCAAGTGCGACATCATTCTATAACATGATGTTCGACGGTCCAGCGCTGTCATTCGTGGAATTCTGCCAGTTCCGGAATACGCCCGAAAGCGATTTTGGTGCCGACATGATCGGCACGGCCTCCCGCCAGCGGACCCAAGGTCACCGCATTGCGCCCGAACCGTTCGTTCAACCGGTCCATCGCGCGGCTGAGCGCCAGCGACCGCGTTTCCCGGGCCAGCGCGGAATCGGGATCGAGATGCGCGAACAGCGAGCCCTGCTCGCCCCGCACCGGCGCAATCTCGGCGAGCGTGACGCCGACCATGCGCAGCCTGAACCCGCCCGGCCGGCTTCGCCCCGCAGCCGCCAGCCGCGGCCAGAGCCGGTCGAGCGCCGCGACGATGGCGAAGCTGTCCTGCGTGGACGGCAGCTTCACGCTGGTGCGCCAGTTCGACTTGTCGTCCTCGAACTTGCCGTGAAGCACCAGCAGCCGCGCGACATAGCTTTTGCGCCGCAACCGGCTCGCCGCCTTTAACGCGAGACGGCGCGCGACCAGCCGCGTTGGCTCTAACCCACGCGAACGCGGCGCGAGCACATGGCTGTGGCCGATCGTGCGGCTTTGCGTCGGCTTGTCCGGCAGGTCGACGCCGTGAAGCGCGTACCAGAGCCGATCGCCATTGACGCCGCCCCAGGCGGAGCCGGCATCGCGCGGCCTGCGGGCGCAGAGATCGGCGATCGTATTAACGCCGTCGCGCGCCAACCGCCGCTCCATCTTTGCACCGATCCCGGCAATGTCGCGGAGGTTGAGCGCGAACAGCCGGTGCGGAAGCTGATCGGCGGTCAGGACGATCAGCCCGTCCGGCTTTTGCATGTCGGACGCGAGCTTGGCGAGCAGCCGGCTCGGCGCAATCCCGATCGAGGAAGTGAGGCATTCGCCGACATGGGCGCGGATGCCGGCCTTGATGCTGAGCGCCAGCGCGCGGGCGGCCTCGGGGCTGTTCTCGTTATCCAGAAGGCGGCACGCGACTTCGTCGATCGAACAGACATGCGTGACGGGGATGTGCTTCCACACTTCCTCGACGATCGCGTCGTGGAACTCGACATAGCGCTCGTGCCGGGCCGGGGTGACTAGCAAGTCCGGGCATTTCTGCTTCGCTTCCCAAACCGGCGTGCCGGTCGAAATGCCGTAGCGCTTGGCCTCGTAGGATGCGGCGATTGCCACAGTGGTGTCGCTGCCGACCGGCGCCACGATCACCGGGCGCCCGCGCAGCTCTGGCTGGAGCTGCTGCTCGACACTGGCGAAATAGCTGTTCAGATCGAGGAACAGCCAGCGCAGCGGGCGCGGCGGCAGGTCGAGTGAATCGATCACGACCTGGAACATACCATGAACTTCAATGTTGGAACAGCGTGCGCCAGACGGCCAGCTTGGTATCGAACGGGACCGCGTGCGCGGGGCTGCTGGAGGGAAGGCGAACGAGGCGAAAACGATCCGCCAACGGGCCGAGTTGGGCGGCGCCGATCCGGGCGGAGGTGCCGCCATTGAAGCCGATCGTGCGAAGCGTCGGCAGCGATGTGACCAGCGTTGTCAGGTCATTGGCGGCCGGATTGCGGATGGCGGCGTCGAGGCTACCAGTCCGCTCGGCATCGGCGATCACGTCCCACAAGCCGATGCGGTGCTCGCGCAAGGCGGCGAGCCTTGCGGGATAGGCCCGTCCTTGCAGATCGATCCCGATCGCCGCGCCCAGCAGCCGCCAGAACTGATTGCGCGGATGCGCGTAATAGCGCCCCGCGGCCAAGGACGCGACGCCGGGAAGGCTGCCCAGAACCAGGATTTCGGTGTGCGAATCGATGACCGGCGGAAAGGATGCGTGGCGCGTCACTGGCCGATGATCGGGGCTGGATCAGAAGGATGCAAATGTCTGGATTGGGTGGTTAGCGGACGTTGTTAGCGGCTGCTTCGACCTGCTTGACACGCACGTTGACCGATACTGGTGATTGCCCCCTGCTGCGCCAGTTCGATCCTGTCTCCACGTCTACACAAGGATACAACCGCCCGGCTCGTAGCTAGCTGCTGAAGTTTGCCGTCAGCCCGCCGAACTACAAGAATTGGGTAATCGCCGGTCTCGCTGCTTGCCAGCCCAAAGCGGACGATTGTCGCGTATTCGTGCTTCAACGGCTCAGATCGTTGGTTCTGATCGAAGGCGAAGAAGGCGGCGAGCAGAGATAGCCCCACAACGATAAACAGCAGGAGCTTCCACTCGCGACGCACAGCAGACAGGTAACCTTCTTTCATTCGGACTAAATCACAGAGTGAAAGAATGTCCGCAATGGATCGAAAGCCGTCATCTCTCGCGGGGCAAAATGACTGCATAAAAGATGGCGTAGCCGAGGCTAGCGGCCAGCATGCCCAGCCCTTGCCAAACGGGCGCATCTAGAAGCCAGAGCACCGCGGCACCCGCGCGGCCCATGACGAACGATGAAAGCGATGGACCGGGCATCTTCATGCTGGGAACATCGGGCAAGCTGCGAAGGACCGCAATCGCTCAGAAGTCACGATGATATCGGTTACAAACCTGGCTAAGCAACACGGGTGAATGACAGGAGAGTATTGCGGCCTATTCCAATGGGATGAGCTGCCGCGAAGCCACCTTGCATGCTACCTTTCTTATCGATCGGGCCAAGCGCGCGGAGCGGGAGACGCAAGCCGCCCTGGAACGAACCCACCGCGCGGTGCGGCGTTCGCGGGAACTGCTCCGGCAGTCGGCCTACCCCTTCTGATCGATCCTGGTAATCGTCCGCTGGTGCAAGAAGGGTGCCCGCTGCGGTTTCCTGAGCGATCTGGGCCGTCTCACGGCATCGGGCAGCTTTGCAGCTAATGGCTGCCGGCGCGAAGGCGCACAGCCATCCACTGATCCTCGCTGATACCGCTCGGCCAACCTCGCCCCTTCACCTCTCCCACACGGCGGATGTCTGTGCTGGCCATTGCCGCTGTTGCATTCAGGTCCGCGCTGCACAGAATGACGAAGCCCGGCTCGGCAAGTCCTTGCGTGCTGGCGAGCAAGCGCCTGGTTCGATCGAGCATTGCGCGTGACGAGCGGATGTGCGCTTCGGTCGCCAGGACAGCACGTTGAGACGCTGCTATACGCTTGGCGCTCGTCGCCGCCGCGCGGTCGCGCGCATGGTCGTAGGAACTTGGCACAAGCCGGCTCCCCTGGATTCAGCGGGAGCGCGACGAATGTCTCTCAGGCGCCAGGATGCCGAGGTTGGTTCTCTGGCGATAATCATGCAACAGGTGGGGCTGTCGTTTGTTCCGCTTTAATTGGAGAGCTGAGAGCAAGTGTTCGATGCGGACGACCGATGATCCGGAAAGCTATGTCGCGACGTTGCCATATCGAGTGTACCGATCCCCGCCCGGCGAGATGGATGAGCGCCGCTACGAGGCGGAGCGGGCAGTCCGTCAGCTACGTCAGTTGATGCAGTTGCCGATCGACCCGTTCGAACGATGACCGTTCAGCAGTGAGGGGCACGGGCTGCCGATCGGCCCAGGACCTACGACACCCTCTTCAATGCCGGAGCCTCCGGCTCCAGGCTTACAAGCCTTGCGTAAAGCGCGGCCATTTCGAGGTGAATCGCCGCAATGCGCGGATCTTCGCTTTCGGAAGCGGCAAGTCGTTCGTCACGTTCGCGACGCAAATAGAACTCGATGTTGGAAGCCATGACGCGCCTCCTTTCAACTCGAGCGGGAGCTTTCCGTGTGTCTCTCGGGCGCCATATGCTCAGAACGGGATGGCGATGCGCCAGCTCTACACCCCTTTGCTCGAAGAGTCTCGGGTAAAAGACAGCATCGCGGATCAGGCGCGCGGTGATCGGCCGCTGCTGCGCTTCAAAACCTCCGCGGCAACCTGGGCTTTGAGTTCACCCAAAGTACCGATCTCATGACCGCAATCCTCGCATTCGACGCGTGAGCAGTCGTCGAGCTGCTGATCCAGGGTAAAGCGGTTGCCGCCGCACACACGGCACGTGAGATCGATACGCATTGACGACCCATAGGGGCTGACGCCTTCGGTGTCTGCACCGTAGACCATATAAGAGTTTGGTTACGGTTGGGCGTAGGACGCCAGCGCGGGGGCGATGCAATGGAGATCGGATCAGGGTGATGTCGCGGATCGTGCAAGCTCTTCGATGTCGGCTTCGATCTGGTGCGCCATCTCGCGCAAAGCCTTGCTGGCGTTCTCGTCGAGGATTTGCGACGCCAACCGGCGGCATCGATCCGCGCGTTCCTTCATATTTCGAATGACTTCAGCCTGGCTCATCGCAGCCCCTTAGCCAACGTTATCCCGCAACGCAGCACGCAAAGCTTCGATCACACCAATCGGTAAAGCCCGTGTGCGAGCCGGTGCAAAATCGGCTAAAAGAAGTGAGGGTGGCAGCTGAGAAGCGCGGAAGCGCGGGTGATTTTTCGCCTTAACCAAATGTATGCGGGAAGACGTGCTGGAGGGGCGCGCATGAACCGTGGGAAACCCTGGACCGCCGAGCAAGATCGAAAGCTCACCGAGCTTGTTGAAGCTGGCATGTCCAGGCCGCAGATCGCGCGAGCGCTCGGGCGGAGCCAGGTGGCGATCAGCGCTCGAGCATTGAGCCTTGGCCTTCGCATTCGCGCCGGCGGACCTGAAGCCGAGCGTCGGCCATCGGAGATACGGGCTTCTCGTTAGCGCATTGCCCGCATGACATAATCCGGGCATCTGATTGTCGTGCTTCATGAACCTGCGCGGCCTGGGCTCTCGTATGCGCCCGAAAAAGAGGGTGAGGGATCATTCGCTGACCGGCTGAGTCGAGCCGTCAGCGCTTCGCCATCGCATCATCCGTTTCGAGAGATTGCCATCGGCGTAACTGCCGCTCTCGTTGCGGTCGCAGTTCGATATGCGCTGCCGCTCTCGTCTTATCAATTGCCGACGCTACCGGTTGTGGTTGCCCTGGCCTTCGTCACGACCTTCGTCGGCATGATCGCCGGAATCACGGCCGCCCTGATTGGCGGCTTATTGTCCTGGTACCTCTTCTTTGAACCGTTCTCGTGGGAGCTAACCCCACAAGGCGTGATCCCCCTTGTTGGATTTTCGATTACCGCGACGGTGATCATCACGACATCCCACTTGTATCGGACTGGCGAACGGCGGGAGCATGCGAGGCGCATTGCGGAGCTCGAACTGGAAACCGAGCAAGCGGAACTGTTTGCCCGCGAAATGGCGCATCGGGTCAAAAACAATCTCGCGGTGGTTCAATCGGTAGCCCTGCAAACTCTGGGGTTGGACAGTCCGCCTGCGATCGCATTCTCGGAGCGCCTGCAGGCTATTGCCCGCGCCCAAGATCTTCTGAACGAAGATGCGCGGCAGCCCTCGGCCGAAGTCGCCCTTCTGGTAAATAAGGCGCTGACGCCCTTCGACGACTCTTGGCGCCGGATTGAAGTCCAATGTCCGGCCGGCATCCGGGTCGAAGCTCGTGAGGCCATATCGTTAGCGCTTGCGCTGCACGAACTCGCCACCAATGCTGCGAAACATGGATCGCTATCCGGTCCCACAGGGCGGGTATCGCTGAAGATCGAGAGAGTCGCTGATCGCGTGTCATTCCTTTGGGTCGAGACCGGCGGTCCGCCTGTGGCGCGCCCCGAGCGCTCTGGCTTTGGGACCAGGTTGCTCAGGCGGCTTGGCTCCGGCGAGTTGAATTTCGAGACCGATGGCGTTCGGTGCACGTGGAGTCTGCCCGCTTCCGAAGCGTGACCCGCAGGAGGCAGCAACTTTCTACGCGTCCCCAGGGAAGGCTGGTCCAATGTCAGCGATGGGTCGGATGCCGACATTCCCATTTGACGAGGCGATCTGGCGCGGTCAGGCTGATGGAAGCTTCACCGAGTATCGCATCATGACCACTGCACGCGCGCAACGCCACTTTCGGACTTCGAACGGGAAGCGCCGGATGGCCCAGTCGATTTACCGGGAGGTCTATTCCGGGGCGCCGACGCCCTTCCTCGTCATGACGCCTGAGTTCGAGATCATCGATGCCAATGACGCGTACCTCGCGGCGACCATGCGGCAGCGCGATAGCCTGGCCGGACGCGACATGTTCGAGGCCTTTCCGGACAATCCCGGGTTGGCCGGCGCAAATGGCGTGGCCAAGCTCAGGCAGTCGCTGACCGAGGCGCGGGCCTCCGGTTCCCGGCACGTCATGAAAGTCCAGCGCTACGATGTGACCGATCCGGAGGGGCAGTGGAAAACGCGCCACTGGCGTCCCGTGAATTGGCCCGTGCGCGACAAGGCGGGTGCCGTGCTCGCGCTGGTGCACCATGTGGTGGACGTGACTTCGGATGTGCTGGTCAGGGAGAGCGTGGAGTGGCGCGAAAGGCTGTTCCGGCGGGCGGACGCGGCGTGCGAGGAATCGCGGCGGCTTTGCGAAGAAACCCGCCGCGGGCTCGAGCAACTGCGGCGGCGGCCTTACACACGATGACCATTATGCAGTCGGGCTTGCAGCGCCGATAGTTTCATCCCGCTTGCCCGTCCGGCGCGACATCCTTACCTCCGCTTCATGACATTTCCCGATACGTTGGCGCTGATCGGTCATACGCCGATGGTGCGCCTGAAAGGGCCGAGCGAAGCGACCGGCTGCGACATTTACGGCAAGTGCGAGTTCCTCAACCCCGGCGCGTCGGTCAAGGACCGGGCGGCGCTCGGCATTGTCGAGGATGCCGAGGAGCGGGGCGTGCTCTCGCCAGGCGGGACGATCGTCGAGGGGACGGCCGGGAATACCGGCATCGGCCTTGCGCTCGTCGGCAACGCGAAGGGCTACAAGACGATCATCGTCATGCCCGAAACGCAGAGCCGCGAGAAAATGGACACGCTGCGCGCGCTGGGCGCGGAGCTGGTGCTGGTCGCGGCGGCGCCTTATTCGAGCCCCTGCCATTTCGTGCACACCTCGCGCCGCATCGCCGAGGAAACGCCGAACGCGATCTGGGCCAATCAGTTCGACAATATCGCCAACCGGCGGGCCCATATCCGCTGGACCGCCGAGGAAATCTGGGAACAGATGGACGGGCGGATCGACGGGTTCACTTGTTCGGTAGGCACGGGCGGAACGCTCGCCGGGGTGGGGCTGGGGCTCAAGGCGAAGGACCCGAACGTCACGATCGCGCTGACCGACCCGTACGGCGCGGCACTTTACAGCTATTATGCGTGCGGCGAGCTCAGGGCCGAGGGCAATTCCGTCGCCGAGGGCATCGGGCAGGGGCGGATCACTGCCAATCTGGAAGGCGCGCCGATCGACACGCAGTTCCGGATCTCGGACCAGGAAGGATTGGCGCAGGTCCAGGCGTTGCTGAACGAGGAAGGGCTGTGCCTAGGGCTTTCGTCCGGGATCAACGTGGCGGGCGCGATGGCGCTGGCGCGGCAGATGGGGCCGGGTAGGCGCATCGTGACCGTGCTGTGCGACACCGGATTCCGCTATCTTTCGACGCTCTACAATCCGGATTGGCTTGCGGCGAAAGGTTTGATCGCGACGGCCAACGCCGCCTGATTTGCGTTTCGTCGCTAAAGGGTTACAATCCGCCGCAATGTCGGAAGACAAACGCGCAGGCATGCAACGAGTGCGCGTCGGGCTGACCGGCCTGGGCGCCGTATTGCTGATCGTCGCCGTGTCCGCGGCGATTTTCCAGTCGGCTCGTCGCGAGCCCGTCACCGCGCAACCACCGGCCACCCGCACCGAACAAACCGTCGCCAACATGGTCGGCAATCAGGGCCAAGCGCCGAGCGATCCCTTGAGCGAAATGGGCGTGACTCCGGCCGCGCCAGCGAGCGGCAACGCCGCCGCTGCTGCGCCCGCCAAGTAATCGCCCGGCCAGTCCCGTGATATCCCAAGAACACAGCAAGAACATCGTTCGCCAGACGGGTCGCGCGCCGCCCGATTCTGCCTGATCTCTCCGAATTTCCCGGATTTTCCCGCAAAATCCCGTTGTGTCCCGTTCCTGCCCAAGGTAAGAATGGCATTACAGGCGGGGCTATACCCTTGATTCGAGTCGTGACCGGGCGGCGCTGAAAAGGCGTTTCCCGGAACGAGCTGGTTTGCGCCCCGCCCGGGAAGGGTGCGCGTGGGCGAACGAGAAGCCTTTAATGGATTTGCGATGACCGCGGTCGACGGCAAGGGCCGCGTCGCGATCCCCGCATCCATGCGCGCCGTCATCGAGAAGAATGTCGAGGCGGGCGGCGGCGACGCGCGCACCGTCGTCATCGCGCTCCACCCCAAGGACCCGTGCCTGATCGCTTACGACCCCGCCTGGTTAAAGCGCAGCCACGACCGGCTCGAGCGGCGCGAGGAAGCGCTGGAGGATCAGGGCGCGGAGATCGACTTCAACGCCAAGCGCCGCACCCTGGCGCTGACCGAATCGGCCGGCTTCGACGCGAGCGGCCGCTTCGTGCTGCCGGACTTCTACGCGATGAAAGCGAAGCTCACGCCCGGCACCGACGCGGTGTTTTCGGGCGCCGGCAATTTCTTCGAGATCTGGAACCCGGACGTGCTGCTTGCGGCCGAGGGCGTCGATGCGAACCTGAAAGAGCTGGTCGAGTTCACGCGCGCCAAGCGAGGCGCGAAATGAGCGCCCACGTTCCCGTCCTTCTCGACGAAGTGATCGACGCGATGGCGATCCAGCCGGGCGAGCGTCATGTCGATGGCACGTTCGGCGCGGGCGGCTATACCCGGGCAATGCTGGCGAAGGGCGCGCGGGTGTTCGCCTTCGACCGCGACCCGGATGCGATCGCCGCGGCAAGCCCGGCGGAGAACCTTATCCTCATCGAGCGGCGCTTTTCCGAGATGGAAGAGGCGCTCGCCGAACGCGATGCGCTGCCGGTGGATGGGGTGACGCTGGATATCGGCGTGTCCTCGATGCAGTTCGACCAGGCGGAGCGCGGCTTTTCGGTGCAGGCCGACGGTCCGCTCGACATGCGGATGGAGCAGGCAGGGCAGACCGCCGCCGAGTGGCTGAACACCGCCGACGAAGCCGAGATCGCCGACGTGATCTACGATTATGGCGAGGAGCGCCGTTCCCGCCGGATCGCGCGGGCGATCGTCGCGGCGCGGCCGTTATCGCGCACGCTGGAACTGGCTTCGGTGGTGCGCAAATCGGTCGGCTATATCGCCGGCAAGGACAAGGACCCGGCGGTCCAGGTGTTTCAGGCGATCCGCATCCATCTGAACCGTGAGCTCGACGAGCTGAAGGGCGGGCTGGAAGCGGCCGAGCGCGTGCTCGCGCCGGGCGGCCGGCTGGCCGTCGTCACCTTTCACAGCCTGGAAGACCGGCTGGTGAAGCAATTCCTGCGCGACCGCAGCGGCCAGGCGCCCGCGGGCTCGCGCCATCTGCCGGCGATCAACAAGCGCCGGCCGAGTTTCGAGGCAGTGGGGAAAGCCGTGCGGCCGAGCGCGCGCGAGACGGCGGCCAATCCCCGCGCCCGGTCAGCAACGTTGCGGGTAGCGCGGCGTACCGATGCAAAGGCGTGGAGTGTAGGGGCATGATCACGAGACGGTTGCGTCCGATCGGCTGGGTTGCGGGTGTCGCAGGAGCGGCGCTCAGCTTCTATCTCGTGTCGCTGCAAGTGGCGGCGGAGCGGACGGCGCTGGAAGGCGTCGAGCGCAAGATCGTGCAGACCCAGAACGACATCCGCACGCTGGAGACCGAGTTCAGTGCGCGCGCGAGCCTGCATCAGCTCGAATCCTACAATCACGACGTGCTCGCGCTCGCGGCGCCGAAGGTCGGGCAATATGTGCCGGGCGGCGTCCAGCTCGCGTCCTATGCGCCGGCGGAAGGCGGCGACATCGGCAAGCCGGCGGCCTCGACGGCGCTGGCCAGCGCCGAAGTTTCGCCCGCTCCGGCCAACCGACCGACGTTCAAGCCGGCGGTGGTGCAGGACACGCATAGCGGCGACGCGCCGGTGATCCCCGCGGCCAAGCGGACGGCGCCGTTGATCCAGACGGTCGCGATGATCGAGCCGGTCGACACGCCCGCGGCCAAGCCCGTCGCGAAGCCGAAGGCGGCCAAGACCCCGATCGTCGAGAAGGTCGCGCTGCTCGACGATAGCGCGCTTGGCGACATCGCCCGCAAGGCGGCCCGGGAAGCGAAGGTCAAGAAGCAGTGACGTCGATCGCGGCGCCTCGCTCGCCCCAGCTTCGCGCCCTTCCCGAGCGCCGCCCCGAGGTGGCGCTTTCGCATGTCCGGCTGATGCTGCTGATGCTGCTGTTCGTCGGCGCGACGGCCGCCATCGGCCTGCGCATCGGCTATCTGAGCATCTTTGCCGATAGCAGCACCAACCGCGCGCATCTTGGCGGCGGCGCCCGGGGCGACATTCTCGACCGCAACGGCATCCCGCTGGCGCAGACGATCGACGCCTGGTCGATCGGCGTGCACCCGGACCGGATCATCGGCGACAAGCGGCAGCTCGCCAACGCGCTTGCGACGCTGATGCCGGAGCGGACCGCCGACGATTATTACGGCATCCTGACCTCCAAGCTGACCTTCACCTATCTTCGCCGCCGCGCGACGCCGGAACTGGTCGCCGCGATCAATCGGCTGGGCGAGCCCGGCTTCGACCTGGGCCGCGAGCCGGAGCGCATCTACCCGCAAGGCATGCTCGCCGCGCACGTGCTCGGCTTCACCGACTTCAACGGCGAAGGCGTGTCGGGCATGGAAAAAGTGCTGCAGCGCGAGCTGACCGGCAACATGCGCGCCGCCGGTGCGACGCTGTCGATCGACAGCCGGGTGCAGCAGGCGCTGGAGGCCGAGCTTGGCGCCGCGATGGCGAAGTTCAGCGCGATCGGCGCGGCCGGCGTCGTGCTCGACATCAAGACCGGCGAAGTGATCGCGCTCACCTCGTTGCCCGAGATCAATCCGAACAAGCCCGCGCAGCAAGGTGCCGACGCCGCCTTCAATCGCGCGACCTTGGGCGTCTATGAGCTTGGTTCGACCTTCAAGCCGTTCACCGTCGCGATGGCGATGGAAGAAGGCGTGGTGAAGAGCTTCGGCCAGATCTACAATTGCCCGCGCGTGCTGCAGGCCGGCCGCTTCTCGATCACCGACACCCACCCGTTCGGCCGGGCGTGCACCGTCGCCGAGATCATGAAGGAATCGTCGAACATCGGCACCGCGCAGATTGCGGCGCAGGTCGGCGGCGTCCGCCAGAAGGAATGGCTGCGGCGCATGCACTTCCTGCAGAAAGTATCGATCGAGCTGCCCGAGCGCGGCCGTCCGCTGAACCCGGGCGCGAACTGGGGCGATATCGCGACGATGACGGTCGGTTACGGCCACGGCATCGCGGTTTCGCCGCTGCATCTCGCGACTGGCTACGCCACCTTGTTCAACGGCGGCTACTGGCGGCCCGCGACTTTGCTGAAGCACGATGCGCGCAATCCTGTGCCGCAAGGCGAGCGCGTGTTCTCGCCCGAGACCTCGTACAAGATGCGCGCCCTGCTCCGCCTCGTCGTGACCCAGGGCACCGGCAAGAAGGCCGACGCTCCCGGCTACCGGATCGGCGGCAAGACCGGCACGGCCGAAAAGATCGTCGGCGGCCGCTATACGAGCGGCGCAGTGGTCACCACCTTTGCCGGCGTGTTCCCGATGGACGAACCGCGCTACGTGGTGGTGGCGATGCTCGACGACCCCAAGGCGACCAAGGACACCTACGGCTTTCACACCGCCGGCTGGAACGTCGCACCGGTGGTTTCCGGCGTGGTCAGCCGGATCGGGCCGATGCTGGGCGTGATGCCCGACGAAGGCCGCGAGGCCAACATGGCCGAAGTGTTGCCCTTCGTTCACGGCAAGGAAGAATGATCGATGCGGCTGCGGGAGCTTGCCGGCATCGATTCTGACGAGACTGTCACCGGGTTCGCCATCGACCATCGCAAGGTCGCTCCCGGAACCGTTTTCGGCGCCTTTCGCGGCAGCCGCTTCAACGGCGAGGATTTCATTCCCCAGGCGATCGCGTCGGGCGCGGCGGCGATCGTCGCTCGCCCCGAGGCGCGGGTGGAAGGCGCACCGCACATCGCAGCGTCCGAGCCGCGCCGCGCCTTCGCACTGCTCGCGGCGAAGTTCTTTGCGCCTTATCCGGACGTCACCGTCGCGGTAACCGGCACCAACGGCAAGACTTCGTCGGTCGAGCTGACGCGCCAGCTCTGGCGGCTCGCCGGGCACAACGCTGCCTCGATAGGGACCTTGGGCGTGACGACCGCGCACGATCAGGTGCTGACTGGGCTTACTACGCCGGACATCGTGACGTTCCTGTCGAACGTCGCGGGGCTGAAGCGCGAGGGCGTGACGCACCTTTCGTTCGAGGCGTCGAGCCACGGTCTGGACCAGAAGCGCACCGAGGGTCTTGCCGTCCGCGCTGCCGGTTTCACGAACCTCAGCCGCGACCATCTCGACTATCACGGCGATATGCACAGCTATTTCGCGGCCAAGCTTCGGCTGTTCGAAGAAGTTGTGGATGAGGACGGCGCGGCGGTTGTGTGGGCCGACGACGGCGCGCATTCGCAAAAGGTCATCGAGGTCTCCCGGGCCAGGGGATTGCGCGTGCTTACGGTCGGCGAACGCGGGGAAACGCTCAGGCTTTCGAGCCGCGCTCCCTCGCGCCTGGGCCAGCAGCTCACGATCGAGGCCGATGGCAAGAGCTACAAGGTCATGCTGCCGCTGATCGGCGCCTATCAGGCGGCGAACGCGTGCGTAGCGGCGGGCCTGGCGATCGCGACCGGCGGCGATGTGGCGCGGACGCTCGAGCATCTGTCGCGGGTGACGCCGGTGCGCGGCCGGCTGGAGCGCGCGGCGATCACGCGCGCCGGCGCGCCGATCTATGTCGATTACGCCCATACGCCGGACGCGATCGAAGCGGCCGCGGCGGCGCTGCGGCCGCACACCAAGGGCAGGCTGATCATCGTCTTCGGAGCGGGCGGCGACCGCGACCAGGGCAAGCGCCCGGAAATGGGGCGCGTGGCGGCCGAGGTGGCGAATGTGGTGATCGTGACCGACGACAATCCGCGCAGCGAAGAACCGGCCGCGATCCGCCGCGACATCCTTGCCGGGGTGCCGGACGCGACGGAGGTTCCGGGGCGCCGCGAAGCCATTGCGGAAGCGGTGCGGACGGCAGGCGCGGACGACGTGATCCTGCTCGCCGGCAAGGGCCATGAGCAGGGGCAGATCGTCGGCGACCGCGTGCTGCCGTTCGACGACGTGACGGTGGCGCGGGAGTGCGCGGCGTGAGTGGGCTGGCGCATCTTCAAGCCCCTCCCCTTCAGGGGAGGGGTTGGGGTGGGGCTGTCAGTCCGCGCAAAAGTCTTTTGGGCGCGCAGACGCGCGCCCCCACCCCTCACCCCTCCCCTGAAGGGGAGGGGCTATGACAGTGCCTCTCTGGACCTCATCCGATATTGCCCGCGCGGTTTCGGGAACCGCCTCGGCCGACTTCGTCGCCGACGGTGTCGCGTTCGATTCCCGTGAGGTCGGGCCGGGCGATCTGTTCATCGCGCTGCCGGGCGAGACGACGGACGGTCACCGCTTCGTCGATCAGGCATTCGCGCAAGGGGCGGCGGGTGCGATCGTTTCTCAACCCGTTCCTCATCCCCATATTCTTGTCGCCGACACGCGGTCGGCGCTGGATGCCCTCGGTGTCGCAGGGAGGGCGCGCACGGCGGCCAAGACCGTCGGCGTGACGGGATCGGTGGGCAAGACCGGCACGAAGGAGGCGCTGTTCGCAGCGTTCGACCGCATCGCGCCCGGCCATGCCCACCGATCGCTGAAAAGCTATAACAACCATACCGGCGTGCCGCTGAGCCTGGCGCGGATGCCGGCGGAGACGCGCTTCGGCGTGTTCGAGATGGGCATGAACCATGCCGGCGAAATCGCGGCGCTGACCCGGCTCGTCCGCCCGCACATCGCGGTCGTCACCACGATCGCGCCGGCGCATATTGAGATGCTCGGTTCGATCGAGGGAATCGCGCGCGCCAAGGCGGAGATTTTCGAGGGGCTCGAGCCGGGCGGGACGGCGGTGGTTCCGTTCGATTCTCCGCAGCGCGACATTCTGGTCGAGGCCGCCAAGGCGCATGCGGGGCGCATCCTAACCTTCGGGCTCGGCAATGGCGCGGACGTGCGGGCGATGGAGCGAGTGCCGGCGAAGAATGGCGGGACGCTGATCACGGTGCAGTTGCCCGACGCCAATCTCACCATGACCATCGGCCAGCCGGGCGAGCATTGGGTGTCGAACGCGCTGGCGGTGATCGCGGCGGTGGAAGCGGCGGGCGCGGACCTGGCCGTTGCCGGACTTGCGCTGGCCGAGTTGCAGGGCATGGCCGGGCGCGGCGCGCGCGTGCAGGTGAAAGTGCCGGGCGGCGAGGCGCTGGTGATCGACGAGAGCTACAACGCCAACCCGGCTTCGATGCGGGCGACGCTGAAAGTGCTGGGCGAAGAGCATGCGGTGCGGCGGATCGCCGTGCTGGGCGCGATGCGCGAGCTGGGCGAGCATGGCCCGCGCTTCCATGCCGAGCTGGCCGAGCCGATCGCTCAGGCGAACGTCGATTTCGCACTGCTCGTCGGCGAGGAAATGGCGCCGCTCGCGAAAGCGCTTGAGGGGCAGACCGAGTTCGCGCATGTGCCCGCCGCCGCGGCCGCGCTCGATGCCCTGAAAGGGCGGATCGGCGCCGGCGATGCGGTTCTCATCAAGGCGTCGAACTCCGTGGGGCTGGGCCGGCTGGTCGCACAGCTCACCGCCGGAGAACTGGCGGAGGCGGACGAAGACTGATGCTTTATCTGATTGCAGAACAGCTCGGCTTTCCCGGCATCCTGAACCTGATCCGCTATCTGAGCTTCCGCGCCGGCGCGGCGGTGGGGACGGCCCTGTTCCTGGGCCTGATCATCGGACCGAAGTTCATCGGCTGGCTGCGCCTGCGGCAGGGCAAGGGCCAGCCGATCCGCACCGACGGCCCGCAGACCCACCTCGCCAAGCGCGGCACGCCGACGATGGGCGGGCTGATGATCCTGACCGCGCTGACCGTCTCGCTGCTGCTCTGGATGGACCCGCGCAATCCATACGTCTGGGCGTGCCTGGCGGTGACGCTCGGCTTCGGCGCGATCGGGTTCCTCGACGACTGGGATAAGGTGCGAAAGGCGAGCCATGCCGGCGTGTCGGGCAAGGTGCGGCTGCTGCTGGAGTTCCTGATCGCCGGCGTGGCGGCCTGGCTGATCGTGCGCCACAACGGCGCCAACCTGTGGATCCCGTTCGTGGCCCAGCCGGTCGCGAACCTGGGGTGGTTCTACATCGCCTTCGCGGCCTTCACGATCGTCGCGTTCGGCAATGCGGTGAACCTGACCGACGGGCTGGACGGGCTCGCCAGCATGCCCGTGATCATCGCTTCGGTCGCGTTCATGATCATCACCTATCTGGTCGGCAACGCGAAGTTCGCGACGTATCTGGGCATCCCGCATGTGCCGGGAGCGGGCGACCTGACGATCCTGTGCGGCGCGATCGCGGGGGCGGGCCTTGCCTTCCTGTGGTTCAATGCGCCGCCGGCGGCCGTGTTCATGGGCGATACCGGCAGCCTCGCGCTGGGCGGGGCGCTGGGGACAATCGCGGTCGTCGCGCACCACGAAATCGTGCTCGGCATCATCGGCGGGCTGTTCGTCGTCGAGGCGTTGTCGGTCATCATCCAGGTGTTCTTCTACAAGCGCACCGGCAAGCGCGTGTTCCGCATGGCCCCGATCCACCACCATTTCGAGCAATTGGGCTGGAGCGAGCCGACCGTCGTCATCCGCTTCTGGATTATCGCCCTGGTGCTGGCGCTGGCCGGCCTGTCGACGCTGAAGGTCAGATGATCACGTCGCGCGCCTGGGCCGGGAAGAATTACGCCGTGCTGGGGCTGGCGCGGAGCGGGCTGGCGACTGTGGATGCGTTGCTGGCGGCGGGTGCGCAGGTGTGGGCTTGGGATGGGAATGAGGCGGCTCGGGCCAAAATCCTCCCCGGGACGGGGAGGGGGACCGCGACGCGAAGCGGCGTGGTGGAGGGGGCCTTGGCTCCTGATCCGGCGACGGGCCCCCTCCACCAGCCTTCGGCTGGTCCCCCTCCCCGTCCCGGGGAGGATTTGCACATTGCCGATCCCCTCACTCTCGACCTCACCGGCTTCGAGGCGGTCGTCGTTTCCCCCGGCGTGCCGATTAATCGCCACCCCATCGCCGGCCACGCCAAGCGCTACGGCATGCCGCTGATCGGTGACATCGAGCTGTTCGCGCAGGCGCGGGCCGAGCTGCCGCCGCACAAGGTGGTCGGCATCACCGGCACCAACGGTAAGTCGACCACCACCGCGCTTGTCACCCATATCCTGAAGACCGCAGGCGTGCCGGCGCTGATGGGTGGCAATATCGGCCTGCCGATCCTTGCGCAGGATCCGCTGCCCGAAGGCGGCGTCTATGTGCTGGAGCTCTCCAGCTACCAGATCGACCTGACCTACACGCTCGATTGCGACGTCGCGGTGCTGCTCAACATCACGCCGGATCATCTGGATCGGTATGAGAGCTTCGACGCGTATGTGGCTTCAAAGGAAAAGCTCTTCCAAATCCAGAGTGTTGAGCACCATGCGGTGATTTCGGGGGACGATCAGCCCACCGCGCGGATCGCCGCATTACAGGGCGTTTATCGGGCCAAGGGCAGATGGCATCTCGCTCATGGTGATACGATCACCGACCAGACGCGGTGGCCGTCGCTCCAAGGCCCCCACAACGCGCAGAACGTTGCTGCTGCTGTTGCTGTTTGCAAAGCGCTTGGTCTCAGTGCGGAGCAGATCGAGCACGGCCTCAGCACCTACCCCGGCCTTCCCCACCGCATGGAGCGCGTCGCCGAGCGCGGCGGCGTGTTGTTCGTGAACGACAGCAAGGCGACCAATCCGACCTCGACTGCGCCGGCGCTGGCAGCGTTCCCGAAAGTGCGGTGGATTTTGGGCGGGCTGGCCAAGACCGACGATCTCGATGCCTGCGCGCCGCATTTCGGCCATGTCCGCTCGGCCTATACGATCGGCGAGGCGGGGGCGATGTTTGCGCGGCTGCTCGAGCCGCACATGCCGGTTGCCGAATGCGGGGTGCTCGACGAGGCAGTGCGGCGCGCCGCCAACGATGCGGAGCCGGGGGACACGGTGCTGCTGTCGCCGGCGTGCGCGTCGTTCGATCAGTTCAAGGATTATGAGGCGCGCGGGGAGGCTTTCCGCGCCGCCGTGGGGGCGCTTTCATGACCGACACCGCAGCGATCCGCCGCAAGAAACAGGTGACGCGCCTGGGCCGCGCCGACCGCAGCCCGCTGGGCCTGTGGTTCTGGGAAATCGACCGCGTGCTGCTGATCCTGATCACGGTGCTGATCTCGATCGGCCTGGTCGCGGTTGCCGCCGCCTCTCCGTCGGCCGCGCATCGCTATTCGGGTGCGGGCGTGTCGTTCGCGCCGCTCCATTATTTCTGGCGCCAGCTTTTCTGGGTAGCGATCAGCCTGCCGGTGATGCTGTTCGTATCGATGCTGCCGAAAGTCAAGGCGCGCCGCTTCGCGCTTGCCGGCGCCGCAGTGATGATGGTCGCCCTTGCCGCCGTGCCGCTGATCGGGGTGGAAGTGAACGGCGCGCGGCGCTGGCTCGGCGTCGGCCTTGCCCAGTTCCAGCCGTCCGAATTCCTCAAGCCATTGTTCGTGGTCAGCCTCGCCTGGCTGCTGAGCCTGCGCCAGCAGGACAAGAGCCTGCCGGTCGTGCCGCTTTCGGGCGCACTGCTCGGCATCATCGCGATCCTGCTGATGAAGCAGCCGGATTTTGGCCAGACGATCGTGTTCGGCACGATGTGGATGGCGCTGCTGCTGCTCTCCGGCGTGTCCGGACGGATCATCGGCGGGCTGATCGGCGCCGGCTTCGGCGGGATCGTCGCGGCCTATTTCTTCTATCCCGTCGCGACCACGCGCATCAACAACTTCATCTACGGCGACGGCGACACCTATCAGGTGGACAAGGCGCATGCGACGATCACCGGCGGCGGTTTCTTCGGCACCGGCCCCGGCGGCGGGGTCGCCAAGTTCCAGCTTCCGGAAGCCCATACCGATTACATCTACTCGGTGATCGGCGAGGAATTCGGGCTGATCGCCTGCCTCGCCATTGCGCTCATTTTCCTCGCGATCATCGTGCGCGTGTTCCTGAAGCTGCTCGATGAGGAAGACGGCTTCACGATGCTCGCCGCCGCCGGCCTGACCACCCAGATCGGGGTGCAGGCGCTGATCAACATGGCGGTGAACCTGCAGCTCGCGCCGTCCAAGGGCATGACTTTGCCGCTGATCTCCTATGGCGGATCGTCGATGATCGCGCTGGCGGTGGGCATGGGGCTCCTGTTGGCCTTCACGCGGCGCAACCCGTACCTCAACCGCTCGCCCTATGTCGTGAAGTGGAACGGCGGGCGATGAGTCACTTCGTTCTCGCGGCGGGTGGGACGGGCGGACACATGGTGCCCGCCCATGCGCTTGCCGAGGAATTGCTGAAGCGGGGGCATCAAGTCGCGCTGATCACCAACGAGCGCGGCACGCGCTTTCCGGGGCTGTTCGGCGGTGTCGACGTGCATGTGCTACCGGCCGGGCGGCTGAGCGGCGGGCCGCTCGGCTGGCTGCGCGCGGGGCGGGCGATCCTGGCGGGACGCAAGATGGCGCGGCAGCTTTACGATGAGTTCCAGCCGTCGGCTGTGATGGGCTTTGGCGGCTATCCGGCGCTCCCCGCGCTGCTCGCCGCGTTCAAGGCGAAGATTCCGGCGGCGGTGCATGAGCAGAACGCGGTGCTGGGCCGTGTGAACCGGCTGGTCGCCGGCCGGGTCGCGGCGGTGGCGACGGCCTATCCCGACGTGCAGCGCGTGCCGGGCAAGGCCGAAGCGAAGGTGCGGCTGATCGGCAATCCGGTGCGCGAGGAAGTGCTGGCGCTTCGCGACAAGCCCTATCCGGCGCTCGACGAGGACGGCGTGTTCCGGGTGCTGGTGACCGGCGGCAGCCAGGGCGCGACGATCCTGTCGGACGTGGTGCCCGAAGGGCTCGGCATGCTGCCGCCCGTTTTCCGCACGCGGCTGCAGGTGACGCATCAGGCGCGCGCCGAGGATATCGACCGCGTCCGTGCTGCCTATGCCGGGCATGGCATCCCGGCCGAGCTCGCGACCTATCTGCCTGACTTGCCGGAGCGGCTGGGCCGGGCGCATCTAGTCATTGCCCGCTCCGGCGCCTCGACCGTGGCTGAGCTGGCGGCGGCAGGGCGGCCGGCGATCCTAGTGCCGTTCGCGGCGGCGACCGACGATCACCAGACCTTCAACGCGAAGGAACTGGTCGCAGCCGGCGGCGCGCGCTCGATCCCGCAGAGCCGGTTCACGCCGGTCGAACTCGCCAAGCAGATGCAGAAAATGGGGCTGGACCCTGAAGCCCTCGCCAACGCCGCCCGCCGCGCCAAAAGCTGCGGCCGCCCCGACGCCGTCCGCGATCTCGCCGATTTGATCGTGGAGATCGGGGCGTGAGGGGCGTCGTTTCTCAAATCCTCCCCGGGACGGGGAGGGGGACCATGCGCCAGCATGGTGGAGGGGGGTCGTCGCCCGCTCTGTACTTGTCCCCCCGCCCCCTCCACCACGCCGCTACGCGTCGCGGTCCCCCTCCCCGTGCCGGGGAGGATCAAGAATGAGGGGCGTCGGCACCGATATCGGGACGATCCATTTCGTCGGCATCGGCGGCATCGGCATGTCGGGCATTGCCGAGGTGATGCACAATTTGGGCTATGCAGTGCAGGGCTCGGATGTGTCCGAAGGCTATGCGGTCGAGGGGCTGCGGAGCCGCGGCATCAAGGTGATGATCGGGCACGACGCGGCAAACGTCGAAGGCGCCGCGGTGGTCGTGGTGTCGACCGCGATCAAGCGCGACAATCCGGAAGTGGCCTACGCTTACGAGCACCGCGTTCCGGTCGTCCGCCGCGCGGAGATGCTGGCCGAACTGATGCGGCTGAAATCGACCGTCGCCGTCGCCGGCACGCACGGCAAGACGACGACCACCTCGATGATCGCGGCCCTGCTGGACGCCGGCGGCATCGACGCGACGGTGATCAACGGCGGCATCATCAACAGCTATGGCTCGAACGCGCGGCTGGGCGCGTCGGACTGGATGGTGGTCGAGGCGGACGAGAGCGACGGCAGCTTTCTGCGGCTCGATGGAACGGTCGCGGTCGTCACCAACATCGATCCCGAGCATCTCGACCACTACGGCACGTTCGACGACGTCAAGAAGGCGTTCCTGGAGTTCGTGCATAACGTGCCGTTTTACGGCGCAGCGGTAATGTGCCTCGATCATCCCGAAGTGCAGAACATCCTGCCGCTGATCCGGGACCGGCGCGTCGTCACCTATGGCTTTTCGGCCCAGGCCGATGTGCGCGCGACGTTCGTTGCGCCGGAGGGCGGCGGCAATTGCTTCCATGTCGCGATCCGCGGCCGCGACGGCGATGTGCGCGCGATCGAGAATGTGCGGCTGCCGATGCCAGGCAAGCACAATGTCCAGAACGCGCTGGCGGCGATCGTCGTGGCGGCTGAGCTGGGCGTGGCCGACGATGTGATCCGCGGCGGCTTCGCCAAGTTCGGCGGCGTGAAGCGGCGCTTCACCAAGGTCGGTGAAGCGAACGGCGTCACCATCATCGACGATTACGGCCATCACCCGGTCGAGATCCGCGCGGTGCTCTCCGCCGCGCGCGAGGCGGCGCAGGGGCGGGTGATCGCGGTTTGCCAGCCGCACCGCTATTCGCGCCTTTCGAACCTGCTGACCGAGTTCGAGACGGCCTTCAACGATGCCGATGCCGTCTATGTGGCGCCGGTCTATGCGGCGGGCGAGGCGCCGATCGCGGGTGTCGATGCGGCCGCCCTGGTCTCCGGCCTGAAAGCGCGCGGGCATCGCGCCGCGGCCGAGATCGCCGACGCGGCGTCGCTCGCGCGCGAGCTGGCCGGGACTACGCAGCCGGGCGATCTCGTCGTGTGCCTGGGCGCGGGCGACATCACCAAGTGGGCGGCGGGACTGGCGGATGCGATGGGGAAGGTGGCGGCATGAGCACGCTCGCCCTTCCCCGCGTGCGCGGCAAGCTGACCGAGCATGCGCCCCTCGCGCCGCTGGTCTGGTTCAAGAGCGGGGGCGCGGCGGAATGGCTGTTCGAGCCGGCCGATGTGGAGGATCTGTCGGATTTCCTGACAGGGCTCGATCCGCATGTGCCGGTGATGGGCCTCGGCCTCGGCTCGAACCTGATCGTGCGAGACGGCGGCGTGCCGGGCGTGGTGGTCCGGCTCGGCAAGGCCTTCGCCAAAGTGGACCGGTTGGACGCGACGACGCTGCGCTGCGGCGGCGGCGCGAGCGGCATTCTCGTGTCGTCGAGCGCGCGCGATGCGGGCATCGGGGGCCTCGAGTTCATGCGCTCGATTCCAGGCACGGTCGGCGGGTTCGTGCGGATGAACGGCGGCGCCTATGGCCGCGAGGTCAAGGACGTGCTGGTCGAGTGCGAGGTCGTGCTGCGCTCCGGCGCGCGCCAGACGCTGGCGCTGGACGCGCTGGGCTACACCTATCGGCATAGTGAATTGCCCGAAGGCGCGATCGTGGTCTCCGCGACGTTCCGCGGGCACGAGGCGGAGCCGGCGGCCGTGCAGGCCGAAATGGACCGCATCGCTGCTGCGCGGGAGGCCTCGCAGCCGCTGCGCTCCAAGACTGGAGGTTCCACCTTCAAGAACCCGCCGGGACATAAGGCCTGGGAAGTGATCGATGCGGCGGGCTGCCGCGGGCTAACCATCGGCGACGCGCAGGTGTCCGAGAAACACTGTAACTTCCTACTGAACCTCGGCAGCGCGACAAGCGCGGATATCGAAGGGTTGGGCGAAGAAGTCCGCAAGCGCGTCAGGGCGCATTCGGGCGTAGAGCTGGAATGGGAAATCCAGCGCGTGGGAGTAAATGCGTGAGCCTGCACGTTCTCGTCTTGATGGGCGGTTGGTCGTCCGAGCGCGAAGTATCGCTGATGTCGGGCGCGGGCGTGGCGGACGCGCTCGAAAGCCTCGGCTATCGCGTGACGCGGCTCGACATGGGGCATGACGTGGCGGTGCGCATTGCCGAGGCGAAGCCGGACCTCGTCTTCAACGCGCTGCACGGGACGCCGGGCGAGGACGGGTCGGTGCAGGGCATGCTCGACCTGATGGACGTGAAATATACCCATTCGGGCATGGTCACGTCGGTGATCGCGGTCGACAAGCAACTCACCAAGCAGGCGCTCGTGCCGCATGGCATCCGCATGCCGGGCGGGCATGTCGTGAAATCGGAAAGCCTGCACTTCGGTGACCCGCTCGCGCGGCCCTATGTGCTGAAGCCGGTCAATGAAGGTTCGTCGGTCGGCGTCGCGATCGTGACGGCGGAGGGCAATTACGGCGAGCCGATCGGCCGCGACGTGAAGGGGCCGTGGCAGGAATTCGAGGAACTGCTCGCCGAGCCGTTCATCCGCGGGCGCGAGCTGACCACCGCGGTGCTGGGCGGCCGCGCGCTGGGCGTGACCGAGCTGAAGCCGAAATCCGGCTTCTACGATTATGACGCGAAATATACCGAGGGCCTGACCGAGCATGTCTGCCCGGCCAACATTCCGCCGGCGATCGCCGAAGCGTGTCTCGGCATAGCGCTGAAGGCGCACAAACTGCTCGGCTGCAAGGGCGCTTCCCGATCCGATTTCCGCTGGGACGACGAGAAGGGGGTCGAAGGGCTGTATCTGCTGGAAGTGAACACGCAGCCCGGCATGACGCCCTTGAGCCTCGTCCCGGAACAAGCGCGGCTGATCGGCCTGAGCTATGCCCAACTGGTCGATGCGATCGTCAAGGAAGCGATGGGCGATGGCTAGCGCGTCGGCCAAGATCCGCCGCGGCGCGCCGGCGCGACCGCCAGCGCGTCCGCGCAAGACCCAGGCGAAGAAGCCGGGCCTGTTCGCGCGCGCGCTGGGCGCGGTGCCGATCAGTCACGAGACCATCCAGCGCACGGTCACCTGGGGCACGCTGGGCCTTGGCGCCGCGATCGGCCTTGCCGTGCTGCAGGCGTTCGGCGTGCCGGCGATGGTGGGCGGCCAGATCTCGCAAGCGCTCGGCCGCACCGGCTTCGAAGTGAAGCGGGTGGACCTGCGCGGCATCCGCAACATGGACCGGCTGACCGTCTATGCGATCGCGTTCGACCAGCATTCGATGGCGATGCCCTCGGTCGACCTCGACGGGGTGCGGGCCAAGCTGATGCGCTATGGCTGGGTGCAGGACGCGCGGGTCTCGCGGCGGCTGCCGGACACGCTGGTCGTCGACATCGTCGAGCGCACGCCGGCGGCCGTGTGGCAATATCAGGGTCACCTTCGGCTGATCGATGCGACCGGCGTCGTGCTCGACGACGTGACCGACGCGCCCAGCGCCGACCTGCCTCTGCTGATCGGTCCGGGCGCCAATCTCCACGCGACCGAGTTGACCGCTCTGCTCGCCAAGACGCCGTCGCTGAAGCCGGTCATCGCCGGCGCGAGCTGGATCGGCGAGCGGCGCTGGGACATCCGCTTTCAGTCCGGCGAAACTTTGGCACTGCCTGAAGGACAGGACGAATCCGAACGCGCGCTCACGCGTTTCGCGCGCATGGACTCGCAACAGCGACTGCTCGGCCGCGGCTTCCTGCGCTTCGACATGCGCGACCCGACCAAGTTCGTCGCTCGCCTCGACCGTCAAGTGCGCGCGATCGACGGCAGTGCGGCGGCCCAGCCGCCTGCGCCGCAACCCACTCCAGCCCAGCCGGCCACCCCGCAGCCGACCTCCAATCTTCAGAAAGTGAACGACAGCATATGAGCAGGCGTGAGTCCCGTGCCGCCGCGGCGCGCGGCGAGAAACTGATCACCGCGCTCGACATCGGCTCGTGGAAAGTCTCGGCGCTGATTGCCGAGCGCAGCGAGGAAGGCGGGCTGAACGTGCTTGGCACCGGCCAGCGCGAAAGCCGCGGCGTGCGGCGCGGCTATGTCGCGGACATGGCGGCCACCGAGCTGGCGGTGCGCGAGGCTGTCGAGCAGGCGGAACGCATTGCGGGCGTCAATATCGAGGATGTGTGGGTGAGCTTTTCGGCCGGCGGGCTGGCGAGCAAGGTTGCCTCGGTCGAGGTCGAATTGGGCGGGCACCGGATCGAGCAGGCCGATATCGACCAGCTCCTAACCGCCGGCCGCGAATCGGTCGATCCCACCGGTCGCATGATCCTGCACGCGCAGCCGACGCTCTACACGCTGGACGGCCTCACCGACGTGAAGGACCCCCGCGGCATGCACGCCGACCGGCTGGGCGTCGGCATCCATATCGTCGAGGCGGAGCCGTCGCCGGTGCGCAACGTCGACCTCTGCGTCCGTAGCGCGCACCTGGAAGTGAAGTCGATCGTCGCCTCGCCGTTCGCGACCGGCATGGCATGCCTGTCCGAGGAGGAACGCGAGCTCGGCATCGCGCTCGTCGAGCTGGGCGCGGGCGTGACCAACGTGTCGCTGTTCATCGGCGGGCTCCTTGTGGACCTCGCCTCGATCCCGGTCGGGGCTGCCGACATCACCGACGATATCGCGTCCGCCTTCGGCACGCGCCGCGCGCAGGCCGAGCGGATGAAATGCTTCTACGGGTCGGCGACGGCGACGCCGCGCGACAATCACGACATGATCGAAGTCGCGCCGATCTCTGCCGAGGAAGGGCAGGGCGAAGCGGCGCGGATCACGCGCGCGCAGCTCATCAGCGTGATCCGGCCCCGGCTCGAGCAGATTTTCGGCGAAGTCGCCAAGGCATTGACCGAGCTCGGTTTCAGCCGCGGACGGCAAGTGGTGCTGACCGGCGGCGGGGCGGAGCTGAAAGGCGTCGCCGACTATGCCCAAGGGCTGCTCGGACGCACCGTCAGAGTCGGCCGGCCGCGCGGCCTGACCGGACTTCCCGACGCGCATAGCGGCCCGGCCTTCGCGACGCTGGCGGGCCTGGCGCGCTATGCGGCGTCCGATCCCGTCGATCTCCGCGCGCCGCAGGGCACGGGCGAGCAGACGGTCATCAAGGCGGCAGGTTCGGCCTGGGTGCAGAAGCTGGTGACAGCTTTCAGGACAAACCTGTGAGTAAAATTGTGGAGCGTTAACTTTGTGGTCGATTTGGCGAATCCGCTGATTCATAAGGGCCCAGTGGGGGCGAGCGCTTCGCCGGCGAATTGCGACGAGGAGTCAATCACATGAGCATCGAATTCATCCCGCCCGAGGTGGACGAGCTGAAGCCGCGCATCAGCGTGATCGGCGTCGGCGGGGCTGGCGGCAACGCGATCGCGAACATGATCGCGTCGGACGTGCAGGGCGTCGACTTCATCGTCGCCAATACCGACGCGCAGGCGCTGAACGCTTCGCCGGCCGAAAGCCGCATCCAGCTTGGGCTGAAGATCACGCAAGGGTTGGGCGCCGGCTCGCGGCCCGAGATCGGCCGCGCGGCCGCCGAAGAGACGATCGACCAGGTCGAGCGCTCGCTCGACGGCGCGCATATGTGCTTCATCGCGGCCGGCATGGGCGGCGGAACCGGCACCGGCGCCGCCCCGGTCATCGCCAAGGCGGCGCGCGACCGCGGCATTCTGACCGTCGGCGTCGTCACCAAGCCGTTCAGCTTCGAAGGCTCGCGCCGGATGAAGTCGGCCGACGCCGGCATCGCCGAGCTGCAGAAGCACGTCGACACGCTGATCGTCATCCCCAACCAGAACCTGTTCCTGATCGCCAACCCGAACACGACCTTCAAGGAAGCGTTCCAGATGGCCGACCAGGTGCTGCAGCAGGGCGTGCGCGGCATCACCGACCTGATGGTCATGCCGGGCCTCATCAACCTCGACTTCGCCGACGTCCGCTCGGTGATGGGCGAGATGGGCAAGGCGATGATGGGCACCGGCGAAGCATCGGGCGACAACCGCGCGATCGAGGCCGCCGAAAAGGCGATCGCCAACCCGCTGCTCGACGGGGTCAGCATGAAGGGCGCCAAGGGCGTGATCATCTCGATCACCGGCGGCGAAGACATGCGCCTGATGGAAGTCGACGAGGCGGCCAATCACATCAAGGAACTCGTCGACCCCGAAGCCAACATCATCTGGGGTTCGGCGTTCAACAACGATCTGGAAGGCAAGATCCGCGTGTCGGTCGTCGCGACCGGCATCGAGGCCGAGGTCGGCGAGAAGCCGGAACCGGCGCGCGTCTTCTCCTTCCCCGGCAAGAAGGCCGAAGCCGAGCCGCGTCCGTTCGTAATGCCGAGCGCGCCGAAGGCGGTCGAGCCTGCTCCGGCGCCGGAGCCGGTCGCCGAAGCGGCGCCCGAGCCCGAGCTGAAAGTCGAGCCCCCGGTCGAGGACGAGCCGCTGACGCTCGACGCCCCGATCGAGGAAACCGCTTCGGACGAGCTGCTGCTCGACGCGCCGGAGTCCGAGCCCGAGCCGCTGATCGACGAGGATCTGGTCGGCAACCGTCGCTGGTTCGGCGGCAAGGCCGAAGCGAAGCCCGAGCCGGCGCCGGCCGCGCGCCAGGGCGGCGGCACGCTGTTCGAGCGCATGTCGTCGATCGCCCGCGGCAACGCCAAGACGCCGAGCGCGGAAGACGATGCGGACAGCGATCCGCTGGACATTCCGCGCTTCCTGAACCGGCAGAACAATCAGTGATTTATTCCCTCTCCCCTCCGGGGAGAGGGACGGCCGCGTAGCGGCCAGGGAGAGGGGAAGTCACCCTGCGTGCGGACTCTGCCCCTCTCCCGGCGTCGCTTCGCTCCGCCACCCTCTCCCCAGTGGGGGAGGGTTATTTGTTCGTCGTCCCGCGGCCACGTTCCGTCGCTCTCGCAGACGCGTTCACATTGCCCTAACTTTCGGGGCGTCATCTATGGGCGCATCGTGATCCGAAAGCTTTCCCGTTCCGCCGCCTTCGGGCTGGGCGCATTGCTGCTTGCGTCCGCTTCCGTCGTCTCCGCTCAATATGCCACCGAGCGTCCGGCGGACCGGCTGTCGCGTTATCTGCGTGAGCTTGCGTCCGATCCGACCAGCGTGTCCGCGCTGATCGGCGCCGGGCAGGCCGCGCTGGATGTCGGCGACGGCAATGCGGCTTTGGGCTTCTTCGCCCGCGCCGACGAACGCTCCCCGCGCAATGGCCAGATCAAGGCCGGCCTCGCCCGCGCGCTGCTGATCGTCGACAATCCGCGGGAAGCCTTGAAGATGTTTGACGCCGCCCGATCGCTGGGCGTGCCTGAAGCGGACATCGCAGGGGATCGGGGCCTTGCCTACGACCTGCGCGGCGAGACCAAGCGGGCGCAGCGAGATTATCAGCTCGCGCTGACGCGTGGGCCGAACGACGACATCACCAAGCGCTACGCCTTGTCACTCGGCATTACCGGCGAGCGCGATGCTGCGCTGAAGCTGCTCGATCCTCTGCTCTACAAGCGCGACCAGGGGGCGTGGCGCGCGCGTGCGTTCATCCTGGCGATGACGGGCGACGTGCCGGGGGGCAGCCGCATCGTCCATCAAGTCATGCCGGAGCGCATGGCGCAGACGATGGACCCGTTCCTGCAGCGCCTCGCGTCGTTGAATGCCGCGCAGAAGGCGGCGGCGGTCCATCTCGGCGAAATGCCGGCCGATGCGCGCATGGCTGCCGCCGCGCCGATCGTGCAGCCGACGCCGGCCTATGTCGCGCCGACACCCACGCCGGTCCCGACGCCGACCTCGCGTAATGCGCGGCATCGGGGCCGCCCGGTTCCGGCGCCGACACCCACGCCGACGCCTCCGCCGCCGCCCCCGCCTGTACAGGTCGCGCAGTTCGAGGATCCCGCCCAATACGCGCCGCGTCCGGTTCCGACACCGACGCCGAGCTTCGCGGTTCGTCCGGCCCAACGCGGCGATCTGGACGCGATCATGCGCGACATTCGATCGGCCGCGTCGAACGGCACGGCGGTGCGCAGCCCAGCGCCGGTGCGTGTCGCGCAGGTGACGCCGAAACCGACCCCTACGCCGACACCGAAACCATCACCGACGCCCAAGGCGGATGCCAAAAAGGCGAAGGCCGAGGCGGCGGCGGACGAGTGCGTGCCGGTGCGTGCGAAAGGCAAGCGCGCCTCCACCAAGGATAAATGCGAAGTGCCGGCCGACGACTGCAAACCAGCGGCCGGCACGGGCAAGCGCGTCGCAGCGAAGGATCAATGCGACGTCCCTGTCGCGGATTGCAAACCGGCGCCCAAAAAGGGCCGGCATGCGGCCGTGAAGGACCAGTGCGAGGTTCCGGTCGAGGACTGCAAGCCGGCGCCCAAGACCAAAGGCAAGCACCCGGCCGCCAAGACGCAGTGCGACCCGAAGGATGCCAAGCAGGCCGCGCTGAAGAAAAAGCCGGAGCCGCCCAAGAATCCGGCGCGCTTCTGGGTGCAGGTCGCGGGCGGCGCGAACGCGAAGACCTTGCCCAAGGAATGGTCGGCGGTGGCGGCAAAGGCGCCCGAGCTGAAAGGCAAAGGGCCGTGGACGGCGAAGAATCGCGCGACCAACCGCCTGCTCGCCGGCCCGTACAAGAGCGAGGACGAGGCGCAGGCCGCGGTCGCCAAGCTTCGCAAGGCCGGGATCGGCGCCTTCCGCTGGTCCAGCGATGAGGGCGAAGCGGTCGAGAAGATCGGGGGCAAATGAGGGGGCTGAGCCCCTGGGCCTGCGATCCGGCCAAGACGCGCGGCCGCCTTCATCCGGAGGAGCGCGCCGCGATGCGCGGCCCCCGCGACGAATATCAGCGCGACCGAGACCGCGTCATCCACTCCATCCCGTTCCGGCGGCTGCGGCATAAGACACAGGTGTTCATCGCGCCCGACGGCGATCATTTCCGCGTCCGCCTGACCCACAGCCTCGAAGTCGCGCAGATCGGCCGTACCATCGCCCGCGCCATGGGCCTCAACGAAGACCTGACCGAAGCGCTCTGCCTTGCGCACGATATCGGCCATCCGCCGTTCGGCCACTCGGGCGAGGAAGCGCTGCGCGCCGCGACCGCGCATGCCGGCGGCTTCGATCACAACGCCCACACGCTGCGCGTGCTGACGCGGATCGAGAAACCCTATCCGCGCTTCGACGGCCTCAATCTCACCTGGGAGACGCTGGAAGGGCTCGCCAAGCATAACGGCCCGGTCGAGCATCCGAGCTGGGCCATGGCGGAAGCCGATGCCGCGTTCCCGCTGGAGCTGGCGAGCTGGCCGTCGCTGGAGGCGCAGGTCGCCGCCGTCGCCGACGACATCGCCTATGACAATCACGATATCGACGACGGCGTCCGCGCGGGCCTTTTGACGCGCGAGCAGATCATGGAAGTGCCTCTCGTCGCGCGCGGCTGGCGGACCGCGCAGGAGCGCTACCCGGATATTAGCGAGCGCCGGCTGCTCTCGGAGCTGGTGCGCTCGCAGATCGGCCTGATGGTCAACGACCTGATCGCCGAGACGCGCCGCCGCATCCGCGAATCCGGGATCGGCTCGGTCGACGACGTGCGCGCCGCAGGGCAGCCGCTGGTCGGGTTCAGCCACGCGATGCAGGCCGAGGAACGCGCATTGAAGCGCTTCATGTATGCCGAGCTCTACCACCACCAACGACAGCTCGATGCGGCAGGGGCGGCCAGCACGATCGTCACCGGCCTGTTCCAGGCCTATGCCGCCGATCCCGCGGCCATGCCCGAAGGCTGGAGCGAGACGCTGCCCGCCGAAGACCCCGAGCGCACCCGGCACATCGCCGACTTCATCGCCGGCATGACCGACCGCTACGCCATCGCACGGTATCGCGAGCTGGTGGGGGAGATTGAATTGCCAGAGGGGTTTTAGCGCTTTTCAGTCCGGTCATGGCGAAGCGCAAAGGCCAGCGGAGATTCAGACCGGCCCCGAACGCATCGCCGCGCGCCACTAAACCCACCTGCGTTCTGCGCGGTTTCCGACCTAATGATCTAGCATAAGCGTAGCCGACGCAGGCAATCAGAGGCCGCCCAAGGGTGGAGCGAGATTGGAAATCAAATCGCTCATTCCAACTCCGCTTTGGTCAAACTCGGCAGCTTTGACCCTTAAAGGCCGCGCGGACAGCCGGCAATGTGGCCGGTAAGACCGGGCTCCGTCTCCCGTAACGAGAAAATATGTGTTCGAGTGTTGCGCTTGCCCGCGCGAAGTGTAATATGCGAGTCGCGATGCCCAAGAACGGGCGTCGGGAGACTTGATATGGTCGACCAAAACGAGCCTGATCTGGAAGCCGCCACCGAGAGCGAAGCGGGCGGCGGCCGCAAGCGCGATCGGACGCTTATCGAGTTCCCCTATACCGATATGTCTCGCGCCCACGATCTGACTGATACACTTGCTAAGGCAGGGGGGAAAGTCTGGATTGAACAGACCCAACTTGCCGTGGCTATGGATATGTCAGTGGGAGGCGGCACCTTCCGCGGTCGTTTGTCCGCTGCTCGCATGTTCGGCTTCATCGAAACCGAAGGCGGCAAGGTTCGGATCAGTGATTTGGGGCTGCATTTGCTCGATGAAAGCACCGAGAGAGCGGCCAAAGTTGAAGCCTTTTTGAAGGTGCCGCTCTACAAAGCGCTATACGAGAGCTACAACGGCTTCGCGCTCCCCCCCGCTGCTGCGCTTGAGCGTCAGATACAGACCATGGGCGTGCCTCCCAAGCAAGCCGAGCGCGCCCGCCAAGCTTTCGCGGCATCCGCCCAGACTGCGGGGTACATCGCCAGCAACGGGCGCTTCAGTAAGCCGCCGATCATCCCCGTTCCGGTGCGAGAAGAGTCCGGCAGTACCAGTGGAGCTGGGGGTGGGGCGCCGCCACCTCCGCCGGCTCCTCCGCCCCCACCGGTCACGGAGAAGGCGCTAGAATATAAGCTGGTTGATTTGATGACCGAGGCGGCAGGAGACGCCGAAACAATGGCCGCCATCATTAAGGTGATTACGTTTCTAAAAACTCGAAACGCAAACGCAAAAAATGAGGCGGGGACCGATCTTGCATGATCGATCCCCGCATCGAGCTCCCGACCCAGTGCGCCGCTTCCTACGGCCCGCGCGCTGGAGTCTTTCCCGGAGGAAAGGAGGTGCGCCATGTGGTCCATGGCCCGGACATTAGAAGCTAGCTAACGCCCGTGAGGCGGGGGCTTTCGGCTCTCGCCTCGCGGCTCCTTAGCTAGTTGAGTCTGGTGATTCCGTCAATTTTTAGGAGCTATCATGGCAAGGAAACAATCGACGCCTCCGATCTCTTCGCTTGCGGGCAAGATTCTAAGCGGGGCGAAAAAGGCAACGCCGGCTGATGTTAAGAAGCTGGCGGCCTCGGTCCTCTCCCAAGACGAGAAGAAAGGCGGCAAGTAAGCTCGCCTCGTTGAACTGGGTGATGATCACGTCGCTTGAGATGTGGGGCTAGGCTATAACCACCCGCCGCCTTCTCACCGCCCCGCCTGCCATCGCGAACCCTGCGATCATCATTGCCCAGGTCGCCGGCTCGGGCACGCCTGGGGCGACGTCGGGGAGGGAGTGGGTGTGGATGGGCAGGTTCGCTTCGGTGAGCGTGATTGTGTTGGAGCCGCCGCGCTCGCCGAACAGGACGGAGCCGCCCCAGCCTTCGACGATGCGGCCGCGCAGGTCGGGCAGGGCGAAGGTCACGCGGCCGTCGCCGCCATAGGTGGTGCCCAGCAGCGCGAACAGCGCCTGGTTCTGCGCGATCGACAGCAACTGGCCGGCGGCGAGCGCATAGCCGTTCGGCGTCAGGGTCCCGGCGCTGGCGACGATTTCGCCCAGATAGGGCTCGTTGTCGGCGGGGCCGCCGCTGTCCTGGCTGGGGAAGATGCCTTGCAGCGCGATATAGTAATTGAGCGCCAGCGAAGGCTGGCGGTTGTCGATCGGCTGGCCGCCGCCCGCCGGCGACACGTCGATCGCGCCGCCGTCATGGTCGTGCGCGGCGAGCTGGGACAGGGTGATCGTGGTGCTTTCGGAGCCGAACACGTCGCCGACCTGATATTGGCCGCCGGCGCCCACCACCGCACGTCCGCGCAGATCGGGCAGCGCAAAGGTCGTCTGGCCGTCGCCGCCATAGGTGGTGCCGATCAGGTTGAACAAGGTGTCGAACTTGGCGATCTCGACCAGCCGTCCGTCGGCAGGCAGCCAGCCGGTGGGCGCGAAATTGCCGGCGAACGCGTTGACCTGGCCGATGAACGGATCGCCGCCCTGATAGATGCCGCCGGTCGCGATCATATAGGTCATGGCCAGCGACGGCTGCATGTTGTCGAAAGGCTGGCTGCCGCCGGTGATGCCGGACTGGCCGGGCGCCACGTCGATCGCGTGGCTGTGGGCGGGCATCTGGGCGACGGTCAGCGTGACGTTGTTCTGGCCGTCCTGCTCGCCGATCACGCGGTTGGTGAGGCCATTGCCCTGACCGGTGCCGATGATCGTGCGGCCGCGCAGATCGGGCAGCGCGAAGGTCGTCTGGCCGTTGCCGCCATAATTAGTGCCGAGCAGCGAGAAGAGCGCCGTGTTCTGCTGGATGGAGAGAATCTGTCCCTGCGCCTGCGCATAGGTGTGCGGTGCGAAGCCGAAGGCAAAGCTGCGCATTGAGGCGATATAATAGGCCGCGGCCGTGCTCTGGTCCTGGGTCACGTCGCGCGACGGGAAAATGCCCTGCAGCTGGATCGTCTGAGTCAGCGCCTGATAGGGCTGCTGGTTGTTGAACGGCTGGCCGCCGCCGGCGGGGCCGGTCTCCCCTGCGATCGCGGGAACGGATGCGGCGAGTGCGGTAACCGCGGCGAACAGCGCCAGCACGGTCTTCATTTCATTTCCCCCTGTGCCTTTAACGGCTTAACCCGTTTACCATGCTTGCCCAGACGAACCGAGTCCTAAATGGGCCGCGCGTCCGGAATCGGGACGATCGAACTGGCCTCTTCATTGTGGCGCGGGCATTGGTTAAGGGGCCGGCTTTCCCGGATAGTTGGACCAGATGACGCTTCACGCCCGCTTTACCGCCGCAATCGACGCGGTGCTCGACGACCTGACCGCCGACGGCGCGCTGCCGGCAGGGCTGGCGCGCGCGGCCGTCACGGTGGAGCCGCCGCGCGACGTGTCGCACGGCGACCTGGCGACCAACGCCGCGATGGTGCTGGCGAAGCCGGCGGGCACCAACCCGCGCGCGCTGGCGGAGGCGATCGTCGCCAAGCTGCGCGCGCTGCCGGAAGTGGCGGGAGCGGAGATCGCCGGGCCGGGCTTTATCAACCTGCGGCTGGCCGACGGGACGTGGCGGGAGGAGCTGCGCGCGATCCACGCGGATGGCGCGGACTATGGCCGCTCCCACATGGGCGACGGCAAGCGCGTCAACGTCGAATATGTCTCGGCGAACCCGACCGGGCCGATGCACATGGGCCATTGTCGGGGCGCGGTGGTCGGCGATGCGCTGGCGAGCCTGCTCGAATATTCGGGCCACCAGGTGGTGCGGGAATATTATGTCAACGACGCCGGCGCGCAGGTCGATGTGCTCGCCCGCTCGGCGCACCTGCGCTACCGCGAGGCGCTGGGCGAGGACATCGGCGAGATTCCGGAAGGGCTTTATCCCGGCGATTATCTGAAACCCGTCGGAGCTGCCTTGGCCGCGGAGTTCGGGACGCGGTTCGTCGGCGCGCCGGAGAGCGAATGGCTGGTGCTGTTCCGCGAACGCGCGGTCGCGGCGATGATCGAGCTGATCAAGGCGGACCTCGCGCTGCTTGGCATCCACCACGATCTGTTCGCCTCCGAAGCCGAGGTGCAGGCGGCGGGCAAGCCCGACGAGGCGGAGGCGTGGCTGCGCGCGCACGACTTGGTCTATGACGGTTTCCTAGAAGCGCCGAAGGGCGAGACGCCCGAGGATTGGGAGCCGGTCGAGCTGCCGCTGTTCCGCTCGACCCGGTTCGGCGACGATCAGGACCGGCCGATCAAGAAGTCGGACGGGAGCTGGACCTATTTCGGCGCCGACATGGCCTATCACTTCCAGAAGGCGCAGGGCGTCGACGCGCTGATCGACATCTGGGGCGCGGACCATGCCGGCACCGTCAAGCGGATCAAGGCGGCCGTCGCGGCGCTGACCGAGAACAAGGTCCAGTTCGACGTCAAGCTGATCCAGATGGTCCGCCTGCTTCGCGCCGGCGAGCCGGTGAAGATGTCGAAGCGCGCCGGCAATTTCGTCACGCTGGCGGACGTGGTGCGCGAAGTCGGCAAGGACGTCGTCCGCTTCACGATGCTGACGCGCAAGGCGGACGCGCAGATGGACTTCGACTTCGCCAAGGTGGTCGAGGCGTCGAAGGACAATCCCGTCTTCTACGTCCAATATGCGCACGCCCGCATCTGCTCGATCCGGCGCCGTATCGCGGAGGCCGGGATCGACTGCGCCGGCGCGCCAGACCTCGACCGGCTCGATGCCGAGGAACTGGCGCTTGTGAAGCTCGCCGCGCAGTTCCCGCGCATGGTCGAAGGCGCGGCGAACGCGCGCGAGCCGCACCGGATCGCCTTTTACCTTTACGACCTTGCGGCCGCCTTCCACGCCTTCTTCAATATGGGCAACGACCGGCCGGATCGTCGCGTGCTGGTGGCGGACGATCCCGCGACGACGTGCGCCCGACTTTATCTCGTCGAAGCGATCGGGCAGATCATCCGTAACGGCCTGGCAGTGATGGGCGTGGTGGCGGTCGAGGAGATGAAATGATGGCGCAGGCGCAGGACCCCTACGCGCTGTCCGACGAGGACCGGCTGCCCTGGCTGGAGCCGGTCGACGATGTCGAGGAGCCGGGCCCCGGCCTGTCGTTCGGCTGGGTCGTCCCGCTGATCGGGCTGCTGTTGATCGGCGCGATCGTGGTTGGCGCGGTCTATTGGTGGCAGCACCGCGAGATTACGCCGTCGGGCTCGGGTGAGCTGATCGCCGCGCCCAAGGGTCCCTACAAGGTCAAGCCGACGGAAGAGGGCGGCACGAAGTTCGAGGGCCAGGGCGACGTCGTCTATCAGACCAGCCAGGGCGCACAGGTGCAGGGCAATCTCGACCTGAACGCCGTTCCCGAAGCGCCGGTCGAGCGCACACCCGCGCCGAAGGTGACGGCTACGCCCGCGCCCAAGGCGAGCAAGAGCGCCACCGTGGCGGTTGAGGAAAAGAGCGAGAAGCTGGTCGCCAAGGCGCCGCCGGCGCCGCTCGCGCCCGAGGGCCCGGCCGGATCGACGCTGCAGCTCGGCGCGTTCCCGAGCGAAGGAAGTGCCAAGAAAACCTGGGAAACGATGTCGAAGCGCTTCGCCTATCTGGCCGAGCTCAGCCAGTCGATTATGAAGGCCGAAGTGAACGGCCACACCTATTACCGCCTCCGCGTCAACGCCGGATCGGCGGCGCAGGCGAAGGACGTGTGCGCGAAGCTCCGCGTCGCCGGGGAGAATTGCCTTGTGGTCAACTGAAATCCTCCCCGGAACGGGGAGGGGGACCGGCCGGCATAGCCGGACGGTGGAGGGGGCCCCAAGGCCGGTGCAGGTGGAGGGCCCCCTCCACCATGCTTCGCATGGTCCCCCTTCCCGTTTCGGGGAGGATTTGTGAAGCCTGTTATCTTCGGAATGGCGGGGCTGGAGCTTTCGCCCGACGAACGCGCCTTCTTCAAGGACGCGGACCCGGCCGGATACATCCTGTTCAAGCGCAATTGCGGCGATCGCGCGCAGATGCGGGCGCTGACCGATTCGCTGCGGGATCTGCACGGGCGCGACGATCTGCTGATCATGATCGATCAGGAAGGCGGGCGCGTCGCGCGGATGCAGCCGCCCGAATGGCCGGCCTTCCCGCCCGCCGCCCGGTTCGATGCGCTGTACGACAAGGCGCCGATCTCCGCGATCGAAGCGGCGCGCGCCAATGCCGAGGCGATCGGGCTCGCCCTGAGCGAAGTCGGCGTGACCGTCGATGCGCTGCCTTTGCTCGACGTGCGCCAGCAAGGCGCCAACGACGTGATCGGCGACCGGGCGCTGGGCCACGAGCCGATGCGTGTCGCGGCGCTTGGCGAAGCGGTGCTCGACGGGCTGCGCCGTGGCGGTGTGACCGGGATCGTCAAGCACATGCCGGGACATGGCCGCGTGCTGGTCGACAGCCACAAGGCGCTGCCGGTGGTCGAGGCGAGCGAGGAAGAGCTGGAGACCGATCTCGCGCCGTTCCGGAAGCTTGCGTGGGCGCCGATCGGGATGACCGCGCACATCGTCTACACCGCCTGGGACGATGCGCGGCCGGGCACGCTTTCGCACTATGTCGTCCAGAAGATCATCCGCGAGCGGATCGGCTTCGATGGCCTGTTGATGACCGACGATATCGACATGAAGGCGCTTTCCGGCACGCCCGCCGAAAAGGCATGCGGCGCGGTCGATGCCGGTTGCGACCTGGTGCTCGATTGCTGGGCGCGGATGGACGAGATGGTCGCGATTGCGAACGTGCTGCCGGATGCGACCGAGCGGACGCTGAAACGGCTCGACGCGGCGCTCGCGTACCGCAAGGCGCCCGAGCCGGCGCGGTTCGCGGAACTTGTGCGTAAAAGGGACGAGCTGCTGGCGCTGGCCTAAACAACCCTCTCCCCATTGGGGAGAGGGACCGCCGCGCAGCGGCCAGGGAGAGGGGCAGTCACCCTGCGTACCGACTCTGCCCCTCTCCCGGCGTCGCTTCGCTCCGCCACCCTCTCCCCGGGAGGGGAGAGGGTTGATATGGTGCGGCCGTGACCACCGAATCGGACGCGCTCACCATCGATATCGACGGCTGGGAAGGGCCGCTCGACCTGTTGCTGGCGCTCGCCCGTGCGCAGAAAGTGGATTTGCGCGAGATTTCGATCCTGGCGCTGGTCGAGCAGTATCTCGCCTTCATCGCCGACGCGAAGGCGCTGAAGCTGGAGATCGCCGCCGATTATCTGGTGATGGCGGCTTGGCTCGCATACCTGAAATCGGCGCTGCTTTTGCCCAAGGACCCGACCGTCGATCCCAGCCCCGAGGAGCTTGCGCTGCGGCTGCAGATCCGCCTGCAGCGGCTGCAGGCGATGCGCGAGGCGGGCGCGCGGCTGATGGCGCGGGATCGCGTCGGGCGCGACGTCTTCTTTCGCGGCGCTCCCGAAGGCTTGCGCGTGGTGCGCAAGAACGACTGGCAGGCCGACCTGTACGAGCTGATCGCTGCCTATGGCGGAGTGATGGCCCGCACCGCCCCCGTCGTGCACCACGTCATGCGCCGGCCGGTGATGAGCCTTGAAGACGCGCTCCACCGCGTCGAGGCGATGCTGGGCGAGCGGATCGACTGGACGCGGATCGAGGCGTTCCTGCCCGGGATTTCCGACCCGCAGCTCCGCCGCTCGGCACTCGCGTCCAGCTTCGTCGCGGCGCTGGAGCTGGCGAAGCAAGGCAAGGCCGAGCTGAAGCAGGACGAAGCCTTCGCCCCCCTGTTCGTGAGGGCGGCTTGACCGAAATCGATCCGGCGATCCGCGCCGTCGAGGCCGTGTTGTTCGCGGCCGAAGGGCCGATGACAGCGGACGAGATCGCCGCCTATGTCGGCCCCGATGTCGACCTGAAACAATCGCTGAGGCTGTTGCAGGAAGACTATGCCGGACGCGGCGTCGAGTTGGTCGAGCGCGGCGGGCGCTGGCATTTCCAGACCGCGGCCGACATGGCGCACATCCTGAGGCGCGAGCGCGAGGAGCCGAAACGCCTCAGCCGCGCCGCGGTCGAGACGCTCGCAATCATCGCCTATCAGGAGCCCGTCAGCCGCGCGGAGATCGAGGCGGTGCGTGGAGTGCAGATCTCGAAGGGTACGCTCGACGTGCTGATGGAAGCGGGCTGGGTGCGTCCGGCTGGGCGGCGCGAGGGGCCTGGGCGACCCTTGCTCTATGCGACGACGCAAGGCTTTCTCACGCACTTCGGCCTTAAGAGCCGGCGCGACCTGCCGGGGATCGACGATCTGAAGGCGGCGGGGCTGCTCGATCCCGTCGAGGCCACGCTTGGTGACGTCGAACTGGAAAGCGCGGACGAGAGCGACTAAGTAGGACCAGCGAGGCGCTTTTCAGGCAAAGCGCGCGGGCGGCCGCCGCCCTTTGGAGATCGACATGGGCAGTTTCAGTATTTGGCATTGGCTGGTCGTCGGCATCATCGTGATGCTGCTGTTCGGCAAGGGCCGCTTTTCCGACATGATGGGCGATGTCGCCAAGGGCATCAAAAGCTTCAAGAAGGGCATGGCCGAAGAGGACGAGCCCCGCACCGAACGCCGCGTCGAGGCGCTGGACAAGCCGCGGACGGTGACGACTGAGGAAAGCACGCCGGTTCGTCCGGATTGAATGCAATCCAAAAAACCGGTTCGGCCTGAGCTTGTCGAAGGCCTCCCTTCTGTTTGAAGCGCGGTGCTTAAAGAAAGGGAGGGCTTCGACAAGCTCAGCCCGAACCGTGGTGGTGGTGTGCCCCCATACTCGTCACCATTGCCCCCCCGCGCACCCCGTGATAGGCGCGCGCCTTTGAAGCCGGCTAGGGGGCCGGCTGACCGCATTTCAGGCATCCAACCGCACGATGTTCGAATCACCCGCTTACGCACAGGCCGCCAATGGCGCGGCTTCCGGTTCCAGCGCCGCATTCTTCATCCAGATGGTGCCGCTTGTCGCCATCTTCGTCATCTTCTGGTTCCTGCTGATCCGTCCGCAGCAACGGCGGATGAAAGAGCACCAGACCAAGATCGGCGCGGTGAAGAAAGGCGACACCGTCGTCACCGGCGGCGGCCTTGTCGGCAAGGTCACCAAAGTCGAGGAAGCCCATGTCGAGGTTGAGCTTGCGCCGCAGGTTCGCGTTCGTGCGGTCAAGTCGACGCTGACCGACGTGACGCCGCTCGGCGGCTCCAAGCCCGCGAACGACTGATGCTCGATTTCCCCCGCTGGAAGGTCGCCGGCACCATCTGCCTGCTGCTGATTGGCATCCTGCTTGCCGTGCCGAGCTTCGTTCCCGAGCGGCTGATGCCGTTCAAGGCGCCGCGCATCAATCTGGGTCTCGACCTGTCGGGCGGCTCGCACCTGTTGCTGGAGGCGGACGCGACCAGCCTGCAGAAGCAGCGCCTCGAGCAGATGGAAGAGACGATCCGCACCGAAATGCGGCGCGCCGAGCCCCGAATCGAGATCGGCGATATTTCGTCCACCGGCGGCCAGCTCAACTTCTTCGTGCGCGACGTGACCAAGGTCGACCAGGCGGTCGAGCTGGCGCGGAAGCAGACCACGGGCATCGGCGTCACCGGCCAGCGCGACTGGGACGTGCGGGTGGTCGATACCAACCGCATCGTGATGACGCCGACCGAAGCGGGCAAGAACGATGCCGTTGCCAAGGCGATGGAAGTCGCGACCGAAGTCGTCCGCAAGCGCATCGACCAGCTCGGCACCAAAGAGCCGACCATCATCCGCCAGGGCGCGACCCGCATCGTCGTCCAGGTGCCAGGGCTGCAGAATCCGGAAGCGCTCAAGAACCTGCTCGGCAAGACCGCCAAGCTGGAGTTCAAGCTGGTCGACGTGACCGCTTCGCCTTCGGATGTGGCGGCGGGCCGCGCCCCGGTCGGCAGCCAGATCCTCCCCTATCCCGACAATCCGCTCGGCGTGCCGAAGATCGCGGTGAAGCGCGGCGTGCTGATCTCGGGTGACCAACTGATCGACGCGCAGCAGGGTTTCGACCAGCGCAACAACACGCCAGTCGTCAACATCCGCTTCGACGGCCAGGGCGGACGACGTTTCGCCAAGGTGACGCAGGAGAACGTCAACAAGCCGTTCGCGATCATCCTCGACAACAGCGTGATCTCCGCGCCGAACATCAACGAGCCGATCCTGGGCGGCCAAGCGCAGATTTCCGGCAATTTCACCGTCGACAGCGCCAACCAGCTCGCCATCGCGCTGCGCTCCGGCAAGCTGCCGGTGGACCTGAAAGTGATCGAGGAGCGCACGGTCGGCCCGCAGCTCGGCGCCGATTCGATCAAGGCCGGCATCACCGCGTCTGTGATCGCGGTAGTGCTCGTCGTCGCCTTCATGCTGGTGACCTACGGCCGGTTCGGAATCTACGCGAACCTCGCCGTGGTCATCAACGTGTTCGTCATTCTGGGCGTGATGTCGCTGCTGAACGCGACGCTCACTCTGCCGGGCATCGCCGGCTTCGTGCTGACGATCGGCACCGCGGTCGACGCGAACGTGCTGATCAATGAGCGCATCCGCGAGGAAAAGCGGCGCGGGCGCGGCGTCGTGCAGGCCGTCGAGCTCGGCTATAAGGAAGCGTCGCGCACCATCTTCGAGGCGAACACGGTGCACACGATCTCGGGCCTGATCATGCTCGTGCTGGGCTCCGGGCCGGTGAAGGGCTTCGCGGTCGTGCTGCTGATCGGCATCGTCACATCGGTGTTCACCGCCGTCACTTTCACCCGCATGCTGGTGGCCGGCTGGATCCGCCGCAACCGGCCGACCGAGATCAATATCTGATGCGCCACCTGAAGCTCATCCCCGACAACACGAACCTGCCGTTCGTCTCGCTACGCAAATGGGCGTTCGGGATCACCGCGCTGCTGACGCTCGCGGCGATCGCGCTGGTCGGCGTGCGCGGGCTCAACCTGGGCGTCGATTTCGTCGGCGGCCTGATGATCGAGGCGAAGTTCGACCAGCCGCCGCACCTCGACAAGGTCCGCTCGACGGTGGACAGCCTGGGCGTCGGCGAAGGCTCGCTGCAGACGTTCGGCGATCCGAAGACCGTCTCGATCCGCCTGCCGCTTCCCCAGAATGCCGACGAAGGCGCGACCAACCGCGTGGTCAATCGGGTCAAGGTCGCGCTGACCCAAGTCTATCCGGACGTGCAGTTCACGCGCTACGACACCGTCTCCGGCAAGGTGTCGGGCGAGCTGATCCGCAACGGCCTGCTCGCCGTGCTGCTCGCGGTGCTGGGCATCGCGGTGTTCTCGTGGCTGCGCTACGAATGGCAGTTCGGCGTCTCGACCTTCGTCGCGATCATGCACGACGTGCTGATGACATTGGGCTTCTTCGCGCTGACCCGGCTCGAGTTCGACCTGAACATCGTCGCCGCGGTGCTGACCATCATCGGCTATTCGATCAACGACAAGATCGTCATCGACGACCGCATCCGCGAGAATATGCGGAAATACCGGCAGATGGACATGAAGGCGCTGATCGACTTGTCGGTCAACGAGACGCTGCCGCGCACCGTCATGACGTCGTTGACGATCCTATTGGCCTTGGGCGCGCTGCTGATCTTCGGCGGCCATGTGCTGCGCGGCTTCACCGCGGCGATGATCCTGGGCATCATCATCGGCACCTATTCGTCGATCTACGTCTCGTCGTCGCTGCTGATCACGCTGGGCCTGCGCCCCGGCGCGCCGGTCGGCGGCGACAAGAACGAGCCGGCCTCTCCGAACGTGAAGCTCGGCAAGAGGTGAAGATGGACCCCAGCCCGCGCGCAAGCGGGCCGGTGATTACCGGCTTTGCCGGCGCGGGCTTCAAGATCGACGGCGAGGCGAGCCAGGGCGGCGCGCTGCTCACGCCCGAATGGTGGCGGCCCTGGGACGGTTCGCTGACCCTTGAAGCGCTGGAGCCGCTCGCCGCGGTCGGTCCAGAGTTCATCCTGATCGGCACCGGCGCGAGCCTCGTCCGGCCATCGCGAGAGCTGGTCATGGCTCTCGACGCGCGCGGTATCGGCGTCGAGGCGATGGACAGCCGCGCCGCCGCCCGCGCCTGGGGCGTGCTTCGCGCCGAGGATCGCTGGATCGCGGCTGCGCTGATGCCGCTTTAACTTTCCTCGACCCCTCGCTAGAACCCGCCTCCGATGCGTATGTCCGTGCTGAAGCCTTTCGTCGCCCTTATCGGCCTTTCCCTGCTGACCACCGCCTGCGCGACGGGCCGGGGAAGCAAGAAGGATGTGGCTTACGTCGCGCGCGACGTGAACTCGCTCTACACCGCGGCGAAGACCCGGCTGGACCAGCACCGCTACAAGGAAGCGGCGCAGCTTTTCGACGAGACCGAGCGCCAGCACCCCTATTCGGTGTGGGCGCGGCGCGCGCAGCTGATGGGTGCCTTCAGCTATTATCTGGCGGGCGACTACACCGAATCGATCGCGTCGGCGCAGCGCTTCCTGGCGGTGCATCCAGGCAACAAGGACGCGCCCTACGCCTATTACCTCGTCGCGCTCGACTATTACGAGCAGATCAGCGACGTGACGCGCGACCAGAAGATCACCCAGCAGGCGCTCGACGCGCTGGGCGAGCTGATTCGTCGCTATCCGAACACCGACTATGCCGCCGATGCGCGGCTGAAGGTCGATCTGGTGCAGGACCATTTGGCGGGCAAGGAAATGGAAGTCGGCCGCTTCTACCAGCGCCGCCGCCAATGGCTCGCTGCGACGATCCGCTTCCGCAAGGTCGTCGACGATTATCAGACGACGACGCACGTGCCCGAGGCGCTGGAGCGCCTGACCGAAAGCTATCTCGCGCTTGGCATCCCCGAGGAAGCGAAGAAGGCGGCGGCGGTGCTCGGCTCCAACTATCCCGGCAGCGAATGGTATCAGCGCGCGTACAAGCTGATGCAGGAGCATCCGGCGACTTCGTGATCCGCGGCGAGGGAGACGAAGGGGTGTTGGTCCCGCTTCGTTCTCACGCTAATCAACGCCCATGCTGACCGGCCTCTCGATCCGTGATGTGGTGCTCATCGAAGCGCTCGATCTCGGTTTCGGGCCCGGCCTCGGCGTGCTGACCGGCGAGACCGGGGCGGGCAAGTCGATCCTGCTCGATGCGCTGGGGCTTGCGCTCGGCAGCCGGGCAGACAGCGGACTGGTCCGGCAAGGCGCGGCGCAGGCGGCGGTCACGGCGACGTTCGAACCGCCGGCCGCGATCGTCGATCTCTTGTCCGAAAGCGGCATCGAACTGGAGGGCGGCGAGCCGCTGATCGTGCGGCGGACGGTGCGTGCCGATGGCGGCAGCCGCGCGTTCGTGAACGACCAGCCGGTGTCGGCGGGCCTGCTGCGCGATTTGGGCGCGGCGTTGGTCGAAATCCACGGCCAGCATGACGATCGCGGGTTGCTCAACGCGCGGGGCCACCGGGCGCTGCTGGATGCGTTCGGCAAGCTCGACACTGCCGCCGTGTCGCGTGCGCATCAGGCGTGGAGCGAGGCGGAGGCGGCGCTGGCGAAGGCCGAGGAAGAGCTGGAGACTGCCGCGCGCGATCGCGAGTGGCTGGAGCATGCGGTTGCCGAGCTGACTGCCGCCGCGCCGGAGCCGGGCGAGGAGGATGCGCTGGCCGAGGCGCGGGCGAACATGCAGCGCGGCGCGCGGCTGTCCGACGATCTGGCTGCGCTCGACCAGCATCTGCAAGGATCGGGCGGGGCGCTCACCAATCTGCGCCAGGCGGCGCGCCGGCTCGACCGGCTCGGCCCGGAGCATCCGCTGCTGGCCGAGGCGCTGTCCGCACTCGACCGCGCGGTGATTGAGGCGTCCGAAGCCGAGGACCGGATCGAGCAGGCGAAAGAAGCGCTGGCACACGACCCGGCGCGGCTAGATGAGATCGAGGCGCGGCTGTTCGATCTGCGCGCGCTGGCGCGGAAATACCGCGTGACGGTAGATGGTCTGCCGGAGCTGGCGGCAGAGCTGTCGGGGCGGCTGCACACGATCGAGGCTGGGGGCGAGGGGATCGCGGTGCTCCAGCGTGCCGTTGCCGAAACACGGCGTACCTATGCCGAAGCCGCTGAGGCGTTGAGCGACGGCCGGGCCAGGGCGGCGGCGCGGCTCGATGCGGCAGTCGCTGGCGAGCTGGCGCCGCTGAAGCTGGATGCCGCGCGGTTCCGCACTTCGGTCGAGACCTTGCCCGAGGAGCAATGGAGCGCCGCCGGGCGCGACCGGGTCGAGTTCCTGATCGCGACCAACCCCGGCGCGCCGTTCGGGCCGCTCGCCAAAATCGCCAGCGGCGGCGAGCTGTCGCGCTTCATCCTGGCGCTGAAAGTCGCGCTGGCGGAGGAAGGCGGCGCCGCGACGATGATCTTCGACGAGATCGACCGCGGAGTCGGCGGCGCGGTGGCGAGCGCGATCGGCGAACGCCTCGCCCGGCTGGCGGAGAAAGCGCAATTGCTGGTCGTGACGCACAGTCCGCAGGTCGCCGCGCGCGGCGGCCGCCAGTGGCTGATCGCCAAGAGCCATGACGGCCTCGTCACCCGCACCGGCGTCCGCGCGCTGGACGAAAGCGAACGCCGCGAGGAAATCGCCCGGATGCTGTCGGGCGCGACGATTACGGACGAAGCAAGGGCGCAGGCGGAGCGGTTGTTGGAGGCGGCGTAGGGGGATGAGAATGTGGAAGGTCAACGCCGGGAAGAGAAGTCGATTATCACGCCAATTCCTGGATAATGCACGCGTAGCCATTGGGTGGCGGGAGATGGGAGATCCAACCACCTGCCGATCACGGGCTGCCGCCATCGAGCAAGTTTCGCGCGGTTATCCAGAGCAGACCGAGAAACAGAATGAAGTCGGCGGCGGCAACGTATGGCGTTTCCTCGGTGAAATGAAAGTCGGCGATGAAGTCATCACTTATGATCCAATCGAGCGCCTCTACCATATTGGTGTTGTCACCGGTGAACCCGTTTACGATCCTCAGACCATACCGGAGTTGCCGACCTTTCGTAGCGTGAGTTGGAAATCTTCGGTGAGCCGCGATGTTCTGAGCGCCGATGCCCGCAACAGGCTAGGTTCTCTGCTTACGGTTATCGCCGTGCCGGAGGTCACTGGGGCGGAACTTCGCGCGCTCGCGCAAGGGAAAAGGGCGGCGCCACAGCTGGAAAAATCGGCCGGCGCCGAAGTCGCAGAAGCCGATGATCCTTACGCCGCTATAGAGGACCAAGCGCTAGAGCGCATCAAAGACAGGCTGCTCGGCTTAGCTTGGGAAGATATGCAGGAGATCGTTGCAGCTCTCCTGCGGAGCTTGGGCTATCGCACTATTGTATCGCCGACGGGGCCTGATCGAGGAAAGGATATTGTCGCATCGCGCGACGGCTTCGGTTTTGAGGCGCCCAGGATCGTAGTCGAGGTCAAGCATCGGAAAGGACAGATGGGTGCCCCGGAAATCAGGGCGTTTTTGGGCGGACGGCACGCCGAAGATCGTGGCCTCTATGTGAGCACTGGGGGATTCAGCCGCGAGGCGCATTTCGAAGCTGAGAGAGCCGCTACGGTCACTCATCTAATGACACTCGATGGGCTCGCACGGGCGTTGGTCGATAACTACCACACACTGGATGAACGCGGTCGCGCTTTGCTTCCGCTCACCCGTATTTATTGGCCCGCATGACCGAAGCCGAAGCCGCCGAGCGTCTTGCCTTTCTTGCCGTTGAGATCGCGCGGCATAACCGGCTGTATCACAGCGAGGACGCGCCCGAGATTTCGGACGCTGACTATGACGCGCTGGTGCGGGAGAATGCGGCGCTGGAGGCGGAGTTTCCGGCGCTGGTGCGGGCGGATTCGCCTTCGAAGCTGGTCGGCGCTGCGCCGGCGGCGCATCTCGCCAAGGTGGCCCATGCGCGGCCGATGCTTAGCCTCGATAACGCGTTTGCCGACGAGGATGTGCGCGAGTTTGTCGGGCGGGTGCGGCGGTTCCTCAATCTCTCCGAAGACGAGCCGGTTGCGCTGACCGCGGAGCCGAAGATCGACGGGCTGTCCTGCTCGCTGCGGTATGAACGCGGGCGGCTGGTGCTCGGGGCGACGCGGGGGGACGGGACGGTTGGTGAGGATGTGACCGCGAATGTGCGGACGATCGGGGAGATTCCGGACACGTTGTTCCCCGGCGAAGGCCGGGGCCCATCGGCACAGTCGTCTAGGCCCCGGCCTTCGCCGGGGAACGTGCCGGACACCTTCGAAATCCGCGGCGAAGTTTACATGGCGAAGTCCGCCTTCGCAGCGCTCAACGAGCGGCTGGCGGGGGAGCGGGTGTTTGCCAATCCGCGCAACGCCGCGGCGGGATCGCTGCGGCAGAAGGATCCGTCCGTTACCGCTTCCCGGCCGCTCTGCTTTCTCGCGCATGGCTGGGGCGAGGCGTCTTCGCTGCCGGCCGACACGCAATATGGCGTGATCGAGGCGATCCGGTCCTGGGGCGTGCCAGTGACCGACCTGCTAGTGCGCGTGGAGAGCGTCGACGCGGCGCTGGCGCATTACCGCAAGATCGAGGCGATGCGCGCCGACCTGCCGTTCGACATCGACGGCGTGGTGTACAAGGTCGACCGGCTCGATTGGCAGGCGCGGCTGGGGCAGGTCGCCAAGGCGCCGCGCTGGGCGATTGCGCACAAATTCCCGGCCGAGCGCGCGCAGACCACCTTGCTCGCCATCGACATTCAGGTCGGGCGCACCGGCAAGCTGACGCCGGTGGCACGACTGGAGCCGGTGACGGTCGGCGGCGTGGTCGTCACCAACGCGACCTTGCACAATGCCGACGAGATCGCGCGGCTGGGCGTGCGCCCCGGGGACCGAGTGACGCTGCAGCGCGCCGGCGACGTGATCCCCCAGATCCTCGAGAATCTGACGCCGGATGAGGAGCGGCCGGACTATGTCTTCCCCACTGTCTGCCCCGAATGCGGATCGGACGCGGTTCGCGAGGAAGGCGAGGTCGATATCCGCTGCACCGGCGGCCTGATCTGCCCGGCCCAACGGGTCGAGCGGCTGCGGCATTTCGTCAGCCGCGGCGCGATGGACATCGAGGGGCTGGGCGGCAAGCAGATTGAGGATTTCTTCCACGACGGCCTCATCCACAGCCCGGCCGACATTTTCCGGCTGACCGAAGAGCAGCTTGTCGCGCGCAAGAAGGACGGGCGCGTCTGGGCCGGCAATCTGCTGCGCGCGATCGCCGACAAGCGCACGCCCGATCCGGTCCGCTTCCTGTTCGGCATCGGCATCCGCCATGTCGGCACCGTCACCGCGCGCGACCTGATGCGGCATTTCGGTACGGTCGAGGAGCTGGCGCGCGTCGCGAGCGCCGCGGCGAGTGACCCGGCCGAGTTCGATCAGCTCACCCATGTCGAGGGCGTGGGACCGGTGGTCGCGCAGTCTCTCGCCGACTTTTTCGCTGAGGAGCATAACCGCGAGGTCTGGGACGATCTGCTGAGCGTGGTTTCGCCCAAGCCGTTCGAAGCGAAGGAGCGCGCGTCCGAAGTGACCGGCAAGACGGTGGTGTTCACCGGCACGCTGGAAACCATGTCGCGCGACGAGGCCAAGGCGCAAGCGCTTTCGCTGGGCGCGAAAGTGGCGGGATCGGTCTCCGCCAAGACCGATCTAGTCGTCGCCGGACCGGGGGCGGGCTCCAAGCTCAAAAAGGCGGAAGAGTTGGGCGTGCGCGTCGTCGACGAGGCCGGCTGGGCGGAGATCTTCGCGGCGGCCCAATAGGGAACCGGAACGCTCAATTTCGGTTGTGCAACGAGTGGCGCGCGATGCGCCTCTTCATCGTGCCAGTCGCGTTGCGGTCGTCTCTAAAGGGGAGACTTGCCGTGATTCGTCCTATTCTCGTCTTGCTGACCGCGGGCCTCGCGCTGGTCGGCGCACAGGCATCTGCGGCCGTGATCGTCTATTCGGCCGCGCTCAGAGCCAGCAACGAAGTTCCGCCGGCGGCGTCGCCGGGAACGGGCTCCGCGACCGTGACGGTCAATGACGTCACCAACATGATGCGGGTGCAAGTCAGTTTCTCGGGCCTGGTCGGCACCACCACGGCCTCGCATATCCATTGCTGCCAGGCGCTCGGCACCAACGCACAGGTGGCGACGACGACACCGACCTTTCCGAACTTTCCGCTGGGCGTGACGTCCGGGACATACGACCAGACGTTCGACCTGACGCAAGCCAGTTCGTACAACCCGGCGTTCGTCACCGCGCATGGCGGCAACGTCACTCAGGCGCGTACGGATTTCCTGGCGGGGCTGGCGGCGACGCAAGCCTATCTGAACATCCACACCAGCCTGTTCCCGGGGGGTGAGATACGCGGGCAGTTGTTCGCCAGCGTTCCCGAGCCGGCAAGCTGGGCGCTGATGATCGCGGGCTTCGGCCTGGCGGGCGGCGTGCTGCGGTCGCGGCCGAGGGCGCTCAGAACCACTGCATGACGGTGGCGCTGAACGGGGTCCAGGCGCCGATCCGCACACCGGCCGCGGCGAGCCTGCGGCCGGTCCACCAATTGCAGGTGCGCACCGCGTCGTAATGGCCGCGCGCGGGGTAGAAGACGTCGGCGACGTCATAGCCGGGGATCGGCCGGCGATCGGCGGAGTCGAAGCTGGCGAGGATGTCGGCTGACAGGCGCCGATATTGATCGGGCGTGAGGCGGACGGGGCGGGCGTCGCCCCAGGGCTCGACCAGGTGATCGACATGCATCAACGTGCGGTCGCTGCCGATCAGCGCGTGGAGCGCGGTGCGCGGCGACAGCGCTGCCCAAGTGGGCGTGTTGACGTAGAAATCGCGCTCCCCCCAGCCGAACCAGAGCCAGCGCCCGGCATAGCGCGGGTCGCGAATGTGCTCCGGGCGGGCGATCCCCGACCAGTCCACGCCGCCGGCATGGGTGGGGACGACAAGCCCCGTGTGCACGCCGTTGGTTGCGACATAGATGGTGATGCCGTCCTCCGGCTCTTGCCACCCGCGGTTCAGCGGGATCGCCCCGCCGAGCGCACCCGCGGCGAGGTAGAGCAGGGGGATGAGCAGGATGGCCTGCAGCGCGCGGATCACGTGCGCCTCATGCCAGCGAAGCCGGCATTGGCGCTAGATGTCGCGCGCCCAATTCTCGCGGCCGGTGTCGTCCGAGTTGAGGTGCGTCACCGGCACTTCGGCGGCGGTGAGGCGCAGGATCGTCCAGTCGCCGCGCGTTTCCGATTGCTCCAATGTGCAGCCGGCGGCCCGGTAGGCGGCGATCACCTTGTCGGCCTGGTTGGCGAGGAGGCCGGCGAGCACGATCGTCGCGTGGGGCGCGGCGATCGCGGCGATCTCGGGCGCCATCGCGATCAGCGGGCCGGCGAGAATGTTGGCGATGATCAGGTCACAGGGGGCGGCCTCGGAAATCGCTGGGGCGCGGGCGCCGTCGGCGACGATCAGGTCGACGCGTTCGACACCGTTCAGCGCGGCATTCTCGCGCGTCACCTCGATGGCGACGGGATCGATGTCGGTCGCGGTCACCCGCGCTTCGGGCCAGAGATGACGGGCGGCGAAGGCGAGCAGGCCAGTGCCGGTGCCGAGGTCGATGATATTGTCGAACCGCTGGTCGGCAAGGCGGTCGAGCATGGCGAGGCAACCGGATGTCGTGCCGTGATGGCCGGTGCCGAACGCCTGGCCGGCGTCGATCAGGAAAGCGCGTTCGCCGGGGCCGGGCTCAACCGGGTGCGCCTGGGTGTGGACGATGAAGCGGCCTTCGCGAATCGGCTCGAGCCCAGCCTGGCTCATCGCGACCCAATCGGCGTCGGTGAGCTTTTCGACAGTTGGCTCGATAGCGGCTGCGCTGGGCGCAAGGGCGCGGATGGCCGCAATCATCGCCGCATCGGGTTCGTCGTCGGTATAGGCGTCGAGCCGCCACTGCTCGACATCGTCCTCGACCATTTCGGTCGTCATCAGCACCGCGTCGATCTCGATCGCACCCGCGTCGATCGCCTCGGCTTCGGCGCGGGTGCAGGGGAGCGTCGTCTTCCAGCTATCGGACATAGCTGGCGCCGTTGATGTCGATGACGGCACCGGTCATCGAGGGCGGGGCCTCGAGCGCGAGATAGCGGACGGCGCTCGCGACTTCCTCCGGCATGGCGACGCGGCCGAGCGGGATGTCGGCCAGGAGTTTGTCGCCGCCGCGGCTGGCCAGATAGTCCTCCGCCATGCCGGTCATCGTGAAACCCGGGCATACGGCGAAGGCGAGGATGTTCTCGGCGGCGAAACCGCGCGCGATCGACTTGGTCATGCCGATCATGCCCGCCTTGGACGCGGCATAGTGCCAATGCGCCGGCGAGTCGCCGCGATAGGCGGCGCGGCTGGCGACGTTGACGATGCGGCCGCCGCCATGTTCGCGGAAGTGGAGGACGGCGAGGCGGCAGAGCTCGGCGGACGCGGTCAGGTTGATCCGCATCGTGCGTTCCCACTGGCCGACCCATTCGTCGTGATCGAGGTCGATGGGCGCCGCTTCGAACACGCCGGCATTGTTGACCAGCACGTCGATCCGCCCGCCGAGCCGTTCGAGCGCCGACTCCCACAGGCGGCGTGGCGTCGCGGGGTCGGAGAGGTCGCCATCGGCGCTGCTGGTGCCGACAAGGTTCTGGGACTTGAGAGCTTCGGCACAGGCTGCGCCGATGCCGCGCGACGCGCCGGTCAGGAGGATGTTGGTCATGGGCCGGCGGTTAGAAGGAAAGGATGGGCGAAGTAAGCCCCTCCCCTTCAGGGGAGGGGTTGGGGTGGGACTGTCAGTGCGGCTTGAGGCTGTTGGGCGCGCGGACGCGCGCCCCCACCCCCGTCCCCTCCCCTGAAGGGGAGGGGCTTAGGTTACGCCACCAGCTTCACATAATCCTGAGCGGCGGTCTTCAGGTGGCCGAGCTGGGCGTCGACTTTGCGGAAGCCGGTTTCGAGCTGGTCGATTTCGCTGGCGACGGTTTCGGTATCGGAGCGGATGGACGCGATGGTCGAGCTCATCGAGTCGGCGGCGAGCGCGGTCTCGTCGACGGCGGCAGTGATCATCGTGACCGTCTGCGCCTGCATTTCCATTGCCGAGCGGATGCGGTCCGCCGATTGCTGGACCTCGCCGACCGTGTCGCGGATCGAGCTGTTCGCGTCGACCGTCGTGCGAGTGGCGGCCTGGATCGCGGCAATCTTGGCTGCGATGTCGTCGGTCGCGCGCGCGGTCTGGTTGGCGAGGCTCTTCACTTCCTGCGCAACGACGGCGAAGCCGCGGCCGGCGTCTCCGGCGCGTGCCGCCTCGATCGTCGCGTTCAGCGCCAGCAGGTTGGTCTGGCCGGCAATGTCGCGGATCAGGCCCAGGATCGATTCGATCGATTGCGCGTGGTTCGAGAGGGCTTCCGAAACGCTGACCGCGTCCGACGCCTGCGAGGCCGCGCGAGTCGCGATCGTGGCGGCGGTCTCGACTTCGCTGCGGGCATCCTCGATCGCGCGGATCAGGCCGGCGGCGGTGTGCGCTGCTTCGCGCATCGCGACGGCCGATTGCTCGGCGGCGGCCGCCACCTCGGAAGCCTTGCCGAGCATCCCGCGCGCCGCGACCGACGCGTCGGCCGCCTGGCTGCGCAGCGACTCGCCCACATTGACGGCGGACGACACTTCCGACGCGATCCGCGCCTGGAAATCGCCGGCCTGGTGAGTCCGGCTCTCTGTGGCTTCTTGGGCCCGATATTCGCTGACGAAGGCGGCCATAATTTCCGCCTCGATCATCGCCAGGCGGCGGATCGCGCCGCCGAGACGCACGAGCCGGCCGCTATCCTCGCCGCAGCTCTTCTGCAGCGTCTGGATAATGAGTTCGTAGCCGTCGGCATAGGCGGCGAGCATCGCGTACAACGGTATCCCCTCGCGCTCGCTCCACGCGGTATTCGTCAGCGCGAGGTCGGCCCAGCGCTGCTGGCCCACATTGGTGAATTTCTCGCGGCTATAGTCGCAGCTTATGCGAATGCGTTCGGCCAGCAGGTCGCCGGTGGTTTTGTTGCGGACGTGGGGCGACGCATTGAGTGCCGCCCAAAAAGTGCGTGCGATCTCTTCTTCATGCGGCCGAAGAATCTCATAGGCTTCGCGCAGATCGGTGGCGAGCGTTCCGCTGCGATCGAACTCCTGCAGCCGCTCCCGCACCGGGATCGAGATGTCCGCGTGGGACGCGGAGGTCTTCGGGGCCGTCTTCGAGCTCACGTCACGTTATTCCTTCGATACGCCAATCGGGCCACGTCGTAGGGCGGCGGTGGTAAAGCCGGGGTTAAACACGCACCGAAAGGCGCGGCACCGTTGCAAGCGGCGCGGCTTTGATTAAGACGGCCCCGCATAACGACCTTGAAACGGGGGCTCGGATGAGCAGCAGCAATCGCACCCGGCCACTTTCGCCGCATCTGACGATCTGGCGCTGGGGCCCTCACATGGCGGTTTCGATCGTCCACCGCGTCTGCGGCAGCGGGCTGGCGACAGTCGGCGCGATCCTGCTCGTCTGGTGGCTGGTCGCAGCCGCCAGCGGAGAGGCGGCGTACAACGCCTTCACGAACCTTTTCACGGTCAGCTCTGGCAAGCTGAACGCCTTCGGTTATCTGTTCGGCATCGGCCTGACCTGGACCCTGTTCCAGCACATGGGATCGGGCATCCGCCACTTCTTCCTGGATGTCGGCGCGAACTATGAGCTGAAGAGCAACAAGATGTCGGCGCAGGCGACGTTCGTCTTCTCTGTCGTCGCGACCGTCCTGGTCTGGGGCTATATCATCGGAGTGAAGGGCTGATGGGCACGGGCACCGAAATCGGCCGCGTCCGCGGCCTCGGCTCCGCCAAGGAAGGCGCGCATCACTGGTGGATCCAGCGGCTGACCGCAGGCTCCAACCTGCTGCTGATGCTGTGGTTCATCTTCTCGCTGCTGCGGCTGCCGCATTACGATCACGCCTCGGTGATCGCCTGGCTGTCTTCGCCTTTGGGCGCAGTGCCGATGATCCTGCTGGTGATCAGCGTGTTCTGGCATTTCCGGCTGGGGCTGCAGGTCGTGATCGAGGACTATCAGCATGACGAGACGCGGGTCGTCGCGCTCGTGCTTCTCAATTTCTATTCGATAGCGATGGCCGGGTTCGCGATCTTCGCGATCCTGAAAATCGCCTTCTCCGGGGGTGCGGCCTGATGCCGGACGCATACAAGATCATCGACCATACCTATGACGCGGTGGTGGTCGGCGCCGGTGGCGCAGGCCTGCGCGCGACGATGGGCATCGCGGGCGCCGGCCTCAAGACCGCCTGCATCACCAAGGTGTTCCCGACCCGCAGCCACACGGTCGCGGCGCAAGGCGGCATTGCCGCCTCGCTCGGCAATATGGGGCCGGACCACTGGACCTGGCACATGTACGACACCGTTAAGGGGTCGGACTGGCTGGGCGACCAGGACGCGATCGAATATCTCGTCCGTGAGGCGCCGGCGGCGGTCTACGAGCTCGAGCATGCCGGCATGCCGTTCAGCCGGACGACCGAAGGCAAGATCTACCAGCGCCCGTTCGGCGGCATGATGCAGAATATGGGCGAAGGCCCGCCCGCCCAGCGCACCTGCGCGGCGGCGGACCGCACGGGGCACGCGATGCTCCACACGCTCTATCAGCAGAGCCTCAAATACGACGCCGACTTCTTCATCGAATATTTCGCGCTCGACCTGATCATGGAAAACGGCGTCTGCCGCGGCGTGATTGCATTGTGCATGGAAGACGGCACGATCCACCGTTTCCGCGCGCATAGCGTCGTGCTCGCGACCGGCGGTTACGGCCGCGTCTATCGGACCGCGACCTCCGCCCACACTTGCACCGGCGACGGCGGCGGCATGGTGCTGCGCGCGGGACTGCCGCTGCAGGACATGGAGTTCGTGCAGTTCCACCCGACCGGCATCTACGGTGCCGGCGTGCTGATCACCGAAGGCGCGCGCGGCGAGGGCGGATACCTCACCAACTCCGAAGGCGAGCGCTTTATGGAGCGCTATGCGCCGTCGGCGAAGGACCTCGCTTCGCGCGACGTGGTGTCGCGCTCGATGGCGATGGAAATCCGCGAAGGACGCGGCGTCGGCAAGGAGAAGGACCATATCTTCCTTCACCTCGACCATATCGACGCCAAGGTGCTGCACGAGCGGCTGCCCGGCATCACCGAGACCGGCAAGATCTTCGCCGGCGTCGACCTGACGCGCCAGCCGCTGCCGGTGGCCCCGACCGTCCACTATAATATGGGCGGCATCCCGACGAACTTCCATGGCGAGGTGGTGACGCTGAAGGACGGCAATCCGGACGCGGTCGTGCCCGGCCTGTTCGCGATCGGCGAGGCGGCGTGCGTCTCGGTGCACGGCGCCAACCGGCTCGGCTCCAACAGTCTGATCGACCTGGTCGTGTTCGGCCGCGCGACCGGCCTGCGCATCGCCGAAATCCTGAAACCCAACACGCCGCACAACCCGCTGCCCAAGGGCTCGGAAGAGCAGGCGCTGACGCGCGTCGACCGCTTCCGCCACGCCAACGGCGGCTCGCCGACCGCCGAAATCCGGCTCGACATGCAGCGCACGATGCAGGCGCATTGCGCCGTGTTCCGCAACAACGAGCTGCTGACCGAAGGCGTCGCCAAGATCGATGCGGTGGCGAAGAGCCTTACGGACGTGAACGTCACCGATCGCTCGCTGATCTGGAACACCGACCTGATCGAGACGCTGGAGCTCGACAATCTGCTGGCCCAGGCGGTGGTGACGATGCACTCGGCCGCCAACCGAAAGGAAAGCCGCGGCGCGCACGTCAACGAGGACTATCCGGACCGCGACGACGCGAATTGGATGAAGCACACGATCGCATGGCTAGGCGCGGGCGAGGCGGTGTCGATCGACTACCGCCCGGTCCACGACTACACGCTCACCGACGACGTCGAATACATCAAGCCGAAGAAGCGGGTGTATTGATGCAGCTCAGTGACTTCGTCGCGGAGACGTTGTCCGAGATCATGCGGGGCGTGACCAAAGCCGCAGACGACCAGCGGGGATCTGGGCGGTATGGCTTCATAAATCCAATGGATGGAGAAAAGGGCGATGCCTTTGACTCCATTCCTATTTCGGAAGTTATTTTTGACGTCGCCGTAACCGTTGAGCACTCTAGCTCCAGCAGCCGAACTGGCGGAGGGAGCCTTAAGGTGATCGAGCTGCGAGGCGAAAGTGACAAGGGTGCTAAGCAAGTCGGTGAATCACGGGTACGTTTCGCAGTCCCCGTTTGTTTGCCGACAACCAAACTATCTCGCTGAATTCTTCGGGCTAGCTACCGACTTAATTTTCGTTCACGAGCTCGTCGAGCGATACCGGAATCGCCTCCTGCCCTTCTCGCTGCCGCACCAGTTCAACCAGCTCCAGCAACGCTTCCCATGCTGCAGCGGAGACGAGATAAGCTGTCGGTTGTCCGTTGGATAGCACGGCAATCACAGAATGCTCGCTACTTCCGATGAGCCCCTGCCCGGCAGCTCCCAGCTCTGCTGCATCAATGGTCTGCATATCCGTCATCTGGTGATTATAGGAGGATGTTGATTTGACGACCATCGTCAAAGGCGCGGCAGCGTCACGCCTTGCTGTCCCATATATTTCCCTGCCCGGTCAGCGTAGCTGACTTCGCACGGCTCGTTGCCCTGCAGGAAGAGGAATTGGCAGGCGCCTTCGTTGGCGTAGATCTTGGCGGGGAGTGGGGTGGTGTTGGAGAATTCCAGCGTGACATGGCCTTCCCAGCCTGGCTCCAGTGGGGTCACGTTCACGATGATGCCGCAGCGGGCATAGGTCGATTTGCCGAGACAGATGACGAGCACGTCTCGGGGCACGCGGAAATATTCGACGGTGCGGGCAAGCGCGAAGCTGTTGGGCGGGATGATGCACACGTCGGTCTTGCGGTCGACGAAGCTGTTGGCGGCGAAGTCCTTGGGGTCGACGATTGCGTTGTCGACATTGGTGAAGATCTTGAACTCGTCGGCCACGCGCGCGTCATAGCCGTAGCTGGACAGGCCGTAGCTGATGCAGCCCTCGCGCCGCTGGCTCTCGACGAACGGCTCGATCATGCCGTGCTCAAGCGCCTGGGTCCTGATCCAGCGGTCCGACAGAATCGACATTAAGCAGCCTCCCCGCCGTCCTTTCGGGGGTCAGGCGGTTCCGGTCAATCGGGGCTGGAGCAGCGCCTGGGCGGGGGCACCGAGGATTTTGGTGCGCAGGCGGGCCGAGGCGTCGTTCAGCGGCTTCGGCATCCGCAGGAACTCGCCGGGCGACATGCCGAGAAATTCCTGCGCGTCGCGGTTGAAATGGGAGTGGTCGTAATAGCTGCTTTCGATGCGCGATGCCCAGGTGTCCGGGCCGGCATCGCGCAACGCCATCAGCGACCGCAGGAAGCGCGCACGGCGGATCAGCAGCTTGGGCCCAAAGCCGAACGCCGCGAGTGCGACCCGATTGAGGGTCCGGTGGGACAGGCCGAGGCGTTCGGCCATATCGGTGACGCCGCCTTCGGGCGGGTTCATCAGATAGCGATGGAGCTGTGCGATGCGCGCTTCATCGGTGCGCGGCTTGGCGAGCAGGCGAAGGAGCAGGGCATCGAAGCCGCGCTTGATCGCCTCCTTGGGCGCGGACGCGGCATCGAGCAGCACAGACGCATCGTCACCGAGCAGCACGTCGAGGGGCGTCACGCGATCGGCAAAATCGCCGGCGGCGCGGCGGGTGAGCCGATACCAGCCGAGTGGCGTCAGGCCGGCGCCGACGACAGTGCCGTTCGCGCCGTCGCTGTAGCCTGCATGGCTGGTCGGGCCGAACAGCGCCGCCCGCGGCACGTCGAAACTCTGCCCGCCGATCCGCACGCGCCAGAAATCGCCCGCGACGTGAAAGCGCAGATTCGCCCATGCCGGAAAGAACACGTCGCGATGCCGCTCGCCAGCCGGCAAGGCCACGGCATAGCGATGATAGCCGGAGACCAGACCTTCCAGCCGGGAGTCCGGAACCCAGAAGTCGACGTCGAATGACGGCATCGACTTGGATAAACTATGCGCGGCCAGCGGAGTTGCCTTCAGCCGATGCCGAGATCGGCCGGGCCGAACGCGTGGGGCAGCAACTCCGACAGACGATAGGTGGCGACCGCCGCGCCTTCGGCTGCGGCGCAGTGAATGACGAGGTCGCGGCCGCTCAGTTGCGCCGCTTCGTTCAGCACCTGTCGGCAGCGGCCGCAGGGGCTGACCGTGCTGATGCCGGTGAGTGCGCCGCCTTTGATCGCGCCGCCGATCACGGCGACCTCGACCACGTCGCGGAGCCGCCCCTCGCTGCTCGCCTTCGCCAGCGCCACGGTCTCCGCGCAGAGCGACAGTCCATAGCTGGCGTTTTCGAAATTGCTGCCGGTGACGATGGTGCCGTCGCTGAGTAGCAGCGCCGCGCCGACGCCGAAGCGCGAATAAGGCGCATGGGCGTTGCGGGCGGCCTCGCGCGCGGCCGCGATCAGTTCGTCTCTCTTCATCTCACCCCTTGATGTGCAGCACGCAGATCAGCGTGAACAGCCGCCGCGCCGTGTCGAAATCGACCTCGACCTTGCCGGACAGGCGTTCCTTCAACAGCTCGGCGGCGTCGTTGTGGATGCCGCGGCGCGCCATGTCGATGGTCTCGATCTGTTGCGGCGATGCGTTGCGGATCGCCTGGTAATAGCTGTCGCAGATCGCGAAATACTCGCGGATCGGTCGCTGGAACCGGCCGAGCGCCAGCACCAGAGTCTCCAGGTGCGAGTGGTCCTCACGGAACATGTCGAGCGCCAGCCGCCCTTCCTCGACGCGCAGCTTGATCCGGTATGGACCTTTGTAGCCGTCGTCATGCTCCCGCTGAGGCGCGAAATAATTGCCTTCCAGCAGGTCGAAGATCGCGATGCGCCGTTCCTGCTCGACATCGGCCGAGCGCCACAGGATGGTGCGCTCGTCGAGCTCGACATCGATGATGCGCGGATCGGCCATTCGTCCCGGCTGTAGGGCGTTCTGGCGACCCGCTCAACCGGAGCGCCGCCTTCCCCAATTCGATCCACAGCCTTGTTGGCTTGAGTGCGAGTCCCGAAAAGCGGACAATGCGCAAATGCCCGAATTGAAGCTGATTCACGACGCCCAGAGCGCGCCCCAGACCCTGCCCCGCAACATCGAGGCGGAAGCGGCGCTGCTTGGCGCGCTGATGATCGACAACCGGCTGGTCGAGGACGTGCAGCTCAAGCTGAAGCCCGAGCATTTCTTCGAGCCCGTGCATGGCCGCATCTACGAAGCGGTGTTGAAGCTCGTCGACCGCAACATGGTCGCGAACCCGGTGACGCTGAAGCCGCTGTTCGACGCGGACGAGGCGATGAAGGAGCTGGGCGGGCCGGCGTATCTCGCCCAGCTCACGGGCAGCGGCGCCGCGCTGATCGGCGCCCGCGACTTCGCCGAACAGGTCTATGACCTGGCTCTGCTGCGTGAGCTGGTCGGCGTCGGCCGCGACATGGTCGAAAAGGCGATGGACACGTCGGACGAGATCAACCCCAAAGGGCTGGTCGAGGAAGCCGAAGTCGCGCTTTATCGCGTCGCCGAACAGGGCGGCGAGACCGGCGGCACGAAGAGCTTCAAGCAAGCGACGCTGATGGCCGTCCAGCAGGCGGAGAAGGCGCAGAATTCGGGCGGCCACATTTCTGGCGTCACCACTGGTCTCGAGGACGTGAATCATCGCACCGGCGGTCTGCAGCGCTCCGACTTGCTGATCCTCGCCGGCCGCCCGGGCATGGGCAAGACCTCGCTCGCGACCAACATCGCGTTCAATGCGGCCCAGCGTTACCAGCGCGATATCGAGGACGGGATCGACCCCGCCAAGTCGCTCGGCGCGCCGACCGCCTTTTTTAGCCTGGAAATGTCGGCCGATCAGCTCGCGACGCGCATTCTCGCCGAGCAGTCGGGCGTGGTCGGTTCGAAGATCCGCTCCGGCTCGCTCAGCCGCGACGAATTCAACCAGTTCGCGCGGGCTGCCGCGGAGCTGGAGAACCTGCCGCTCTACATCGACGACACGCCGGGCCTCACCATCGCGGCGCTCCGCACGCGCGCGCGCCGGATGAAGCGGCGGCATGGCATTGGCCTGATCATCGTCGACTATCTGCAGCTCTTGACCGGCGGCGGAAAGAATAGCGGCGACAATCGCGTGCAGGAAATCTCCGAAATCAGCCGCGGCCTGAAGACGCTCGCCAAGGAGCTGAACGTGCCGGTGATGGCGCTGTCGCAGCTCAGCCGCGCCGTCGAGCAGCGCGAGGACAAGAAGCCGCAGCTCTCCGACCTTCGCGAATCCGGCTCGATCGAGCAGGACGCGGACATCGTGCTCTTCGTCTATCGCGAGGAATATTATGTCGCGGCCCGTGAGCCGAAGGGCGACAGCGCCGATCCGAAGGCGGACGAAGCCTATCGTCAGTGGCAGCTCGAAATGCAGGAAGCCTTCCAAAAGGCCGAACTGATCATCGCCAAGCAGCGCCACGGCGCGACCGGCAAGGTGCGGCTGAAGTTCGAGAGCAACATCACGAAGTTCAGCGATTATATCGACGACGCCTATCTGCCCACACGGATGGACTAGCTCAGGCCGAACGGAGTGTGGGGCGGTGTTCGGACAGGAACGCCAGCACCGCCCCAGCGGTGAGCGCTGCAAGTAGCCAAGGTGCGTGGCTAAGGCCTTCGTCGATCGCGCGGCCGACGGGGTTGTCGACGCCCAATGTGCGCTCGACGATCCAGGCGACGGCGGCGATGCCGGCGAAGGCGGCGCCTGTCGTCCGAACAGCGGGATAGTAGCGCGTGCGGGCGAGCAGGATCAGCGCCGGCATCACCGCGGCAACGACCATGAGCTGCACGAGCTCGATGCCGAGGTTGAAGCCGAGGATCGACTTGGCCTTTTGCAGCGGTTCGAGGCCAAAGCGGCCGATCAGCGTCGCAAAGGCGAGGCCGTGGACCAGGCCGAAGCCGGCGGCGACGAACATCTCTCGCCCCGGAAACAGCGGCCGCCAGGCATGGACGGCGGAGACCAGAATCGAGATCGCGATGCCCACTTCGACCGGCTGGGGCGGCAGCTTCCAGCCGAAAAAGGCGCCGCCGATCAGCGTCAGCGAATGGCCGACAGTGAAGGCGCTGACCACCGCGACGAGCCCGTGCAGCGTGTGCCGCCAGCCGCCATAGCCGTTCCAGCGTCGCCCGGCGGCCAGCACAGGCGCCGGCAGCAGCAGCGCGATCAGAAACAGCAGATGGTCGTGTCCCTCGGCGATGTGGTGCATGCCGAGGCCGATCGCCGAGACGAAGCCGCGCCAGTCGCTGCCGTGCCCCCGATCGATATGCAGCGTCATTGCGCCCGGCTGCAGGCCGCCAAGCATCTCGGCGCGCTCTGAGAGGTGGCCGCCGGCGAAGTCGTTACGGGCGACGACCAGCACGATGTGATTGGGCACGCGGTCGATCACGCCGGTGTAATGAAGGTCGAAGCGGCGGGGCGTCGCGCCGGCCGGCGGCAGCAGCGCGAAGCGTGCGCGCAGGTCGGGCGGCCCTGCCTCGTGCACGATGTCGATCGCGCCGGGCTCGACACGCCAACCGGGCACCGACAGGCGGGATGCGACGTATCGGCGGACGTCGGCATCCTGCACGGGACCAAGCGCGGTCTGGATCGGCCGGCGGAGCGCAAAGCCGAGTTCGGCGACGGGAATGATCGCCTCCGCCTCGACGCGGTGCGCGCCGAAATCGAGGCGGAGTTCGGAATTGGGCGTCAGGTGCGCGGCGGCGGGCACCGCCGCCAGCAGCAAAGCCAGCCAGGCGAACAGCGCCCTCAATGCCCGTACCAAAGGAGGGTCGCCGTCGGGTCGAGCGCGTGCGGGTTGATCGCCAGCGCCTTGTCCTGCTCCTCGTCGGCCGCTTCGCTATGCCCGAGCAAGCCGTGCGCGCGGGCGGCGACGAGGTGCTGCTCGGCCGATTGCCAGCTCGACCGGTTGACCGCATCGATCACGCGCAGCGCGTCGGCGGGACGGTTGTTCGCGATCAGCGCCCAGCCCAGCGCAATCGCGGTCGCGCCGTGCGGGCGGAGCCTGAAATCCTGGTGGGCGAGGTCCAGCGCCCGCTGCGGCGATCCGAAGGCCAGTTCATGCTCCACCGCATGGCCGAGCGCAGCTTCCGGCAGCAGCTTCAGCCGCTCGGCCCAGCCCTGGCCCGCTCGGTCGGCCCAAAGCTCGGTGCGGGCATAATCGCCTTGCGCGCGATAAAGGCCAGCGATCGCGTCGCGCAGCGCCGGGTCGTCGTTTCGTGCGGCGAGCCCTTCGAAGGCACGGATCGCCGCCGCATATTGCCCCCGCAGCGCCAGCATCTGCGCTTGGTGTGCTTCAACAAGCCACCAGCCGGGGAAGCGCTTGTTCGCTTCGGCAAACGCCGCGTCGGCCGCATCCCAATGCCCGCGCTGCAGCTCGATCGTGCCGCGCAGCAGGGCGAGCTGCGCCAGCGCCTCGCCCGGGATCAGGCCGGAGCGTTCGACGCGGCCGACTGCAGCCAGCGCGTTGTCCGGTCGACCCATTTTCGACCAGAAGATCGCCATTCGCTGATCGGGCCGCTCGCCAATCTTCGCGAGACCGCGATACTCGGCCAGCGCCTGGGGATAGCGGCCGCGATAGAAATAGATGTCGCCGCGCATCGCCGTCGCACCGGCCCGGACCTCGGCTTCGGGAGGGACGGCGTAATGATCGACCGCATCGAGCATCTTTTCGGCCGTGCCCAGCCGGTGAAGGCTCAGTGCCAGCGCAGCCTGGGTCAAATGCGGGCCAGCGCCGGGCGTGGCGCTGGAGAAGCCGCGATCGAGCGCGGCCTGCGCTTCGGCGTAATCGGTGAAGTCGCCGGTCAGCCGCGCGCGGCTCATGAGTTGGTGCGCGACGCGTTCCTGCATCAGCCAGTCGTCGGGATGGTCGGCGACGAGGCCGCGCAGCCCTTCGAGCTTCCGATCGATCTGAGCCAGCGCCGGGCCATAGCTCGGCGCGCCGGCGGCGCTTTGCCGGATCGGTAGATCTGGAGCAGAACCCGGCGCTAGCAGCCGAGCCAGTGCGAACACTGCCGCAGCTGCCGCAACCAGCCAGACCAGCGCCCGCATCGGCAGCGGGCGCGGCATGGCGATCATGACGTCTTGGGCGTCGCGCACATGTTGAGGCTTAGCCGCTGGAAGTCGTCCGCCAGCGCGTTGGTGAGCCCGGTCAGCGTCGTTCCGATATCGACGACGAACTTGCCGTTCACGTCATCGACCGGGTTCGCATCGTTGTACGGGTTCTTCATCGAGCTCGAGATCAGCGCGGTCGCGACCGCCGGCATGCCCATCCGGTCCACCCGGACATAGGACGAATCCGGATCGGTGCGGAAGTTGAAGTTGGTGCCGCCCGCCGGCGGCATTGGCGGGCTGCCATTGGCCGGCGCGAGATACGGGAAGTCGGGCAGCGTCTGCACTTCGTTGCCCGGCGGATCGAGCGGAAGGCTGGCGAGCAGGTTCGCCGGATGCTTCTTCAGGTCGAGGAAGAGGACCGCCAGCGTGATGTCGACCACCGGGTCGTTCAGGCCACGGCCATTCGGAAAGCCGTTGGGCTTGGTCACGTCCAGCTTCACCGTGTCCGGGATTACCAGATTGGCGACGCTGACGCCGGGCGCGACTTGCTGGTTCAGGCAAGGCGTGACGTCGAAGCTGGTGCCGCTCGCGGTAGGCGAAGGCGTGGGCGAAGGCGTTGGTGTCGGCGTCGCGCCAATCGGACCGGGCCGGGGGGCGGCGGAGGCGCCGTCGCTGCCGCAGGCGCTCAGCGCCGGCAGCGTGAGTGCGAGGGCGAGCAGGGGAAGAGCGCGGGTCATCAGAGGTTCCCCCCAAAGCGGGCAGTCGTGGCCCAGACGTCCAGCGGATTGGTGCCGTTCAGCACTGCGGAGCGGGGCATTTCGATCACCACGGAGGTGTCGTTCTGCTTGTCGAAGAAGTCGCGGGTGTTCTGGATCGAGAGCGTGCCTGTCGAGCGTGTCGCGCGGAAGCCGACCAGATCGAAGAAGAACGGATCGTCGAACACGCCTGCGATCGCCTTGACTCCGCCTTGCTGCAGGACGGTTTGCACGGGACCGACCAGCGGGCCTGTGGTGCCCGGAATGCCTTCAAACTTCACCCCCGGCGATTGCCCGTCGAAGCCGAAGCGGAACTTGATCTGGAACTCGGGATCGGTGCGCGCGCCGGCGTTCGAGATGTTGATCGTGTAGAGCACGTCGCGATCATAGGTCGGCGGCATGTTGCCGGGCTGCGGCCCCGCAAAGGTCAGCACGACGACGATCGAGGTCGGCGTGTACCATGCGAACACGTCGGCGATGTCGGCCGGCACGTCCGGGGTAGGATCGAAATCCTTGTCGGTGCGGGTCGGCGGATCGAGGTGATCCGCGGCTTTCGTCGCATAGTCAGCCGACACCAGCGCGAGCGGCAAGACGAACGCCGTTGCCGCGAGCGCCGTCCACGTGCGTGAAACGCGCATCGTCACCTCCCTGTTCGAGCCGATTAGGCTCTGTTCCGGCCCAAGAGTCTAGCATCAAAGCGACAAAAGCTGCCGATTGGTTGACCAAGATACGGGCCCTCGCCCATAGCGGATGCATGGAAACCCAAGCGAACGGCGATGTCGCGGCCCTTTCGTTCGAAGAGGCGCTGAAACGGCTGGAGGCGATCGTCTCCCGGCTGGAAAGCGGCGACGCGACTCTGGATGAGTCGATCTCGCTCTACGCAGAAGGCGACAAGCTGCGCGCGCAGTGCGAGGCGCGGCTTGCATCGGCGCAGGCGCGGATCGAGAAGATCACGCTGGGACAGGACGGGCGCCCGACCGGCGTCCAGCCATTCGAAGCGGGGTAGGCATGGCCCGGGGGGGAAACGAACTCAGGCAGGCAATGGAGCGGGTGGCGGGGGACATCGATTCCGCGCTCGATCTCGTGCTGGCCGTTCCAGACGATCCACGCCGCCGCCTGTACGAGGCGATGCGGCATGCCGCGATCGGCGGCGGCAAGCGGCTGCGTCCGTTGCTCGTCTGTGCGGCATGCGCCCTCTATGCCGTGGATCGCGCAGCAGCCCTTCGAGTCGCGGTCGCGATCGAGTGCATGCACGTCTATTCGCTCGTCCACGACGATCTGCCGGCGATGGACGACGACGATCTCCGGCGCGGCAAGCCGACCGTCCACAAAGCATTCGACGAGGCGACGGCGATCCTGGCCGGCGACGCGCTCCACGCGCTCGCGTTCGAGGTGCTTGCCGACCCGGCAACGCATGCCGATCCGTTCGTCCGCGCGGAGCTTTGCCTTGAGCTTGCCCGGGCCGCCGGACCTTCCGGCATGGCCGGCGGGCAGATGATGGATCTGGCGGCCGAGGAGACCGTATTCGATCTCGCCACCATCACCCGGCTGCAGCAGCTCAAGACGGGCGCATTGTTCGGATTCTGCCTTGAAGCCGGCGCGATCATGGGACGCATCCCGCCCGAGGGTCGCACCCATCTTAGGGGTTATGCCCGCAATATCGGCCTCGCCTTCCAGATCGCCGACGATCTGATCGACGTCGAAGGCTCGGCGGAGGCGGCGGGCAAGGCGGTCGGCAAGGACGCCGCCGCGGGCAAGGCGACCTTCGTGTCGCATCTGGGCGTCGACCGCGCGCGCGCGCAGGCGCAGCTTCTTGTCGACCAGGCGATCGAGCATCTGAGCCAGCACGGGTCCGAAGCGGACCTGCTGCGCGCCATCGCACGCTACATCATCGATCGGGACAGATGATATGAGAGTGGGGGTTTATCCGGGCACGTTCGATCCGATCACGCTCGGCCATATGGATATCATTCGCCGCGGGGCGAAACTCGTCGACCGGCTGGTGATCGGCGTGACGACCAACCCGTCAAAGTCGCCGATGTTCGCGGTCGAGGAGCGGATCGCGATGGTCCGCCGTGAAGTGGATGGCGAAGGCAGCCATATCGACGTGGTGCCGTTCGATTCGCTGCTGATGACCTTTGCCGAGCGCCAAGGCGCCTCGCTGATCGTGCGCGGGCTGCGGGCGGTCGCCGACTTCGAATATGAATATCAGATGGCCGGCATGAACCAGCAGCTGAACGACCGGATCGAGACCGTCTTCCTGATGGCGGACGTCTCGCTGCAGCCGATCGCGTCGCGGCTGGTGAAGGAAATCGCGATGTTCGGCGGCGATATTTCGAAGTTCGTCACCCCCGCCGTCCGGGACGATGTTGCCGCTCGCGTCGAAAGGCTTGGCCCAAAGGGAAGTTAGCCCTATTCAGCCGCGGCTAAGCCGTTTGGAACTAGCGGCCGGGCTTTCCCGTGAACGGAGTGACTGAATGCGCCTGATTGCCGCTATCCTCGCCTTGCTTGGCGCGCTGTTCGCCACGACGGCGATCGCGAAAAAGGCGCCGAAGCCCAACCCGACGCCCACGCCCCTGGCTTCGCCGTCGCCCGTGCCGCCAGTGACGCCGGAGAATACCTGGGTGTTGGAGCTATCGACGGGCGGCCGCGTGGTGATCCAGCTTCGCCCCGACAAGGCGCCGAACCATGTCGAGCGGATCAAGGCGCTGACCCGCGCCGGTTTCTACAACGGCTTGACGTTCCACCGGGTGGTCGACGGCTTCATGGCCCAGGGCGGCGATCCCAAGGGCACCGGTGAAGGCGGATCAACGCTTCCAGACCTGAAGGCGGAGTTCAACGATCTGCCGCATGTGCGGGGCGTGACCTCGATGGCGCGCGCCGACGCGCCCGATTCCGCCAATAGCCAGTTCTTCATCATGCTGATGCCGACGCTCCGGCTCGACAATCATTACACCGCGTTCGGCCGCGTGATTTCGGGGATGCAGTATGTCGATGCGATCGAGAAGGGCGAGCCGCCGGCCAACCCGTCGCGCATCGTCAAGGCCTGGATCCAGAGCGACGGGGAGAATGCGCCGCTGAAGCCGCTGCCCGCACCTGTGGCGACGCCGGCGCCTGCTCCTACCCCCGCTGCTCCGGCGCCCGCGCCAGCCCCGACTCCCGCGCCTGAGCCGACTGCGACGCCTCAGCCCGGCCAATAAGCCGGCCGTGCGCGTCGATCTTTTCGACTTCGACCTGCCGCCGGACCGGATCGCGCTGAGGCCCGCCGAGCCGCGCGATAGCGCGAAGCTGCTGTTGCTTGATGGGAATCGCAAGGAAGATCGCACCGTGCGCGATCTGCCCGAATTGCTCCGCGCCGGCGATTGCCTTGTGTTCAACGACACGCGCGTGATCCCGGCCCAGCTCGAGGGGCAACGCGGCGAGGCGCGGATCGGCGCGACGCTGCACAAGCGCGAGGATTTGCGGCGCTGGCACGCCTTCATCCGCAACGCCAAGCGGCTGCGTGTCGGCGAGGAAATCGAGTTCCCCGCAGAGGTCCGAGCGGTCGCCGAAGCGCGCAACCCGGACGGCAGCTTTCTGCTCCGCTTCCTCGGCGACGAACCGGTGGAAACGCTGCTGGAGCGCGCCGGGCGGATGCCGCTGCCGCCCTATATCGCCAGCAAGCGTGCCGCCGACGAACGCGACCGGGACGACTACCAGACCATGTTCGCGCGCGAGCAAGGCGCCGTCGCCGCACCGACAGCAGCGCTGCACTTCACGCCGGACCTGATGGCGGCGCTGGCCGAGGCGGGCATCGGCCACGAAACGCTCACCTTGCACGTCGGCGCGGGCACGTTCCTGCCGGTCAAGGCGGAGGACACCGCCGACCACCGGATGCACGCCGAATGGGGCCGCATTGAAGCCGCGACCGCCGAACGCCTGAACGCAGTGCGCGCGAGTGGGGGGCGAGTGATCGCCGTCGGCACCACCAGCCTGCGCCTCCTCGAAAGCGCCGCGACTGAGGACGGCCGCATCGCTGCGTTCGAGGGCGACACCGCGATCTTCATCACCCCCGGCTACCGCTTCCGCGCGATCGACGGCCTGATGACCAACTTCCATTTGCCCAAGTCGACCCTGTTCATGCTGGTCTCGGCGCTGATGGGCCGCGAGCGAATGCTGGCGGCCTATGAGCACGCCATCGCCAGCGGCTACCGCTTCTATAGCTACGGGGACGCCTCACTGTTATTGCCGTGACTGCGGTTTGGGCATCGAGCCGGCGTCTCATGCCGAGCCATTGGCAGGTCGGGCAATGTCAGTTCGCGTCATCGAAAACTTTCTCGCGCCGGAATCGCACGAGCAGATCTCGGCCTATCTGCGAGGGCCGGGCTGGGCCTATGGCGCTTACTCCGACTCGAACGCGCCCGGCATACGCTATTGGTACAAGCATTTTGCGGGCATGGTCCGGCGAGCAGACGAAGATGCGAGCCAGGGTGCGGAACAGCAGCTCGCCGCCTTTCCACCAATTGCGGCGATGTGGGCCGCGATCCGCGACGGCATCCTGCCCGGCCACGAACTGATCCGCAGCTACGCCAACGGCTATCCCTATGGTGCCGACGGCGGCGTTCACCTCGATGCGGATGTTCCGGGCCACCTGACCGCGCTCTATTTCGCCCATCCGCGCTGGGAGCCGAATTGGGGCGGCGAGACGGTGTTTTTCGATCGCGAGCAGAAGGATGTCGTGGCGACGGCCTATGCCCGGCCCAATCGCCTCGTGATCTTTCCGGGAGACTTGCCCCATGTCGCGCGCGGCGTGTCGCGAAGCTGCGAAGAACTGCGCATCACGCTGATGTTCAAGGTTCGGGAGGCGTCCTGAGCCATGCTCGGCGGACAACGCAAACTTGTCGCCGCTGTCGTCGGCTTCGCGTTCGGCTTCGGGCTGGCCGCGTTTCAGGTCTGGGAGAAGCCCTGGACCGACACGGGCGGCATCGTGACGCTGGTCGGCAGCGGCCTCGCCGGGGCAGTGGTCGGTCTGGTCGGGCAGCGCATCCTGGCCCGCGCCAAATAGCTAGCCGACGGCCACGCCTTTCCAGAAGGCGATGCGATCCTTGATCTCGGCCGCCGCCGGTTTCGGATCGGGATAATACCAGGCGGCGTCCTTGTTCTCGGCGCCATCCACAGCGAGCGTGTAATAGCTGGCAAGGCCCTTCCAGGGGCACGTCGTGTGCGTCGGGCTGTCACGCAGATAGCCGGCGTTCACCGCCTCGCGGGGGAAATAGTGATTGCCCTCGACCACGACGGTGTCGTCGCTCTCGGCGATCGTCGCGCCGTTCCAGACTGCCTTGGTCATCGCGTCACCTCCGTTCGTTCGAACGTTTTGGAAGGGGATCAGGCTGCCCTTCGGCTGAGCGCATGGGCGGCCTCGTCCATCAGTTCGGCGATGATCGCCGCGACGGGCTCCTCGGCCTTGACCATGCCAACCGATTGGCCGGCCATCAGCGAGCCGTGCTCGACATCGCCGTCGATGACTGCACGGCGCAGCGCACCGGCCCAATAATGCTCGATCTGAAGCTGCGCCTCGGCCATCTCGACCCGACCTTCGTCGAGCGCCTGGGCGACTTCGCGCTGCTTGGCGGTGAAATGCTCGGTGCCGGAATTCTTGAGCGCGCGTACGGGGATCACCGGCAGGCGGGGATCAACCTGCACGCTCGCCACGGCGTCGCGGGCCGAGGCGCGAATGAACGCTTTCTTGAAGTTCGGATGCGCGATGCTCTCCGTCGCGCAGACGAAGCGCGTGCCGAGCTGCACGCCGGACGCGCCCATCTCCAGATAGCCCGCGATCAGCTCGCCGCGGCCGATCCCGCCGGCGACGAACACCGGCACCTGGTCCGCCACGTCGGGCAGGATTTCCTGCGCCAGCACCGAGGTCGAGACCGGGCCGATATGGCCGCCCGCTTCCATGCCTTCGATCACGAGCGCATCGACGCCGGAGCGGATCAGCTTCTTGGCGAGCGAGAGCGCCGGGGCAAAGCAGATCAGCCTGGCGCCGCGCGACTTGATCGCATCCAGGCTTCCCGCCGGCGGCAGGCCGCCCGCCAGCACGACATGGCCGACCTCATGCTTCGCGCAGACCTCGATCAGGTCGAACAGCTGCGGGTGCATCGTGATCAGGTTGACGCCGAAGGGCTTGGTCGTGAGCGCCTTGGTGCCCGCGATCTCCGCGTCCAGCAGCTCGGGCGTCATCGCCCCGCACGCGATCACGCCGAACCCGCCGGCGTTGGAGATCGCCGCGACCAGGTTGCGCTCGCTGACCCACGACATCGCGCCGCCCAGCACCGCGAATTCGCAGCCGAGGAACGCCGTTCCCCGCTGCATCAGCGCATGAAGCTTCTTTTGCCCCGGCATCAGGCGGCCGGGGCTTCCGCGTCGAGGCCATAGGCGGTGTGCAGCACGCGCACCGCCAGCTCGGTATAATCCTCCTCGATCAGCACCGAGACCTTGATCTCCGACGTGGTGATCGCCTGGATGTTGATGCCGCGGTCGCCCAGCGTCTTGAACATCAGCGCGGCCACGCCGGCATGGCTGCGCATGCCGACGCCGACGATCGTGATCTTCGCGACGTTGGTGTCGTGCACCATCCGCGCAAAGCCGATCGCCTCCTTGCCCTTTTCGAGCACGTCCAGCGAGCGGGCAAGTTCGGCCGAAGGCACGGTAAAGGTCACGTCAGTCGAGCCGGTATCGTGTGCGATATTCTGCACGATCATGTCGACGTTGATGTTCGCCTCGGCCAGCGGCGCGAAGATCGAAGCCACCGCGCCCGGCCGGTCCGGCACGTCGGTCAGGGTGATCTTCGCCTCGTTCTTGTCGTGGGCAATGCCGGTGATGAACTGCCGTTCCATATCTTCCTCGATCTCGTCGTCGCCGACGATCATGGTGCCGGGCTTGTCGTCGAACGACGACAGCACCTGCAGCCTCACATTTTCCTTCATCGCGAGCCCGACCGAGCGGGTCTGCAGCACCTTGGCGCCGACGCTGGCGAGCTCGAGCATTTCCTCGAAGGTGATCTTCTGGAGCTTGCGCGCGCGCGGCACGATGCGCGGGTCGGTCGTATAGACGCCGTCGACGTCGGTGTAGATGTCGCACCGGTCCGCCTTCATCGCAGCCGCCACCGCGACCGCCGAGGTGTCGGAGCCGCCGCGGCCAAGCGTCGTCACCCGCTCGCCGGGGGCGAGGCCCTGGAAGCCCGGAATGACAGCCACTTCGCCGGTCGCAAGGGCGGCATTCAACGCGGTGGTGTCGATCTCTGCGATGCGTGCGGAGCCGTGGCCGTCCGAGGTGCGGATCGGGAGCTGCCAGCCGAGCCAGCTCCGCGCCGGCACGCCGATCGCCTGAAGCGTGATCGCGAGCAAGCCGCTCGTGACCTGTTCGCCCGAGGCGACCACGACGTCATATTCGCGCGGATCGTAGAGCGGCGAGACTTCGCGGCAAAAGGCGACCAGCCGATCGGTCTCGCCCGCCATCGCCGACACGACGACCGCGACCTGGTTGCCGGCCTCGACTTCGCGCTTCACGCGTTCGGCGACATTCCGGATGCGCTCCACCCCGGCCATCGAGGTGCCGCCGAATTTCATCACGATCCGGGCCATCGGGGTGCGCGCGTCCTCCTGAAAGAGCGGGTCTGTTAGGAGGCGGTGCGAAGCTTGGCAAGAAAGAGAGACTTGGCCTCTTCCACTCGGTTCGGCCTGAGCTTGTCGAAGGCCTCCCTTGTTCTTTTCCGAGCGTTGTAGAAGGGGAAGGGAGGGCTTCGACAAGCTCAGCCCAGACCGGAGTGGTGATGGCGGTAGAGAATACAATACGCCCGGACGAAGCCGCGCATTTCGGGAAGCTTGCGGCGGACTGGTGGGACCCCAAGGGCTCGTCGGCGATGCTGCACCGGCTGAACCCGGTGCGCCTCAAATACATCCGCGAACAGATCGACCATCATTGGGAGCTGGACGAGCACGACCGGCGGCCGCTGGCGGGCAAGCGCGCCGCCGACGTGGGCTGCGGTGCCGGGCTGCTGTGCGAACCGCTCGCCCGGCTCGGCGCGGCGGTGGTCGGCATCGACGCCGCGCCGGAGAATATCGCCGCGGCCCGGCTCCACGCCGAGGGCCAGGGCCTCGCGATCGACTATCGCGCCGGCAGTATCGACGCGCTTGGGCCAGAGCCGTTCGACCTGATCACCTCGCTGGAAGTGATCGAGCATGTCGAGCAGCCCGCAGCCTTCGTGCGCGGCCTTGCGAATGCGCTGGCGCCGGGCGGGCTGCTGATCCTCTCGACGCCCAACCGCACCCCTGTTTCGCAGCTCGCGATGATCACGCTGGGCGAAGGCCTTGGCGCAATCCCCCGCGGCACGCACGACTGGGACCGCTTCCTGACGCCCGACGAACTGCGCGCGCATGTCGAGGCGGCGGGCCTCGAAGTACTCGACACCACCGGCCTCAGCTACAACCCGGCGCGGGGTTTCACGCTCGGCGAGAACCTGGCGCTCAACTACCTGGTCACCGCCCGCCCCCGCTGATCGAGCGCATCGTTATGTCCGCAAAGGGTGGTTTGCAGACGTTTAGCCCCTCTCCCGCTTGCGGGAGAGGGCGACTCGCGCCTGCGGGCGCGAGCGGGGTGAGGGCCCTTGGTTCGGTCCTCGATACAGGCCCTCACCCTCCCAAGCCTGACGGCTTGGGCCCCTCCCTCTCCCGTAAGCGGGAGAGGGGCTTACGTCCGCAACAGGTCGGAAGCAGACATTTCGCTGTCCTACACGCCGGCGCATCTGATAGGCCCGATTCGGCTCAGCGCAGGGCTTCTTTGAATCGTTCAAGGAGGGGCGAATCCGGTTTCGAAACGGTCCGGCCTAAGTGAACGAATGGAGCGCTTCTCCCTTCACTTTAGGGTGTCGCTCGAGGCGAACCAGTCTGGCGCCCGCCGACCATCAACCGCTCATAAAAACCGATCGCGCGCATATACTCCTCGATGCCGATCCGCTCGTCATTGCCGTGGAAGCGGGCGAGGTCGGCGGGGCGCATCGTCATCGGCGTGAAGCGCAGCGACGCGTCGGCGATTGGCTCGTAGGAACGGCCGTCGGTGGCGCCGAGCACCAGGCCGGGCGCGATCGGCGCATAGGGATAGGTGGCGCGGATGGCGGCGGCGAGCTGCTTGTAGCCGGGGCTGCCGGTCGAGGCGGGGCGGCTGGGGTTGTGGCCGCCGGGCAGGGCGCGGACGGTCACTTTCGGATCGTCGACCGATGCGCGATCGCGGGCGACGACGCTGTCGATCGTGTCGCCTGGCAGGATGCGGTGGTTGACCACGGCGCGCGCGCTTTGCGGCAGCACATTGTCCTTGGTGCCGCCTTGCAGGATCGTCACGGCCGTCGTCGTGCGCAGCGCCGCGGCGGTGCGCGGGTTCTTTAGAAGCTGGCTGCGGATCAGCGGATCGGTCAGCCAGCGATTGGCGACGACGGTGCGCAGCGGCTGGTCCATATAGGGATCGAGCGCGGTCAGCATGTCGCCGGTCAGCCCCTGCACGCGCGCGGGGAACGGCTTGTCGGCGAGCCGCGCCACGGCGCGGGCGACGCGGACAGCGGCGTTGTCGGGCACGGGCATCGACGAGTGCCCGCCCGCGCCGCTCGCGGTCAGCTCGACCGAGACATAGCCTTTTTCCGCCATCCCGACCACCGCCGCGGGCCGGCTCACGCCGGCGAGCACGCCGTCCAGCACCGCATAGCCTTCGTCGAGCGCGAGGCCGATCCGCGCGCCGCGTGATTTGAGCAATGCCGCCATCGCTTGCGCGCCGGAGCCGCCGCGCTCCTCGTCATGGCCGAAGGCGAGATAGATGGTCCGTTTCGGCTGGAAGCCGCGGGCGAGCAGGCGTTCCGTCGCCTCGAGGATCGCGATCACCGACATCTTGTCGTCGATCGTGCCGCGACCCCAGACGAAACCGTTCGCGACCGCGCCGGCAAAGGGCGGGTGCGTCCATTTGCTCTCGCTGGAGCCTTCGATCGGCACCACGTCCTGATGCGCGGCGAGCAGCAGGGCGGGGGCGGCCGGGTCGGCGCCCGGCCAAGTAAAGAGCAGGCTGTGCCCAGCGACGACCTCGCGCTTCAGCGCGGCGTGGACACGCGGATAGCTGGCGGCGAGGTTCTGGGCGAAGGCGTCGAGGACCGCATCGGGCGCGGGGCCGCTCTCGGTCGAGATCGTCGGGATGCGGATCGCGGCGGCGAGATGCTCGACCGCGGCCTGGTCGACCGGCGGCGGGGGCAGGGGCTTGCCCAGTTGTTCGGGGCTGTGACGCGCGGTGTTGATCGCGAGGATGGCGATGAGGATGATCAGTACGACCGCGATGGCGATCAGAAGCTTTCGAAACAGGCGCATAGACCCCTCCCCGGTTCGGGCTGAGCCTGTCGAAGCCCTCCCCTTTCTTTCCGGTCTCAGTAAAGAAGAAGGGAGGCCTTCGACAAGCTCAGGCCAAACCGGGTGGAGGTTCCGCGAAAAAGTTAGAAATCCACCTTGTCGTAGTGAGTGGGCGGGCTGATCACTTCCATGCGCTCGCTGAGCAAAGGCCGGAAGCTGGGGCGGCTCTTCAGCGCAGAATACCAGCGCTTGGTCTGCTCGTGCCCGCGCCAGTCGATGCCGCCGAGGTAATCCGCGACCGAGATGTGCGCGGCGGCGGTCAGGTCGGCGAGACTCATGGTCGCTCCGCCGAGCCAATTGCGGTGGTCGAGCAGGTAATCGGTGTAATCGAGATGGTTGAGCGCGAACTTCATCGCATCGCGCAGCACTCGGGCGTCCGGGCTGGCGCGCTCGATCAGCCGCTTCTTCATCCGCTCGTGCATCAAGGGCGCCACGACATCGGCGAAGAATTGCTCGTCGAACCAGGCGACGAGGCGGCGAATTTCGGCGCGGTCGATCGCGGTGCCGTTGATCATCGGCGCCTTGTTGACCGTCTCCTCGAAATATTCGCAGATCGCCCAGCTATCGATCAGAACAAGGCTCTTGTCGGTCTCCGCCATCACCGGCGTGCGGCCCGCGGGGTTCATGTCGAGGAATTCGTCGCGCCGCTCCCAGGGCGATTCGCGGACGAGCTCGGCGCCGACGCCTTTCTCCCCCAGCAGCAGCCGGACCTTGCGCGAAAAAGGGCACAGCGGGAATTGATAAAGCTGCCACATGGTTGCGCGTGTTAGGCAGGATGAACGGCCGGGGGAAGCGGCTTTCAGCCCTGTGGCGGAAAGCTTTCGAACATCGGCAACTCATGCGCGGTCGCCATCCAGCTTATCCGCTCCGCGACGTTGATGTGCGCGTCGGGAATGGCGGCTTCGGGATCGTCGAGCGTCGCACTTTGAATGTCGACGATGCCGGGCAGTGCCACCTCGTTGAAATAGAAGAGACCTGTGCCGCAATCGGGGCAGAAGTGGCGGCGGCCGTTTTCGGAAGAGGCATAGACTTTCGCCTCGCCTTTAGTGACCGTCAGGCCGGATGCCGGAAATGCGATCCATGCGACGAGCGGCGCGCCGGCGGAGCGGCGGCAATCGCTGCAATGGCAGAAGCCGCTATGCGCCGCCTCCCCCTCGATCTCGTAGCGCACCGCGCCGCAATGGCATCCGCCGGTCAGCATCCGCGTCTCTCCCCTATTCGGCAGCGACGGCAGTCTGCTCCTCGGAGAGGGGCACGTCCAGACGGGTGAGCATTTCCTTCGGGCAGACCTGCCAGAAGCGCTCCCGCCAGCGGTCCCATTCGTCGAGGATGCCGTGCGCCCATTTGCTGTCGGTCGCCTCGGCATGCTCGGCGATCAGGGCGCGGAGCTTCGTCTCCCAATGCGCGGAGGCGAGGCGCTGCCAGACGATGCTGTCCGGATTGGCGTTGCGTTCGAAGCTGCCGTCCTCGTCGAGCACGAACGCCATGCCGCCGGTCATGCCGGCGCCGAAGTTCATGCCGACACGGCCGAGGATCACGGCGGTGCCGCCTGTCATATATTCGCAGCCATTCGCGCCGCAGCCTTCGACCACCACCGTCGCGCCCGAGTTGCGGACGGCGAAGCGCTCGCCGGCCTGGCCCGCCGCGAGCAGCTTGCCCGCGGTCGCGCCGTACAGGACGGTGTTGCCGATGATCGTGTTTTCTTGGCTGACCAGCGGCGAGCTGACCATCGGCCGCACCACAATCGTGCCGCCCGAAAGCCCCTTGCCGACATAGTCGTTGGCATCGCCGAACACCTCTATCCGCACGCCCTTGCACAGGAAGGCGCCGAGCGATTGGCCCGCCGAGCCGCGCAGCCGCACCTGCACATGCCCGTCCGCCAAGGTCGACATGCCGAAGCGCTGCACGATCTCCGCGGACAGCCGCGTCCCGACCGCGCGGTGGGTGTTGCGGACGTTGTAGGTGAGCTGCATCCGCTCGCCGCGATCGAACACGGCCTTCGCGTCCGCAATCATCTGCGCGTCGAGGCTGTCGGGCACTTCGTTACGGAACGTGTTGAGGCTGAACCGCCGCTCGAAATCCTCGGCGTCGACCTTGGCGAGGATCGGGTTCAGGTCGAGGTCGTCGAGATGCTCATGGCCACGGCTAACCTGACGCAGCAGCTCGGTGCGGCCGATCACTTCGTCCAGCGAACGGAAGCCCAGCTTCGACAGGATCTCGCGCACTTCCTCGGCGATGAAGGTCATCAGGTTGATGACCTTTTCCGGCGTGCCGACGAATTTCTGCCGCAGCTTCTCATCTTGCGTGCACACGCCGACCGGGCAGGTGTTCGAATGGCATTGCCGCACCATGATGCAGCCCATCGCGACCAGGCTGAGCGTGCCGATGCCGTACTCCTCGGCGCCGAGGATGGCGGCGATGACGATGTCGCGCCCGGTTTTCAGGCCGCCGTCGGTGCGCAGCTTGATGCGGCCGCGCAAGCCGTTGAGCGTCAGCGTTTGGTTGACTTCGCTCAGCCCCATTTCCCAGGGCGTGCCGGCATATTTGACCGATGTCTGAGGCGAAGCGCCGGTGCCGCCGACATGCCCGGCGACCAGGATCACGTCCGCATGCGCCTTGGCGACGCCGGCCGCGACCGTGCCAATGCCGGCGGAGCTCACCAGCTTCACGCACACCCGCGCCCGGGGATTGATCATCTTCAGGTCGTAGATGAGCTGCGCCAGGTCCTCGATCGAATAGATGTCGTGGTGCGGCGGCGGGCTGATCAACGTGACGCCCGGCGTCGAGTGGCGCAGCCGCGCGATCATGTCGGTGACCTTGAAGCCCGGAAGCTGCCCGCCTTCGCCAGGCTTGGCGCCTTGGGCCACCTTGATCTCGATCTCCTCGCACGCGCCCAGATATTCGGCGGTGACGCCGAACCGGCCCGAGGCGATCTGCTTGATCACCGAGTTGGCGTTGTCGCCATTGGCGCGCGGGCGATAGCGTTCGGGGTCCTCGCCGCCTTCGCCGGAGACGGCCTTGGCGCCGATCCGGTTCATCGCGATCGCCAGCGTCTCGTGCGCCTCGGGGCTGAGCGCGCCCAGGGACATGCCCGGCGTTACGAAGCGCTTGCGGATTTCGGTGATGGCCTCGACCTGGTCGATGGGCACCGCGGTCTTGGCGTAATTGAACTCGAGCAGATCGCGCAGATAGACTGGCGGCAAGTCGCGCACGCCGCGCGAGAATTGCAGATAGGTCGAATAGCTGTCGGTCGAAACCGAGGTTTGCAGCAAGTGCATCAGCTGCGCGGAATAGGCGTGCGTCTCGCCGCCGTGCCGCTGGCGATAGAAGCCGCCGATCGGCAGGCTGACGACCGCCGGATCGAACGCCGCCTCGTGCCGCATCTGCGCATTCAGATGCAGCGAGGCATAGCCTTCGCCCGAAATCTTCGCCGGCATGCCCGGGAAAAGATCATTCACCAGCGCGCGGCTGAGGCCGACCGCCTCGAAATTATAGCCGCCGCGATAGCTGGAGATGACCGCGATCCCCATCTTGGAGATGATCTTCAGCAGCCCGTCGCCGATCGCTTTCTTGTAGCGGGCGACGCACTCGTCGAAGCTCAGCGCGCCGAACAGCCCGCGCGCATGGCGGTCGGCGATCGACGCTTCGGCGAGCCAGGCGTTCACCGTCGTCGCGCCGACGCCGATCAGGACCGCGAAATAATGCGTGTCGAGGCATTCCGCCGAGCGGACATTGACCGAGGCGTAGGAGCGCAGACCCTTGCGCACGAGGTGCGTGTGCACCGCGGCGGCGGCGATGATCATCTGGATCGCGATGCGGTCCGGTCCGACGCCTTCGTCGGTCAGGAACAGCTCGGTCTTGCCTTCGCGCACGGCCCGCTCGGCCTCGGCGCGGATCGCGGCGATGGCGGTGCGAAGCTGCTCCGGGCCGCCCTTGGCCGGGAAAGTGCAGTCGATCACCGCCGCCTGCGCGCCGAAATGCGCCTTCAGCTTCGTCCAGTCCGCCGACGACAGCACCGGCGAGTCGAGCACCAGCACGTTCGAGCCCTGGCCCTCGATGTCGAGGATGTTGGCGAGATTTCCGAACCGGGTGTTCAGGCTCATCACCTGCGTTTCGCGCAAGGAATCGATCGGCGGGTTGGTGACCTGGCTGAAATTCTGCCGGAAGAATTGGCTGATCAGCCGCGGCTTGTCCGAAATGACTGCGAGTGGGGTGTCGTCGCCCATCGAGCCGACCGCTTCCTTCGCGTCCTCGACCATCGGCGCGAGGATCAGCTCCATGTCTTCCAGCGTCTGCCCGGCCGCGACCTGGAGTCTCGTAAGCGCGGCGCGGTCGAGCTGCGGCGTGGCGGTCTTCTTCGGCGCCGGCAGATCTTCGAAGCGGCGGAAGCCCGCGACCATTTTCTCGTAAGGGTGCTCGGCGGCGATGCGCGCCTTGACCGCGCGGTCCTCCAGCACTTCGCCCCGGTCGAGATCGACGGCGATGATCTGCCCCGGCCCGAGCCGGCCCTTGCGGATCACCGTCGATTCCGGAACCACCACCATGCCCGCTTCGGAGCCGACGATCAGCAGCCCGTCGACGGTCTGGGTGTAGCGTAGCGGCCGGAGCGCGTTGCGATCCATGCCGGCGACAGCCCAGCGGCCATCGGTCATCGCCAGCGCGGCGGGGCCGTCCCACGGCTCCATCACGGAGGCGAGGTAGGAATACATCGCTCTCTGGTCCGCGGGCAGATCGGCCGGGTGCCAGGCTTCCGGCACCAGCATGATCTTCGCCGTCGGCGCGTCGCGGCCCGAGCGGCAGATCGCTTCGAACACCGCGTCCAGCGCCGCCGTGTCCGACGCGCCGGCCGGGATCACCGGCTTGATGTCCTCGGACGCCTCGCCGAACGCCAATGAGGCCATCTTGATCTCGTGGCTCTTCATCCAGTTCTTGTTGCCGCGGATCGTGTTGATCTCGCCATTATGGGCGAGGCAGCGGAACGGCTGGGCGAGCCACCATTGCGGGAAGGTGTTCGTGGAATAACGCTGGTGGAAGATCGCCACCCGGCTTTCGAACCGCTCGTCCTGCAGGTCGGGATAGAAAAGGCTCAGGCTCTCGGCGAGGAACAGCCCCTTGTACACGATCGAACGGCACGACAGCGAGCAGACGTAAAAGGCCGGAATCTGCGCCGCGATCACCTTCTTCTCGATCCGGCGGCGGACCAGATACAGGCTCTTTTCGAACTCCTCGGCCGATTGCTGGTTGGGCAGCGGGCCGGCGATCATGATCTGCTCGATCTCGGGTCGGGTCGCCTGCGCCTTCTGGCCGATCACGGAGATATCGACCGGCACCTGCCGCCAGCCATAGATGGTGTAGCCGGCGTCGATCACTTCGGATTCGACGATCGTGCGGCACGTCTCCTGCGCGGCAAGATCGGTGCGCGGCAGGAAGATCATGCCAACGGCCAGCCGATTCGGCAGCACCCGGTGACCGCTGTCGGCAATCGCGTCGTCGAAGAAGCGCACCGGCAAGTCGACATGCAGACCGGCGCCGTCGCCGGTCTTGCCGTCGGCGTCGACCGCGCCGCGGTGCCAGACAGCCTTCAGCGCATCGATCGCGGAGGCGACGACACGCCGCGACGCACGGCCATCGGTCGCGGCGACCAAGCCGACGCCGCAAGCATCGGACTCGAACTCGGGCCGGTACATGCCCTCGCGGGCGAGGCGTTCGCGTTGGTCGGTCATGGGATCAGCTCTTCGGCCCTCATGGCATTTATCACACCGCGTGTCGTACGGATCAGGTCCGGCAGCTCTTTCCACGCACGGTTAGCGCGTTCAGCCTGGGCTGCGGGATCAAGCGGATAATCGTGGACAAGAGCGTTGCGCGTGGTCCCGATCTCGAACCAGCGTGACGCGTCAGCTATGGCTCCCAGGGCTTCCAATCGCCGGACCTGATTGCGTGCGGAGACACCTTCCAGCGGCTCATTGGACAGCGTGAGAAAGCCCCTAAACAGCTTGCGCGAAGTAAGATCGTAAAGCTGCTCATACATTCGAAGCAGCGCATGCAGACGTTCCCGCGGGTCATCCTCCCAGGCCGCGATCGTCGAAGCATTGAGAGGAAAGCTTTCGCGCAAGCGATTCGAAAGGCGCTCGACATGCGCGGCCAGAAGCTCGGCAGCGCGAGCAGCTTCGATCGTGGCGTCCCTGGCTTCGTTCTGGTTCACAATATGACGCCTTCGCGAAAAGCCGCGCGGTCGATCCACCGTGGCTCCGCTCCGCGAGCCGCGACCACGACATCGACCTGGGGTTCGTCCAACGTCTCCCATAGCCGCGCGCGAAACTTGATCTCGTGATCGAAGTCCGCCGAGGCTGGGTCCGTTTCGACGTGCAGGTCGATATCGCCGCCCTTTCGAACATCGTCCACGCGGCTACCGAAAAGGCGCACGACCGCCTCAGGCCCAAACACCTCGGCCGCGACGGCTTTGATCGTGCTTATTTCCCGGCTCGTCAGTCTCATGCCGCCTTCCTGCCCTCCGTCGCACGGGCGCGCAAATAGGCGTGCATCTTCTCCGCCACGTCGCGGCCGTCGCGGATGCCCCAGACGACCAGGCTGGCGCCGCGGACGATGTCGCCGGCGGCGAACACGCCGTCCAGCGACGTCATCATGCTGTGATGGTCGATGCGCAGCGTTCCCCAGCGGGTCACGCCCAGCTCGGGCGTGCCGAACAGCGCCGGCAGTTCCTCGGGATCGAAGCCGAGCGCCTTAATGACGAGGTCCGCCTCCAGCCGGAAGCCGCTATCGGGCTCCAGCTCGGGCGCGCGGCGGCCGCTCGGGTCGGGCGCGCCCAGCCGCATCCGGCTCGCGCGGACGGCCGAGACCCAGCCATTCTCGCCCGCCTCGAAGGCTTCCGGCGCGGAGAGCCAGATGAACTCCACGCCTTCTTCCTCGGCATTGGCAACTTCGCGCTGCGATCCCGGCATGTTGGCGCGGTCGCGTCGGTAGAGGCACTTCACCGAAGCCGCGCCCTGGCGGACGGCGGTGCGCACGCAATCCATCGCCGTGTCGCCGCCACCGATCACGACGACATGCTTGCCCTCGGCGTTCAGCGCGCCACTGTCGAACGCCGGGACCTGGTCGCCGAAGCCCTTGCGGTTGGACGCGATCAGATAGCCGAGCGCATCGACGACGCCGTCGCTGCCGACGCCCGGCGCCTTGATCGCCCGGGCCTTGTACACGCCGGTCGCGACCAGCAGCGCGTCGTGCTTGGCGCGAAGCTGCGCGAAGGGCAGGGCGCCGCCCACGTCCGCGCTCAGATGAAAGACGATGCCGCCTTCCTCCAGCCGCGCGATGCGGCGCATGACGACTTCCTTTTCCAGCTTGAAGCCGGGAATGCCGTAGGTCAGCAGCCCGCCGGCGCGGTCGTGCCGGTCATAGACATGCACCTCGTGTCCGGCGGCGCGGAGATATTCGGCAGCGGTGAGGCCGGCCGGCCCCGCGCCGATCACGCCGACCGATTGGCCGGTCGGACGGCCGGGACGCAGCGGCTCGACCCAGCCTTCCTCCCAGGCAGTGTCGGTGATGAACTTCTCGACCGAGCCGATCGTCACCGCGCCGTGGCCGGAGAATTCGATCACGCAATTGCCTTCGCAAAGGCGATCCTGGGGGCAGATGCGGCCGCAAATCTCCGGCATCGTCGATGTGGCGTTGGAAAGCTCGTAGGCCTCGCGCAGTCGACCTTCCGCGGTCAGCCGCAGCCAGTCCGGGATGTGATTGTGCAGCGGGCAGTGGATCGAGCAATAGGGCACGCCGCATTGCGAGCAGCGCGCCGACTGCGTCTCCGCATCCGGCACCGCATAGCGATCGGCGATCTCGCGAAAGTCGTCCGCACGCAGCTCGGCCGTCCGCTTGGCCGGATAGGCCTGCGGCACCCCCACGAACTTCAGCATCGGATTGTCGGCCACGCGCGCTCCTTCCTGGCGCGCTTATCCACAGCGCGCAGGCAGAGTCACGCGGAAAAACGGACTTATGTCAGCCTATCTGACGTTTACTTACGCTGAAGCGTTCTAGTCTTGGCCTTTCCGTTCATCTGCGGGAGAGTTTAGTTCCGATCCGGCCTTATCTCGCTAGCAGCCAGACCAGCGCCAGGCTTCCGGCCACGATCCTGTACCAAGCGAACGGCGCGAACCCCCGCTTCGAAATTATGCCCACAAACCAACGGATCACCACCACCGCTACTATAAAGGAGACCACAAACCCCACCGCGACCAGATTCCACTCGACCGCCCCCGATGTCAGCTCGTGCCGGTTCTTGACCATTTCCAGCACCGTCGCGCCGAGCATGGTCGGCACCGCGAGGAAAAAGCTGAACTCGGCGGCCGTACGCCGCTCGACCCCCAGCGCCAGTGCGCCCATGATCGTCGCGCCCGACCGGCTGACGCCCGGGATCATTGCCAGGCATTGGATGAAGCCGATGCCGAGGGCGCGGCTGGTGGGCATCGCGGCGACACCCGGCTCGATGCTGGCGCGCTTCACCAATGCCTCGATCACCAGAATGGCGATGCCGCCGACGATCAGCGCCACGGCCACCACGATCGCGTTGCCGAGCAATGCTTCGATCTGCTTATGCAGCGCAAAGCCGATCACCGCCGCCGGCAGGAAGGCCAGCAGCAGGTTGCGCAGGAACCGCCAACTTGCCGGTTCGCGCTTGAGCAGGCCGACCGCGACCGCCCAGAACGTCCGCCAGTAAAGCACGATCACCGCCAGGATCGCGCCGAGCTGAATGATGACGTTGAACGTCGCCCAGGTCTCGGCCTTGTAGCCGAGCAGTTCCGAGGCAAGGATCAGGTGGCCGGTTGAGGAAACCGGCAGAAACTCGGTCAGCCCCTCGACGATGCCGAGCAGGATGGCGGTGATGAGCAGGGGCATGAAGACTCCAATTCTATCCCCTGCTCCGTTCGGGCTGAGCCTGTCGAAGCCCACCCTGCCTTTGCCGAGGTCTAAAGAAGAAGAAGAAGGGAGGCCTTCGACAAGCTCAGGCCGAACCGGCATTTCCTTATTTCTACTTGGTCAGCCCTCGACGGTGCTCATGCTGCCGAAGCGGCCATGCTTGCGATATTGGATCAGCCAGTCCGGCGCGACGGCGGCGAGCGGCGTGGGCCGAATACCGAATTCTTCGAGACCGGGCCCGCTCGCGACATTGTCGCGCTGGAGCATCAGCCACTGATCCCAGTTGATCGGCGCGCCGGGCAGCCAGCCGGTCGTTCGCGCCATCAGCGCGGCCAGTCCGTCGGGCATCGGCACCAGATGCGGCGAACGCCCTGTCCAGCCGGCGAGGCGCTGCAACAGCTCGGTCATGCCGATCCGTTCGGGGCCGGCAATCTCGTAGGTCTTGCCGGCATGGCGACCCGGATCGGTCACCGCCTGCACGATCGCCTGCGCCAGATCGGCGACGAACACCGGCTGGAATTTGGTGCCGCCGCGCACGACCGGCACCAGCGGCAGGCCGAGCATCCGCGCGAACCGGTTGGTGAAGGCGTCCTCGCGCCCGAACACGATCGAAGGGCGCAGGATCGTCGCGGACGGGAAGGCCGCGCGCACCGCTGCCTCGCCTTCGCCCTTGGTGCGGGCATAGCGGGATTCCGCGTTCGAGTCGGCGCCGATCGCCGAGACATGCACGAGCGCTTTTACGCCCGCCGCGGCCGCGGCCGCGGCGACATAGGCCGCTCCCTGTGCCTGGACCTGCTCCATCTTCGCAAAGCTGCCGACCAGGTTCACCACTGCGTCCGATCCGGCGAGCGCGCGCGCCACCGAATCCTTCTTGCGGACATCGGCTGCGAGGAACTGGATGCGGCCGATCCGTCCAAGGCGCAGGAAGAACGCCGCCTTGGGATCGCGCTGCACGACGCGCACGCGCGCGCCGGCATCGAACAATTGCTGCACCACATAGCGGCCGATGAAACCGCCGCCGCCGAATACCGTGACGATCGCGTCCTGCATGATCCCGTTGAGCTCCGTTCCCGGGCGCCTTGCCCCGCCGATGCTCGGTTGACAAGGCCGCGGACGCGCCGCTAAGCGCGCCGCCTACCCCGTGCCCAGGTGGCGGAATTGGTAGACGCACCAGCTTCAGGTGCTGGCGCTCGCAAGGGCGTGGAGGTTCGAGTCCTCTCCTGGGCACCACTGGTTAAAACTGGGCACCGGTACGGCCGCTGCCCGATCGCCGCGCATGAGCGCATGCTCGAGCGCCATTGCGGACCCGCTCCTTTCCGAGCGGGCCTGCTGGAGTTCGCGGGTGCGTCGTTCATCTGCAGTGTCTGACGCCTCCAGCACATGTGCTAAGAACTGCTCAAGATGCTCTGGCTGCAGCAGTCTCTCAAGCAGCGCGTCCATGACGATCCGGTCCAGCTCTCCCTTGAAATGCTATTGCATGCGCAGCGCCTAGCAGTGCCGGCTCGAGTTTGTCTTCGACACATCCGGCGTCTCGCGTCGCTTCAATATAAGTGGGTGTCGAGCTGCCCTGGTACCTAGCAGTGATTGCTCCGACGTGGAGTTGGCTGGGGCCGTTCCGACCTGTGACCATTGTACCTGGCCATTAAGCTACTCCAACGGGGTCAAGCCCGATTTATTGCGGCCTTGGCGGGCTGAACTCGAGGTGATCGGCTGCTGCGACCGCGGTAGCGATCATCGCCGCAAGGCCTCTTCAGCCCGCTGGCGCAGAGCCACGTCCTTCGATGCCAGGTCGGATCGGATCCAGTGGAGAGCTTGATTAAGCACGGAAATGACGATCGCGGTGAAGTCGGTGTTCATCGAATAGCGAAATCGCAGCCGGGCCGGGTTTGCAATGGGAAAGGCTGCGCTGCGCCCTTACCAGACACCCCGACCCCACTTGGCCAATGCCGCAAGCAGAAGCTCGGGGGATGCCGCGAAGTACGATCCCAACGAGATCCGGGTACATCCGGCAGTTGTGGCTAGGGGCCGTCGCACGAGCTAGGTTTCGCCTCGGTATCTGAGCTCGTTCACCAGAACGGAGAAGGCAGGCGTCGGTTGGCGCCGGCTCGGATAGTAGAGATGGTAGCCGGGGTAAGGCTCGCACCAATCCTTGAGAACGCGAACCAGGCGTCCCTTCGAGAGATGATTGATGACTTGATCCTCCGGGAGCATGGCCAACCCGAAGCCCCCGATGGCCGCTTCCAGGATCATGCTAGTGAGGTTGAACGTCAGCTGTCCGCTTACGCGGACATTCAGCTCTCGGCTGCCCTTCTCGAACTCCCATACATAGACGCCGCCATGCCGGGGAAGGCGGAGGTTGATGCAGCTGTGGCCAGTGAGATCCTGGGGCACCAGCGGCAAATCCCGGTCAGCGAAATAGGACGGTGACCCCACGACAGCCATCCGCATTTCCTGAGCGATGGGAACCGCGATCATATTCTTGTCGATGATCCCGCCAGGCCGCACGCCAGCGTCTATCTGCTCGGCGACGATGTCCGTGAGACCATAGCTGATGATGATCTCCAGGTTGATCTCTGGATAATGGGGCAGCAGCTTCTCGAAAGCGGGCCAGAGGACGCTCCGGGCGGCATGCTCCGTTGCCGTGATGCGCACCGTTCCGGCAGGCTTCTCGCGGAGCGCGCTTAGCGCCGAGAGGCCATCCTCGATCCCATCAAGGTGCGAGCCGATCATCTCCAAAAGTCGCTCCCCGGCTTCGGTCGGCGAGACGCTTCGTGTCGTTCGCGCGAGCAACCGAACGCCGAGGCGCTCCTCGAGGCTTCGCATCGTCTGGCTGATCCTTGATGCCTACACGCCGAGCTTGGCAGCCGCGCGCGTGAAACTTCGCTCGCGCGCGACGGTCGCGAACGTGACCAGGTCATTGATGTTGGTCTGGAGCATTGATTAGCCCGGCTAACAAGCGAATGCCGGTTATAGCGTCTAATCTTATGCTCGGACAAAGCATAAATGGCTGTCTCCCTCAAAGGAGAGACCGATGAGCGACCATTGCAACGGTGGATGCAATCATCCCACGGGGACAGGAGCCGATCTCAGCCGGCGCTCCGTTCTCGCGGGCGTCTCTGGCTTTTCGGCGGCTCCGCTGCTTGCCACGGGAGCCGCAGCGCAGACCAGATCAAGCGGTGCCGCTCGCACTAGGGCGTACGGGATTCCGCAGAGCAAGGCTCCATTCCAGCCGCTCCAAATTCCCCGACGAGCGGTTGGGCCGGATGACGTGCTGATCGACATCCTCTATTCGGCCATCTGTCATTCCGACATTCACATCGCCCGCGAAGAGTGGGGGCCGCCCTATCCCTCGACGCTCTTTCCCTGCGTCCCCGGCCACGAGGTGATCGGTCGGGTGGCGGCAGTCGGGAACGCGGTTACCAAGTTTCGGGTCGGTGACACGGTCGGGGCGGGACCCATGATCGCCTCATGCAGAAGCTGTGAAAACTGCAGGGCTGATCTCGAGCAATATTGCCAGGTTGGCTGGACCCTCGCGTTCAACACCCCTGACAAGATCTCCGGTGGACATAATTATGGTGGCTTCGCCGAGCGGATCATGCTCCCCGAGCACTTCGTGATGCGCATCCCGCCCCGCATGAACCTCGCGGCCGCCGCGCCGCTGCTCTGCGCCGGCATCACGACCTTCTCGCCACTCCAGCATTGGGATGCCTCGGCCGGAAAGCGGGTCGGCATCATCGGTCTCGGAGGCCTGGGACATTTGGGGGTGAAGCTCGCGGCAGCACGCGGCGCCGACGTGACCGTCTTCACCAGTTCACCGGGAAAAGTGGACGACGCGCGACGCCTTGGAGCGCGTGAAGGCGTGCTGTGGACAGAGACGGGTATGCTCGAGCCATATGCGGACAAGTTTGACCTGCTCATCTCCACGCTGCCGGTAGTTGTCCCCACGACGCCGTTCACGAACCTGCTGAGGCTCGACGGGACACTGGTCATCGTCGGCGCTCGGGAGCCGATCGACAATGTGACCGGAGCTGGGCTGTGGGGGCGGCGGCGCAACGTGTCTGCCTCGTTGATGGGAGGCATGGCCGAGACGCAGGCGATGATCGACTATTGCGCGTCGCGAAACATTGTCGCCGACATCGAGCTTATCAGTCCCGACCAGATCGACCGTGCGTTCGACAGGGTCAAGGCGAAGGACGTCCGGTACCGCTTCGTGCTAGACTTGACACGCGGCCGGCAGGCGCCGGCTCAAGCCTGATCGCGGGAGGAGGTGAAATGAGCCCTTTGCGCTCGCTCTCGCTCGCGATCTTCCTGCTGGCGAGCCCCGCCGCTGGCGCAGTCCAGCAGAGACAAGGAGAGACCATGGAAATCGTACGTCTCGGCACCCGTCCGTCCAGCCCTGCTCCGGCCGAATATTTCACCGGGCGAGTCCGTCTAGAGCGGGTGTTCGACGCCAACGAGCAATCGTCGGTATCCGCCGGCAAAGTCACATTCGAGCCTGGCGCCCGCTCGCACTGGCACACGCATCCACGTGGTCAGAGGCTTATCGTCACCGACGGCATCGGCTGGACTCAGGTGGAAGGCGGAGCTGTCGAGGAGATCAGGCCCGGCGACGTGGTCTGGTGTCCACCGGGTGTGAAGCATTGGCACGGCGCGTCCGCGACGCACGCGATGACTCACATCGCCGTGCAGGAGGCCATCAACGGTCGCAACGTCGACTGGATGGAGCCCGTCACCGACCAGCAATACGGCGCCCGGGAAGCCAGGCCATGAGCGCCGCCGCGCGAGAGCGATCGGAAAGCGGCGCGGCACTGATCCTTCGTCTCATGCCCATCGCGGCAGCCGTTTTCGTCTGCTTCTTCATCATCGGAATGGCGATGCCGGTGCTGCCGGTCTATGTTCACGACTGCCTCGGGATGGGCACCTTCATTGTTGGGCTAATCGCCGGAAGCCAGTTCACCGCCTCGCTGATTTCCCGCTTCTGGGCCGGCCGCTTCGCTGACGCGCGGGGCGCCAAGCGGGCCATGGTCATCGGCCTTGTCACCGCCGCTTTTTCGGGCCTCATCTACCTCGTCTCGCTGAGGATCGCCGGTGCCGTCACCTGGTCGACGGTCGTTCTTCTGTTAGGACGCGGCGTGCTCGGCGCGGCCGAAAGCTTTGTCATCACCGGCGCGCTGAGTTGGGGCCTTGCCATCGGCGGGCCCGACAATTCCGGGACCGTGATGGCCTGGCTCGGAATGCCGATGTACGCTGCCTTTGCCGCCGGCGCACCTGCTGGATCCTCCCTTTATGCAACCAACGGGTTTGGAGCGATCGCATGGGCGACTGTGCTTGCGCCGCTTGTCGCCTTAATGGCAATCGGTGCCAGGCGCGGCGTTCGGCCTGCGCGGGCGACTCCGCCGTCGTTGAAGAGCGTTGCGGGCGCCGTCGTTGCGCCTGGCATGGGGCTAGCCCTCAGCAGCATCGGTTTCGGTGCGATCACGATCTTCACGGCTCTCATGTTCAATCAACGGGGTTGGAGCGGCGCCTGGATCGCCGTCTCGGCGCTGAGCATTGCCTTCATTCTGGCCCGTGTGCTGTTCGGTCACCTTCCCGATCGGCTCGGAGGCACACGGGTCGCGGTCATGAGCGCGGTGATTGAAGCGGTGGGGCTCATCCTCATCTGGGCCGCCTCGTCGCCGAGTCTGGTGTTTGCAGGGGCAGCCCTAACCGGCTTGGGCTACTCGCTCGTCTATCCGGCTTTCGGCGTGGAGGCTGTCCGCCGGGCGCCTCCTCAAAGCGGCGGGCTTGTCATGGGAGCCTATACCGCGTGCCTTGATCTCGGGCTCGGCATCGGCGGTCCGCTGCTCGGCCTGGTCGCCGCGCGATGGAGCCTCTCAGCCACTTTCCTGGCCAGCAGCATCATCGTCCTCGGCGCTATATTTGTTGCCATGCAACTCATGGCCCGGAACCGCATGCAACGAGGAATGACAGCATGATCGGTCAGCTTTTGCTCCTCGCTCTCTCAGCCTCAGCCACGTCGGCTGTCACACAGCCTAATCGCACGGAAAGCGGCTTCTTTATGCAGATCCCATCGGAACGGCGCGAACAGATCGAAGCGGTCTCCCCGGCTTATGGCGCGTACTCACAGCGTCTGCTCCTCGGCGAGCTATGGCAACGCCCGCAGCTCTCGCGGCGGGATCGCAGCATCGTTACGGTGGCGGCCCTGATCGCGAAGAACCAGACTCGTGACATGCGGCTCCACTTCGGGCTGGCATTGGACAACGGCGTGACACCGGCTGAGCTCTCCGAGATCATCACGCACCTGGCCTTCTATGCCGGCTGGCCCAATGCCGCATCCGCCATCGATATCGCCTACGATGTCTTTCACGATCGGAGGATCGGACAAGACCAGCTTACCCCGGAGCGGCCGACCTTGTTGCGGATCGATCAGATTGCCGAGGACGCTCGAGAGGCCAGGGTGCAGGAGAGCGTGGGCCCGGTGAGCCCGGGGCTGGTCGATTACACGCGCGATACCCTTTTTCACGAAGTGTGGCTGAGGCCCGGCCTGGCGCCTCGTGATCGCAGTCTGATCACCGTGGCGGCTCTCGTTGCGAACGGGAATACCGGGCAGATATCCGGCCATCTGACGCGCGCCATGGACAATGGCCTAACCCGCGTCGAAGCCGGGGAAATCCTGACTCAGGTGGCGTTCTACGCGGGCTGGCCTGCTGCGTTCACCGCGGCGCCGGCCTTCAAGGCTGTGTTCGACGAGCGGAAGTAGGCAGACGGCGGTCCGTGCTGGATGGCGCTTCGTTCCTACAGCAGAGACATGGCTTCGAACCCGCTCATGCCTCACCGACGGGGTCGAAATGCTAGACTGGGGCTTGCAACTCGGATGGTCCCTGACGACGGGTAACGTCCGCCTTCGCGGCTTCGGACCGGAAGCAGCCAGTCCGCTTATTGCCAACATCTGGCAGATGTCAGGCAGTAACGGCGAGCGCGCTGCGCGCGTCAGTGCCGCGTCGCTCGCGGACCGCAGGTTGCGTACGCACAACCGGCTGATCCATTGTCAACGACGAACCGTGCGGGCGGCGCTGATCCTGCTTGGCATGGCTCTGAAGACCAGCGTCGGTGGTGGCCGGCTATCACAGCTTCTATCCTTTATCGTTCCGCGCCGAGCCAGTGAAACGGCCGCGGGTCGAAGTCGTTAGCCGCTAAGCCAACTGGTGACAGTTTCCGGACCAAGGACTCAGCAGGGGGCGGTCCCTTTCTGAGCCGCTTTTTGCGACCTCGGATGTCGGCGATGTCGGTCAGCACAACAATTGAAACTTATAGCGCCAAGAGATCGGCCCTACCGTCGCGGCCCTCGAGCGGGCTGGTTCAGGAAGAGTTTGACGTCGGTGCGGCCGCAGCTTCATTCGCCCGGAGCAGAAATCTCTGCAGCTTACCGCTGGGCGTCTTAGGGAGGTCTGCCACGAACTCGATTTCTCGCGGGTAGGCATGGGCGGAGAGGCGGGTCTTGACGTGGCGCCGCAGGGCTTCGGCTAGCTCGCTGTCCGGCTCGAAGCCTGCGTTCAACACCACGAAGGCCTTGATGATCTCGGTCCTTTGCGGGTCGGGCTTGCCGATCACGGCCGACTCGAGGACGGCTTCGTGCTCGATCAGTGCGCTTTCAACATCGAAGGGTCCGACACGATAGCCCGAGGTGGTGATGACATCGTCGGCGCGGCCGACGAAGGAGATGCTGCCGTCGTCATTCCACTCCACCGTGTCGCCGCTGAGATAATAGCTGCCCTGCAGCGAGGGCGTGTCTCGCTCGTGATAGCCGCCGAACCACATCATCGGGGATGCCGTCACGTCGAGCGCTAGTTCGCCGGCCTCGCCGATCCCCAGTTCTCGACCATCGGGCGACAGAACGGCTATCCGGTATCCGGGCGACGGGTAGCCCGCGCTGCCGATTCGGACCGGATGATCAAAGGCGTGATGGTTGCATAGCACCATTCCCACTTCCGTCTGACCGTAATGGTCGCGGATGGGTGCCTGCAGATGGCGATCAAACCAGCGGATGATCTCAGGATTGAGCGGCTCCCCCGCGCTGCTGACAGCACGTAGCTGCCCCCTGACGCGCGCCGCTTTCTCCGAACCGCCGCCCACGAGCATCCGATAGGCGGTCGGCGACCCGGCGAGGTTGGTCACGCCGTACTCGATGATGGTGTCGTAGGTGGAATCGACGGTGAAGCCGTCTTGGTGAAAGATTGTCGAAGCGCCCATCGCGAGCGGTCCGGTGACTGCATAGTAGAGACCGTAGGCCCAGCCCGGATCGGCGAGGTTCCAGAAACGCTCCGTCGGCTCCAGCCCGACCGCGTCGCGCATATAGGCGACGAACGCGGCAATAGCGCGAATCGGGACCAGCATCGGTTTCGGTAGCCCGGTTGTTCCTGACGTAAACATCATCAGGAAAGGATCGTCCGCCCCGCAAGCGACCGGTTCGAACATCTCGGCCTGGCACTCGGTCAGTGCCCAGAAATCTTCTGCCGCGTTCGTAGCCCCGATGCCGATCACGGGGACATTCTCGATCCCGGAAAGCTTGGCCCGGTTCGTTTGATCGCAGACGATTACGCGCGTCTTCGCCAGCTCGATGCGATGCTCGATCGCCTTCGGTCCGAACGCGGTGAACAATGGCTGATACACTGCGCCGAGGCGCCAAGTAGCGAGAATGACGATGAGCAGTTCCGGAGTGCGCGGCAGCAGTCCCGCAACCCGGTCGCCGGGGCCGACGCCCAGCCCCCGCAGCACGTGCGCGAACTGCGAGGATCGTCGCTTCAACTCCGAATATGACCAGTCCCTTCTCTGACCGGAGGTGCTGCGATGGGTGAGTGCGATCCTGCCAGGAACGCTGGCGTGACGGTCGCAGCAAACCTCTGCCGCGTTCATCCGACCTTCCTCATCCATCGCGAGGAACGCGGAGGCGGCGGCAAGGTCGAACTCCTCGACGGCCCGACGGTATGATCGCCGGGGGGAGCTCAGTACCCCATCATGAGTTGGCGGCGACGACATGGCGATCCTGCTCCTGTTCGAAATCTCGAATGTTGCCAGGCTTCCTCGCGGCACGGGCCGGTGCGACGAAGGAGCGCTTCATTTCGCATACCGCATCGTAAGGCTTGATCCGCGTAGCGACCGTCAGCTGACGTCGAAAACGCCGAGGCGATGACCGTTGTCAGTCCTTGAGAGCAGCGGATCGCTGCCTTGTTCTCAGCTGGCGCGTCCGGAACTGGCGCGGCGTCGATCCGGTCGCCTTGCGGAAGGCGAATCCGAAGCTTGAAGACGACCCGAAGCCGAGCAGGAATGCGATCTCGGCAATGCTGCGCGGGGTGTCGAGCAGGCGCTTGGCCCGATCGATCATGGCCTGGCTGACATATTCGCCAATGGTCATGCCCGTGCTCGACCGGAAACCGCGGGTCAGTTGCCGGGCGGACATCCCGCAAATGCCGGCCAGCTCTGCCAGTGTCGGCGGCGCGTCGTCGCCGGCGACACGCTCCTTGACGAGACGGAGTCGCCAGGCCGCGAGCCCGCCGCGTGCAGGATCATCGGCTGTCGCTTCGCAATATCGAGCGACCTCGATTGCCAGCTGATCGACGAGCGCGGAGGCCAGTGCGCGGCTGCCAAGACCAGGAGTCCGCGCTTCCTCGGCAAGCCGAAACAGGCAGGCGCGCATATGCGGCTGAGCGATGTCGAGTGCTCCGGCGAGGCGCGCGGATGTCCACCCGCTTCCCTCCGAGAGCCATCGCCCCACGGCGCTGGCCTTGATCTCGCAGACGATCGACATCTGGTTCGCGGGCCCGTCGCTCAGGATGTGAAGCGCATGCTCGGGTGGGACGAGAAAGATTTCGCCGATGCGCTCATAGCGATGGGGGCCCCAATGCTGGGCGTAGCATCCGCGCGCATTGTCGGGGCGCGGCGTCAGACACATGTCGAGCCAATAGCAATCGCCGGTGCGAAAGGTTCGTGACGACGGGCGCTCGATCCTGAAGCGCCGGAAGCGCGCGGTTGCTGTCGACACCACGAGCTCGGTCTGCGGAAACGCGAGGCTCCCATCTTCCCATCCGCCAGCATCTGGCTCGGCTTGTCGCATTTGGCCCGTTCAATCGAAAATGGCTCGATATCTACATGTCGCCTTATTGCGGCCCGACGGCAACTCTGAAAGATTTTCGATCGCGATAATGCCGACAAAGTTGGCATCGACGGGAGAGGGACATGAGCAAGCCTTTGTTCGACTGTACCGGCAAGGTTACGCTGGTGACCGGCGGCAATGGCGGGATTGGTCTGGGCTTCGCCACCGGCATCGCACGCATGGGCGGCAGCCTTGCGATATGGGCGCGCAATCCGGAGAAAAATGCGGCCGCAAAACAGGCCCTGATCGCGGCCGGCGCTGCGCGGGTGGAAACCTATGTCGTCGATGTCTCGGGAGAGGTCGCGATCCTAGCCGGCTACGAGCAGCTCATGGCCGACTTCGGCCGGATCGATTGCGTCTTCGCCAATTCCGGCGCGAGCCCGCGCTACAAGTCGATCTTCGACATGCCGACCGAGCATTGGTTCGAGTTTCAGAACACCGCGCTCCACGGCGCATTCTTTACCCTGCGCGAGGGGGCCCGCCACATGAAGGCGCGCGCCGAAGCGGGCGAACCCGGCGGCAGCCTGGTTGCCTGCGGCAGCCTTTCGCTGTTCCAGGGCCTGCCCGGCAAGGCGGAATATGCCGCGGCAAAAAGCGGCGCTGCAGCCGTGATCCGCTCGCTTGCCGCGGAAATGGGACAATATGGAGTGCGCGCCAATGTCGTCGCACCCGGTCTCATCATCACGCCGATGATGGGCCCAGTGGACGGGCCAGCGGTCCAATATCTGAAAGGGCAGTACGAACCGGTCACGCCGATGAAGCGCGTCGGCTATCCGGAGGACTTTGAGGGGATCGGCGGCTACCTCTGCTCGGACGCATCGAGCTTCCTCACCGGCCAGGTCATCACGATCGATGGCGGCTACATGATCCGCGGATAGGAGGGCGACGGCATGGCTTACCTGCTTAGGATCCACGACAAGGACGATGTCCGCCTCGACACCTATTCCCGGCCGGAGCCGGGACCGCGCGATGTCGTCGTGAAGATGAAAGCCTGCGGCATTTGCGGCAGCGACCTTTCGTACATCAAGCATGGCGGAATCCCCACGCCGGGCACATTGACGGCCCTCGGCCATGAAGGTGCGGGTGAGCTGCTCCACGTCGGCAGCGAAGTCGAGGGGCTGAGCGTCGGCCAGCCCGTCATCGTCAATCCGATGAACACGCCCAGCTACATCGGCAGCGGCGGACCCGAGGGGGCGTTTACCGAGGAGCTGCTGGTTCGGGATGCTCGTCTCGGTGCCTCGATCCTGCCGATCCCCGAGGGCATTGCCTATGATGTCGCGGCGATGTGCGAGCCGCTCTCGGTCGCGATGCACGGGGTGAATCGCGCCCAGGCGAAGGAGGGCGACAAGCTCGCGATATTCGGCTGCGGCCCCATTGGGCTCGGCATGGTGCTGTGGGCGGTCGACCGCGGCTGCGACGTTATCGCGCTCGATCTGGCGGAAGAGCGACTCGACCGCGCTCGTGCACTCGGCGCTCGCACGATCAACCCCGCGAGTGAGGACGTCATCGCGCGGATCAAGGAACTGCATGGGACCGTCGCCGTCTTCGGCCGCGAGAAGGCGCAGACCGACGCCTATATCGACGCCGCGGGCGCGCCGATGATCCTCGGGCAAGTGGTTACGCTCGCCAAGACCCATGCCCGCCACGTCATCACCGCCGCCTATATGAGCCCGATAGAGCTGCCGGCGGGGCCGATGCTGACCACCGAGATGACCATTACGACTGCGGTCGGTTATCCGACGGAGTTTCCCGAAGTCATTGCTGCAATGCCGCGGCTGGAGGACAAGATCAGCAGCCTGATCAGTCACCGCATCCCGTTCGCCAGGGTGATCGAAGGTCTCGGCATCGCAGCGCAGCCGGACTCGGCGAAAGTAATGGTCGAGTTTACCGAGGCCGGGCAATGACGAAGGCGGGATCGCCCGCGCTGGCAAGCCTGGTTCGGGCCGGAGACGCGCAGAGCGAGGCGATCGCGATCACGCCGTTCGTCTGGCAGGTCAACGACATCTCCAATCTCTATCTGATCAACACTGCCGACGGCGATGTGCTGATCAATACCGGCTTCATGGACAATAGCGAGCGCAACCGCGCGCTGCTCGCGCCGCATCGCTCCGGCCCCTTGCGCCGGATCGTCCTGACGCAAAGCCATGCCGACCATTTCGGCGGCGTCGACGCGTTTCGGGAGGCGGAGACGATCGTGATTGGCGGTCCGGGTTTCGACCAGGCCTGGGCCGACATGAAGCGGTTGCAGCCCTTCTTCGGTCCGCGCTCCGCCAAGCTGTGGGGCAATACGCTCAAGCGCGGTGGTGCGCCGCGCCCTGCGCCTGACGTTAAGCCCGATGTGCTGGTCGATCGCACGCTTGCCTTCGAGCAGGGCGGGCGCCGCTTCGAGCTGATTCATGCGCCCGAAGGCGAAACGGTAGATGGCCTGATCGTCTGGCTTCCCAACGAACGCATCGCCTTCACCGGCAACCTGACCGGTCCGGTATGGCTTTCGATGCCTTTCCTTTGCACCGTGCGCGGCGACAAGCCGCGGGCGGTTTGGAACTATCTCGCCTCGCTCGAAAAGCTGCGGGCGCTCGACGCGGACATGGTTGTCACCGGTCATGGCGAGCCGATCCGCGGCCGCGAGCGCATTCGAGCTGACATTGACCGGATGTACGGCGCGGTCTCCTGGGTCCGCGACTACACGCTGGACGGGATGAATGCCGGCAAGACCGTTCACGAGCTTATGCGCTCGGTTCGCCTGCCCGATCACCTCGCCATCGGCGAGTTTCACGGAAAGGTCAGCTGGGCGGTCAGATCGATCTGGGATCAATATGCCGGATGGGTGCATTACGAGGATGGCACGACGGCACTCTATGGCGTCCCCCGGTCTGACATCGATGCCGAACTTGCAGAACTTGCCGGCATTCAAGCGCTTTGCGAGCTCGCGCGGCGACATCTTGGCGCTGCCCGTTCGCTCCAAGCCATCCACCTGCTCGACATCGCGCTTGCCGGCGAACCGGATAACCGGGAAGCCCTGGCGCTGCGCAAGACCGCGCACGAGCATCTGCTTCGCGCAAGCGGCGGAACGAATTTGTCGGAGACGATGTGGCTCCGGTCGGAGATAGCGGCGATGCAAGCCACCCTCGGCGAGGAGCAAAGCTAGCGTTCACCGGCTAACAATTCCTCTGCTTTGTCCGGTCGCACCGATCGTGTGAAGCGGCCACGCAGCAAAAGAAGCGGATTGATTGATGACCCACCCCTTGACCCACCTTCAGCGCCTCGAGGCCGAAGCCATACATATCATGCGCGAGGTGGTAGCCGAGGCTGAACGGCCGGTCATGCTCTATTCGGTCGGCAAGGACAGTGCGGTGATGTTGCACCTGGCGCGCAAGGCCTTTTACCCGTCGCCGCCGCCGTTCCCGCTTCTCCACGTCGACACCACTTGGAAGTTCCGGGCGATGTACGAGCTGCGCGACCGGATGGCTCGGGATTCCGGCATGGAGTTGCTGGTCTATCATAACCCCGAGGCGCAGGAGCGCGGCATCAACCCGTTCGACCACGGTCCCTTGCACACCGACATGTGGAAAACCGAGGGCCTCAAGCAGGCGCTCGACAAATATGGCTTCGACGCCGCTTTCGGTGGCGCGCGGCGCGACGAGGAGAAAAGCCGGGCGAAGGAACGGATCTTCAGCTTCCGCACCGCCAGTCACGGCTGGGACCCGAAGAACCAGCGACCCGAGCTATGGAACCTCTACAATGCGCGCAAGCAGAAGGGCGAGAGCATCCGCGTCTTCCCGATCTCCAACTGGACAGAACTCGACGTCTGGCAATATATTCAGCTGAACGACGTGCCTATCGTGCCGCTTTATTTCGCGGCGCGGCGCCCGACGGTCGAGCGCGACGGCATGCTGCTGATGGTCGATGACGACCGCTTTCCACTCCGCCCCGGCGAAGTGCCCGTGGAGCGTTCGATCCGTTTCCGCACGCTCGGCTGCTATCCGCTCACGGGCGCGGTCGAAAGCGAGGCGGCGACCCTTTCCGAAGTGATCCAGGAAACGCTGCTGACCACGACCAGCGAGCGTCAGGGCCGGGCCATCGACAAGGATGCCGGCGCAGCGGGCATGGAAGTCAAGAAGCAGCAGGGGTATTTCTGATGAGCGACAGCCTCGCCCAAGACCCCGTCTACAAGACCGAAACGCTGATCGCCGAGGACATCGAGGCCTATCTCGACCAGCATCAGCACAAGACGATGCTGCGCTTCATCACCTGCGGCAGTGTCGACGACGGTAAATCGACGTTGATCGGGCGCCTGCTTTACGACAGCAAGATGATCTTCGAGGATCAGCTCGCCGCGCTGGAAGCCGACAGCAAGCGCGTCGGGACCCAGGGCCAGGAGATCGATTTCGCCCTCCTCGTCGACGGTCTGGCCGCCGAGCGCGAGCAAGGCATCACGATCGATGTCGCCTATCGCTTCTTCAACACCGAGAAGCGGAAGTTCATCGTCGCAGACTGCCCCGGACATGAGCAGTACACGCGCAACATGGTCACCGGCGCGTCGACCGCCGACCTCGCGGTCATCCTGATCGACGCGAGGAAAGGCGTGCTCGTCCAGACCCGCCGGCACAGCTATTTGTGCCACCTGATCGGGATCAAGAACCTGGTCCTCGCGGTCAACAAGATGGACCTGATCGATTACGATCAGACCAAATACGACGCCATCGTCGCCAATTATGCGGCATTCGCGAAGTCGATCGGCATTGAGCGCTTCACCGCGATCCCGATCTCGGGCTTCAAGGGTGACAACATCACGACTGCGCCGAGCGCGAACACACCCTGGTACACGGGGCCGAGCCTGGTCGCGCATCTCGAGACGGTCGAAGTCCTGTCGAGCGAGGACCAGGCGAAGCCGTTCCGGCTGCCGGTCCAGTGGGTCAATCGTCCCAACCTCGACTTCCGCGGCTTTTCCGGGTTGATCGCGACCGGAGCGGTCAAGCCCGGCGACGAGGTCCGAGTGCTGCCCTCCGGCAAGACCAGCACCGTGAGCCGTGTGGTCACGTTCGACGGGGATCTCGACGAGGGTGTCGCCGGGCAGTCGGTGACCGTCTGCTTTGCCGACGAAATCGATTGCAGTCGCGGCAATGTTATCGCCGCCGCCGACGCGCCGCCCCAGGCGGCCGATCAGTTCGAGGCGACCTTGGTGTGGATGGCCGACGAGGCGATGCATGTCGGCCGCGCCTATTGGCTTAAGCTCGGCACGCAGATGGTCTCGACGACGGTCCAGCAACCGAAATACGAGATCAACGTCAACACGATGGAACATCTGGCGGCCAAGACGCTGCAGCTTAACTCCATCGGCGTCGCCGAACTCGCGACCGACAAGCCGATCGTCTTCGAGCCCTATGCCGAGAACCGTGCGTTGGGCGGCTTCATCCTAATCGACAAGCTGACCAACGCGACTGTCGCGGCGGGCATGCTGCATTTCAGCCTGCGTCGCGCGCAGAATGTTCACTGGCAGCCGCTCGACATCGATCGCCGGGAGCATGCGCGGCTCAAGAACCAGACGCCGAGAGTGTTGTGGTTCACCGGCTTGTCCGGCGCCGGCAAATCGACCATCGCGAATGAGGTCGAGAAGCGCCTCAATCTGATGAACCGGCATACCTTCCTGCTGGATGGCGACAATATCCGCCATGGCCTCAACCGCGACCTCGGCTTCACCGAGGCGGATCGCATCGAGAATATCCGCCGCGTCGGCGAGGTCGCAAAGCTGATGGCGGATGCCGGGCTGATCGTGCTGACGGCGTTCATCTCGCCGTTCCGCGCGGAGCGCGAAATGGTGAGGAAGATGCTGCCGGACGGCGAATTCATCGAAATCTATGTTGAGACCCCGCTCGATGTCGCGGAGCGCCGCGACGTGAAGGGATTGTACAAGAAAGCCAGGGCGGGCGACCTCAAGAACTTCACCGGCATCGACAGCCCCTATGAGCCGCCCGAAAATCCAGAGATCCGCGTCGACACGGTGGCGATGACGCCCGCACAAGCGGCCGAGCACATCATTCGAGCGATCCTGCCTCTCAAATGAGCAAGTCCATGACCGATGCCGAACTTGCCGCGGCACTGGCCGAAGCGGCGGGCCAGTTGCTGCTCCAGGTCCGCGCGAGCGGTCTGATCGGCGGCAAGACGCTGGGACGGGCGGGGGACGCGACCGCGAACCAGTTCCTCATCCATGCGCTCCGCGAGCAGCGCCCTGACGACGGTCTGCTGTCGGAGGAGGAAAAGGACAGTGCAGATCGGCTCGCGCGATCACGAGTGTGGATTATCGATCCGGTCGACGGCACGCGCGAATATGGCGAGCATCGCACCGACTGGGCGGTGCATGTCGGCTTGGCGCTCAATGGCGTGGCGAGCGTCGGAGCGGTTGCACTGCCGGGGCTGGACCTCGTGCTTCGAACCGACCGGCCGCAGCGCGTGCCACCGGGCAACACCCGGCCGCGGATGCTTGTCAGCCGTACTCGACCGGCCGCCGAGGCCGTCGCGGTGGCGGACGCACTGGGCGCCGAGCTTGTCGGCATGGGAAGCGCAGGCGCCAAGGCAATGGCAGTCGTGCGCGGGGAGGCGGACATCTACCTCCATACTGGCGGCCAATTTGAGTGGGACAGTTGCGCTCCTGTCGCGGTCGCTGCTGCGCACGGGCTCCACGTCAGCCGCGCCGATGGCTCGCCGCTCGTCTATAACCGGCCGGATCTCTACGTTCCGGATCTGCTGATCTGCCGTCCGGAATGGGCGAATCGCGTGCTCGAAAGCATGCGCGTGCTTACCTCTCAAACTTACGAGGCCTCGTCATGATCGAAGTGGATGCCTTGCTCGCCGCCGCGCGGGACCGAACCGGTCTGACCGATTTCGGCGACCCCGCGTTCCGCGAGGGGCTCGACGTCTTGGTGGATGCGCTCAATGCCGAAGCCAAGCTGAGCGAAGCTGGCGAGGGACGGATCGCAGCGACCATGATCGAGACCCTGTCGCAGCGGCTGCGCGTCGAGGACTGGCTCAAGACGCACCCGGAGCTGCTCGCCGCGCCGATCGAAAAACCGACCTTCATCTTCGGCCTCCCCCGCACCGGCACCACGCTTGCGATCAATTTGCTCGCGGCCGATCCGGCCCGGCGCGTGTTCATGCGCTGGGAGGCCTTCAACCCCGTTCCGCCCGCGGCGCCGGGTGCACTGCATACCGATCCCCGCTGCCTCGCGGAGCAAGCTCGGCTCGACGCTGCCAAGCAATATATGCCGCACATCGCCGCCATGCATTGGGAAGACGCCGACAGCTCCACCGAATGCCAGTTCGCGATGTCGCCGGCCTTTTGCGCGCAACTCTATGACTCGCAGTTCGACATTCCGAGCTACAGCGACTGGTTCCTGAATGCCGACTATCGGCCGGCGTTTCGTTATCACAGGCGGCTGATGCAACTGCTTCAGGGCAACAATGGTGGCAACTGGACTTTCAAGAATCCGTGGCACCCGCTTTACCTCAATGCGCTGAAGGAGACGTACCCGGACGCGCGGCTGGCGATGACTCACCGCGACCCGGCGGAGACGATCGCCTCGGCCTGCAGCCTGATCTTCGCGGTCCGCAAGATGTACTCGGACAACGTCGACCCCCACGCCTGCGGCAGGGTGCTATTGCGCACCTTCGATCAGATGATCGGCCGCGTGATTGCCTTCAGTGACAAGCATGGCGCTGAGTCCATCCACCACATCCAATACCGCGCGCTTGTCGCCGATCCGATCGGCGAAATCCGCAAGGCCTATGCCGCTTTCGGCGAGCCGCTGACCGACGAGGCAGTTGGGGCGATGGAAGCGATGCTTTCCGCCAATCCGCAGGGAAAACACGGCAAGCACGAGTATCACCTTGAGGACTATGGTCTGACCCGCGAAGGAGTCTACGACCATTTCCGCGACTATATCGATCGGTTCGATATTCCGATCAAACGGTGAGGTTCGGGAGACCCAGCCGGTAAATCCGGTCGGCATTTCGGCTCCAAAGGTCCCCTTGCTCATCGTCCGACAAATCGGAGATCGAAGCCGCGACCGCACCCAGCGTATCGTCGAAGCTGCCGAAGAGCTTGTCAGTCGGGAAATCGCTCGCGACCATGCAACGGGCCGGGCCGAAGGTGTCGACGACCTCGCGCACATAGGGGCGTATCAGGTCGAGCGTCGGCGGACGGTGGACGAACCCGAGGCCCGAAATCTTGACCGCGACGTTCGGCAGTTCCGCCAGTCGTCTCATTCCCTTCGACCAGTGAGCGCGGCCGTCGGAATCGGTGTCGACCGGCATCCCGGCGTGGTTGATGACCACTTGCGTGTCCGGATGGCGACCGATGAGTTCGGCGAGGCCGGCGAACTGGTTCGCATAAGCCTGGAGGTCGAACGACAGCCCGTATTTCGCGAGCAGACCGAAGCCGCGCTGCCATGCCGGATCGCCGGTCACATCGCGCGGCGTGTAGGTGCGTCGCGGATTGGGGTGCCAATTGACGATATGGCGAATGCTGCGGACGTTGCGATGCGCGGCGTGCGCTTCAAGCAATGGCTCGACGTTCGGGTCGTCCAGGGCGGCGAACGCGACAATGCCATTTGGCAGGCCGCGCCTGTCCGCCATTCCCTGCAGCCAGGCCGTTTCGCGGAGCGCGTCGCCCGGGTGGGCGCCGGCGTCGATGTGGACGGCGCCAACGACGTTCCAGTTTTTCGCATCGGCGAGATAGTCGTCGAGCAGATAGTTCTGTGCGATCGCCTCGACACTGCCGTTCGGCCCTTCATCCGAAAAGGGGGGCATCAACCATGGATAGCGGAGGTGCTCCAGGTCCCAGAGGTGGATGTGGGCGTCGACGAACGGGATCTGGCGAAAGTCGGTCATCTCCGGCTCAATATGTCGCACGGCCGCCGGAGGTGTCGAACACGGCGCCAGTCGAGAAACTCGCTTCCTTGCTCGCGAGGAAGCATATCATCGCGGCGTTCTCGTCGACCGTGCCGAACCGGCCCATCGGGATCTTCGACAGCATGAAGTCGATATGCGCTTGTGTCATCTGATCGAAGATCGCGGTCTTGACCGCCGCTGGCGTGACGGCGTTCACCGTGATGTTGTCCTTGGCGAGTTCCTTGCCCAGCGACTTGGTCAGGCCGATCACTGCCGCCTTGGACGTCGAATAGGCCGACGCATTCGGGTTGCCTTCCTTACCCGCGACGGACGCGATGTTGACGATACGCCCATAGCCATTCGCCTTCATGAGCGGGATGACTGCCTTGTTGCAGTAGAAGGTGCCGTTGACGTTGATCGCCATGACCTGCGCCCACGCGTCGGACGGATAGGTCTCGAGCGTGGTGTTCGGGCCGGTGATGCCGGCCGAGACGATGAGGATGTCGAGGCGGCCGAGCTTGGCCACAACATCCGCGGCGGCCGCGATCACCTGCGCCTCGTTCGACTGATCGACCCGGGCGATGTGCGCCGCGAAGCCGCAGCCGTCCAGCGCGCTATCGGAAATGTCCCACACGCTGACCTTGGCGCCTTCTGCGGCGAGCCGCTGGGCGGTCGCCAGGCCGATACCGGACGCGCCCCCGGTGACGACGGCGACCTGCCCATCGAAGCGCCCGCTCATCGGCCGGCCTCCCAAGCGATGAATTCCTGGCGCTGCTTGCCCAGCTTTTCGATGCCGAGCGTCACCACGTCCCCGGCCTTTAGATACCAGGGCTCCGGCTTCTGGCCGAGGCCGACGCCTGGTGGCGTGCCGGTAGTGATGATGTCGCCCGGCTCCAGCGTCATGAATTGCGAGCAATAAGCGATCACCTGCGCAACCGAGAAAATCATCGTCGAGGTCGAGCCGTCCTGCTTGCGCTCCCCGTTCACGTCGAGCCACATGCCGAGTTGCTGCGGGTCGCCCACCTCGTCCGGGGTCACGAGCCAGGGGCCGACGGGGCCGAATGTCGGGAAGCCTTTGCCTTTGTCCCAGGTCGGACCCCGCTCCGTCTGCCAGTGGCGCTCCGAAACGTCGTTGACTACGCAATAGCCAGCGACGTGATCCAGGGCATCGGCTTCGTCGACATGGCTCGCCCGGGTGCCGATGATGACGCCCAGTTCCACTTCCCAGTCCGTCTTTTTAGAGTCGCGCGGGATGATCACGGGGTCGTTCGGTCCCTGGATGCAGCTCACCCATTTATTGAACACGACGGGCTCGCTCGGGATTGGCAGGTTCGATTCCGCGGCATGATCGGCGTAGTTGAGGCCGATCGCGACGAAGTGGCGGGTCCCGGTCACGCACGGGCCATAGCGCACATCGCCATCGACGAGCGGAAGCGACGCCGGATCGATACGGCCGAGTGTCGCGAAGCCGTCCTTGCCAAGCTGCTCGGGACCGATGTCGGCGACATGACCCGACAGGTCGCGAATGCGCCCGTCCGCGTCGACCATGCCGGGCTTTTCGGCGCCGGGCGCGCCATAGCGGCAAAGTTTCATTGTCAGGTCCTCAATTCGGATAGGGGCGGTGGAGGGGAATGTCGCGGTTGAGCTCGACGCCGAAACCGGGCTTGTCGAGCTCGCTCGCGCGGATCTTGCCATTCACGGGCACCGGCTCGCCAAGGAGCTGCGGCGCGAACATCGGCACCACTTCGGTCGGACCCGGATGCATCATCAGGAATTCGGCGAAGGGCGAGTTGTGGCGCGTGATCACGAAATGATAGCTGTAGACCGACGATCCGTGAGGGATCATCAGCACGCCGCGGCTGTCGGCATAATTCGCGATCTTGATCAACTCCGTCACCCCGCCGCACCAGCCGACGTCCGGCTGGATGATGTCGCAGCATTCCATGTCCATCAGCATGCGGAAGCCCCAGCGCGTGGCTTCGTGCTCTCCGGTCGTGACCAGCAGACCCTTCGGTGCGTTTCTCTTGAGCTGCGCATAGCCCCAATAATCGTCGGGCGAGAGCGCTTCCTCGATCCATTTGAGGCCGCATTCGTGCCAAGCGCGATGGGCGAGGCGGGTGGCGTAATCGATGTCGAGCGCCATCCAGCAATCGTACATCAGCCAGAAATCGTCGCCGCATTTGCTGCGCATGTCGGCCAGCAAGGCGATGTTCTTCTCGAGGCCTTCAAGGCCTTCCGCCGGCCCGTGGTGGAGCGGCAGCTTGCCGCCGATGAAACCGAGTTCCTTGGCAACATCGGGCCGTGCTCCCGTCGCGTAGAACTGAAGTTCCTCGCGGACCGCGCCCCCGAGCATGTGATAGACGGGCTCTTGGCGCAGCTTGCCGAGCAGGTCCCAGATGGCGAGGTCGACGCCGGAGATGGCGTTCACGACCAGCCCTTTGCGACCATAATATTGAGTCGCAAAATACATCTGGTCCCAGATCAGCTCATATTCCGCCGGGCTGCGGCCCACCAGGAAGCGGCTGAGATGCTTCTCGACAATATAGGCCGCCGGTTCGCCGCCGGTCGTGACGGCGAAGCCGATGGTGCCGTCGTCGGCTTCGAGCTCAACCACCAGCGTGCCGAGCACATTGATGCCGAAGCTTTGCCGGCTTTGCCGGTAGGCCGGATAGCGCGACATCGGCGTGGCGATGTGGTCGTCGATCCAGTGGCCGGCCCCTTGGTCGTGATAGTCCGCGCCGCCGCCGCGGACCACGAAAGCGCGTACATGCTTGATCTTCGGCAGCGTCATGAGGGCCTTGCAGAATGTCCCGATATGTGGGACACATCTCTACATGTTGAAACGGATAGCGTCAACGGAGTCTTCGGACGAGGCGCAGAAAAGCACCGGCAGCCAGACACTCGTTCGCGGGCTGGACGTGCTCGAAGCAGTTGCCGCAGGCGCCGCCACGCTTTCCGAAATCGCAAGCCGTCTCGACCTTACGAAAAGCACGGCGCACCGTCTGGCAAGCGCCTTGGTCGAACGCGGCTATCTCACCGCTACGCCTCGTGCCGGATACGGTCTCGGTCCGAAGCTTCTTCAGCTCGGCCACGCGGCACTGGAGCAGCTCGATCTGGTGCAGGCGGCGCGGCCGCATCTCGAAGCGCTGGCTGAAGCGACAGAGGACACGGTGCATCTGGGAGTGATCGACGGTAACCAAGCCCTCTACGTAGACAAGGTGGCGGGCCAGCGTCGCATCAATATCTCGAGCCGGGTCGGGGAGCGCCAGCCGCTGAGTTCGACCGGCCTGGGCAAGGCGCTGATGCTGGACGCAGGCTCACGATACTGGGCGGAACGTTTGCAGGCGGAGCAGCCTCAGGCGGACGCGGCAGCCTTTTTGGCGCGCATGACCCGCTATGCCGAAGCCGGGCGTGCCTTCGACCTCGAAGAGAATGAAGACCGCATCCGCTGCGTGGCGGCGCCGGTGCGGGACGCGAGCGGAAGGGTCGTGGCGGCGATCAGCGTTTCGAGTGCCGCGCAATATATGGACGACGCCCGGATGGAGGCGCTTTCGGCGACCGTGCGGGGCGCTGCCGACGCCATCGGCAGGGAGCTTGGCTGGTCGCCAGCCTGAAGGAGGATCGAGAGTGCTGCTTGAGGGGAAAAGGGTTCTGGTGACGGGCGCATCTGCGGGCATCGGCCGCGCCGTCGCCATCGGCTGCGCGCGCCACGGCGCGGATGTTGCGATCAATTACGGCCGGGACACGGCGGGCGCCGAAAGTGCAGTCGCGGAGATCAAGGCGCTCGGGCGCAAGGGCGTGGCCGTCCAGGGCGATGTCGCCGATCCCGAGACGGCCAGATCGTTCATTGCGGTGGCCGTGGATGCCCTGGGAGGCGTGGACGTCCTTGTCAGCAATGCCGGCATCTGTCCGTTCCACGCCTTTCTGGACATGCCCGTCGAGACGTTCGAACGGACCATGCGCGTTAATCTTCACGGCGCCTATTTCATGGTCCAGGCGGCGGCGAACCAGATGGTCCGGCAAGGACAGGGCGGCGCGATCATCGCCATGTCGTCGATATCGGCGCTCGTCGGCGGCGAGTACCAGACGCATTACACGCCCACCAAGGCGGGACTTCTTTCGTTGATGCAATCGACCGCGATCGCGCTTGGCAAGCACGGCATTCGCTGCAACGCGCTGCTTCCCGGTACCATCCTCACCGAGATCAACAAGGACGATCTCGCCGACCAGACCAAGCGCACGTATATGGAGAGCCGCATCCCGTTGGGGCGCCTGGGCCAGCCCGAGGATATGGTCGGCCCCACCGTGTTCCTGGCGTCGGACCTTGCCCAATATGTCACCGGCGCGGCGCTGCTGGTCGACGGCGGCGCGTTCGTGAACCTTCAGTGATGGGACGCAAGGCGGCCTCTGCGCTCGACTATCGCGAGCTCGCGCGGCGGCGGCTGCCGCACTTCCTGTTCGAATACATTGACGGCGGCAGTTACGCTGAAGTCACGCTCCGGCGAAACACCGCCGATCTGGAGGCGATCGCGCTGCGCCAGCGTGTGCTGCGCGACGTGTCGGCCATCGACCTCTCGACCGAACTGTTCGGGCGAAAGATGGCGATGCCGGTCGCGTTGGCGCCGATCGGCCTTGCCGGCATGAACGCACGACGCGGCGAGGTGCAGGCGGCCAAGGCGGCGCAGGCCGCGGGGGTGCCGTTCTGCTTGTCGACCGTCTCGGCCTGTCCGCTGGGCGAAGTGGCGAAGGCGGTCAGCGATCCGCTGTGGTTCCAGCTCTACATGATCCGCGATCGCGGCTTCATGCGCGAGCTGCTCGCCAGCGCGCGTGAGCTCGATTGCTCGACGCTGGTGTTTACGGTCGACATGCCAGTCCCCGGCTCCCGCTACCGCGACACCCGTTCCGGCTTGGCGGGGGCGCCGGGGCTGGCAGGGGGGCTCAGGCGGCTCCTCCAAGGGGCGTTGCGGCCGGATTGGGCCTGGGACGTGGGCGTGCGCGGACGGCCGCACCAGCTCGGCAACGTCGCGCCGGTGCTTGGCAAGAATACCGGACTCGAAGACTTCTTCGCCTGGATGCGGGACAATTTCGACCCGACGGTCTCGTGGCGCGATCTCGATTTCATCCGCTCGGAATGGACCGGGCCGCTTGTGATCAAGGGCATTCTCGATGCCGAGGATGCGCGCGAGGCGGCAGCGCTCGGTGCCGATGGACTTGTCGTGTCCAATCACGGCGGGCGCCAGCTCGATGGCGTGCCCTCCACCGCGCGCGCTCTGCCGCCGATTGCTGAAGCGGTCGGAGAGCGGCTGACGGTGCTGGCCGACGGCGGCGTGCGGTCGGGACTCGACGTAGTCCGCATGCTCGCCCTCGGCGCCCGCGGCGTCCTGCTCGGCCGGGCCTGGGCCTACGCGCTGGCGGGCGCCGGCGAGCGCGGAGTGGCGCACATGCTCCAGCTCGTCGCGGCGGAAATGAAAGTGGCGATGGCGCTGACCGGTGCGACCTCCGTGGAGGCGATCGACGGCAGCATTCTCGTAAACGATCGATCAAGGGGAGACAGTGTGTGACTGAAGGAAAGTCGGAGAACTGGCGGGACACGATCCTAGCCGGTCTCGCCAATTACATCGATGCCGGCTCGATCGTTGCCGGCTCGGCCGCGCTTGCTTTCTGGAAAGCGGATTTCGGTCTTTCCGACACCTTCATCGGCCTGATCGCCGCGTTCAGCGCGAACGCGATCTCGGCCGGGATCGGCGCGCTCATCGGCGGCATTCTCTGCGACAAATTCGGGCGCAAAAAGATCTACCAATACGACATGCTCTTCTATGCCTTCGGCATGGCCTGGCTGGTCTTCGCCAGCGCGCCCTGGATGATCGTCTTGGGCTTTGTGCTCGTCGGGCTTGCAGTCGGCGCCGACATCCCGGCGTCATGGTCGCTGATCGCCGAACAGGCGCCCGATGACTCCCGCGGCAAGCACAGCGGCGTCGCCCAGGTCTTGTGGTATCTCGGACCGGTAGTGGTGCTGCTCGCCGGACTGGCGCTAGCGCCGCTGGGGCTGTTCGGCGTCCGCCTGATTTTTGCCCATCTCCTGGTCCTCGCGCTCGCGCTGACGCTGCTCAGGTCGAAGATGCACGAGTCGCGCTACTGGCTGGAGGCCCAGGCCGAGGCCAAAGTCCGGACCGCAGGCATGCGCGAGCTGTTCCAGCCCAAATATATCAAGTCGATGCTGTTCCTGATCGGCATGTACGGCTTCTGGAACCTGTGGGCCGGCACGAACGGCTTCTTCTTTCCCTATATCCTGCGGACGGTCGGCGGCCAGTCGCAGGAAGCGAGCGTTGCCTTGCAGGCGCTCAATTTCGGGCTGGGCATTTTCTCGATCTTCCTCGTCTTCATGAAATTCTCCGACCGGATGAACCAGCGGTTGCTGTTCCTGATTTCGGCGCTGATGCAGGTGGTCGGGATGATGCTGCTGGCCCTCTTCCCGCTGACGACGGGCATTGCGCTGCTCCACGTCGTGATCATGGCGACAGCCATCGGCTTCGGCGCTCAGTCCTTTTTCCAGCTGTGGAGTTCGGAACTGTTCCCGACGCTGATCCGCAGCACTGCGCAAGGCGTCACCTTCGCGGTCGTGCGGATCGGCTTGGGCATCTTCAGCTTCTTCGTGCCGCTGATCACCTCGACCGGCTTCACCAACCTCGCTTGGATCCTGACCGGGTTCCTTGCCGCAAGCGCGCTGATCGGCTGGTTCGGAGCGCCGCGCAATGAGGGGAAGAGCCTGGAGCAGCTCGCTGCCGAACGCGGCGACTTGCGCGCGCTGGAGGCGGAGCGGCCGGCTGCGGTTTGATGGAGGGCGAAACCTCACCGGCCGACCCAAGTCATCTCGACGACGAGGTGAAGGTCGTCGGGCTGGCGACCAATGACGATTCCGGCCTCTTCGCCACGGCCTTCCGGCGGCCCCTGCTCAGCTGGCGGCTGGCCGCGACGCGAACCGACGTGCTCCAGACCGGTTACGAGATCGAGATTGCTGGCGATAAGGAATTTACGTCGATTCTGGCCAGCACCGGTCGCGTCGCTGCGACGTCGCCAATCGGCGCGCCCTGGCCGGGCGAGCCCCTCAGCAGCCGCGAGATTGTCTGGTGCCGGGTGCGGGCATGGACCGACCGTGGCGTCACCGCCTGGAGCTCGGCGCTCCGCATCGAAGGCACGCTGTTCGATCGGGATGATTGGGTCGCTCAGCCCATCAGCCCCGTCTTCAACGTCGGCCAAAACGAACCCGTCGTCGTGCCGTTGCTGCGGCGCTCCTTTGCCGCTGCCAGCGAAGTTGCGAGCGCGCGCCTCTATGTGTCGGCGCTCGGCATTTACGAGCTCTGGATCAACGGGCGGCGCGTCGGCGACGAACTTCTGGAGCCGGGCTGGACCGAGTACAAGCAACGCCTGCTGTTCGCGTCGCACGATGTGACCGGCCTGCTCCGCGCGGGAGAGAATGTGCTTGCGGCAGCGGTAGGCGACGGGTGGTGGCGCGGCAACCTGACTTGGATGAACCGCCGCGCCGTGTATGGCGAAACCACGGCGCTGATCACTCAGCTCGAAATCACCTATGTGGACGGCACGCGCGAGACCGTCGCCACCGACGAGAGCTGGAAAGGCAATACAGGCGAACTGCTGGGCGCCGACATTTACAATGGCTGCACGCGAGACCTCGCACGCGGGGAACAGGGTTGGCGCGACGTCGGGTTCGACGAGTCCGGCTGGGCGCCTGTGGTCGCCCTGCCGCTGCCGTCTCGGCTCGAGCAGCGCAGCATCCCGCCGGTGCGGATCGTGGACACTTTTACCGTCGTTCCGTCACCTGGCGAGCGCGGCCGCTATAACGTGGATTGCGGGCAGAACCTCACCGGCTTTTTGCGGATCACGGCCCGCGCCGACAGCCAGGCCACCCTGCGAGTACGCCATGCCGAAGTACTGGAGCGGGACGGCACCCTGCACACCGCCGCGTTGCGCAATGCCAAGGCGACGGACACCTACCATGTTCCGAAGGGCACTTTCGCGCTGGAGCCGGCCTTCACCTATCACGGCTTTCGCTACGCCGAGATCGAACTGGACGGCAGTGTTCTCATCGACCGAATTGAGGTCTGCGTCATCGCGTCGGACCTGCGCACGATCGGCTCCTTCGCCTGTTCCGACGAGCGGGTGAACCGGCTCTATTCGAACATCTGCTGGTCGCAGCGCGGCAATTTCCTCGCGGTCCCGACCGACTGCCCGCAGCGCGACGAACGACTTGGCTGGACCGGCGATATCCAGGTCTTTGCGCCGACGGCATGCGCCAACTTCGACTCGCGCGCCTTTCTCGCAAGCTGGATGGTTGACCTTGCGCTGGAGCAGGCGACGAACGGCAATGTACCGAGCACTGTGCCGAACGTCATCGGCGGACACGAGTTCGAGTTCGGCGGCGTCGGGTGGGGAGATGCAGCGACGCTCGTCCCCTGGGCAATCTACGAGGCCTATGGCGACACCGAGGTGCTCGCGCGACAGCTGCCCAGCATGCGCCGCTGGGTCGATTACGGCGCCTCGCGTCTGTCGAGCTATGGCGTGTGGACCGGCGATTTCCACCTGGGCGATTGGCTGGACCCCGGCGCCCCGCCCGACGAGCCGGAGCAGGCGACGCCGCCGAGCGCCCTCATTGCCTCGGCCTACCTTGCTTTCAGCGCGGGAGTCGTCGCGCGCGTCGCCGAGTTGCTGGGCGACGCCGAAGCCGCCCGCCATTATAGCGCGCTGCGCGAGCGCGTCGCCGGTGCTTCGTGGCACAGGTGGCACGAGGTCGCCGGCAGAACCCAGACCGGCTGTGCTATGTTCATAGAGTTCGGCATTGCGCCGGCGGGCGAGATTGCCAGGTTCGGGAACCTGCTTGCCGATCTGGTCGAGCAGACCGAGGGGCGGATCGCGACCGGATTCCTGGGCACGCCGCTCGTGCTGCCGGCGCTCACGCGGGCCGGCCGGATCGATGCAGCCTATCGCCTGCTGATGAACGAACGGGCGCCCGGCTGGCTTTATCAGGTGATCAACGGCGCCACCACGATTTGGGAGCGCTGGGACGCTATCCAGCCAGGCGGCGACATCCATTCCGGCGCGATGAGCTCTGGCGGCGGATCGAGCATGATCAGCTTCAACCACTATGCCTATGGCTCGGTCGGCTCCTGGCTCTACCGCTCGCTTGCCGGCATCGTTCCGTTGGAGCCTGGCTACCAGATGATCGCGTTCGCACCTCAGCCTGGGAACGACATCGTTTGGGCCGAAGCATCAATCGATACCCAGTTCGGAGCGGCAGGCATTCGTTGGGATCGCGCAGGCGATGCGCTGAGATTGCGCATTGACTTGCCGCCGGGCGCTTGCGGAAAGGTCTTTGCGCCTGCGGGGTGGGTTCTGCCCGATGGGTCAGCAGGCAGTCGATTTTTGTCGGGCCGCCACGAGCTGACTCTGACCTACAGGGGCCTTGCGGATGATCTTGCAAGGCCGTGACCGCTGAAGGAACGAAAATGAACCGTCGTCACCGCTTCATTTCCGCATTGCTGGCTGCGGCCTCACTCTCTTCCGGTGCGGGAGCCCAAGCGACCGCTCGCACGGACGCAGCTATCGAGCGTCGGGTGGAATCCTTGCTCAGCCAAATGACGCTCGATGAGAAGGCGGCGCAGCTCACCACAGTCTTCGCGCTGCCGCCGATGAAGGCCATCGTGGATAAGCGCGCCGCGACAGGCGCGGGCTCGTTCCTGTTTGTCACCGATCCCAAGGAAACCAACCGGCTCCAGCGGCTCGCGATGGAGAATTCCAGGCTGAAGATTCCGATCCTGTTCGGGTTCGACGTGATTCATGGCCTATCGACGATCTTTCCCGTGCCGATTGGGATGGCCGCCTCTTGGGATCCCGGCATGGTGGAGCGTGCGCAGAGCATCGCCGCGGCCGAATCCCGCGCGGTGGGCATTCACTGGGCCTTCGCGCCTATGGTCGACATCGCGCGGGATGCCCGTTGGGGCAGGATCGTCGAAGGGGCAGGTGAAGATCCGTATCTTGGCAGCGCCATCGCCGCTGCGCAGGTGCGCGGATTCCAGGGGGACCGGCTCGGGGCAGCGGGACACATTATCGCCGGTCCGAAACACTATGCCGGCTACGGCGCCGCGCTCGGCGGTCGCGACTATGACGAGGTGGACCTGTCCGAGTCCCAGCTGTGGAACGTCTATTTGCCGCCGTTCAAGGCGGCGATCGACGCAGGCGCAGGCAACATCATGAGCGCCTACATGGCTGTTAACGGAGTGCCCGCGACGGGCAATCATTGGCTGCTCACTGATGTCTTGCGCGGCAAATTGGGTTTCCGCGGCTGGGTGGTCAGCGACGCGGAAGCCGTCAACAGCCTGAAGACGCACGGCTTGGCCGCGAACGGGCAGGGGGCCGCGGCTCGGGGGCTGAATGCGGGCGCAGACATGGAGATGGCCCTCTTCCAGCCGGCCTTTGCCAACCTGCCGAAGGCCGTGGCCGCGGGGGAGGTGAGCCCGGCGCGTCTCGACGAGGCCGTGCGCCGGGTTCTCGAGGCCAAGGTCAGGATCGGCCTGTTTGAAAATCCCTATGTCGATGAGGCGAAGGCGGCAAAGACGTTGCGCGCGCCTGCCCATCTCGATGCCGCCCGCGTTGCGGCGGAACGCTCGGCCGTGCTCCTTCGCAACGAAGGCGCTCTATTGCCCTTGGACCGCCGGAAGCTGAAGTCGCTGGCAGTCATCGGGCCACTGGCCGATTCCCCGCGCGACTCGGTGGGGCCATGGGTATTCAACCAGAACCAGCCTCCCCAGCAAAGCATCCTCGAAGGCATACGGAAGAAGGTTGGCTCGAAAATCGACATTCGTTTTGCGCCGGGAGTAGCGTTGCCTCCCCGCGTCAATCCATCGCCCTTCGAAACCGTGGTCGGCAAAGTGGAACGGCCGGCGCCTCCCGACGACATGACTGGGATCGCGGAAGCGGCCAAGCTCGCGGCAGGCGCTGATGCCGTCGTCCTCGTTCTCGGCGAAGGGCAGGACATGATCGGCGAATCGGCATCCCGTTCGTCATTCGATTTGCCCGGCCGCCAGCAGGAACTGCTCGATGCCGTGATCGCGACCGGCAAGCCGGTGGTCCTGCTGCTTATGAATGGCCGTCCGCTCGATCTGAAGGCCAGCGAACCGCAAGCAATCCTAGAAATGTGGTATCCCGGTTCGCGGGGCGGCGATGCCGCTGCCAATCTGCTGTTCGGTGATGCCGTGCCGGGAGGCAAGCTGCCCTTCACTTGGCCTCGTAATGTGGGTCAGGTTCCGCTCATTTATTCCTATCTCACCTCGCACGAACCGCTCAAGGCCAACAAACGCTATTGGAACGAGTCTAACGCGCCCGCCTATCCTTTCGGTCATGGCCTGAGCTACACGAGCTTTGCCTATGCCGGTCTCAAGATCGACAAGTCGAAGATTGCACCAGGCGAAAGCGTGACCGTTTCAGTGGATGTGAAGAACACCGGTGGGCGCGCGGGCGACGAGGTGGCGCAGCTCTACATTCACCAGCGCGTCGGCTCGGCCGCGCGACCCGTGCGCGAACTGAAGGGGTTCCGGCGCGTGTCGCTGAAACCCGGCGAGACACGCACATTGTCCTTCCGCATCGGTCCCGACGAGTTGCGTTACTGGAATTCGGCGACCCGCGATTGGGTGCTCGAGGAGAGCAGTTTCGATGTTGCAGTAGGGGGTGATTCCACGGTGCCGTTCACGGGCACATTCACCGTAGAAAAGTGATTCGGTACAATCCGGCGACGGCGGCTCCCCCAAGATCATTCCGCGGCGGCGATGTTCCGCGCTGATTAAGTGTGGCTCACTTGACCGCCACATTGGGGAGCGCCAGCCACCATGAAATTCGACCGAGAAATGGCTGTTCGTGTTCGGGAACGCGCCGCGCTGCGCGCATTTACAAGGAGTGAAGGCAACTTATGGCTGTGGCACCCGGCATCGCAACGAGCACCGATCCGAACACGGTCGAGGATGAAGGCGCGCACATCGACGCGCCTGAGCTGCGGCTGTTCGTCATGGCGCTATTCTTTATCTTCGGCGGGATCACCAGCCTCAACGACGTGATCATCCCGAAGCTGAAGGAGCTGTTCACGCTCAATTATATGCAGGCGATGCTGGTCCAATCGGCCTTTTTCGCAGCCTATTTCGCGGTTTCCATTCCCGGCGCACGGCTGGTCAAGCGGGTGGGCTATATGCGGGGTGCCGTGATCGGACTCCTCACCATGCTGGCGGGATGTCTGCTGTTCATCCCTGCCTCGGCGAGCGCCACTTTCGGCGTGTTCCTCGTCGCGCTGTTTGTCCTCGCATCCGGGATCACCATTGTTCAGGTGGTCGCCAACCCTCTGATTTCATTACTGGGCCCAGCGCGCACCGCGCACAGCCGGCTGACCTTCGCTCAGGCGTTCAACTCGCTCGGCACAACCATCTTTCCTTATGTGGGCTCGATCCTGATCCTGGGCAGCCTCGCCACCGTGTCGGCGGCCGAACTGTCGGGCGAGGCGCTTGCGCGCTACCGGGTTGCGGAAACCCGCGCTGTGGTCGGCGCCTATGTGGGCCTCGCGATCGCGCTGGGGCTGGTGGCGGCGGTTGTCTGGTTCAATAGGAATCGGCTCAAGGGCGAGCGGCACGAGCAAGGCTCGGTTCTTGCGAGCTTCGACCTGCTGAAGCGGCTGCGCTTCGGCTTCGGCGCCGCCTGCATCTTCCTCTATGTTGGCGCCGAAGTCGCGATCGGCTCGCTGATCGTGAACTATTTGATGCAGCCGCATGTTCTGGGCCTGGCAGAACAAAGTGCCGGCAAGCTCATCCCGCTTTATTGGGGTGGAGCGCTGATCGGCAGGTTCATCGGTTCGGCCGTGCTTCGCCTCATCAGCCCCGGCAAGGTGCTAGCGTTCAACGCGCTCGGGGCCATCGCCTTAATCGCCATTTCCGCCAACGCCACCGGCGCCGTCGCCGGCTACAGCCTGCTCGCCATCGGCCTGATGAACTCCATCATGTTCCCGACGATCTTCAGCCTCGCTTGCGAAGGCTTGGGACCGCGGGCCGCCGATGGATCGGGCGTGATCTGCGTGGCGATCGTCGGCGGAGCAGTGATCCCGCCGCTGACCGGCCAACTCGCCGATGCGAGCGGCAGCCTCGCTCTTTCTCTCGGGCTGCCCGCGCTCTGCTACGCCGTGATCGCTTCATTTGGAATCTACGCTCGCCGACCGGTCGTGTGACCTTCCGTGCGGAATCCGAACAATATTGACAGCTCCGCCTTAACAGCTATTGTTCGGCTTTCGAACAATAATGGCGGAGAGACTGGTGGGGAAGCGGGCGGCGTTGTGGGCGAGTCTTGCGATGCTTGCAGTCGCTCCCGTGCTGGCGGCGACCGGGGCCGACGTGGCCCGCACGCGCCATGAGGGCTATCGCGAACTCGGCGCCGCCTTCAAGAACGTCAATGACGAGCTGAAGGGGGGCAGCCCCCAAGTCTATGTGCTGCAACTCTCGGCGCGCCAGATCCGCAATGTCGCGCAACAGCAGTTCAACTGGTTCCCGGCCGGCAGCGGTCCCCAGCCGGGGGTGAAGACCCGCGCCAAGGTGGAAATCTGGGCCAATCCCGGCGAGTTCAAACGCCTCCAAACGGCCTTCGCCAATCAGGCGAACCTTTTCTTCCAGGCTGCGGCGACGCGCGATGTCGCAAAAATCCGGGCGCAGGTGAAGCCGTTGGGAGCAACCTGCGCCTCCTGTCACCGCAGCTTCCGCACCGAAGACTAGGGTAGCTGAAGGAGAGCGCTGCGATGAAGCCGAGGTACTGGATCGGTATCGCGATAGCGGGATGGGCCGCTGCGGCAGCGGGGCAACCTGCCGACATGCCCATTCCACCGGTCACGACGATGGCCTTTCCGGCTGGCATTTCCGTGGCGAAGCTTAGCGACGGCCAAGTCTTTGTCGATGTTAAGGGGCGCACGCTGTACGGGCTCGACATGCGCACGGTGCTGCGCTGGACGGCCGATCCGGTGCAGTTCTGCCAAGCTAGCTGCACACAGGAATGGGAACCGTTGCGCGCGCCTGCCGATGCGGGCCCGCCCGCCAATTTGAAGCCGTCCCGTCGCGAGGAGGGGAGTGCCCCGGTTCCGGATTGGTCCGTGGCCAACGGCCCCGCCGGCCCGCAATGGGTCTATAAACGTTGGCACCTCGTCTTCACGCGCAAGGGCGAAGCACCGGGCTCGGCTGCCTTTGACGGTGCGGACGAGCTTAGCTGGAACTCGCTGAAGTTCGTGCCGCCCGTGCCACAACTGAGCGCGCCGCCGGGCATCAAGCCGGTCTTCGTGCGCGGCGCCTATGTGCTTGCGGATGATCAGGGCCGGCTGCTGTTCACCGGCAAATGCGAGGCAAGCTGCAGCGGCTGGACAGAGTTGGCGGCTGGCCTCGCCGATGGCGGCCTGGGCGACTGGTCCGTGTCTCGCGCCGGCGACCGCGCCCAGTATCTCTATCGGGGCGCCCCCGTCTTTGTGAGCCCGACCGGCGCGCCGGATGACCTTCCCGCCGGGTCGACGATGTTGAGGCCGGACAGATGAAGCACTTACGTGGCAAGCGCGTATGGTCTCGCGGGGCGGATGTGGCGGTGGCCGCGGCTACGGCGCTTGCCATCGGCGTGTGGTTCAAAGCTCCCGATTTCGCAGGTTCCGCGGCCGTGGCGGCCCCGACCGTCAAACTCCCGCAGGTGCCGGCCAATGGCGAGATGGGCTTCGTCGTCAGCCGGTTCGGCCCCGCCGTCGTCGAAGGCGACAAGACGGCCTGCCCGCAAGGCCCGGGCTTCACGCTTCGTGAGTCCTATCTGGACTCGCTGCCGTCCGCCGAGCGCGCGCGCCTTTCTCTCCCGGCGAACGAGCCTGAGCTGACCAAGCGCTGGCAGGCGCTCGCCTTCGGGCCCAACGGAACGAACATCTGTTCGCAGCCGGACATGTTCGACCGCCCGGTGATCAAGCGGACGGTGCAGAGCAGGCGCGCGGTCGGCATGAACCTGGATGGGGACTCGGGTGATGGCTCGGGCAATGCGGAAAGCTGCACGCACGAGAATTTCACCAGCCCTTCGGGTGAGCGGGGCATCGATAACCAGGCCTACCGGGTGCTCGGCTGCTCCTATCTGGGCCCCGACGGCACCGCGGGCGAGGTCACGCGCGGATACAGCCAGTTTCTGGCTTCGGGCGAATGGACGCAGCTTATCCTGGTGAGAGGCGTCGACAGCCTGGAGCATGACGAGGATGTCGAAGTGATCTACGCCAACACGCCTGACCGGCCGCCGGTCGACAGCAAGGGCAACTTCATTCCCGGCGCCAGCTTCACGGTCAGCAACACGCTGCCGCGCTATCGCAACGTGCTGCGCGGGCGGATCGATCATGGCGTCATCACGACCGAGCCGAACGACATCAAGCTGACCCAGACCTGGGGGCAGGGCGGTGCCCGCGACATTCGCGGCAACCGCACCAAGTTCGACTTGCGACGCGCGAGACTGCGCCTGAGCATTCAGGCCGATGGCAGCCTCAAGGGCGTGGTCGGCGGCTATCAGCCCGCGTGGGAGCTGATCCAGAGCCCGTCCCTTGGCGGCGTCGGAGCAGCCCTGGTGGCTGGAGTGGATTGCGCCGCGCGTCTGAAGACCCTGAAGATGTACGCGGACGGCATTCGCGATCCCAAGACCGGGCAATGCACCGGCGTGTCGAATGCCTATGATCTCGCCGCCGTCCCTGCCATGGTCAACGACGTACCGGAGGCAAGGCGATGATCAAGCTGCGTCGCATCTTGTCGTTGGCTTCAGCCTTGCCGTTGCTGCTGGTCGGTTGCACCACTGCGGAGGGGCCCAAGAGCGCCGATAAAGCCGAAACTCAGGCGGCCCTGTCTGCCGCGCCGCTCAACCGGATCGTCGGCACGCGCCGCCTGACGGAAACGCAGTATCGCAATAGCATCGCCGACATTTTCGGCCCTGACATCCGGGTGGCGGGGCGGTTCGAACCGATTGTGCGACCCGCGCACGAGCTGATCGCATCGGCGGCTGCCAGTTCGACGATTTCGCCGACCGGTTTCGAGCAGTTCGACGCGGTCGGGCGAGGCATTGCCGCTCAGGTCTTTGGCAAGGAGCATCGCGCCCGATTCGTCCGTTGCACGCCGCGCAACGAGCGCCAGGCCGATCCGGATTGTGCGGCAAAGACGCTGAAGCCGATCGGGCGCTACCTGTTCCGACGGCCGATGACGGCTCAGGAAATCGCTTTCTACGTCAAGCTGGCGGGAGACGCCGCCACCCCGGTCGGATCTTTTTATGACGGGCTCGCCACAGCACTCGCGATCATGCTGGTTTCGCCCGACTTCCTGTACGTCGTCGAAACCGCCGAGCCCGATCCGAGCCATCCGGACGAATTGCGGCTCGATAATTTTGCGCGGGCGTCCCGCCTCAGTTTTCTGCTCTGGAACTCGACCCCGAACGAGGCGCTGCTGCAAGCGGCGGAACAGGGGCGGCTTACCGACTCTAACGAATTGGCCGCCATTGCCGAACACATGATCGGCTCACCCCGGTTCGAGCAGGGCGTGCGCGCCTTCTTCTCCGATCTGCTGCTGTTCGAGAAATTCGACGAGATCGCCAAGGACCCGATCGTCTATCCGCGCTTCAATCAGGAAGTCGCGCAAGCCCTGCCCGAACAGATGCTCCGCACGATCGTCGATCATCTGGTCAATCGCGACGGCGACTATCGCGAACTGTTTACGACGCCCCGCACATTCATGACGCGGTCGCTCGGGCCGCTCTACGGGGTTCGGGTGCACAAACCCGCAGGCTGGGAGCCGTTCGAATTCGGTCCTCAGGATGATCGCGCGGGCCTGCTCGGCCAGGCCGGTTTTCTGGCCCTCTATTCCCACTCCGGCCGCAGCTCGCCGACGCTTCGGGGCCGAGCGATCCGCGAATTGCTGATGTGCCAGCCGGTGCCGAACCCGCCCGGCAATGTGAACTTCACCGCCGTGCAGGACACCTCGAACAAGAAGATGCCAACTGCGCGCATCCGCTTGGCGGCGCATGCCACCGATCCGGTGTGCGCTGGCTGCCACAAGATCACCGACCCGCTCGGTCTGCCGCTGGAGCGGTTCGACGGCATCGGCGCCTTTAGAGCCACTGAAAACGAGACGCCGATCGATGTCCGGGGGTCGCTGGACAATGTGTCCTTCGGTGGCGCCGCCGGGCTTGGCAGGGCGATGGCGACGAACCCGTCGACGAGCCAGTGCGTTGCCTTGCGTGCGCTTGAATATGCAGTCGGGAGGACGAGCGGCGAGGACTCGACGCTTGCGGAAGCGGTCGAGAAGAAGTTCGCCGCCGCCGATTATCGCATCCGCGCCTTGTTCCTTGAGGTCGCGACGATGCCGGAAGCCTATCGCATCAAGCCGGTGCCGCTGCTGAAAGCGCCCGATGAAGTCGCCGCATCGGGCGCAGCCTCGTCGAAGGGAGATTGACCATGGCGTTCGAACTCAATCGCCGGACCATGCTGCGCGGAGCGGTCAACGGCGCGGCGGTCGCCATCGGCCTGCCTTTGCTCGATCTGTTCCTCGACGGCAACGGCGAGGCCCTGGCAGCGACCGGAGCACCGCTTCCCGTTCGGTTTGGGACCTGGTTCTGGGGGCTTGGCGTCAACCCACCCCGCTGGTTCCCGGATGCCGCTGGGCCGGACTATGAGCTGAAGCCGGAACTGGCGCCGATCGCGCCACTCAAGCACAAGATCAACGTCTTCGGCAATTTCTCGGTGCCGCTCGACGGCGCGCCGAACTTGCCCCATGCGAGCGGCGGGCCGGCGATCCGCACGGGCCGTGCGCTCGAGGCGGATCGCGGCCTGCCGGGCGAGTCTTTCGACGTCTCCATCGGCGACGTGATCGGCAATCGGACGCGCTTCCGGTCGCTCGAAATGTCGGCGGTCGGCGACCCGCGCAACTCGCTCAGCGGCCGTGGCGGCGGCAATCTCAACCCGTCCGAAGTGTCGCCCGCCGGCCTTTACTCGCGCATCTTCGGCCTGGGCTTCAAGGACCCGAATAGCGCGACGTTCACGCCCGATCCGCAGGTCGTCGCCCGGCGCAGCGCGCTGTCGGCGGTGACCGAACAGCGTCAGGCGCTGGAGCAAAGGCTGGGCGCCGCCGACCGGCAGAAGCTCGACCAGTATTTCACGTCGTTGCGGCAGCTCGAAAAGCAGCTCGACGTGCAGCTGACGAAGCCGGAGCCGATGCAGAGCTGCGTGGTGCCCAGGCCGGTGGCGGACACAATGGTCAACGCTGAGATCGAGACGGTCGTTAGGAACCATCAGCTGATGACGGACCTGCTGGTGATGGCGCTGGCTTGCGATCAGACGCGGGTGTTCAACACGATGTTCAACAATGGCGCCTCGTCGCTGACGCGGATCGGCAGCACGATCACCCATCACCAGCTGACCCACGAAGAGCCGCTCGACAACCGTCTCGGCTACCAGCCCAGTGCCACCTATTTCCTGACCCGGATTATGGAGGCTTGGCTCTACTTCGTCTCGGCCCTCGACAAGGTGAAGGAAGGCAACGGGACGCTGCTCGACAACACATTGGTATTCGCACACAGCGAGACCGAGTTCGCCAAATTCCACACCATCGACAACATCCCGATGATGACGGCTGGTAGCGCCGGCGGGCGGCTCAAGACCGGTATCTATGTGGACGGTGGCGGCTCTCCCGTCAGCCGCGTTGGCCTGACCCTGCAACAGGTAATGGGCGTGACGGTCGATAAATGGGGCACGAAGAGTCTGGAAACCAGCAAGCCGATCAAGGAAATCGTCGCGTGATCCGATCGGCAAGCATCACGGGACTCCTGTGCGCTCTGGCGGCATCGCCAGTCGCCGCACAGCAACCCGCCACTTCCGGCCAAGTGCTCGGCCCAGCGCTCCGCTCGTCCGACCTGGACCGTTCGGCGCGCTTCTACACCGCCGGGCTCGGCATGGTGAAGGCGGGCCGGATCGAAGCGGAGGGTGCGACGGAAGTGTTTTTTGCCTTCGAAGGGGCGCGACGGGGACCTCTGATCGTCCTGTTCAAGAGCAACGACCCGGCCAAAGCCACGCCGATCGACCACGGCAACGGCTATGGGCGGACGATCCTGCGGGTGCCGGACGTGGCCGCATCGAGCACCCGGCTGAGGGCGGTCGGCTATGCCCCAGGCGAAATCCGCGTGAATGCAGTGCACAAGAGCAAGATCATGTTCGTGAAAGACCCGGACGGATACAGCTATGAACTGGTCGAAGCCTCAGGGGGTGGGGAATAGAATGGCGAAGGATATCGGCATCAGCCGCCGCGGGCTGTTGTGCGTGGCGGCGACGGGCGCGGCCGCAATCGCGTTGGCCTCACGGGCAAGCGCCGCCAACGCGGAAGCCTGCTTCAATCCGGATGCTCTGCCCGCCGCGCAGAAGAGTCTGCGGCGTTCGCTCGGCTTTCAGCTCGCGTCACCCGATCCGGCCCGCAAGTGCGGTGGCTGCGCTTTCTTCACTGCCAAACCGGAAGGCTGCGGGAGCTGCGCACTGCTGAGCGGGGGACCGGTCACGGCGGCGAGCGTGTGCAATTCCTGGGCAAAGAGGGGCTGAGTCCATGCGTCACCCGGCCAAGCTCAGGCCCGCCCCGGACGAGGCGATGCTATCGCCCGGCGAGATCGGAGCCTTGATCGAAGCGCTGACATTCGCGCAGCGCGAACTCGTCTCCGCGGTCAAGGACCTTCGGGACGATTATCGGCTCGGTCCTAGGGGGCCCTGGATCGTCGGCCAGATCAACCGCGGACAGTTTCGCACCCAGGCCGACGTCGTCCGCTATTACAAGGTCGGCCGGAGCATCATTACCGACGAGATGCGAATGCTGCATCAGGCCGGGCTGGTGGCAACCCGGACGTATGAAAACGACGCGCGACAGTTGGGGTTGACGTTGACAACCCTTGGTGAAAAGTTTGCCGACAGGATCGGCCAAGCGCTCGGCATGGTGATCAGGGAAAGAGTTTCCCACTATTCGCGGCCCGAGATCCTGGCCTGCACGCGTCTGCTTCGCGACTTGGCTTCCGGGGTTCCCGCGGGAGTCTGGACCGAGCGCCAGGACGAAGAATACGAGTGATGGCGGAACGACGCCTGATCGCCTGGGATCTGCCGACGCGGCTTTTCCACTGGTCGCTCGTGGGGCTGCTGGCGTTTTCGTGGTGGAGCGCTGAAAATCATGCGCTTGAATGGCACCTCTGGTCGGGTTTGACCGTTCTTGGCCTGCTGACCTTTCGCCTGCTCTGGGGCCTGTTCGGGAGCGATACGGCCCGGTTTAGCCATTTCGTGAAGGGACCGCGCGCCGTTGTGCGATACCTTCGCGGGGCTGAGCGCAATCCGTCGGTCGGCCATAATCCGCTCGGCGGCTGGAGCGTCATAGCCCTTCTGCTGGTGCTTCTGATGCAGGTCTCGACCGGGCTCGTCGCCGTCGACGTGGACGGCATCGACTCCGGCCCGCTCTCATACTTGCTTGATTTCGACCAAAGCCGCGTGGCCGCCGAAATCCATGAGTGGAGTTTCAACATCCTGCTCGGCCTGTCGGCACTGCATGTGGCGGCGATCCTGTTCTATGTCGCGGCCAAGCGCCGCAACCTGCTGTGGCCGATGATCACCGGCTCGGTGCCAGCCGGCGACGACGAGACCGGCGCCCGCCCAGCGCCCGCGTGGCGGGTGCTTGTTGCCGCTGCCGTCGCATCCGCGCTCGCCTATGGAGCCTCAACGGGCTTTCGCCTCTAGCCGCTCCTCCCGCCCTCGCTGGACCGATTCTCGATCCGTTCGGAAACGCCGGGGCGATACAACTGCATGTCGATCTGCATCGCCGGGCCGATATGTCCCGAGCGAGGCTTTGAATCGGCGGAATTCCGCGCTTTCTGCAGCCCGCCGGACCCTTGCTGGGCGCGTTCCATAACGGGTATCCGGGCAGTCGATTTAATGAGCCTGTCAGCGGAGCAGAAACCGTCGCGGGCTGACAAGGTCTCTAGGGGAGAGGGCATCAATGCGTTATCCGACCACTGACGACGCAGGATGCGACCGCGGACGATGACAGCCGCGCCCCCGACATCATCGTCACCGGCACCTTCGTGCGCGGCATCGCGCCTCCGGGTGCCAACGTGCTCCAGACCTCCAGCGCCGATGTACAGTCGTCTGGTGCTACTTCGGTCGCCCAGGTGCTCCAGACGATTCCGCAGCTCGGCTCCTTCAACAGCTTGCAGCAGCCGCTGGCGAACAGCTCCGAGGTGGCTGTAAACCGTCCCAACCTCCGGTCGCTGCCAGGCTTCAACACCGGGTCGGGTTCGACCACTCTCGTGCTGATGAACGGCCATCGCTTGGTCGGCATGGGCGTCACGTCGACGACGCCTGATCCGGATGTGATCCCGCCCGGCGTGCTCGAGCGGCTGGAGATCGTGCCCGACGGCGGTTCGGCGATCTACGGCTCCGACGCGGTCGCCGGTGTGCTCAATTTCGTGACCATCAAGCGCTTCGACGGCGTCAAGGTCGACGGCTCCTACGGTTTTGCCGACAACTACTACGCCTGGGACGCGAACGCGACGGTCGGGCGCGACTGGGGCAGCGGGTCGATCTTCCTGTCCTATAACTACGCGAAGACCGACGATCTGCTTGGTCGCGATCGCGACTATATCAAGCAGTTCCCCAACGCGAACGGCTTCACCCAATTGAGCTGCGAACCCGGCAACATAGAGGCGCTGGCCGGCCAGTTCGCAGTGCCGCGGGGCGGCGTGCGCGGTGTGAACGGCGGTGCCGTCAACCAATGCGACTCCAGCGACTTCGCGACCGTCTATCCGAAGTCCCAGCGGCACAGTGCGTTCGCTGGCCTGACTCAGGAACTGACCGATAAGCTGACGATGGAGCTGACGGCCTATTACACGAACCGCAAGACGTTCGTGCAGACCGGACCGTTCCGGGCGACCCAGGTCATCTTCCCGACGTTCTTCGCCGGCACGGCCGCGTCCATGGGCATTCCGGGCGTCAGCAGCCCGTTCAGCCCGTTCAACTTCGGCGGCATCGTCAATGGCCGGCCGGTGTTCGTGCCCGGGAACAACAACGCGATCGATCTCATTCAACAGGCCGATTTCGCCATCGGTCCCAACAATGCGCAGCACACCAATCTCGAGTTGGACACTTGGGGCACCACGGCCAACTTCCGCTATGACGTTGACGGCAATTTCCGGCTGAATCTCTTCGGAAACTACGGACAGAGCACGACAACCCGCATCAACACGGCGCTCAATACCCGGGCGCTGCAGAACGCGATCGCGGCCGGGCTGTTCAACCCTTACAATGTGACGACCAGCAATCCGGCGGCCGTCGGCATCATCACCAACTTCGAGGAATACGGCAGATCGCGCCAGCGGATGGTCAACTTCCGCGCAGTGCTCGACGGCGATCTCTTCGAACTGCCGGCGGGTGCGGCGAAGATTGCCGTGGGTGCCGAATACACCAACGAGAATTTCAACTCGGCGCGCGGCCAGGCCGTGCCCGGCTCTCTGTTCAGCACGGCGCCGGCGCAGCTGGTCGGGACGACCGTCGTGGCGCCGGCGCAACCCGGTGTGTTCCGCTTCGACGTCAGCCGGAACGTCAAGTCCCTGTTCGGCGAACTCGTCGCGCCGATCCTCGGCGGCGACAGCGGGGTCGACCTGACTGTCTCGGCGGCGGGTCGCTACGACCATTACAGCGACGTCGGCAGCACCTTTAATCCGCGGTTCGGCGCCACCTTCAGGCCGGTCGAATGGGTCTCGTTCCGCGGCGCCTGGGGCAAGAGCTTCAACGCGCCCGGTCTTGCAGACTTCGAGCAGGCCGACGTTAACACGCTTTTCATCCTGACCGGCCAGGCCGCCGCGTTCTTCGCTCCGCCCGCAGCGCTTGTCGCGGCCGGCAAATATCCGGCCTATAATGGCGGTCTGATCGTGGCGACCCGCGGCAACGCGCCGAACATCCGGCCGCAGAAGGCGAAGACCTGGACCGTGGGTGTCGACGTCGAACCGCCGGTCGTTCCCGGGCTCCGACTGAGCGCGACCTATTACAACATCAGCTACACGAACTTGATCGGGCTGGCGCCGTTCGAAAGCCCGGCTATTCTCTATCGCGACTTCGGCAACCTGATCACGATCGCCCCTAGCCAGGCCTTGCTCAATCAGGCGCTGGCCAATGCCGACATCATTTCTCAGGGAAGCCCGCCAATCCCTGCTTCGGGCACCTATGCCTATATCGATGCCCGCAAGCGCAACCTCGGCGACTTCAAGCTCGACGGTATCGATTTTTCGGTGAACTATCGTATGACGGCCGGCTTCGGCGAGGTGTTCTTCAACTCGGCGGGCACCTATGAGCTGAACCGGAAGGGCAGCAACACTCCGGGCGGCGTGTTCATCGACAGGCTTAGTGCAAACACCAACCGTTTCCGCGCTCGCACCACATTGGGCGCCGAGGTCGGGCCAGTGCTCGGACAGATCACCTGGAACTACTCGCAGGGTTATGATCTCGATCCGCCCGTCGGGTTCGTCCCGCAGACCCATGTCAGCTCGTTCAGCACGTTCGATCTTTTCTTCAAGTTCGACGTGCCTGGCGACAGCCCGATCACCCGCGACCTGGCATTCACGCTCAACGTGAACAACCTGTTCGATCAGGACCCACCCGAATATCGCGGCCCGAACCAGATTCTTGGTCAGCAGGGCATCGCAAACGGCCTGACCATCGGACGCTTCATCAAGTTCGGCGTGAGCAAGAAGTTCTGATCAGCGCCGCCTGATCCGAAGCATTATGTTCGGCCTCGGCAGCGCTCACCCGCTGTCGGGGCCGCGTTTTTGGGAGACTGCTTGTGCAAAAATTGCGGACATCGTCACTTGTGCGAAGCGCGCTGCTCGTTTGTGCGGGTGGCGCGGGGCTTGTGATGAGCAGCATGGCATCGGCACAGGCCCCCTCGGCCGCACCGGCGGTCAAGACTGCCGGCTATTCGCCCGAGGGCGATCCTTATTTCGCGCAGCCCTATGTCGACATCGAGGAATGGCGCGAGACGCCGGTGCGGCACTACTACGTCCATGGCGGATTCAAGGGCACGGAGACGCGCTTCTCCTTCTACTTCCCACCCAAGGAGAAATATGACGGGCACTTCTTCCAGTTGCACACGCCCGTTCCAGACAACGAGAACCTGGCGCAGAACCCCAACGGCTTCGGCGGGACCGACTTGATCGGCTTCTCGGTCGACAGCGGCGCATATTTCGTCGAGACCAATGGCGGCGGCAAATTCGACCTCGGCAGCATGGACTTCATGAAGCGGGATCCGACGATCGCTGCCTATCGGGCGGCCGCGGCATCGGCGGCTTACTCGCGGGTTGTCGCGAAGCGGTTCTATGGCACCGATAAGCGGCCTTACGGCTATGCGTTCGGCGGCTCGGGCGGCGCCTATCGCACCATCGGCAGTTTCGAGAATACGGTCGGCGTCTGGGATGGCGTGGTCCCCTTCGTCATGGGGTCGAACATGGCGATCCCGAACATGTTCACGGTCCGCATCCGCGCGATGCGCATCCTCGGCGACAAACTCGACCAGGTGGTCGACGCCGCCAGCCCCGGCGGCAGCGGCGACATCTACGCCGGACTGACCCCCCTTCAGGCCGATGCGTTGCGGGAAGTGACGCGCATGGGTTTTCCGGTCGAGAGCTGGTTTGGCTGGCGCACCATGGGGATTCATGGCTTCGCAGCGCTCTATCAAGGCGTGGTCTTTGCCGATCCGGGCTATTTTACCGACTTCTGGACGAAACCCGGTTATCTGGGCCACGACCATCCGGAGCAGTTCGAAGGCGCGCGGATGCAGTTCAAGAGCAGCATCGCAACGCCGATCACCGCGGCCGACGCGGCGCGCCAGCGGATCAACATCGACGCCTCGCACGAAGAGGAGCGTGGCGGTGTCGACACCGCGTTCAAGATTCCCGAGGGCGCCGCAGGCCAGCGCATCGCAGCGTTCCGCCTGACCGGAACGCCGCCGAAGATTCCGTTTCTCGGCGGCGACCTGATCGTCCAGAGCGGAGCGGCGAAGGGCAAGAAGCTGCCGGTAGCGCGAGTGATCGGCGACATCGTGGTGCTCGGCATTGCCGACGCCAAAGTGGCGGCGCAACTGCAGGCAGGCGATGAGGTGCAAGTCGACAATTCCAACTTCCTTGCCGCTGAAACCTATCATCGCCACCAGGTTCCTGATGCGAGCTATAAAGTTTGGGACCAGTTCCGGAAGGCGGACGGCACGCCGATCTATCCGCAGCGGCCGCGGCTGATCGGCCCCGGTTTCGTGCAGGCGACGGGCGGTTCGATCCTTACCGGCAAGTGGACCGGCAAGATGATTGTCGTCGAATCGCTGTGGGACCGCGAGGCGATGCCGTGGCAGGCGGATTGGTACCGGACCCAGGTCCGCAGGTTCCAGGGCGACGCCACCAATGCCAATATGCGGGTGTACATGACCGACCATGCGCTTCACGGCGGGATCGAGGACCCGAGCCGGATCGTGAGCTACAATCCGGTGCTGCAACAGGCGCTCCGCGACGTTTCTTCGTGGGTCGAAAAGGGCATCGCGCCGCCGGCTTCGACCAACTACCGCATCGACGACGGGCAAGTCGTGGTCCCGGTAACTGCCGCCGAGCGCCGCGGGATCCAGCCGGTCGTCCGGCTGAACGTCGCGAACGGCAAGCGCGCCGACATCAAGGCGGGCGACACCGTCGAGCTGGTCGGAACCCTCGAAGTGCCTCCGGGCGCAGGAAAGCTGGTCGCAGCGGCCTGGGATTTGGACGGCCAGGGCAAGTTCGCCATCACGGCGCGAGTGCCGGCGGGGGCAACCCGCACGACCGTTCGGCTGAAGCACCGCTTCGACAAGCCTGGCACCTATTTCCCGTCGTTGCGCGGAACGTCGCAACGGCAGGGAAATACGAAAACGCCCTATGCCCGGATCGAGAATCTCGATCGCGTCCGGGTCGTCGTGACGCCGCGTTCGGGAGAGTGATGTGAAGATCGTATCGGCCAAGGTCATCGTAACCTGCCCCGGGCGCAATTTCGTCACGCTAAAGATCGAGACGGATCAGGGCGTGCACGGAATCGGCGACGCGACGCTCAATGGCCGCGAACTGTCGGTGGTGTCTTATCTCCAGGATCACGTCGTCCCTTGCCTGATCGGTATGGACCCGCAGCGCATCGAGGATATCTGGCAATATCTCTATCGCGGCGCATATTGGCGGCGCGGACCGGTCACTATGCGGGCCGTCGCGGCGGTCGATGTCGCCCTGTGGGATATCAAAGCCAAGATGGCGGGCATGCCGCTCTATCAGTTGCTCGGCGGGCGCAGCCGCGACGGTGTGATGGTCTATGGCCATGCCAATGGCAGCGACATCGCCGAGACCGTCGACGCGGTCGGCCAGTATATCGACCTTGGCTATAAAGCGATCCGCGCGCAGACCGGCGTGCCGGGGATCAAGGACGCCTATGGGGTCGGACGCGGCAAGCTCTATTACGAGCCGGCCGATGCGGCGCTGCCGTCGGTCACCGGGTGGGATACACGCAAGGCGCTCAATTACGTCCCCAAGCTGTTCGACAAGCTGCGCGCGACCTACGGCTTCGACCATCACCTGCTGCACGACGGACATCACCGCTACACGCCGCAGGAGGCCGCCAATCTGGGCAAGATGCTCGAGCCTTATCAGCTGTTCTGGCTGGAGGACGTGACTCCGGCCGAAAATCAGGAAGCGTTCAAGCTCATCCGGCAGCACACCGTCACGCCACTCGCGGTAGGCGAGATATTCAACACGATCTGGGACGCGAAGGACCTGATCCAGAACCAGCTGATCGACTACATTCGCTCGACCATCGTCGGCGCCGGCGGCATCACGCATCTGCGCCGGATCTCTGACCTCGCCAGCCTCTATCAGGTTCGCACCGGCTGCCACGGCGCGACCGACCTGTCGCCGGTGACGATGGGCACCGCGCTTCATTTCGACACCTGGGTGCCGAACTTCGGCATCCAGGAATATATGCGCCACACCGAAGACACCGACGCGGTGTTCCCGCACGACTATCGCTTCGAAAAGGGCGAGCTGTTCTGCGGCGAGACCCCCGGCCACGGCGTCGATATCGACGAAGAGCTTGCCGCCAAATATCCGTACAAGCCCGCCTATCTGCCGGTCGCCCGGCTGGAGGACGGGACGATGTGGAACTGGTGAAACCGCCCCGCATCGTCGCCATCGGCGAGGGGATGACCGAGCTGGCCGATCGCGGCGACGGCGGCTGGTCGGTGCATCATGGCGGCGACGTGCTGAATACGGCAATCCATCTGGCGCGATCAGGCTGCGACATTGCCTTCGCCAGTGCCCTCGGCCGCGATCCCTTCAGCCAGCGGTTGCGCGCCGCGTGGGAAGGGGAGGGCCTCGACTGCTCTCTGCTTCTCGACCATCCGACGCGCGGCGCGGGCCTTTACGCGATCAGTGTCGATCCAGACGGCGAGCGCAGCTTCACCTATTGGCGCGACCAAAGTGCTGCGCGAGACATATTCGGCTTGCCCGATGTTTCGCGGGTTCGCGAGCATGCTCTGAGCGCGGACCTGCTCTATTTTTCCCTGATCTCACTCGCGATCCTGCCGCCCTCCGGCCAGGACTCGCTGATCGCCCTCGCCGGGACGGTGCGCAAACGCGGCGGCCGGGTCGCCTTCGACGGCAATTTTCGTCCAGCGCTTTGGGAATCCTTGGACGCCGCCGTCGCTGCGCGGGATGCAGCCATCCGCGTTGCCGATATCGGCCTGCCGACTTGGGAAGACGAGCGGCAAATGTCCGGCGTCGACACGCCGGAGGCGGTTGCTGCTCACTGGGCGGGACTCGGATGTGACGAAGTCGTCGTCAAACTCGGCGCTCAAGGCTGCCGGCTTCCCGACGGGGCGACAGTGTCTCCGCCGAAAGTGCTGCAGCCGCGCGATACGAGTGGCGCCGGCGACGCCTTCAACGCGGGGTATCTCGCAAGCCGCCTTGCGGGCGGGACCGTACGGGAGGCGGCTCGACGAGGCCATGAGCTGGCGGGCTGGACGGTGATGCGGCCGGGCGCTGTCCCCGCCCGCGACGCACTTGCTCCTTACTAGACCAGCGATCAGGGCTTTGCTGGCGAGCGCCAGCTGTGCGCCGGGAGGCGAACTTTGACTGGCCGCCCGACACGATCCGCGCTTTCGCCCAGCGCGAACTCGTATTGGCCGGCAGGCATGGTCCAGCCATTTTTCTCCCACTCCGCCAGAAGCCGCCGGTCGATGGCCATGGTGATAATCGCCGACTGGCCTGGCGCGAGCTCGACCCGTTCGAACGCGACCAGGCGTCGCATCGGCTTGCCTGCGCGCGAGACGAGATAAAGCTGCGCCACGGTTGCGCCAGCGCGATCGCCGGTGTTGCGAACGGTGGCTTGCGCTTGATTGCCGCGCACCTCGAGGCCGGACGTGGCGAAGCTGGTGTAGCTCAGCCCATGGCCGAAGGCGAACAGCGGCTTATGCTTGTTGCGGGCGTACCAGCGATACCCCACGTCCGACCCTTCAGGATAAGCGATAGTCAGCGGCACGTCTTCCTTGGGCATGTCGTAGAGGTCGCTGCCGGGCTTGGGCTTGATCAAGTCGCTGCCGGGGAGCACCGGGTTGGGCGTCTGTGCCAGCGATGCCGGGAGCGTGATCGGCAGGCGGCCTGACGGGTTTACCGCACCCGCGAGAACCCGTGCGATTGCGGTCCCGCCGCGATTTCCCGAATACCATGCCTGAAGCACTGCAGGCACTCGGCTGAGCCACGGCATCAGCACCGGTCCGCCCGTCTCGAGGACGACCGCGGTGCGCGGATTGGCACCAATAACCGCCTCGATCAAGGCATCCTGATTGTCGGGCAGCGCCAGAGTGAGAACGTCATGCGCCTCGGAGGCGAACTGCTCCGCGAAAACCAGCACCATGTCCGCGCCGCGCCCCGCCGCGGCCGCGCGAGCCGGATCGGTGCCGTCGTCGAAATCGACCTGAGCTTGCGGGAATTGCTCTCGCAAGGCGGCGAGCGGGGCGGATGGCATGTAGAGCCGGCGGTGATAGGGCGCATCGCCGGGAATCGGCAGCGACAGTGAAGCGCCGCCGACCGGCCAGACCTGCGACGAACCACCGCCGGACGGCACGCCTTTGTCGGCATGGCCGCCGACTACGAGGATGCGCTTGGCTGTCGCCGCGATCGGCAGCAGCTTGCCTTCGTTCTTGAGCAGTACGATGCCTTGCTCGGCAACGCGCTGGGCGGCATCGAGGTGCGGTCCGAAGTCGATCGGTCGGGCGCCCGCGATCGGGTCTGTCGCGAGATCGAGCGAATACATCGTGCGCACGATTCGCGCGACCGAGCGGTCGATATCGGTCTGGCTGACTGTCCCCGCGGCCAGCGCATCCCGCAGCTTCTGCCCGAACCACCATTCGCCGGTGGGCTGAGTGCCCGACTCCTGATCGAGCCCCTGCCGGATCGAGACCGAGTGGGCCGCGCCCCAATCGGACAAGACCCAGCCCTTCCAGCCCCAATCGCGGCGCAGCACATCATTCAGCAGGAAGCTGTTCTCGCACGAATAGGCGCCGTTGACCTTGTTGTAGGCGCACATGACAGAGCCAGGCAGGCCGATCTCGATCGCCTTTTCGAAGGCGAGCAGGTCGCTTTCTCGCATTGCCGCCTCGTCCATGACGACATTGGCGAAGCTGCGCCCGGTCTCCTGAGCGTTGAGAGCGTAGTGCTTGACGGTCGAGACCACGCGGTTCGACTGGATGCCGCGGACCGAATGGCCGCCGAGGACACCCGTGAGCAGCGGGTCTTCGCTGAAATATTCGAAGTTACGCCCGTTGCGCGGTTCGCGAACCAGGTTGATCCCGCCGGCGAGCAGCACGTTAAAGCCTTTTGCGGCGGTTTCCGCGCCCATCACCCGGCCGGCTTCTTCGATCAGTATGGGATTCCAGGTCGATCCCATCGCCAGCCCAGAGGGCATGGCCGTGGCTTCGTCCTTGGCGCGCATGAACCCGCCCATGTTTGCAATGCCGAGGCTGGCGTCGCTCTCGATCAGCGGAGGCACGCCCAGTCGCGGAATGCCGGGAACGTAGCCGGCGCTGCTCTTCAGGCCCTTGGGCTTCTTGTCGGCCGGCATGCGGGGTGTGAGAAAGCCCTGCAGAAGCGAGAGCTTCTCCTCCGGGTTCATCCGCGCCAGAGTCTCGGCCGCGCGCGCGTCCGGATCGGCATTTTGTGCCAGCGTCGAAGAAGCGAGCAGCGCGCCAAACAAAGCGGCTAACTTGAGCGAGCGGGCAAGTGTCATCGAGGGGTCCTTGATAAGCGATCGCGCAACAGCAACCAAAGCACGGCCGCGCCGGCCAGGTCGAGCGCGGCCAGGGCGACGAAGAGCGGGTCATAGCCATAGGCATCGGCGCTTTTGCCGATGGCGAAAGTGAACAGCATGCCGCCGATCCAGGCAATGGTGCCGGCCATGCCGCTTGCCGTCGCCACGGTGCGCTTGTCGAACACGTCGGAGCAAAGGGTGATCAGCGCTCCGTTCAGCATCTGGTGCGCAAAGCCGCCAAGGCAGAAAAGCGCGATCGCCATGGCGGGCGAGCCGGCAAGGCCGATACAGGCGGGGCCGATCATGCAAATGGCGCCGAAAGTCATCGTGATCTTGCGCGACGCAAGCACCGAGGCACCCCGGCGCATCAGGACCGGGGGAAGCAGCCCCGCCGCCAGCGAGCCGAGATCCGCCGCCAGGAATGGCAGCCAAGCCCAAAGCGCGACCTGCTTCAGGTCGAGATTCCATGCTGCGACCAGATACAGCGGAATGAAGAAGTTGAAGGTTTGCCAGGCCGGCTCGGCCAGAAACCGAGGTATGGCGATCGCCCAGAAGCTGCGCGAGCGGAGCACGGCCCGCCGCGTCGCGGGCCGCACTGCCTGATCGTTGCTGCTCTGGCCCTGCTCGATCAGTCCGCGCTCAGCGGCGGAAAGTCGCGGGTGATCTGCCGGGGCACGGTAGCAGAACCACCACAACCCGGCCCAGACCAGGCTCAATGCGCCGGTCACCAGGAAGGCGGATTGCCAGCCCGAGTAGAGGATGCAGAAGACGACCAGCGGGGGCGCGATCATGTTGCCGACGCTGGTGCCCATCTGAAAGGCGCTCGTGGCGAGCGGCCGTTCGCGGGCGGGGAACCACTCGGCGACGGTCTTCGTGCCGGCCGGGATTGCGGCCGCTTCGGTCGCGCCGAGCACGCCCCGGAAGAAAGCGAAGCCCTGCCAGCTGCTCGCCAGCCCGTGCGCCATGTTCGCCAGCGCCCAGCCCACCGCGAAGATGAAGAAGCCGAGCCTGGTCCCAAGCGCGTCCAGCACGGCGCCGGCAACCGTCTGCATGACGGTGTAGGTCGCCTGAAAGGCGAGCACGACCCAGCTATATTGCTCGGTCGTCATTTTCAGTTCGGACTGGATTGTCGGGGCCGCTACCGACAGCGTCGAGCGTGCCAGATAATTAAGGACGGTGCCCAGTGTCACCAGCCCGATGATCCACCAGCGCAGCTTTCCAACACGCACGCCGGTTCGTTCGGGGTGACTTGCCATGCCCTCTTCTCTCCGGCTGCTTTTCGCCCGTTGGCTAACAAGAGGCTTGGCGAGCGGTCAAACGGCGGCGGCCTTTGCGGGCCAGCGGATGTCTCCAGCGAGCCAAACAACGCCGACGCGGTGTTTGAGCAACTTTCCGCAGCGTTGCAGGCCGGCATGATCTAGAGCGCTTCCGTTAGTCGAAAGCGCGTGGAATCCGTCGCCGATGCCGAAGCCTTTATACCTTCACCCGGACCGGCTGTTCCCTGCCGATCCCCAGACCCGCGCATTCGCCCGGGCCCTGTACGATCAGGTCAAGGACCTGTCGATCGTCAGCCCGCACGGTCATACCGATCCGGCGTGGTTCGCGGACAATGCGCCTTTCGGCAATGCGACCGAGTTGCTGCTCATCCCCGATCATTATGTATTTCGCATGCTCTATTCCCAAGGCGTGCCGCTCGAAGCGATTGGAGTGGGCAACCCGGCCGTCGATCCGCGCGCCGCATGGCGGCTGCTTGCCGAACATTATCATCTGTTTCGCGGTACGCCGTCGCGGATCTGGCTCGACTGGGTGTTTGCGGAGGCCTTTGGCATCGACGTCCGGCTGGATGCGGAGACCAGCGACCTGTATTACGACACGATCACGGAAAAGCTCGGCAACGACGCGTTCCGCCCGCGCGCCTTGTTCGAGCGGTTCGGCATCGAGGTCATCGCGACCACCGAGAACCCGATCGACGAGCTGAAGCATCACGCGGCGATCCGCGCGAGCGGCTGGGGCGGCAAGGTGGTGACCGCCTATCGCCCGGATCCCGTCGTAGATCCGGAATTCGAGGGATTTGCGGACAATCTCGACCGGTTCGGAGAACTGACCGGTGAAGATTGCCGCAGTTGGTCAGGCTATCTTGCCGCGCACCGGAAGAGGCGCGCGTTCTTCGCGCAACACGGCGCGACGAGCACCGATCACGGTCACCCGACTGCGTCGACCGCCAACCTGACGGGCGACGAAGCGGCGGCTCTGTTCCAAAAGGTCGTGGCGGGACGGTTTACGGCTGTGGAAGCAGAGCTGTTCCGCGCGCAGATGCTGACCGAAATGGCCGCGATGAGTTTGGACGATGGCCTCGTCATGCAGATTCACCCCGGCGCGTTCCGCAACCACAATGCGGGCGTGTTCGCGCGCTTCGGGCGCGACAAGGGCGCCGACCTGCCGATGCGCACGGACTATGTGCACGCGCTGAAGCCGTTGCTCGACCGGTTCGGCAACGAGGCGCGGCTGTCGGTCATTCTCTTCACGCTGGACGAAAGCACCTACGCGCGCGAACTCGCGCCCCTGGCGGGCCATTATCCCTGCCTGAAGCTGGGCCCTGCGTGGTGGTTCCACGACAGCCCGGAGGGAATGCGGCGGTTTCGGCGGATGACGACGGAGACTGCCGGCTTCTATAACACGGTCGGCTTCAATGACGACACGCGCGCCTTCCTGTCCATTCCGGCCCGGCACGATGTCGCCCGGCGGATCGATTGCGGGTTCTTGGCGGAATTGGTCATGGAGCGTCGGCTGGAGGATTGGGAAGCAGCGGAGCTGGCGGTCGATCTATCCTACAAGCTCGCGAAGCAGGCTTACCGGCTGTGAGGCTGAACGCGGCTACAGCGCACTTGGCGCGAGGCGTCGAACGCTTCGGCTACGACCGGGACGCGCAGGCGGTCGGTATCGTTCACTTCGGCATTGGCGCATTTCACCGGGCACATCAGGCCTGGTACACCGACCGGGCAATGGACGCGGGCGACCGCGACTGGACGATCCTGGGCGTATCGCTGCGTTCCGGAGTGGTCGCAGCGCAGATGAACCCGCAGGACGGGCTCTACACCGTCACCGGGCGATCGGCCCAGGGGGAGAACAGCCGGCTTGTCGGCGCCGTGCGAGGGGTGGTGACGGCTCCTCGCGCCTCTGGCGAAACGGTCGATACCCTCGCCGCTCCAACCACCCGCATCGTCAGCTTCACGATCACGGAAAAAGGCTATTGCCGCGCGCCCGACGGCTCGCTCGATCCAAATCTTGCGGGAGAGGAAAGCGTGTTCCGCTTTCTCGGGGACGGGCTGCGACGGCGCCGCGACGCCGGTCTGCCAGGCGTCACCTTGCTCAGCTGCGACAATCTTGCCGACAATGGGCGGCAGCTTGCGTCCCTGATGCGGCAATATCTTGATCGCCATGACAGGCAGCTCATCGGCTGGTTCGATGCCGAGTGCTCGAGCCCGAACACGATGGTTGATCGCATCGTGCCCGCCACGACGGAGATGGACCGAGCCGCAATTGCAGAGCGAATCGGGGTGGAGGATCAGGCAGCAGTCGTCACGGAGCCGTTCAGCCAATGGGTCATTGAGGATCGCTTCGCCGGCCCCCGGCCCCGGTGGGAAGCTGCGGGCGCCGCACTGGTTGACGATGTCGCGCCGTACGAAAGCGCCAAGCTTCGCCTGCTCAACGGCGCGCATTCGGCACTTGCGTACCTAGGACTTGAGCGGGGCCATAGCTATGTGCACGAGGCGATTTCCGATCCGCTGCTGCGCCCGGTGATCGAGCACCTGATGCGAGAGGAGGCGGCCCCAACCATCGCGCCTGCGCCGGGGCAGGACCTTTCGCGCTATATCGACGCTCTGCTCCAGCGCTTCGCCAACCCCGCCCTGCAGCACCGGCTCATCCAGATCGCGATGGACGGGAGCCAGAAGATTCCGCAGCGCTGGCTCGCGACGCTGGCCGACAATCAGCGTGAGGGCCGGCCCAGCCCGTCCATATTGCGCGCGCTGGGCGCCTGGTTGCGCCATGTGCGCGGAGACAATGAAGCACGCTGGGGCGAAGTCGCCGATCCGCGCGCGGCCGAACTGAAGTCGCTCTGGCACAAGGCGGGAGCGGACGGGATCGCGGCGGCCGTTTTAGGCTCGGATGGTCTGCTGGCCTCCGCGTGGCAGCCGTCTCGGCAAGAGCAGTTGCCCCTCTGAACGCCGGGTCAGCTGGCCGGGAGATCGGCTGCGAGGCTCTGCTGTGCCTCTTCGGGCTCGATGCCGAGCGAGTTGAAGATGAAGGCGAGCATCGAATAGACGCCGATCACAAACAGCAGTTCGATGAGTTCCTGTTCCGACAGCAGCGCCCGCAATCCGGTCCAGGTGTCGTCGCTCACCCGCTGAGAGGCGAGGTTTTCGTCAACCGCGCGAACCGTGAACCGCTCCAGTTCGGACCAGATCGGGTCGTCCGCGCCTTGCTTGACTGCCTCGATATGATCTTGGGTGAGCAGGCCTTCGCCAGACAGGTCGGCGGCCTCGCCGCGCCTGAACGCCTCGATCTGCTCCTTGCTGAGCGCGTCCGGGAGCAGCGCGATGCGGACGTGTTGCGCCCATTCGTAGCGCGAGCGGGTCAGCCACGCGACGCGAAGAATCGCGATCTCGCGCAGTCGCGCCGGAATCAGGCCCTTCAACAACAGGCGGCCGTTGAACTTGAAGAAGGAGCCCGCCAGGTCGGGATGGCGCGCGAGCGTCAGGAGTGCGTTGGACCTGGAACCCTCCTCATAGGCAGCCGGACCCTCCAGGATCGTGAACAGCGTCCGAATCTCGTGCGTCCAGCCGTCGCGGCCGAGAGGGGGCATGCGCTGCTGCTGTGTCATCGATCAGTCCTCTCCGACGCTGATGTGCTTAGCGGCAGCGGTAGCTGCGCGCAGCGCCCCGAACAATGTCGGGCGGGACTGATCGCACGAGCGAACCGTGCAGCATATCAGTCCAGCTCTCCGCAAAGCGGATTGTTTCGGACACGAAAAAGAGCCAGTCCGACACTAAAGGATCGACTGGGGGCGGACCGTGGCTGAGCACTTCATCCGACCGGATGCGCGCGCTTTTCTGGACCAGCTTGCTGCGGCTCCGCGCCCGGCCTTCACAGCGGAGGTTCTCGCGGCGATCCGCCAGATGCCGTCCGATGCGGCAATGTCGCTGGACCTGCCGGTTGAGGATCTGGCGCGGATCGAGCCATTCACGTGCAACGGGCCAGCCGGTCTGATTGCTCTGCGCTTGTTCGATGCCAGGCCGGAGCGGGAGGCCGGCCCGGTCGTCGTTTTCTTCCACGGCGGCGGTTTCGCCCTCGGCTCAGTGGATACGCACGCCGCGTTGGCGGCGTCTCTCGCCCGAGGGCTTGATCTTCCCGTCGTGTCAGTCGAATACCGGCTCGCTCCCGAACACCCCTTTCCGGCGGCTGTCGAGGATGCCGAAGCAGCAACGCGCTGGATCGCCGCCAACGGCTTCGCTCTCGGCCTCAAGCCCGATGGCCTGGTGCTCGCCGGCGACAGCGCCGGCGGCAACCTGGCGATCGTTACTGCACTCGCCCTGCGCCAGCGCCCTGCTGCATTGAGAGCGGTGCTCCAGCTGGCGATCTATCCGATGACGGATGAGAGCGAGCGGCGGCCCTCTCGGGATGTTTTCGCCGAGGGCTTTGGGCTGGACGCCACGAACATGGCTCTGTTCCATCAGCATTATGGCGCCGATTCCCGTGACCCCCGTCATTCGCCGCTGCTGGCGGACCTGGACGGTTTGCCGCCAGCGGTCGTCGTCACGGCGGCCCTCGATCCACTGCGGGACGAGGGCCGTGCCTACGCCGCAAAGCTGGTGACGTCAGGCGTCGACACGCTCCACATCGAAGCGCCCGGCCTGATCCACGGCTTCGCCAGCTACAGGCGCGCGATACCTTCCGCCGAGACGGAGTTCGAACGCGCTCTCCATCTCACTTGCGCCATGCTGCGGGCAGCAACTTAGCGGCGGCGCTAAACCGCGTTGCGGCGGATGATGGACCGGTACACGGCGGCACTTGGCTTCAGCTTCCGCGCGAACGTCTCCCGGTCGACCGTGGCGAGGCCGAATTGCTTGGAATAGCCCAACAGCCATTCGAAGTTATCCAGCAGCGACCAGTGCAAATAGCCGATCACCGGCACGCCGCCCGCGATTGCGCCGTGAAGTTCGGAGAGCGCCTGCGGGATGTACCAGGCCCGGCGACGATCGTCGTGCGTCTCCAAGCCGTTCTCCGTCACCAGGATCGGCTTGCGCGTTTCCGCGTGGACATATTCGACCGCATTGCGAAGCGCGACCGGTTGCTTGATCACCTCCTGCTCTTCGCTTGCCGCCACGAAAGGCATCTCAGGAAAGCCAGGCAATTTGGCTCCGCTGCCGGGAACGCGCACCTGCCGATAGGCCTGCCCGCCAACGAAATCGCCTGAGCGGGCAGCGACTTCCAGCCAGGGGCCGAAGGCGAGCTTGCGCAGCTCGCGATATTTGCTGCCTTCATTGGCCGGCTGAAAGTCGACGATGTTGAGCGTGACGCCGGTCGGCACGTTCCTGCGCACTGCCTTGATCGCGGCGACGCTGCGCTCGTGCGCTGCCATCAGCTGCGGCGTCATACCCTTCACGTCGGGGTGGTTCATCGTCACGTAGCGGGTGCTCCCGCTGACCCTCGAAGCTTCGCGATGCGCTTCGAGTTGACGCGCGTCTTCCTTGCCGAAATAGGCGTTGGCCTGAGGGATGACGCGATATGTGAGGCCGACCTGCGGCTCGTTGATCGTGCAGGCAATGCCGATCTCACCGCCCAGTGCCCGCATCGCCTTGTCGCAATAATTGGCGAATAGATCCGGCGACTCCGGATTGAGCCAGCCGCCCGCCTCGGCGAACCAGCGCGGCGCGGCGACATGAAAGAAGGTCATCACCGGCTCGATCTCGGCGTCGCGCAGGGCAGCGATGAAGCGCTTGTAGTGATCGAGCTCGGCGCGCGAGAATTGGCCCCGCGCCGGCTCGATGCGCGACCATTCGATCGAGAAGCGATAAGCGTTCAGTCCGATCGCCTTCATCAGGGCAATGTCGTCGCGCCAGCGGTGATAGCTGTCATCGGCATCGCCGGAGAGGTCGGTGAAGGTCTGCGGCTTGATATGTTCCATCAGCCATAAATCGGCATTCACATTGTTGCCCTCGACCTGATAGCCCGCGGTCGACGCCCCCCAACTAAAGCCGTTCGGAAAGGCCTTCTTCGTAGCCGCAGCGGAAGCGGGGAGGGCTGCGGCCGTCGCGGCGGCCGCGCCGATGCCGGCAAGCACAGAACGGCGCTCGAAGCCTTGATCCTCGATCAACTCAAACTCTCCTTGCACTCTGAATAAGCTCGGCAGCGCTCGCCGCCTCCGCCAGCCCGTCCTTGGGCATGTCGACCTCCACATAGCCGATGGCCTTCGTCACTTCGTCGAGCTGAGGAATCAAGGTTGGGTAATCCAGCACGCCTGTGCCCGGCACCACGAGCTGCTTCATCCGGTCCGTGCCGAGAGCCGGGTTCACGTCCTTGAAGTGCATCGCCAAGACGCGCGGGCCGAGGCTGCGGACCAGGGACAGCGGGTCCACGCCGCCCAGAAATGCCCAGGCGAGATCGATTTCGAAGGCAACGTCGCGCGGGGAAAAATTGCGGGCGATCAGATCGAGCGGCGTCGTCCCGTCGAGCGGTACATGATCCCACCAGTGATTGTGATAGGCGAGACGAAGGCCGAGCGCGCGCGCGGTCTCCGCCATGCGGCCCAGCTCAGGCAGCCATGCGTCGAAGGCAGCGCGGGTGGTTTCGCCCAATTTGCGCCCACGGAAGAACACAGGTGCGGCCGACAAGGCGATCACCGACGCACCAATCGCCGCTGCATCCTCCGCCTGCTTGGCAAAGTTGTCGCCCATGCCATAGCGGACCACGCCGACCTGGAGACCCGCATCGCGGACCAGACGCGCCTTTTCCGCTGGCGGCAGCTCGCTCTTGTCCGCGGCCGAATAGCCGGCGAGCCGGAAGCCGAAATGACTGTAACCCATGTGCGCGACGCGCTTGAGCGTGCCCGCGTAATCCCCAGCCAAGGGCTTGATCACGGTCAGGTCCGCGAGACCGAGCGGCCGTCGCGGGGCCGTGCCGCTGCGGGTTATGGCGCATCCCCCTGCCGTCAGGGCGGCCATGCCGGCGAGCAGACTGCGGCGGCTGAGCGGTCTTATCGGCTCGGTCACCATGCTAACGCCGCTGGCCGGCAGAACCGCGGCAGGCCTTGTTCCCCGCACTGGTGGCGGCGAGGAACGCTATCGATCTACCGGGAACCATCAACTCGCCGGCGACCGTCTCGCCTTCAAGGCCTGAAATGACGCCGGCCGTCGACAGAGCCGGTGTGCGCCCGCTGATCGTGATCGCCTTGCTGTCGAGCTTGGCTGCCCTGAAGATCCAGGTGCGCGCGTTTCCGCCGACCGGCAACGAGCGCGCCTCATCCCCCAAGTTGATAACGGCCAAGCCGACGCCGCCGCCGCGGTTCGGAAGGCAATGCGCGTAAATTCTCAGTTCGGGCGCGGGCGAGGGTGGCGGAACCAGAACCGTCGTGCCCATCGTGCGCTTCCACAGCAGGGCGGCCCAGAAGTTGGGCCGCGGTGTGAAATCATGTTCTTCGAGGAGCCCATAGTCCGACGCAGCGAGCGTGTTGTGCATGAACACGCGCACGCCTGCCTGCGCCGAGCGACCGAGCGTATCGACGAAGCGGAAGCTGTCGGCAAAGCTGCTGGCCCAGGGATTGCCGCCGCATGCGGTCTCGGCACTCTCGGTGTTCCACAGCGGCACGCCGGGGGCGACACGGTCGCGCAGCGCCTTCATCCGGGCAAGGGCGGGGTCGAGCTGGTCCAGCCAGGCCGGCGACAGTGCCTTTTCGAGGGAATGGCCCATGATCTTGCCCCCGCACCGCTCGGACGCCCCACCATAGAAGTGAAACGAAAAGCCGTCGGGGCGGGGCAGCTCGGCGGTCAGCAACTCCTCGCCCTCGAACTGCTGCATGCTCTTGTTGCGCTTGCTCATGGTGCGCGTCGGCTCGCCTAGTTCGGCAAAGCCGGGTGCGAGCAGCAGCGTCCCCGGCGACGCACGTCGCAGCCAGGTGGCGAAGCTCGCATAGTCGCGGCGATAGTCGGCGCCCGTATAACCTTCCGGCGGCCGGGTCAGCGTGACCATGTTGGGCTCGTTCGCGAACTCGGCGGCCGCGATCCGACCGCCGGCGCGTCGGGTGAAGGCAAGCCAGCGTGCTGCCGTATCGCTCTGCCAAACGCCTTTTGCGTCGCGCGTGCCAGGACTTGTGGGGAATGAGGTGACGATCGCCGCGCCGGTGGCGTTGGCGAAGTCGATCGCGCCGCGCCATTGCTGCTGCGTCAGCACGGAATCGAAACCGGCGGGCGGCTTTTCCGGTGCAGTGGCCGTGTCCGCGAACCAGGTCGCGTTCGCCCAGGTGCCGCTGTACCGCACATAAGCGGGAGCGAGGGCTTTTGCCGCCGCCCGGAGCCGGCGATCGCCCAGGTTCAGCGGCGGGCGATATTCGTAGCGATCGGCGCCGGGGCTGCCATAGGGGCGCCAGAACCGCCCGCCGGTCACCTCGAGCATTTCGATATTGTAGGACAGGAAACGGGGATCGACGCTGCCTGTGGCGGGCAGGGCGGTGAGACCGGCACTCGCCTTGGCTCCGGTTGGCGCCGACAGCAGCAGGAGCAGGGCCAGTCCAGCGGAGGTGGTGACACGCGAGTGCGTGGCAGCTTTCATGCAGGCTTCCTCGACAAAGGCCGGCGCGCGCCCTCGGGTGACGTCGCCGGCATGTGCTTCGGAACCCTGATTATCGACGGGGGCCGGGCGGTGCGAGCATTGCGCTCGCAATTCGCACCGCCACGGCGATGATTAGCCGCCCGCCCCTAGACCGCCGGGGCTGGCTCGTTCGTAACCTCGCGGGCGCGGTCCTTCACCTTCAGGAAATCGCTCTCGAACTTTGGCCGCATCGTGCCGCAAAGGCGGTCCCAGATCGTCGTATAGCCGCCGAAATTTCCAGTGAAATAGCGGTGGTGCTGATCGTGGAAAGTGGCGCTGATGAACCATTTGGTCGCCCAGCTTTTGTTCCACCAGCGTGGCAGGAATTCGTAGCCCGAATGGACATACAGGCCCATTAGAACATTGGTCGGCCCGATCAGCGCCATCGTCGCGTCGTGCACCGTAAAGGCGGCCAGAAAGAGTGGCACGAAGCCGCCATTGATCAGCGATTCCAGGGGATTGACCGACAAAGTCGTCAGAAGGTTGGGCGAGGTCGACTTGTGATGCAGCTTGTGCACCCAGCTATAGACCGGTTCCTTGTGCATGAACCGGTGGAGCCAATAGAACCAGGTGTCGAACGCGAAGAAGTAAAGCGCGTATTCCAGCGCGACCACCCACCATGTGGTAGGCTCAGAATGAAAGGAGATCAGGCCCGAGCTTTTCATGAAGCTGGTCAGATTGCCGAGCAGAAGCGCGCTGAACGCAAGATTGAGCGCCGCGAACACGGCTTCGTTGCGAAAAATCTTCCATTTGAAGCCGCGCGGCTGAATCTTCCGCGCCTTGAAGAATCCCGTGATGATGCCCGCGCCGAGACCTGCCGCAAGGAACAGGTACAGCCAAATTTGCAGCATCTTCTCGCCGCTGAACACGCTATCCAGCATCAACCAGGTCCCTCGTTGACATTAAAGCTACGGTGAGTAGCATTAACAGATTCGACCGCGCTGTCAATCGATCAATCAAGGAAGAGCATGCCCGTCACCTCTCTGAACTCTTCCAATGGTGTCCCGGTGAGCGATAGCGCCTCGCGTGCCGTCGAGATCGCGCCGCGGCGCGGCCGGCCATCCGCCACTCGATCGACTGAAATCACCGATGAAATTCTGGCCGTGGCGGGAAAAATGTTCCTGGCGGTCGGATATGAAGCGACGTCGATGGAAGCGGTGGCGCGAAACGCGGGCGTGCCTAAGACGACGCTCTACAAGCGTTTCTCCGACAAAAACGAGCTCCTCCGGGCGGTGATCTCGCATCGCATGCAGGCTTGGGCAGGCGCGTCATCCGGCACTGCCGACCCGCTCCCGGCCAATCTCGGGGACCGTCTGGCGCATCACGTGGCGACAATCCTCGTCTGGGCGACCAAGCCAGAGGTGCGCGCGCTTAACCGATTGGCGACAAACCTGCCCGAAACCTATGGGCAGGAATTCAGCGGACGCGCCTTTTGGGGCTATCGGAACATGCACGCCCTGATCGTCGACGCGATCGTGATCCTTGGGCCGGCGGCCGGCGTGAACGCGCGCAACCCCGATAGGGTGGCAGAGACATTGATGGAGATGGCGGCGGGCTGGCTCGTTCGCCGCAGCTCGAACGAGCCGATCAGCGCTGTCGATGCGGCGGATACCGCACAATGGTTCGTGGACCTGCTGATCGGCGGCAATCGAAGTTGGTAGCGGGCCGTTTGTAAAACCTACGATCCGTATGATATTGACACAGGCCAGCGAACACGGGACGTTCGTGGGGAAGTTTTAGGAAAGGTATTCTGATGCGCGTGATTCTCTCTGCTGTTGCCATGCTCGCCCTTACTGCGCCGGCGGTTGCAAACGCCCAGGCGGCCGCTGCTCCAGCCGCCGCGTCGGCCAAGACCAAGGCGCACTATACGGTTCAAGAAACCGATCTCGGCACGATGCTCGACGATCCTGCGGCCAAGGCGATCTTGGTCAAGTCGATCCCGGACGTCGTCAACAATCCCCAGATCGAGATGGGCCGCTCCCTGACGCTGGCTCAGCTTCAGCAATATGCCGGCGAGTCCGTGACCGATGCAGCGCTGAAGACGATCCAGGCGTCGCTCGACGCTGCGGCTCCCAAGTAAGGCATCCGCGCGCGACAGGCCTCTGTCGCGCGCTTGCCTTAAACGAACTCGATCAGGGCCACGCCTTCGGGCGGCAGTTCAACCGTAATGCGCCCATTCTTGTCCAGACTGCCGGCTATGCTCGGGATTTTGGACGCTAGCCGCAGTTGCTCGACTTGCGGCCGGCTCGGATATTTTGGCGAACCCATCTTCCGCCACGCTGGCATCGGTGAACCGCGCTCCCAGTCGACATAGCTGATCCGCACGCGCTGACCGCCGCGGGTGCCGCGGAAGTTGACCTCAAGGTGCCGCGTGTCCCCCATGACGTTGCGCTCGCTCGTCATTCCCGGAATGCCGCCAGGCTGCTGCGTCTCCGCAAGATTCCAGACCAGTGCACTCACATGGCGCCCGTCGCGGCGGGAAGCGAGCGCAGGACCGTCGGCCGCCAACCGCTCCTCGCCAAGGCGGTGGAGCAGGGCATAAGTGTTGAACGACGGTCGGGCGATCTGGTCGCTCATCAGCGGCCAGCCCATGCTGCCTTCCTTTAGGATGAAGTCGTCGGGGCCGAGCTCCTCATAGGTGCCGCTCAACACCCAGTGCGACAGCGCCTGGGCAAAGGGCATGCTTTCCTTCACGACGTGGGCAATCATCGCCGGGCTGTCGGAACTCCACTCGCTGAGCATGAGTGGGCGGCCGGCAAAGGGTCCGGCATCGATCTTCGCGCGCGCCTGCTTGAGCGCTGCCGGGATGACGTCGTTGATCGGCAGTGCCGAACCCTTGCCGAACAGTTCGGTCTGGTTGTCGCCGGCATAGGCATGGGTGCCGAAGAAATTGATCGGCAAGTTGTTATCCGCCGCGAAACGCGAGAACTCGCTCAGCCAGGCGGTTTGGGACGTCGAGGGCCCTCCGACCTGGAGACCCGGATCGACCGACTTGATCGCCGTAGCCGCCGCTCGATAGAGCTCGAAATAGGACGCCTGATCGCCGGTCCAGAAGAAGCGCAGGTTCGGCTCGTTCCAAACCTCCATGGGCCACGTCCTTACCTTCGCCAAACCATAACGGTCGACCAGCGCCACGATGAATTGACGAATGAAGGCGCCGTAGTCCTGATAGGATTTGGGCGGCGTGATATTGGCCTTGTAGAAGCCGAACGCCTGTTTGCCTGAAGCCAGCTGAGCGGGCATGAAGCTGAGTTCGACGAACGGGCTGACGCTGTGCTCGATCAGGCCGTCATAGACGCGATAGACATTCTGCCAATTCGGACCGCCCTTGCGCCGCATCTCCAGGATGCTGTCGCCGAGCACGCCCAGTTCATCGGCGAAGATGCCGTGGAAGCGCACTCGCTTGAAACCGGCTTCGCGAACGCCCTTCTCCAAATCCCTGCGCCAGCTTTCGCGCAGGGTGATGGCCGCACGGTCGGAGCCCACGCTCTCCTCCCAGATATGATTCAAGGGTCCCGTCACTTGGCGCGTGTGGATCGTGACCGGGACGGTCGAATAGGATTGTGCGCGCACGCCCGCGCCGGCAAGGATCGTGGACGCAGCCGAGGCATAGAGGAAATCACGACGGTTCATCGGGCGGTTCTCCGGCTCTTTTGAACCGGCTTCGCTACATCAGCGTCGTGAAGCAATGAAGCGGGCCGTGCGACCCATCCCTGCGGCGATGGGGCGCGCCTCGGCTCAGGCAGCGATCGCGGAGACCTTCCGCGTCGCGCGGTCAACGAACTCGACGATCCGACCGAGCGCGCGCCGCGATTCGGGGAGCATGCCGAACAGCGGCCAGTCGTGCGGCATGTCGTGCCACACTTCGCACTCGCAGGCGCCGCCCTGGGCCCGGATTTTCGCCGCGACTCTCAACGAGTCGTCGAGCAGAACTTCGGTGCTCCCGACCTGGAGGAGCGTCGGAGGCAGCCGGGACAGGTCCGCAAACAGGGGCGAGGCCAGCGGATGATCATGCGGCACGCCGCCAAGGTACAGTTCGCCGATGAAGTTGCCGTCGTCATTGGGGAGCGTGGGGTCGACCCAATCATTATCGCGCCGCGACTGACCGCTATAGGTCAGGTCGGTGACGGGCGAGATCAGCACGATCGCGGCCGGCGTCTCGATACCGCGGTCGCGCATCCGGATGACCGTCGACAGCGCAAGCCCGCCCCCGGCCGAATCCCCGCTGACGATGATCGATTTCGCCGGCGTTCCTTGCGCGAGCAGCCACTCATAAGCAGCGCAGCAATCGTCGAGGCCGGCAGGGAATACATGTTCGGGCGCGACCCGGTATTTGACCAGCATGACCCGGGCGTTGAGCCGCCGCGCCAGTCGGCCGGCCAGCAGCCGATGTGCCTTGGTCGGTTCCATTACGAAGCCGCCGCCGGGGCAGTGGAGGACAGTGCGATCGTTGCTTGCGCCGGCAACCGAGATAATCTCCGCGCTGGCATCACCGAGATCGACTGCTTCGGCCGTCATGTCGGCCGGAAGCCCCGGAATCAGCCGCTCGAACCCGCTTCGCGGTGCGCGGATCTTCTCGAGATCGCTTTTGCCGGCCATGCGCTTGACCGTCGCGCGCAAGCCCAGGTTCATCAGCCGGACCTGCCAGCTTGGAGCGGTGTCGTCAGGCCGGCTGGAATGTTCGAATCTGCGCGACTGCACACCGATGGCCTGTCCGGCTGGTTCGAGCGCGGACCAGGTGGAGTTGGCCATTGCCTCGCCGATGCCGCGCGCGGCTCCGATCGTCTCGTCGAGTGCGTGCCAACACCAATTATGCAGGTTCGCAAACGCTTCGAAGACGTTGCGTGACTGGGACAGCGCAGTTGCCCCCGCCAGATGCGCATTCAACGCACGCAACGATCCGGCCCGCAGTGCCGCCAGCGACTCCCGCGCCCCTTCCACCGCCGCCGCCGACCCGTCGACCAGGGCGGCTGCCGCCACGGACGCCGACTGGATCGCGGGGACGCCGATTTCGCGTACTTGCCTCACATAGATTTCAAAGAGTTCGCGAAACTCTTCGTCGATTTCCATCCCGAATAAGGGTGCTTCGGTGTCAGGCTGTCTTGAAATCGGAACGGCGGCGGGGCCGAACGCATCGTCCTCACTGCGCCCAAATCGAGCCTCGAAAGCGGCGAGGTATCGCTCGACACGATCGGCGAGCGAGCCGCACCAGGCTACCCCGCGCTCCCGCATCTCGGCAATGCTCGTCAGCAACTCCTCGGTCTCCCGGCGCAGCGCATCGCCGCGGCGAGCTTTGCTTTTCGGAAGATCGTCATTGGCGGGGCATCGCCGTTCCACGAAGATCGAAACGTAGCGCATGACATCATGAGCGATACGCAAATCCTCGGAACGCAATACGGATAGGCCGACAATGCGATCGAGCAGCATCTCAATCAGTCCTATCGTGCAGCGATAGTTATCGTGCACGATTTCATTCGGACGCGGCGTGGCAGCGGCTGCGTTCTTCTTCAAAACTTGCCCCCCCCAAGTGGAGAGTATCATCGAACCCGGATAACAATCATGTCAATGGATGTTTCCGCTCGAAGATCGTTTCGGAAGCGCATTATTGGGGATAAGATGCCGGGCCGGTAGGCTGTTGGCCGGCTGAGGTGGGAAGAATAGCTCGATGATCTGGGTTTCGATCTGGCTGATGCTCGTCGGGTTCAGCGCGGTGGTAGCGGTGCGGCCCCACCAGATTCCGGCCCTCTTTCTGGGCTTCTATTGGCTGTCGAGTTTCGTGGCGCAGAGCTTCGCGTTGCCAATGGCATTACTATGCCTCGCGCTTTTCCCTGCGACGGACGAACGGACCCGCATCCCGTTGGTGGTCGCCACCTTATTCTTCGGCATTGCCCATTGGCGGAATCGCCGGGCTGGCCGCCGGTTGCTCGACGCTATCGGCCTGCGAGATCGCGCCATACCCTTTCATGCGGGTCTCGCGCCATTCTTGACCGGCGGCGGCGCAGCGCTGCGAATTCAGAACTTGCGCTATGGCGACGCGGGCGAGCGCAACCTGCTCGACCTGATCGTGCCGCGCGCGCCCGCCGCCGCGCCGATGCCGATTCTCATCCACATCCCGGGCGGGGCTTGGGTCACCGGCAAGAAGAATCAGCAGGCCAAGCCACTGATCCATTATCTGGTAAGCCGCGGCTGGCTGTGCGTCGATATGAACTATCGCCTGGGCCCGGCAAGCCGCGGTCCGGACTGGATCGTCGATGTGTTGAAGGCGATCGCCTGGGTTCGCGCGAACGCCCCCCAACATGGCGGGGATCCGGCGCGGATCGCGATCACCGGCGGGTCGGCAGGCGCCCATCTGGCAGCGCTGGCCGCACTCGCGCATGACGATCCGGCCTTCAAGCCTGGCTTCGAGCGGGCGGACTGCTCGGTGGCCGCGGCAATCCCGCTCTACGGGCGCTATGATTTCATCGATCGCAATCACCGGCTCGGCCGCAATCATGCTTCGGTGATCGACGGGTTCATGACGGACAAGGTGATGCCGGGAGGTCGAACCGACCATGCGGAACTGTGGCGGTCGGTCAGTCCCGTCGACCGCATCCGCCGGGATGCTCCGCCGATGCTGGTCGTGCATGGCACGGGCGACACCATGCTGCCGTTCGAGGATGCGCGGGACTTTGCCGCGCAACTCAAAGCCGTGGCGACCGCGCCGGTCACCTATGTCGAGCTCCCGCACATCCAGCATGCATGGGATATGGCCAACTCAGCGCTCGCCTGGGCGCAGGCGCGGGCGATCGAAGCCTTTCTGCGGCCGCTGGTCAACCGGGACTAGGCTGGCTTTTGCCGAGCCGTCCGCGCCTTCCGGCGCGGCTTGCTGCTGCCAAGCACGGCGTCGCGAAGTTCGTTGTATGATTCCTCGATGCACTGGCCGTAGAATTCGGGGTCGGGCAACATCTCGCGGCACGCGCTGAAGCCGATCGAGATCATGCCTGACATGCTGGTGATCGCGTGGATCAGGCCCAGCCCGTCGGTGCTGGGCCCCGCGGCGAAGCCGGCTACATAGCGCGCGCCGAGCAGCGTCATCGGCGTCATCGGCCCAGGCACGTTGGTCACCATCGCATTGGAGACCATCATCAGGTCATTGGCGGGAAGCGCCGTCATCGCCCGCATCGCGACGCCGAGCAGCATGCCCGGCATGGCGGCCGTGACGCTTGCCAGAGTGCCGGCACCGATCGCCTTGTTGTAATCCTTGACCGCGCGCATCGACGCGCCGACCGCTTTCACCCGTTCGACCGGGTCGGCGAGGTCGGTGCGGACCGCGATCATCGTCAGCGACAGCTGATTGCCGCCGGTTTCCGCCTGTTCGGGCGTCCTTATCGAAATTGGCACGGTGACGACGAGCGAGGTGTCGGGAAGCTCGTCCTTGGCGGTGAGATAGCGGCGCAGGGAGCCGCCGACGACACCGAGCACGATGTCGTTGACCGTCGCGCCGGGGATCGCGTCCTTCAGCGCCTTGACTTCGGCGAAGGCGAAGTTTCGCCCTTCCAGCACGCGGTGCGGCGTGACTGGGCCGTTAAAGCGTGTCTTCGGTGCCTTGGCTTTGCCCGGCTTGATCGCCGCGCCGCTCTTCACCTTGTTGCGGTTTTCCGCCATTTTCGGCATGGCCCGCATCAGCGCTTCGCCGAGCTTGAGCGGACTGGTCCAGCTTGCGCCGATTGCCTTCATCATCAGCGTCTGCGGGTCGGGTATCGCTTCTCCCTGCCAAGGCCCCTTCGGCGTGCGCGCCGCCGCCGTTTCCTCGTCCTCCAACAGCGCTGTCACCATTTCCATGCCCGAGATGCCGTCCACCGCCGCGTGGTGCATCTTTATCAGCAGCGCGAAGCTTCCAGGAGGGATGCCATCCACGGCGTCCAAGCCTTCGACAAACCAGCTTTCCCATAGCGGCCGCGCCATGTCGAGCGGCTGCGACATCAGCTGATTGACGACTGCGAAGAACTCCTTGCGCGTCGCCGGTTGCGGGACCGCAGTGTGACGGACGTGATATTCGAGATCGAAGGAATCGTCGTTGATCCAATAGGGATAATCGAGGTCCATCGGCACCCGGACGAGCTTTTCGCGAAAGCTGCGTGAGAGCGGCATGCGACGCCGATGAAGCTCCAGCACGTCTTCGAAAGTGATCTTGCCCGATGCGGTCGACGGATCGAAGACGAACACCATACCAATATGCTGAGTGTTGCGCGCAGGCCTTTCGGTCATGACGAAAATCGCATCGGCCATCGACAATTGTCGCATGTGCAGCTCCTTCCGGTCTTTACCTTCTTGCGCACCGATTATCGCGCCACGAAAGCAGCGACAGGCTTTATTGCCTACTTATCGCCCCCGCGGTGGCGCGCGTCGTGGCAGCCTCCGACATGATCGGCTATCGAGGCGGAGCTGCGCACCGGGCTCGCCAGGCTGTGCCGGAATGGGGATGGTGTCATGTCGGAAAAGGAAAATCAGTCGCTGAGTGCGTCGGCGCAAACGACCGCAGGCGAGCCGGTGTCGCTCGCGCCCTTTGCATGGCCGTTCGATCCGATGGCCGGGTTCAACGCCTATGCCAAGGCGACCGAGCGCATGCTCAACGCCCTGCTGCCCGAACAGAAGATGTCGCTGGATAAGCTTATCCAGGACATCGAACAGGGGCCGCAAGGGCCCAGGGTGATCGCGGCCTTCGATTTCGACGGCACGCTGATCGGCGGCCTGTCGGGCGGCATGCTGTTCAAGGAGCGGATGAAGCGGAAGGAAGTCTCGCGCGACGAGATCACCGAGGCTTTCGGCACGACCTTCAAGACGATGGCCAAGATCGTCGAAGCCAATGAAATGCTGGCGCAGGCGTTCGCGCGCTGGGCCGGCAAGACGGAAACCGAGATGGAGGATCTGGGCGCCTATCTGTTCGAGAACGCGATCCAGGACAGCGTATTCCCCGAAATGCTCCAGATCGTCGCGGCGCATCGGCGGGCCGGGCACACCATCGTCGTGGCGACCTCTGCGAGCCGTTTCCAGGCCGAGGCCACGGTGCGATCGCTCGGCATCGAGCATCTGCTGTGTAGCCAGCTGGAAGTGGTCGACGGCAAGCTCACCGGAAAGGTGGTCGGCGAGACGCTGTACGGCAAGGGGAAGGTCGCCGCGATCAAGCGCTTCGTCGACGAACATGGCAGCTCGCTTGCCGACACGCATTTCTATGCGGATGGCTCTGAAGAGGTTGCGCTTATGGAAGCGGTGGGCCATCCCCACCCGGTCAATCCCGGCTCCGAACTGGCCAATGCGGCCAAAAACCACAAATGGCCGGTGCTGCGCCTGACGACGCGCGGCAGCTCGAAACCGGTCGACTTCGCCCGCAACATCGCAGGCTTGTCGACGCTGATGCCGATCCTGCAGACCGGCCTGGCGGTCGGCGCCGTCACCCGCGACCGGCGCACGCTTGCCAACACCGTCATGCCGACCTGGATGAACATGCAGCTCCAGATGGCCGGCGTGAAACTACGCGTCTGGGGGCGCAGCAACCTGATGGCACGGCGGCCGGCGATCTTCATTTTCAATCACCGCAATCTTTATGACGGCATGTTCGCCGCGGTGCTGGTGAAGACGGACTATGTCGCGCTTGCGAAGAAGGAGATGGGCAATAATCCGATCGGCAAGCTGGTGCAGCAGCTAATGCCGACCGTGCTCCTGGACCGCGAGCAGGGCAGCCGCGCCAAGGCTGCGGAGGCGCTCAAGCCCGTGATCGATGCGGTGCAGAAGGAGGGCTATTCGGTCATCCTCGCGCCGGAAGGCACGCGGACGGTGGGAAATCTCCAATCCGTCGGTCCTTTTAAGAAGGGCGCGTTCCACATGGCGATGGCAGCCGGCGTGCCGATCATTCCGATCGTCATCCGCAATGCTCTGGACGTCGCCGCACGCAACGGCGCCGCCTTGCGGCCCGGCACTGTTGATGTCGCGGTCCTTCCGCCCATCCCGGTCGACGACTGGACACCGCGCACCATGAGCCAGAAAATCGAGGAAGTGCGCCAACTCTATACCGACACGCTCGCCAACTGGCCCTCCCCGGAAGGCGCAGAATGACGCTGCAGCCCAGCCGTGAATGGACGATCCCCGGCCGGGGCGGCATCGAGCTTTTCGCCCGCACGTGGTTGCCGGAAGGGAAGCCGCGCGACACGCTGGTCATTGCCCATGGTTATGGCGAGCATGGCGGGCGCTACGGCAACGTCGTGGGCCGGTTGGTGCCGCTGGGCTTCGCGGTCTACGCGATCGACCATCGCGGCCACGGCAAGTCGGGCGGCAAGCGCGCGATCATCGACCGCATGGCCTGGGTAATCGACGATCTTCACGGTCTGGTCGACCAGGTCCGCAGGGAGCAGTCCGGCGGGCGCGTGAAGCTGCTCGGGCACAGCATGGGCGGGGCAGTCGCGTTCGGGTATGCCCTGCGCTTTCCCCAAGACTTGTCGGGCCTCATCCTTTCCGGCCCAGCGATCGGCGGGGTGGTTCCAAAATTGCAGCGAGTGATCTTGCGCGTGATGTCCGCGCTCGCTCCTGGCGCCGGGACCATCGCTTTGCCGCCCGAAGCCATCTGCCGCGATCCGGCCGTTGTCGCGGCCTATGTCGCCGATCCGCTGGTGACGACCGGCAAGGTGCCGGCGCGCACGGTCGGAGAGATGATCGCCGCTGCCGGCAGCTATCGCAGCCATGCAGGCGCCATGCAGGTGCCGGTGCTGATCCAGCACGGCACCGCCGATGCGCTGATCCCGGTCGATGCCAATCGCGACATCTATGCGGCGATCGGCGCAGGCGACAAGACGATCAAGACCTATGAGGTTCTCAGCCACGAGATCTACAATGAGCCGGAGCGGGAGGAGGTGCTCGATGACCTGGTCGCCTGGCTGGACTTGCACCCGGCCGCCTAGACGATCCGGGTCATTTCTCTTCCCGCGGCTTCCTCGGCCTTGTCGACGCGCGCCAGCGAAGCGCGTGAGCGCGCGGCGAACTGAGCACGGCGCTCCATAATATCGGGCCCCGGCTCGGTCAGCTTCAGGATGCGTGCGAGTTCGACCCCGGTCTGGAACAGCGGCTTCGACACCGACTCCGGGTTCCGGAGCTCGCGCTGGAGCAGATATTGCCGCCCCAGCCGCTGGCATTTGTCGTAGAAACCCGCCTCGTCGAACGGAGCGTCCGGCGCTTCATGAAGCAGGACATCTGCGACGACGTGATAGGCTTCGATGTAGGGCCGTAGCACGGCGTGGGCGATGCCCAGGCCGAATATCTCGCGATGAACCTTTATGGGGTCGCCGCCGGCCACTAGCATCTCTTGCCACTTGCCGTTGATCCGCGTCATTTCTGCATCCAACTCGCCCAGGAACTCCTGTCGCTCGCGAAAGAAAAACTCGAACTTCAGTGCCTCGCGAAGCTCCAGCGCGGCTTGATGAAATCGCTCGATCCGATCGCCCGGCGGCACTTCGGCGGCCGCCAGCACCGCCCATTCTCCGATGGCCCGGTCGAGCACGAAATGAAGCATCGAATTGCGATAAAACGCGGCCGCCAGATGCTGGCCGCCGGCCACGGAATAGACCGTCTGCGGCCCCTGATCGAAGCATGAGACGACGCCTGTCCGGATCAGCTCGGCAAGCACATCGAGCACCTGTTCGGGCGTATCGAGCGCAGCGGTGTCGGTGAGCGGCTGTCCGCGCTGCTGGGCGTGCAAAACGACGAGTTGCACGTAGCTCAAGATTCGGGGGAGGGTGACGGCACGTTCGCCCGCTGCGAGCAGTGCCAGCGACACGACGGCAATGCCCGTAATCGGAGAGACCTGGTTGGTCCGCCATGCGACAGCCAGCGCGAGCTTCTGCAACGCGAGCTTCTGCTCGGCCGGCGATGCTTCCGCATCCGGGTCACCGAGGCTCGCGCGCATCGACAGCGGCTCGCCGACGCGCAGATAGACCTTGCCCAGCGGCTTTCGCGAGTCACGCAGGCCGCGCAGCATCCAGCCGAAGCCTTCCGCCTTCTTCTCGGTGCCCTGCGCTTCCCGGGCGAAGTCAACGACGTCCATCGCCTGATCGTAGACGATGGCGATCGGCACCAGCATCAGGTCCTCGATATGGCCCTGTCGATAGGCGTCGGCGGCGTATGACAGCAGCCCGACCTTGGGCGGCAGCAATTTGCCTGTGCGCGAGCGCGTGCCTTCAGGAAACCATTCAAGGTTGAACCTTTTCTCGATCAGGTATCCCAGCCATTCGCGCAAAGCGAATTTGTACACCGGATTGTCGGAAATCTTGCGGCGCAGGAACACGCGGCCAGCGCGCCGCATCAGGGGACCGACGGGCCAGAAGGCCATGTTAATCCCGGCGAAGAGCGTCGGCGGCGGCAGGCCGTTCTGGGCCAGCACCGACTCGACGACGGGACTGTCGAGATTGGTTTTGTGCGACGGCAGCAGCAGCACTGGATGCCGCTCGAACGTCTGGCGCAGCGCCTCGATCTGGTCGCCGACGAGATCGACCTCGCCATAGCTGCGCGAATAAAGCCAGTGAAAGACCCGTGCGGCGAGGTCGAGCACGAATGGATCATGAGCTGTTCGCAACTCGTCGAGATACTCGACGGCCTCTGTGAACACCGACTTCTCATCGCGATGGAGCGTGGCGGCAAGTTGCGAGATGCCGCGGGTGAAGGAGGGCAATTGCGCGACATCCTCCTTGACGACACGCGGAACCTTGTAGCGCAGGCCCTGGGCCCGATACTCGGCGCGTTCGAGCGCGAGTTCAGCCTGGCGGGCGATGAAGCGGGCGAGGGCCGGCGGGCCTTCATTTTCCGCGGGCGCTGCCATGCGCGCTTGCCAACGCTGACGCAACTCGCCGTAGCGGGCAGGCTCACCAGCGATCACTTGCCAACGATCGGGCGCACTTTCCGCAAGCTGCGCCTTGCGGCGCTCGCTGGGGTTGCGGGGATTGTTCAGCTTGAGGAGATCGCGCCAGCGCGCTCTGCGTTGGCCTTGGCGCTGCTTCGGCAGCCAAGCGATCCGGACGGGTGTGAACAGGGTCGCATCGGAAAAGGGCGCGGCGTCCGACAAGGCCTGGGCGAGTTTAGGCGACACCGGCAGGTCGCGGGCCCGCGGGTAAAAGATGGCATTCCTCTCCGGATCTTCACCCTGATCGCGAAGCCAGTGCTCGATCAGTCTGCGCTCGCAGGCACCCTCAAAGGCCGCGAGGTAAAGCTTGTCGCCTGCATTGGCTGCGCTGGCGATGTCAGCCGTGGCGGCTAATCGTCGCGAAGCCATGCCGATGCCTCCTCTCCCGCTAGGTCAGCCCGGCTCGGCCTCGGACCCGGCGCCGCGGCGCAGCAGGCCTCGGAAAGCAGAGCTTGGGCTGCGCCCTTCATGAACGACTCTATAGACTTCTGTGATAATTGGCACCTCGATTCCAAGCGCCTTCGCCGCTTGGTAGATCGGGCCGCTGCTTTTCACGCCTTCGGCAACCTGGTTCATTCCGGCGATGATGTCCTGCAGACTGCGGCCCTTGCCCAATTCGAAGCCAACCGTCCGGTTGCGGCTCAACGGGCTGGTGCAGGTGGTGATTAGATCGCCCAGGCCGGTAAGCCCCGTAAAGGTTTCGGGTCGGCCGCCGAGCGCCACGCCCAGCCGTGTCATCTCCGCGATGCTGCGAGTCAGGAGCGCGCTGCGCGTATTGAAGCCCGCGCCCAGCCCATCGCCCATGCCCGCGGCAATGGCGAACACATTCTTCAGCGCGCCGCCAAGTTCCGAGCCGGTCAGGTCGGTATTGGTATAGACGCGAAACAGGCCGCCGCGGAAAAGGCGCTGCAGCTCGGCGACGATGACTTCGTCTTCCATCGCCAGCACGCTCGCGGCCGCCATGCCGGCCAGAATCTCTCCGGCCAGATTGGGGCCGGTGAGAACGCCTAGCGGATGGCCGGGCAACTCCTGGCCGATGACTTGCGTCATGCGAAGGCCCGTATCCGTTTCGAAGCCCTTGGCCAGGCTGATCACCGGCACCCAGGGGCGGATGTGGCGGCGGACCTCGATCGCGGTCTGCCGCATTCCCTGCGACGGCACGCCGATCACCAGGACATCGGCGTTCGAGACGGCTTCACCGATGTCTGCCGTTGCCCGCAACGCTTTTGAAAGACGCGCGCCGGGAAGGTAGCGCTCATTGCTGTGGCGTTCGGCGATCTCTCTCGCCACAGCAGCGTCGCGCGCCCAAAGGATCGTCGGTGCACGTGCCGCGACGAGGTTGGCGACGGTCGTGCCCCACGACCCACCTCCCAAAACGCCGATCCGCAAGACCCTGTGCGCCAAGAAAATCCCCCTCTGACTTCTCCTAAATCAACGCTCCGTGACCGCCAAACAAAGGAGCATTTAACCGCCCGGACGATCCGCCGGGGTCGACGCGCGGGAGGCATCGTCACTGCGAAACTTGCACGCGACTCCCCCGCTTCCGGTTGACCGCCGTCCGCGATCGGGGTTCAGATCGGCCATGTCCGTTGCAGCAGAAGCTTCCGCACCCTCACCGGCGACATCGCGTCTCGTGACCGACGGCCGCATGTCGGTCGCGCGCGGGGCGCCGATTTCCGAAGAGCCAGCGCTGGGCGCCCTGACATTTCCCGGCTTTTTGGACGAGGTGTGCGCCCGCTATTCGGAACGGGAAGCGCTGGTCGAGCATCGGCCCGACGGCACCGTGCTGCGCTGGACCTATACTGAACTCCGCGAACAATCGCTCAATGTCGCTAGGGCTCTTGTTGGCGCCGGACTTGGCAAGGGCGAGCGCGTGGGGATCCTCATGTCCAATCGCGCCGAGTTTCTGTCGACCGTGTTCGGTGTTGCCATGGCTGGTGGCGTCGCTGCGCCTTTGAGCACTTTTTCGACCGCGGCGGAGCTGGAATATCTGCTTCAGGCCAGCGCCTGCACCATCCTGCTCGGCGAGGCCCGAGTCTTGAAGAAGGACTACGCCGCGCTGCTCTCCGGCATCGATCCTGCCATCGCGCAAGGCGAGGTCGGCGCGATCGTTTCGGAAACGCTGCCGTATCTCCGGCATGTGGCACTGCTCGATCTGGCGTCGGCGCATGGCGCGATTGAGTCCTGGCAGGATTTCCTCCGGAGAGGCGAGCGCGTTCCACCCCGTCAGATCGCCGCGCGATCCGGACAGGTGATGCCCGCCGACACTGCGGTGCTGTTCTTTTCGTCAGGTTCGACCGCGAAGCCGAAAGGGATATTGTCTGCCCATCGCGGCGTGACGATCCAGATGTGGCGTATGGCGCGGCTGCAGGACCTCGCCACGGATACGCGCTACTGGAGCGCAAACGGCTTCTTCTGGTCCGGCAATTACGCCCTGGCTCTCGGGGCGACGCTGGCAGCGGGCGGATGCCTGGTGCTGCAGCGCACGTTCGATCCCGTCGAAGCCCTGGATCTGATCGAGAGGGAGCGCGCGACCTTCATGTTCGCCTGGCCGCATCAATGGGCGCAACTGATCGAGGCGCCGAACTGGGCGAGCGCGGACCTGTCCTCGCTGGTCCAGATCGACCACCGATCGCCGATCGCCGCGCACCCGACGGTCGCCTCGACCTATGTCGAGATGCGCAATTGCTTCGGCAATACCGAAACATTCACGCTGGTTACCGGCTTCCCGGCGAACACGCCCGACGAAACGACGCGCGGCAGTCATGGGCCACCTCTGCCCGGCAACGTGATCAAGATCGTCGACCCGCTTTCCGGCGCGACGATGCCGCTCGGCGAGCGCGGCGAGGTCGCCGTCAAGGGGCCGACGCTGATGCTCGGCTATCTCGGCGTCCCGCTGGCCGATACGCTGGACGAAGAGGGGTTCCTGCGGACTGGGGATGGCGGGTATCTCGACCAGGACGGGCTCTTGTTCTGGGAAGGTCGACTCAACGACATCATCAAGACCGGCGGCGCGAATGTCTCGCCATTGGAGATCGACGAAACGATCAGGCGTCATCCCGCGGTTCGCCGCTCGCAGACCGTCGGCATCCCTCACGACACATTGGGGGAATTGGTTGTCACGTGCATCGTGCCGCGGGACGGCGAATTGCTGGACGAGGACGGCGTCCGAGCGTTCGCGCGAGAGCATCTGGCAAGCTACAAAGTGCCCAGGCGCGTGCTGATCCTGACCGAGGACGACGTCGAGCTGACTGGCACGGACAAGATCAAGACGGCTGAGTTGCGTCAGCTGGCAACCAGATTGCTTGCTAACCAGCATTAGAGCGGATTTGCGCCCCGATTGTGATAGTGGCGGAGCCGCCGTCCTATGGAGTTGAGCTGATGGATCAGAAGCCGAGGCGACGGACGCGCGACCCTGTTGCGACACGCGAAGCGATCCTCGCCGCGGCACGTACCCTGATCGCGCGGGACGGGCCCGATGGGCTAAGCTTGTCGGAGGTAGCGCAGCTGGCCGGGGTCAATCGCGGCACGGCCTATCAGCGTTTTTCCACGCGCGAAAAGCTGGTCGAAGCGACGCTTGAATCGGTTTCGAACATGCTGTTCGAGGCGACGTTCGGCAGTTCCGAAGCGGTCGCCGCAAAGGACGTCATCGAGATAGACGTCCTCGCCCTGACCCAGGCGCTGGCGGATTTCGCCATCAATAATCCGGCGTTGTGCCGTATCTGGTTTCTGCAGCTGCTCGCCTCCGAGCATCCCGACGAGGACCGCTTCATGCATCAATATCTGGAGTCGTTCCGGGCGTTCGCGGAGACGGAATATGCGGTGCCGGGGATCGACAGCGAGATCGTCACCCTGATGACGCTGTCGGCCAACTTCCTGTGGCCCGTATGGGCGAAGGCGCATGAGAAGAGCGACGAAGAGCGGCGGAAACTGGCCCGCCGCTTCGTCGATGAAGCGCTTCGCATGTCGATGTTCGGGACGATGCGAGCTGAACGCTATCCGGAACTCGCGCGCCGGGTCGGCTCGCACGAGGGCGACCAGCCATTACGGGCGTTAGCGGGGGGGCGATGAATCCGCGGGGACGTGCTTAGGCGATAGCCAAGCGCGCCCGGCTGGATCAAACGGCTCGGAAAGTCATCATTCGAGCAAGGGGCACCCATGTTCTCAGCCGTCCAGATCGACAAGTCCGATGCCGGTCAGTCTGTCGCTCTAACCCAAATTGACGAGGCGTCGCTGCCCGAGGGCGACGTCACCGTCGACGTGCAATATTCGACGCTGAATTATAAGGACGGCCTCGCCATCACCGGCAAAAGTCCCGTCGTCCGCAAATTCCCGATGGTGCCCGGCATCGATATCGCCGGCACGGTCCGCGAGTCCTCGCATGGCGACTGGAAGGCTGGTGACGCGGTCGTTCTGAATGGCTGGGGTGTGGGCGAAACTCATTGGGGCGGGCTTGCGCAGGTCGCGCGCCTGAAGGGCGACTGGCTGGTGCCGCTTCCCTCCGCATTCACGCCGCGCCAGGCGATGGCGATCGGGACGGCCGGCTACACGGCCGCGCTTTGCGTCGATGCCCTTGTCGATGCGGGACTGACGCCGGACCAGGGCGAAGTGCTCGTGACCGGTGCGACCGGCGGCGTCGGTTCTGTCGCGGTGGCCTTGCTCAAGGCAGCCGGCTTCCGGGTTGTGGCATCCACCGGCAAGACGACTGAAAACGATTATCTGACTCAGCTTGGCGCCGAAAGCATGATCGACCGCGCCGAACTCGCCGCGCCCGGCAAGCCCCTGCAAAAGGAGCGCTGGGCCGGTGTGATCGATTCGGTCGGCAGCCACACGCTCGCCAATGCCTGCGCCCAGACCCGATATGGCGGCCTGGTTGCGGCCTGCGGCCTTGCCCAGGGTGCGGATTTCCCAGCGACGGTCATGCCTTTCATCCTTCGCGGCGTTCGTCTGCTGGGCGTCGACAGCGTGATGGCGCCCAAAGCGCCGCGGCTGAAGGCGTGGCAGCGGCTCGCCCGCGACCTCGACCCTTCGAAGCTGGAGGTGATCGCCACCGAGATCGGCCTGAGCGAGGCGCCCGCCGCTGCGGCCGACCTGCTCGACGGCAAGATCCGGGGGCGGGTCGTGGTCGACGTCAACCGCTGAACGGGTAGCGACCAGTGACCGGATACACGACTCTCCATCTGCATAATGTGCCGGCGGGTCAGGAAGATGCTTACGCGGCCTGGTTCGACGGCAAGCATCGCGAGGATCTGTCGCGCCTGCGCGGCTTCGTCGCCGCGGACCGTTTCGAGCGGACGGCGGAGCAGGTGATGCCCGACATCCCGCAGCCATGGCGCTTCATGAGCGTCTACCAGTTCGAGCTGGACCATCCCGAGATCGATATTCCCGCGCTCGGGCCGCTGTTGGCGGAGGCGCGCGATGCCGGGCTGATCGACGATACGACCGAGAGCGAGCGCATCCATAGCTACAAGATGTATCGCGACTGGTATTGGAGCGGGAATCGCCACCCCGACAAGCCGATCTCCGGCATGTTCATCGTCATCGGCAACTACGTCGCCGGGATGGAGCGCGAGTATCACGATTGGTACGAGAATGTGCACATCCCCGAAGTGTCGGACGTGCCCGGTTTCGTCGGTATGCGGCGGGGCCGGCTGACTCCGGTGCAGATCGAGCCACGGCGCTATTGCCCCGGCAGCGACATCGTCATGTGCGCCCAGCAGACCGACGATCTTCGCTTCACGATCATGGACTTCAGCGCCCGGGCCCGGGGCGTCAGCCCGAGCGGCATCGCGATGGAACCGCGCTCGGCCGCGGGCTCGGTGGCGCGCACGGTCCACTTCTTCCGGCGGATCAGCGGCGATGAGCAGTGGCAGGACGGGATCGCCTACACCGGTGATCTGTCGGTCTATCCGCCGACCTTCCGCGAGACCGGCGCCTGAGGGTTCCCCAACGGGATGGACATGAGATGGTAGCAAAGACGATCGTCATCACCGGCGCAGGCGACGGTCTTGGCCGCGCCCTGGCTCGCCGCTTCGCCGCTGACGGCGAGCAAGTGGTCCTGCTCGGCCGGACTTTGGCGAAAGTAGAAGCAGTGGCGGCGGAGCTGGGCGAGCCGCATTTTGCGCTGCAGTGCGATGTCGGCGATCCTGCGTCCGTCCGGACGGCATTCGGCGAACTCGGCCGCCGCTGTCCCAAAATCGACGTGCTGATCAACAATGCCGCGGTCTACGAGCCATTCTCGTTGGCCGATGCCCGGGACGAGACCATCTTCGCCCATCTCCACACCAATGTGGCCGGGCCGGTCCTGTGCGCGCGCGAGGCGCTGCCGCTGCTTCGCGGCGGCGGACATATCATCAACGTGACGAGCGAATCCGCGCCGCTCAAGATGCCGATGCTCTGGCTTTATGCCGGCACGAAGTCCGCCATCGAGCTGATATCCGACATGTGGAACCGCGAACTCGAAGCCGATGGCATTCGCGCCACTGTCGTGCAGGCCGGACGCATGTATGACGAGAGCAAGGCGCCGCCGCCCTGGCCGATCGAAGCGACGATGCGCTTCGTCCAGGAGAACGCGAAGGTCGGGCTCGACGTGCGCAACGCGCCCTTATCGCATTACAATTCCGTCACCGACACGTTTCGTGCGATACTCGACACGCCGGCCGATCTTCATATCGGCAAGGTCGAGCTTCGCGCTCCCGCCGCCATAAAAAAGGCCTGACACGGAAAGCCGCTTCATGACCACGCTCCCCGACGCCCTCCTTTACATCGATGGTGAGTTGCGCCCCGCTGCCGGCGGCAAGATCTACGACGTGATCGGCCCATGGACGGGCGATGTCGTCGGCAAGGCGGCGGATGCCTCGGCCGAAGACGTAGAGGCAGCCATCGCGGCCGCGCGTCGGGCCTTCGATCACACCGATTGGGGCAATCCGGAAAACGCGTGCAAGCGGTTGGAGCTGGTTACCAGGCTGCGCGACCTGTTCGAGGCGAATTATGACCGCCTCTCCGACCTGGCCCGGCACGAAGCCGGCGCGCCTCTTGGCGCCGTCAGCCGCGCTCATGTCGCCATGGCGCTGGAGGCGTGGGACGATTACCTCAGGGTCTTCCCGAGGCTGGAGTGGCAGCGGCCGTACGGCTCGCGTGAACACTTCGGGTCCTCGCACGACCGCATGGCGCTCTATGAGCCGATCGGCGTCGTGGGCGCGATCACGCCTTGGAACGTGCCCTTGTTCGTCAACATCGGCAAGGTCGTGGCGGCGTTGCTGGCGGGCTGCACCGTCATCCTGAAACCGGCGCCGAACACGCCCGGAGAGGGCGCGATTTTCGGCGAACTTGCGCGCGAGGCGGGATTCCCGAATGGCGTTTTAAACGTGGTCTGCGGTTCCGACCCGGCGCTTGCCGGTGAAATGCTGGTCAACGATCCTCGGGTCGACCTGATTTCCTTCACCGGTTCGACCGGCGTCGGCAAGCGCATCATGGAGCAGGGCGCCAAGACGCTGAAGCGCGTGTTCCTGGAACTGGGCGGCAAGTCCGCCAAGATCGTGCTCGAGGACGCGCCGAACTTCGCCCAAGAAATCGCGCAGTCGATGTTGCTGTTCCATGCGGGGCAGGGCTGCGCTGTTCAGTCGCGCCTGCTGGTGCCCAGGAGCCGCTACGCCGAGGCAGTCGAGATCCTGCGCCGCGCCTATGTCGGCTTCGGCGAAAATTGGGGCGATTTCGACAACCCGCAGCACATCATGGGGCCGGTGGTAAGCCAGCGTCAGAAGGATCGGGTACTGTCCTATATCGAGCTGGGGCAACAGGAAGGTGCGACGCTGATCGCCGGGGGCAAGGCGCGGCCGGACAAGGGCGGGGGCTTCTTCATCGAGCCGACCTGCTTCGCCGACGTCACCAACGACATGCGGATCGCCCAGGAAGAGATATTCGGGCCGGTGCTCGTCGTCATCCCGTTCGAGGATGATGACGATGCGGTGCGCATCGCCAATGACAGCCAATATGGACTGTCGGGTGGCGTCGTCTCGGCTGATCTGGACCGGGCGATGCGGATCGCGCGCCGCATCCGCGCCGGGTCGATCAGCGTGAATGGCGGCATGTGCATCGCGGGCGACATTCCCTTTGGCGGTTACAAGGCTAGCGGCTTGGGCCGGGAATGGGGACTGGAGGGCATCGAGGAGTATCTCGAGACCAAACTCGTGGCGTGGCGCGCGGCATGAGCAAGGCAGCAGGGGTGGAGACGGTGCATATCCCGGCTCGATCAGGACCGGCAAAGCCGAAGCCGACAACCACGCGGCGGGTCAGCCACAACCTGAACGGTCAGCGCCTGGGCAAAAAGGGGCGCGACACGCGCGATCGCATCCTTGCGGCCACCGTCGCCGTTCTTCAATCGGAGGAAGACAGCGGAGTCTCCTTAAGTGAGGTTGCACGCCGCGCCTCGCTCGGCATGACTTCCATCTACAGCTATTTCGCGGACCTGACCGAGTTGCTGCTGGCTGTGCTGGAGCCGGTGGCCGCGGAGGCCGAGGCATCATATCTGAAGATGCTGCGGGAGCCGTGGCCGGATGAGGAGCTCGGGGAGCGCTCCGCCATGTTCGTGTCGGCCTTCCACGATTTCTGGCAGCGCCACACGCGCATTCTTCATCTGCGCAACACGATGTCCGACCGGCAGGATGCTCGAATGATGGCGCACAGGGTTCGCTCGGCCCAACCCGTGATCCGCAACATCATTCGCCAGATGGGCCATGATCCGAAGGTAGTGAAAACCTCCGCCGCCGGCATGGCGACAGTGCTGTACACCGGGATTGAGCGCATGATCGCGGTGGTCACAGACCGTACCCTCGCAAAAGTGGTTCCAGGCGAGTTTGCGCCGGACGTCGCGCATTTCCTGGAGGCTGAAGCCCGGCTGCTCGAACTGGGCATTCGCGAATATCGCCGGTCGGCGCAGCGCTAGCGGCCGCTAGCCCTTCTTGCCGATACCCTTCACATAGGCCTCGATACGCGCGAGATAGCTCGGGCTCAGCATCAGCGCGCTGTTGGCCATGCGCTCGACATGGCGGCCCATTTCCGGGCCCACTTCCGCGGCGATCTCGATCGCGATCTTGGCCGCCGCCATCTGCTCCGGGTCGCTCTTGGTCAGATGGCGACAGAAGGCGAGGGCGGCCTCGGCAAAGCCATCATCGGGCAGCACGTCGTGCACCAGTCCCATGATCAGGGCGCGTTCGGCGTCGGCCTTCTGATTGCCCATGATCAGCCAGCGAGCCCAATGCGGGCCGCAGATGCGCGTCAGCCGGCTCACCCCATTGGAGGCCGGTAGCACGCCGAACAGGCCTTCCGGAAAGGAAAAGGCGGCGCTCCTCGCCGCCAGACGGAAGTCGCAGGAGAGCGCCAATTCAAGCCCGCCGCCAACGCAGGTCGCGTGAATGGCGCACACGATCGGCTTCTCGATATGCTCCATCTCGTCATAGATGCGGTGCATGCCGTGCAATCCGCGGCGATGGTCCTCGCGGATGCCGCTCGGCGTGCGCGGCTGGTCTGCCGGCGAGCCGCCGCGCATGTCCGCACCAGAGCTGAAATAGCGACCATTGGCGCGGATCAGCATGACAGCCAGCTCAGGCGAGTCACGGAACTGATCGAGCGCCTGCTCGATCCCGCGCATGATCTCTCCGGACAGCGCGTTGAGCTTCTCGGGGCGGTTGAGGGTGACGATCAGAACGCGTCCGTCGCGCTCGGTCAGCAACTGGGCTTCGTCTGTCATGCCTCGTTCCTACGCCCGGGTTCGCGGCATGCCCAGCGCCCGCTCGGCGATCATCGAGCGGTGGACTTCGCTGGTGCCGCCGTAGATGCGCGTGCCGTGCGCGTGACGATAGGACTGGTTGACCAGGGCGGCCGCGCCCTTGCGTTTGGTTAGCGAAAGCGGCGCCGTCAGCTCCAGCAGGTCGCGCGCGTCTTCGAGGAATTTCTCCGACGAGAACATCTTGGCCATCGGGCCATAGGCAAGGTTCGGCTTCTTTTCGGCTGCAGCCCATAGCGCGCGATATTCGAGCAGCAGCGACACTTCGACATTCGCCCACGCCCGCGCGAGCCGCGCGCGCGCGCGAGGCTCGTCGATCAGCTTGCCTCGGCCGGGCGCTTTGATTTTGCGCGCCAGCGCCTCAGCGGCCTCTACAGTGAATTCCATCGGCCCGGCGAAGCTGCCGGCATGTTCGAGCTCCAGCGCCACCGACATGGTGCGCACCCCGCCATTGACCTCGCCGAGGCGCCAGCTGTCGGGCACCTTCACATTGTCGTAGAAGGTGATGTTCGTGCGCTCGTCCTGGAAGGTATAGACCGGCTGCACGGTCACGCCGTCGGCCGACATCGGCACGATGAACATCGTCAGGCCTTTGTGCTTAGGCACGTCGGGGTCGGTACGAGTCAGCATCAGCACATAATCGGTAATGTCGGCGCCGCTGGTAAACATCTTGGTGCCGTCGATCCGCCAGCCATTGCCGTCCGGCGTTGCCTTTGTCTTGGCCGCGAACACGTCGGAGCCCGACCCAGGCTCGGAATAGCCGAGGCTGGCGATCGCGTCGCCGGCCATGATCTTCGACAGCACTTCTTCCTTGAGTTCGGCCGAGCCGGCTCGCGCGATGGTCAGGCCGACCATTTCGGCGACGCTGGCGGCGGGGTTGTTGTAGCCGTGCTTCTCAAATGCGCCCCGCGCCGCGCTGGTGGCATAGGGGCCGACCTTGCGACCGCCGAGTTCTGGAATGCCGACGAACAGCAGGTTGGCCTCTGCAAGCTTCTTGTGCAGCTCGGGGATGAAGCCTTCCCAGCTATAGTGGAAACGCTCGCGCATTTCCGGCGTGACGTTCGCCGCCATGAAGGCGTCGATTTCCGCCATGACCGCGCGTGCTTCCTCGCCGATGTCGAAGTCGACGGAGACCTGGCCGACGTTGGGCAGGGAGACGCGCTCGCCTCCATAGAAGCGCCGACCGGCCTCCTCGAGCCAGCGCTCCGGATCGCCCCAGACCAGCGGCCAGGCCTTGGCGCGCAAAGTATGAAGATAGATGTCGTATTCAGTCGTCAGGCCATAGCCACCGAAGGTCTGCAGCGCTTGGCTGGCCGCACGCGACGCCGCCCCCGCATTCCACCAGGCCGCGAGCGAGACGTTGGCGCCGGCATCCGGATTTCCGTCGGCGATGTCGCGCACGGCCTTCCAGACCAGCAGCCGGCCGCCGTCCACTTCGCACAGACAGTCGGCGAGCGGATGGCTGATGCCCTGGAACTGGCCGATCGGCTGCCCGAATTGCTCGCGTTCGCTGGCATAGGCCGCTGCCAGCTTGAGCGCCTGCCGCCCCAGGCCGGCAAGGGCCGCGGCGATGAGGAGCTTCCATTCCTCAACTGTTGCGGCGAACAGCTCCGTCGCAGCCGCATCCGATCCGATCACTCTCGCTTCGAGCGAGGCCAGATCCAGTTCCGCTAAAGCCAGCGAAGCCAGGTTCGGCTCTGCCTTGTCGGTGCCGCCAGAGTTCGACAGCAGCAAGATTTCGGAGCCCCGCCGGGCGACCACCAATTCGGCAGCAGCACCAGCGGCAACGAACTGTACCGGCCGTTCGGCAATATCGTGGAAGGCGAGGCTCGCGACCGTCTCGCCGGTCACGACCCGTTCCAACATTTGCGCATGCGCATCACCGCCGAGCATCGCGATCAGGCGTGCGGCGAGGATGGTTTCAGCGAGCGGACCCGGCGCCAGCGTCCTGCCGGCTTCCTCCATCACCACCGCAGCGTCGAAAGTGCCGAGACCCAGCCCACCGGCCTCGGCGGGAACGCGGAGCGAGAAGGCGCCGAGTTCGCCGAGTCCCCGCCAGAGCGTTCGGTCGACGGCATCGCCGGCTTCTGCCTCGCGGATTGCCTGCGGCGTGCTCGTCTCGTCGAAGAAGCGCGCGAACGTCTCGCGCACCATCTCCTGCTCGTCCGAAAGATCGAAGTTCATGGCCGGCGTCAGCCTTTCTTCGCCATCATCCGCGAAAGGTCGACCTGGCCGGTGGCGAGCGCGCCCATGAACCCGCCATCGACGGGCAGCACCACGCCGTTGATCATCTTCGCCAGGTCGCTGTTGAGCAGCACCAGCGGCGCGGCCTGTTCTTCCGGCGTGCTGTAGCGGCCGATCGGACCCATCATGGAATCGACCATGTCCTTGCCCGACGCCTCGTGGAAATCCTTCATCATCGGCGTCTGCGTCGGGCCGGGAAGGGTGCAGTTGAGGCGAATGCCGCGCTTGATCGTCTGCGCCGCGGTGAATTGCGTCCAGACGATGATGTTCTCTTTCGAGAAGGCATAGCCGCCGCCGACCTTGTCGGCGTTGCGCTCGCACCAATCGAGGCCGCCGGCAAAGCCCGGCGTCGCGATCAGCTCCATATTGGCTGGAATGTTGCGGCTCCAGCCGAGCCCGCCGTTCGACGCGATTGACACGACCGCGCCGCCTTCGCTCATCAGCGGCAGTACTTGCTCGGTCAGGTGACGCGTGCCGAGGAAGTTCACCTTCATCACTTCGAGCGCGGGGAAAGTGTGAGGCAGGCCTGCGCAGTTGAACAAGGCATCGACCTTGCCGCCGAGCTTGGCGACGCTCGCATCGATCGACGCCGGGTCGCGCAGGTCGACATTGGTAAAGGAGGTGAGCTTCAGGCTCGTGTCCTTGTAATCGAACCCGTGAACTTCGGCGCCCAGATCAAGCAGCAGCCGCGCCGTGGCCTCGCCCATTCCCGAAAAGCAGCCGGTGACGATCACCCTTTTGCCGACATAGCCCAGAACGTCAGCCATCATGCGTCTCCTAAAGCCCTGAAGGCCTGCCTTGGCGGGGCGCCCGCTCCCGATCAATGGTACGCCCGGGGCAAATCGCCGCTGCGATGCCGCCTCATTGGCGTTTGGATCGCGTCGCCGGACCGCTAGAGAAGAGCCATGAGCTGGCAACGCCCCGCACCGCGGCTGGACGCGGAAAACCGTGCATTCTGGACCGGCGGCGCGGAGGGCAAGCTCTTCATCACCCGCTGCGACGATTGCGGACGCTTCACCCATCCCCCGCGCGAAATCTGCCGTCATTGTCAATCGGAAGCCGTCGCGCCCTTTGCCGTGCCGGGCACAGGCAGGGTGGACACGTTCACGATCAACCATCAGCCTTGGACTAGCGACATGGAGGTGCCGTTCGTCATCGCGCGCGTCGCGCTCGACGAGGCGCCTGGCGTCTATCTCACCACCAACATCGTCGGCTGTCCGGTCGAAAACGTCGATGTCGACGACAGGGTGCGCGTTGTGTTCGAGGAGCAGGAAGGCATCTGGTTCCCGCTGTTTGAAAAGGCAGTCGGCTGATGGGCCGCGAAGCCTATATCACCGGCATCGGCATGTCGGAGGTGGGCGTCCGGCTAAGCCGCTCGCCGCTCAAGCTGACTCTCGACGCCATCAAGGAAGCGATCGCAGATGCCGGCCTGACGCTCGACCAGATCGACGGCGTTTCAACCTACCCCGGCAAGATGCAGATTTTCCTCGGATTCTCGCCCGTCGGCGTCGATGAGGTGATCGAAGTGCTGTGGCTGAAGACGCGATGGCACACTGGCGCGGCAGAGGCCACGGCACAGCTCGGCGCGATTGCGGACGCCGCCAGCGCGGTCAAGGCGGGCCTCGCGCGCCACGTGATTTGCTTCCGCACGGTCTATGAAGCGGCGGCGATGGCCCGGCCGGAGGAGTATCCGCCGCTGCAGCGGACGGGCGGACTCAGCGGCAACTCGCAATGGACCACGCCTTTCGGCGCCTATTCGGCGGCCTGCTGGACGGCGCAATATGCGATGCGGCACGTGAAGCGTTACGGCATGACCCGCGAGCAACTGGCCCAGGTCGCGCTCAACGATCATGCCAATGCCGCGCTTAACCCGCGCGCTCTCGTCAAGGAGCCGCTGACGCTCGACAAATATATGGCTTCGCGGATGATCGCCTCGCCCTTGTGCCTCTATGATTGCGACCGCTTCACCGACGCCTCGACGGTGGTGATCGTCTCAGCCGGCGATGCCCTCGACGAAGTCAAGTCCGTGCCCGTCCGCATCGCGGCGAGCGCCGGTTCCGTCGAGCGTTACAGCTGGGACCAGGCCGAATGGGCCAGCGCCTATCCGACCGGCCGCGACCTTTGGCGTAACACCGATTACGGCCCGAAGGACGTGGACACGGTCCAGCTTTACGACGGCTTCGCGTTTCAGCCGATCACCTGGCTTGAGGGCCTCGGCTTTTGCGAAGCGGGCGAGGGCCATCGTTTTATCGAAGGCGGCATGCGCATCGCTCGCGACGGGCAACTGCCGATGAACACGGGCGGCGGCCAGTTAGGCTGGGGGCGCCTGCACGGCTTTGGCTTTGCCTATGAAGCGGTCGTGCAGCTTCGCGGCGAGGGCGGCGAACGGCAGATCCCGGGCGACCCTAAAGTTGCAGTCGCGACATCGGGCGGCGGGCCGATGGCTGCGGCGTTGTTGCTCGCGCGCGACTGACCGGACGCCGCTGCAGCAACGTCCGGTCGTTGAGCTTAGAAGGGCAGGTTGTAGAGCCGCGCGGCGTTTTCCTGCAGCACCTTCTTCTTGGTCGCGTAATCATAGCCATTCAGGACATCGACGATGTGCTCCTGAACGCCCGGATAAAGCGATGTCGGATGCGGGAAGTCGGTTTCGAACATGACCTTGTCGACGCCGATCGTCTCAAGCAGCATCCGCGGCGCGATCGATTCGAACCAAAACGTGACCCAGAAATGGTCGCGGAAATATTCCTTCGGCTGCTTCTTCAGCAGATCCTTCTTGTTCGGCAACATCTCGCGGAACTGATGCTCCAGCGCTTCGATCGCGAAGGGCACCCAGCCCATGCCGCTTTCAATGAGGCCGATCTTCAGGCCCGGATGTCGGTCGAGCCGGCCGGACACGATCCAGTTACCCAAGGTCGCCGCATTGCCTATCGAGAACATGGTCGCGACGACAGACAGCGTCTGCTCGAAAGCGAAGCCGTCCCAGGTGAGCGTGTTCGGGTCCATCGCCGCGTTGAGGTGGAAGTTGAGCGGAATGCCCTTGTCTGAGCAGAGCTCGAGGAAGGGCGTCCAGTAATCGCTCATAAAGCTGGGCACGCCGACGCGCTCCGGCGTATCGGGCAGCACGAAGCCTTTCAGCCCCATGTCGACGCAGCGCTGCGCTTCTTCGTTCAGCGCCTTTTCGTCCCAGAAGGGCAAATGTGCCATAGTGAAGATGCGCTGACCGGATTCCTCCTGCCAGTCGCGGGCCGCGTCGTTGTAGAGCTTAATGATGGTGACGGCGAGCTCGTTGTCGCCGAGCGTCATCAGCGATCCGGCCTGGGTGACGCCTGAGTTCTGGAAGCAGATTTGGGCATAGACGCCCATATCGTCCATCGCCTGCAGCCGCGGCTTGATTAGATGGCCGCCGGGATGCATCTCGTCGAGCGTCGGGAATGCCAGCCGCCCGAGCAGCTTGTTATTGTCCTTGGCGATCACGTTGCCGCCGAGCGAACCGAAGTTGCGGTCGCCCACGAACCAGCGGTCGACGCCATCCTTGTCGCGTTTGACGTAAGGAACCTTGTCCTTGAGAGCTGCGGGCGCGCGCGACGTAAACAGGTCGGGCGGTTCGACCATGTGGGTGTCGGTGTCGACGATCTTGATGCCTTCGAGCGACGGATGAAGCCCGCCCGACTGCGAGGCATAGTCGACCTCGCGCATCACGCCCCCCGGCGTATATCCTTCCGCTGACCAATATTTACGGGCAGCTGATGCCATTTCCTTGGCGTCGGTTTCAGCCATGTCAGGTCTCCGGTCTGCGCGTCAGGCGGCGTTGAACAATGGGTGCGGAGAAGCGGCGCCATTTTCCGCCGTTTCCGCCGTCCGCGCAATCCCGTCGAGCAGGCAATTGCGGAGCGCTTCGGTCTGAATACGGTCGGAAGGTTCATAGACGAAGCCGATCGCAAGCGGCTCGTTTTCGGGCTGACGCGGAATGAGCACGGCCGTCACGTCGCAAATCGAGCCGAAGCCGGCGACCCCTGTAGCGTGGCCATGGTCACGCATTTCCTGGATCGTTGCCGCCATCGCGGCGTGCGAGAATTTGTTTTCCGGCGCAGCTTCCGCGTTCAGGCGCCGGATCATGCCATCGCGGCGCGGCTGGGGCACCGTTGAGAGCAGCAATTGCCCGACCGCCGAGTTGGACAGATGATCCTGCAGCCCGCCGCAAAGCCCGTCGGACCGCGAGCTGCGCAGTGGGTGCTGGCCGCTCCGCCAGCTGAAAATCTGAACGTTGAGCCCGACCATTCCGAACACGGCAACAGCGAGGCCGGTTTGGGCGGAAAGCCGCTGGATCAGCATCGTGAGGCGACCGTCCCGCACCATCCCCTTCTGGACGGAGCAGGCCAAAAGGGCCGCTCTCGGCGTCGGGCTGTAGGAGCGCGAATAGGGGTCCTTGTAGAGCAACCCGAGGTCCACCAGACTCGAAAGGAGTTCGGATGTGCTCGACTGCGGCCGATTGAAGCGGCGCACGATATCCATGACCGTCGCGCGGGGATGATCATCGTCAAAGAATTCGAGCACTTCGACCACCCGCTTGGCGATCTTTGCCTTGTTCGACTCAATCGAAGGCATCGTTCTCTCCTACTTCTGTTATGAACAGGGGTGTTCACTTAAGTCGGAGCGTTTGTCAAAGGAAAAAATGAGAGCCTCTCGGCTTTGTGATCCGCGCAGGGCCGCGCGAGGGCCGGTCAGTCGCTCTTCTCAAACAGTTCCTGAAGCGCTCTCCGATCGGTCTTGTGCGATGGCGTCCTCGGTAAATCGTCGCAGAACAACCACTTGACGGGTATGCTTGGAGCCGCGACTTGCTCGCGCAGATGCTGCTCAAGCGCCTCGATCGACGGCTTGCCCGCGCCTGGCCGCAGGCGGATTGCGGCCACGGGAACTGCGCCCAGGCGGCGGTCCGGAATGCCGGTGACGGCGGCTTCCGAAATGTCCGGATGGAGGGTGAGGGCGCGTTCGACCGACTCGGGCAACACCTTAAAGCCGCCGCGATTGATCGCTCCATCTGCCCGCCCCAGGATGAACAGGAAACCGTCCCTGTCGATCCGCGCGAGATCGCTGGTACGTATCCATTCCGGTCCGATACGGGGGGAGACGACTTGGAGCACGCCGTCGGCATTGGCGCCGAGGTCCTGCCCCGACTCCGGGTCGACGACGCGCAGGCGGACGCCGGGCAAGGCGCGGCCGACCGTCCCGATCTTGTCACGCCCATGCCGCGCATGATCCTCGGGGCTCACCGCCGTGACCGGACCGGCGAACTCAGTCGCGCCGTAGGAAATCAGGATCGGGATGCCATAGGCCTCTTCGAATGTCCTCTGCACAGTCGGATCGAGGGGAGCCGCGCCGACGCCGAGTGCCTTGAGCGACGCCAGGTCCTCTCTGCAGACGTTGGCGTCGAGAAGCTCCTGCACGCAGGATGGCGGCAGCCCCGAATGGGCAGGGCGATAGCGCTTCACATAGTCGAGCCAGGCGCCCAGCCTGAAGCGCTCCAAGAGGATAATGCGCTGCCCGCTGAGAATGGTCGGGAGGGTGATGTAAAGGCCCGTGATGTTGCCCAGGGGGAAAGACACCAGGAACGGCGGGATCGACCCGGGATTAGCGCCCTGAGTTGCAGTCAGCGGCGTGGTGATAAAGTGCCGCTCCAGCAGTTCGTAAGAGACTTGGAAGCGCTTGGGTGGGCCGGTCGTGCCGCTCGTCAAAATCTCGATGCTCGACATGGCTGGCACGGCTCCTGCCCAGGCATTTGCCGGCGGGTCGAGCAACTCGACCGCCATGTCATCCAGCGCGATCCCCATCATACCTTTACGCCGGATCGCCTGCCTGACGGGTTCGGCCAGATCCTGCTTGCGCGCGACGGCTGCGCAGGCTTGGAGCGCATCGATCTCCCGCGCGATTCCGGCCGCCGATTGGAATGCATAGACCATGCGCACCGTGCGGCCTTGGGCGAGGAGAGCAAGCAGTGCGGCGATGAAGGCCGGGTGGTTGCGGGCGACGAGTATGACCGGGGCACTTTCCGGCGCATCCGTCGAGGCCAGCGCCGATTGCAGCGATGTCGCTACACGTGCGAGTTCGCCCCAATCGTACCAGCGGCGTTCGAACTCGATGGCCGGTAGCTCGCTCTGTCTTGCCAGCGCGGCGCGGCACAGCTGACGCAGATCGGGCATGGCGCCGTTCAGGCGATCGCCCCCTTTTCCTTCAGCTGCTCGATCCGGTCCCATTCGAGCCCCATTTCCATGAGCACGAGCTCGGTATGCTCGGAAGCTTCCGGTGAGCGAGTCGTCTCGACCGGCTTGCCATCGAACTGGATCGGGCCCCGGACGAGCTTCAGTGGCTTGCCGCCGGCCGACGGCTCGACCTCGACGATCATGTCGTTGGCGAGCGCCTGCTCGTCAGTCAGCAATTCGCGGAAGCTCTGGATCGGCGCCCATTGGCCGGAATAGGTCTTCAGGTGCTCCCGCCAGTAATCGAACGGCCTGGCGGCGAAGGCCTTGACGAGGATGTCGCTCGCAGCGCCGGCATTCTCAAATAGGGCGCGTGGTTCCGAAAAGCGCGGATCTTCGGCCGCCTCAGGGCTCCCGACATGTTCGAAGAGACTGCGGATGTGCCCGGTTGGAGAAATCGTGCACAGATTAATCGTGCCGCCATCGGCCGTCTGGTAATTTCCCATGAAGGGGTTGCGTGCCGCGCCGCCTGAGCCCGGCATGACGTTGCGAGACAACACGTCGGTCTCGGCCACTTGCGCCACCATCGCGCCGGCCGCCCACCATGCCGTACTCAGCAATGAGACGTCGACCTCGATCGCTTCCCCGGTGCGCTCGCGGTGCAGGAGCGCGGCGGAAATCCCGCCGGCGATGAACATGCCGCCGATCGAGTCGCCGAAGGCAGGAATGCCTTGCCCGAGCGGGCCGGGCAGCTCTTCGGGCGTCATGGAATAGGCAATGCCGCTGCGGCCCCAGAAACAGGTGCTGTCGAAGCCGCCGACCTCGCGCTCCGGGCCCTTTTCTCCAAGCGCGCTGCCGCGGGCATAGATGATGTTGGGATTGGCCGCGCGTATGTGCTCGAGGTCGAAGCGATGCTTCTGCCGCTGTTGCGGAAGGTAGTTGGTCAGGAAGACGTCCGCCGTCTTCGCGAGTTCGTACAGGACTTCCTGGCCCTCCGGCTCCGACACGTCGATGCCGACGCTGCGCTTGCCGCGGTTGGGATGCTCGAACAGCGTGTGTCGGTCGGGGTCAAGCGTGACGCCGGCCATGTTGAGGAAGCCCCGCTGCGTGTCGCCGCGGACCGGATGCTCGACCTTGATCACGTCGGCGCCCCAATCTGCGAGGATTGCTCCAGCAGCGGGCACGAACGTGAACTGCGCCACCTCGAGCACCCGAATGCCCTTCATCACTTGCGTCATTGGCTCGTCCGCTTCCTCTTCCCTTGGCGCTTCGGTTAAGCCTATGCGTCCGGCACGCAAAGACCCCGTACGCGCCCATCGCTCGCACGATGGGCAGCCAAAACGCTGCGGCGATATCCCTTTGGCTCAGGCTTGAGCCATGACCGCGCGCGCCCGATAGCGCCGCCAACATGTTTGTGGAGGACTGATTTAATGCAGATCGACTCGACCGTTTCGGCCGTCGTTACCGGCGGCGCGTCCGGCCTCGGGCTGGCCTCGGCCAAAGCGCTTCGTGCGGCGGGTGCGAAGGTCGCGATCTTCGACCTCAACGCCGACGCCGGGCGGGCGACGGGCGAAGAGATCGGTGCCACCTTTTGTGAAGTCGACATCCTGTCGGAAGAGAGCGTGGTGAAAGGCTTCGAGCAGGCGCGCGCCGCCAACGGGCAGGAGCGGGTGCTCGTGCACTGCGCCGTTGCGACGAAGGGCGGAAAGACGGTCAGCTTCGACAAGGCGACTGGCGGCTTCAAACGTTTTTCGAGCGAGGACTATGAGTTCTCGATCAAGGGCATTCTCGTCGCCAGCTACCGACTGGCGTCGCTATCGGCTCTCGGCATGGCAACGCTCGAGCCGCTGGAGGACGGCGAGCGTGGCTCGATAATCCTCACCTCCAGCGCCGCCGCCCAGGACGGCCAGGTCGGGCAGATCGCCTATGGCTCGGGCAAGGCTGGTGTGAATGGTCTTGTGCTGCCGATGGCGCGCGACCTGATGGACCTGGGCATTCGCGTGAATTCGGTGATGCCCGGCATTTTCGCGACGCCGCCAATGCTCAGGTTCAAGGACATGAACCCGGCAATGTGGGACGGCCTCAATCAGTCGGTTCCGTTCCCGAAGCGGCTGGGCAAGCCGGAAGAGTTCGGCAGCCTGGTGCTGGAGCTGGTCCGCAACACCTATTTCAATGCCCAGGCTCTGCGCCTGGACGGTGCGATCCGCATGCCGCCGCGTTGAAATCCCGAGTCCACGATCTCCATGAGGCCGGAGCTGCTCCAGCAGCTCCGGCTTTTTTTTGTGGCGAGGTCTTGAAAGTAAGCAAATGCTAACCTAGCTTAGCGATTAGACGCTTACTCAACAAACAAGGTCGGTATCATGAGCAATCATCTCTCCTTCGCGCTTCTCAGCGGTTTCGCCCTCGCCATCTCATCTCCCGCGGCGGCGGCTCAGTCCGACGCGCCGGCGGCAGCCGAGAGCGCGCCCGTCAACGCGAAGGCGGGCGACATTCTGTTCGACGCCAATGGTAAGTCGGTTGCGTCCGTTTACAGCGTGGGTAGCCGCGGCTCCGTCTCGCTGCTGCTGAAGGGAAAGATCGTGTCCGTCCCCGGCAGTTCCCTGTCGCGGGTGAACCATAGGCTGGTGACCAGCCTCGGCAAGAGCGAGATCGGCGCCAGCCGCTGAAATCTCTCCGGCAAAGCGGGAAAGGGCGGGGTCTGGACGGACGCCGCCCTTTCGCTTTTCAGCTTTCCACTTGAGCGACGAAATCGCGAACTTGGCGATCGGATGTTTCCGTCACGTTGCGATAGATGCGGTTAATAGAGGCAAGCAAAGCCTCCAGCTCTTGCGGCCCCAGGCCCTTGAATATTTCCGCCTCGCGCGCGCGGGCGATCTCACCGATCTTGTCCAGCACCTCGTGCGCCGCGGGCGTCAGGTAAACCTCTCGCGCACGGCGATCCTGGTCTCGCGAGCGGCGTTCGAGCAGGCCCTCGTTGCAGAGCCGGTCGATCAGCCGGCCAGCCGAGGCCTCCGACATCTCCAGCAACTCGGCGATCGTGCGCTGGGAGGCACCGGGCTTGCTGCCGACCACGGCAATCATCGACCATTGCGAGCGCGTGATGCCGTGCTGGGCGACACGCCGGTCGAAGTCATTGCGCAGCAGACGGGTCAGCAGCGTCAGGCGCAAGCCGATGTCCCGCTTCAATTGTTCTTCGCGCTCGATCTCGAATCCTCCCCTTTTTCTATGATAGAACCGCAGGGAGGAAGCGCGCCAGAAGGCTTTTCGGTCAGACGCGCTCGATGATGACGGCGGGTGCCATGCCACCCGCCGCGCACATGGTGATTAGCGCATAGCGTCCGCCGGACCGCTCCAATTCGTCTAGGGCCGTGCCGATCAGGATTGCGCCGGTCGCGCCGATCGGATGGCCCAGCGCCATCGCACCGCCGTTGATGTTTACCTTGGACCGGTCGAGATCGAGGTCGCGCACGAATTTTTCGTAAACGACTGCGAACGCTTCATTCACCTCCCAGACATCGATATCGTCTTTGGTGAGGCCGGCTTTCTCCAGCACCTTCTTGGCCGCAGGCACGGGCGCATTTAGCATCAGCGTCGGGTCGTCGCCGACATTGGCGGTGGCGACGATCCGCGCACGCGGCTTCAGCCCCTTCTTTTCCGCATAGTCTTTAGACGCGATCAGCAGGGCCGCGGCGCCGTCGACCACCCCCGAAGACGTTCCAACGTGGTGGACGGGCTCGAACTCCAGATCTGGATATTTCTGCTGGATCAACTGGCGGAAGGTCTTGCCTTCGGGAGCCGAAGGCATGTCGTAGAACATGGCAAAGGCCGGCTTCATCGCGGCGAGCGTCTCGGCGTTGGTGTCCGGCCGCGGATATTCCTCGCGGTCAAGCACCACATTGCCGTCGTCGTCCAGCACGGGCACGACGGACTTGGCGAAGCGTCCCTCGGAAATGGCGCGGGCCGCGCGGCGCTGGCTCTCGACGCCGGCTGCTTCAAGCTCGCTGCGCGGAATGCCTTCCATGGCGGCGATAGCGTCGGCGCAGACACCCTGGTTCGATTGCGGATGGACTTCCTGAAGGCGGGCATTGCCGGTGCCGAGGCCGCTCGGAGCGCCGATATCGGCGGCGCGGAGCTTCATGCCGAAATCGGTCACGTGGCTCATCATCTCGGTGCCGCCGGCGACGACCAGGTCTTCCATGCCCGACATGACCTGGCCCGCAGCCAGGTTCACCGCCGTAATCCCGCTACCGCAGAAGCGGTCCAAAGTGACGCCGCTGGCTTTGATGTCATAACCGGCATCGAGCGCGGCCATCCGGCCCATATCGCCGCCCTGCAAGCCAATCTGCGCGGAACAGCCCCAGATGATGTCGTCCACTTCCGAGGTGTCGAGATCGTTGCGCTCCTTGAGCGCCTTCAGCACGCTGGCAGCAAGATGCTGCGGATGCATGTGCGAAAGCGCGCCCTTGCCGAGCTTGCCGATGCTGCGCGGGGTGCGGACGGCGTCGATGATATAGGCTTCGGCCATGAGATGTCCCGATCGAATGTGGGTTGAAGTGTCGCTGGGCGCAATCGCTACGGCGTGTCCATATTAGGGGAAAGCATATCGCGCGAGCGATTCTTCGCCCGTGCGTTGCGCGAGCGGCAGAGCCGATTAGACCGGCGTTCATGAGCGCGGAGCCTGAGGCGCAACTTCCTGCCGGCGGACGGTTCGCACCTTTGCGTGAGCCGGTCTTCCGCCGCATCTGGTCGGCGAGCCTTTTCTCCAATTTCGGGCAGCTGATCCTGGGAGTCGGCGCGGCCTGGGAGATGACCCGGCTGAGCGGCTCGCCGGCGATGGTGGCCTTGGTCCAGTCCGCGATGATGCTGCCGCTGATGCTTGTGGCGATGCCGGCCGGAGCCGCCGCCGACATGTTCGACCGGCGCCGGATCGCGATCGGCGGCCTGTCCTTTGCGATACTGAGCTCGCTCGCCCTGACCGGGCTCGCCTTTGCGGGCCTGACCAGCCCCGGCGTCTTGCTCGGCTTCTGCGTGTTGATCGGCTCCGGCGTCGCCTTTTACGGGCCCGCGTGGCAGGCCTCGATCGGGGAGCAAGTCGGGCAGGAGCATCTTCCGGCGGCCGTCGCGCTCGGTACGATCAGCTATAACGTCGCGCGCAGCTTCGGCCCCGCGGTCGGCGGCGTCATCGTCCTTTTGGCCGGCGCGCAGGCGGCGTTTGCCGTCAATGCGCTCTGCTACGTGCCCTTGCTGCTCGCGTTCGGGCTCTGGCGTCGGCCCATGTTGCCGTCGCGCCTGCCACCCGAACGCATCGACCGCGCTATCTATGCGGGTGCCCGTTACGCCCGCCACTCGTCGCCGATTCGCCGGGTCGTGCTTCGCGCGTTCGCCTTCGCCTTGGCGAGCGCGTCGACCAGCGCGCTCGCGCCCCTGATCGCCAAGGACATGCTCGGCGGTGACGCGGGAACATACGGCCTGCTGCTCGGCGCGACCGGCGTCGGTGCGGTGCTGGGGGCCTTGATTGTCGCAGACGTCCGTGACCGCCTCTCTACGGAGACGGCGCTGCGCGTGTTCGCGCTGGTGGGCGGGGGCGCGATCGCGGTGATTGCCATCAGCCGCAACGTCGCTGTGACCGGCCTGAGCCTGGCCCTGCTCGGTGCCGTGAACATCCTCAACATCGCGCTGCTGAATGTCGGCGTGCAGCTGTCGGTGCCACGCTGGGTGACCGCACGCGCCTTGTCGATCTACCAGTCGGCGCTGACCGGCGGCATCGCGATCGGCGCGGCCGCCTGGGGCGCAGTCGCTGCTAGGGCCGGCCTTCAGGCGACCTTGTTCGCTTCCGCCCTGCTGGTCGCCGCGACCGCTGCGCTGGGCTTCGTCGCTAGGCTGGCGGAGCCTGACGAGGACGGGCTGGATACCGTTGATCTGGGCGAAGACCCGCAACTCGCGCTGCCGGTGACGATGCGTTCGGGACCGGTCACGATAGAAATCGATTATTGCGTGGACCCGTCCTGCGCCCGCGAATTCTACGATGCCATGCGGGCGGTGCGCCGCACTCGGCTGCGCAATGGCGGCTTCGATTGGTCGATCGCGCGCAATCTCGCCGATCCCGCTATCTGGACAGAGCGTTATAGCTGCTCCACCTGGGGCGACTATCTGAGGATACGCGCTCGCTTCACCCAAGCCGACTTGGCGGCGCAGGCTGCAGCGGATGCCTTCATGCTGCCGGGGTGCCGTCATGTCGTGCGGCGCTGCCTGGAGCGGCCATTCGGCTCGGTCCGCTGGCGGCAGGACTCTCCGGACACGCATCAGGATACTGGCGGGATCATTGCCCCATGACTGACGACCGAAAGCTGCGCGTGGTACAATGGGCGACGGGCAATATCGGCCTGCGGTCGCTGAAGGCGATCATCGAGCACCCGAGGATGGAGTTGGCCGGCCTGTGGGTGAACTCGACCGACAAGATCGGGCGGGACGCCGGCGCATTGTGCGGGCTCGCCGACACGGGGATCAAGGCGACGAACGCCGTCGACGAGATTGTCGCACTCGATGCCGACTGCGTCGTGCACATGCCCCAGGGAACCGATATCGACCTGCTGTGCCGGCTCCTCGCGTCGGGCAAGAACGTCGTGACGACGCGCGATGACTTTCATCATCCGCCTTTGCTCCCGTCGAACGTGCGCCAGAGAGTGGAGATGGCATGCCGTGAGGGGAGCGCCTCGCTCTACAGCACGGGCGTCAGCCCCGGCTTCGTTACCGAAGCCCTCACCGTTCCGCTGCTGTCGCTTTCGCGCCGCCTCGATTGCCTTACGATCGACGAGTTTGGAGACGTGTCCACCCGCGCGTCACCGGAAATGATCTTCGGCATCATGGGCTTTGGCGAGGAGAAGCTCGACTTCGATCCCCGCCGGCTCGATCATTTGAAAGCCAATTTCGGGTCTTCGCTTGCGCAGGTCGCAGCAGCCGCAGGGATTTCGGTCGAACGCTGGAACGCGTTCGGCGAGTTCGGCACGGCACGGCAGCGGACGGAAATCGCCGCCGGCTGGCTCGAAGCCGGCACGGTCGCAGCGCAGCGGATCACGATCGAGGGGCTGCGCGACGGGCGGCCGGTGCTGCGTTTCCGTGCCAACTGGTATTGCACGCGCGACATCGAGCCGGCCGGGTGGGACTTGCGTGCATCGGGTTGGCGCATCGTCGTCGAGGGCGATACCCCGCTCGAGGTCGCCATCTCGTTCCCAGTCGAGCCTGAGGCTTATGCCGCCTTTACGCCGGGACTTACCGCGCATCGGGCGGTCAACTCCGTGGCGGCCGTTTGCGCCGCGCCGCCGGGCATTCGAACGACAGTCGATCTGCCGCAGATCGTTGCACGCCTCTGATCGGGCTTCATCGTCGCAACGATATCGGCGGCGGCACGCGGTTATGAGTTTGATCCGACGGGTGGCGGCGATAGCAGGGATGGCGACGTCAACTTAGCTGAAATCGGAACTCAATGGCCACGGATATCCTTCTTCCCAAGCTCGGCTTCTCGATGACCGAGGGCCAGATTGCAGAGTGGCTCGCCGCCGATGGCGCGACTGTTTCGGAAGGGGATCCGCTCTATCTGCTCGAAGCCGACAAATCGACCAACGAGGTCGAGTCCCCCGCGAGCGGCACGCTGCGCATCCTGAGCGAAGCCGGCGAAACCTATGAGGTCGGAACGCTTCTCGGCCGCATCGAATAGGCAGTAGCCAGGCGGTGACGCTGCGCGTCGGAATCGTCAGCGCCGCCTGGGGCGGGTTCGCTCATCTCCCCGCCTGGCGTGCCGTACCCGGCGTCGAAGTCACCGCGATCTGCACCTCGCGCGAGGAAACCGCACTGGCGGCCGCTGCACGGTTACGGATCGGCCGGCCGTTCTGGGATGCGGCCGCGATGTGCGCCGATCCCGACATCGACATCGTCGACTGCGGCACCCGTCCGGTCGTCCGTCTGCCGATGGTGCTCGCCGCGCTGGCCAGCCGCAAGCACGTCTATAATGCCTGCCCGCATGCGCCCGACTGGCCCGGCGCCAAGGCAATAGACACGGCCTGGCGCGCGAGCGGCTGCGTCGGTGTGGTCGATGCCTTTTCCCGCTGGCTGCCGGCGCATCGCAAGCTCGCTGAGCTGATCCAATCCGGCTTCATCGGCAGGCCGCTGGGCGGGAGCTGCCGCTTTGCGCTGTCTCTGTTCAACCGGCCGGACAAGCGCTTCCCTTACAACTGGTTCGGACAAGCCGGGCAGGGCGTGTCGGCGCTCCGCAACAATGGCAGTCACTTGCTCTTCTTGCTTTTGGAACTGCTCGGACCCGTCGACGAAGTTTGCGCCGACGATCATCGGCACCTGTCTGAATGGCGATTCTCCGATGGCGAGCGGCAGGCCGTCGAGACCAACGACGATGCCAATGCGCTCCTGCGCTTCGCATCCGGGGTCAGCCTCACACTGCACGCGAGCTGGGCGATGCCGGCCGCGGAAGGCTGGCGGATCGATCTTTTCGGGGACGAGGGCCGTGTCGCGGTCTCGGCGCCCACCTTCCCTACTGCGCGCGACTGTATGATTCAGGGCGCACGCACGGGCGAGACGCTCGCCCCGATCGATCTGGACGCCAAGCCGCCGAAGGACGTGGCACTCGGCTGGGATGCCGAGCCGCCGCCAAGCGTGCCGATGGCCTTGTCCATGCACGCAATGGTCGGGGCGATTGCCGGCGGGGCAGCTGCAAAGCCGGATTTCGGCGCCGCGCTCGAGGTGGAGCGGGTTCAGGAAGCACTCCGACGCTCCAGTCTCGAGCGGCGCTGGGTTTCGATAGCGGAGATCGATTGATGCCGGGCTTTCATCCAAGCGCGCATGCCCTGAACCGTCCGGACCATCCGGCCTTCGTGCTCGCCGATGCGGGCGAAGAGCTGACGTACCGACAGCTCGACCAAGGCTCGAACCGGATCGCGCACCTCTTCCGTTCACGGGGACTAAGGCCGGGCGACCGCGTGGCGGTGATGGTGTCCAACTCGATCGAGTTTCCGCAACTTTATTGGGGCGCCACCCGGGCGGGCCTGATCGTGACGCTGCTGTCGACTCATCTGAAAGCGCCGGAGGCCAGCTATATCATCCGCGACAGCGGTGCGGTGGCACTGGTCGTATCCACGGCACTCGGCGAGACGCCCGAAGCCCTGTTGAAGGAACGCGGCGAAGCGATCCCGGCCGTCCGCGACATCTTCTGTGTCGGGGAGGCACTGGCCGGCGCTGAGCCGCTCACCGAAGCGGCGATTGGTTTTCCCGCAGAGCCGATCGCGGACCAGATCAGCGGGTTTCACATGATCTATTCGAGCGGAACGACCGGCCGGCCCAAGGGCGTCGTGATGCCGTACACGCCCGGCCCGATCGACGAATTCCAGATGGGGGAGGGGCTGCCGGCCATGTACCAGCAATTCGATCCGCTGGTGACGCTCAACGCCGGGCCGCTTTATCATGGCGCGCCCCTATCCGGCATGGTGATGACGCAGCGGCTGGGCGGCACGTTCGTCACGCAGCGCAAGTTCGACGCGGAAGGCATATTGCGCGCGATCGAGCGGTGGCGCGTGAACAATGCCCAGTTCGTGCCGACCATGTTCGTCCGGCTGCTGGCCCTGCCGGAGGAGGTGCGCCGGCGCTATGACGTATCGTCGTTGCGCTTTGCGGTTCACGCGGCCGCGCCTTGCCCGATTGAGGTCAAGCGCCAGATGATCGACTGGTGGGGGCCGATCCTATTCGAATATTATGGCAGCACCGAAGGCGTGGGTGCGACGGCGATCTCCAGCCAGGAGTGGCTGCAAAAGCCGGGCTCGGTAGGCAAAACCTCGATGGGCGCGATCCATATTTGCGACGAAGATGGCCGCGAGCTGCCGGTCGGCGAGTCCGGCCTGATCTATTTCGAAGCGCTGCCCGGCCGGACGGTCGCGTATCTGAACGACCCGGAGAAGACCCGCAGCGCGACGCATCCGGATCATCCCGACTGGTTCTGCATCGGCGACATCGGACGGCTGGACGAGGATGGATATCTGTTCCTGACCGACCGCAAGGACTTCATGATCATTTCGGGGGGCGTGAACATCTATCCGCAGGCCATCGAAGACTGCCTGATCGTCCATGACTCCGTGCTTGATGTCGCCGTGATCGGTGTTCCGCACCCGGAGTTCGGCGAAGAGGTTCGCGCCGTGGTGCAGCCCGCCACTGGCGTAGCAGCCGGTTCCGAGCTGGAAGCGGAGCTGCGCCAATGGTGCCGCACCCGCATTTCGGCGGTGACCCAGCCGCGAAGCTATGTCTTCGTCGAAGAACTGCCGCGCCTGCCTTCCGGCAAGCTCGCCAAGCATGAGCTGCGCAAGCAATTCGGGGCCATCAGCGAATAGGCTGCTTCAGGCAAATTCCTCGATCCGCCACTCATCGCGCCATTCGATGACCGGTCGCCCATTGTGGAAGACGATGGGCAGCCAGACATAGCGCGAGATCGACGTGTTCACTTTCGACAACGCGGCCGCCAGTCCAATCACGGCGCGCTCGTCCTGTGTCATCGTCTGGCGCGGCTTGGCGGTCGCCTTGACGATCGCGCTTCGCACGAGTTGCGATAGCTCGCCTGTCGCAAAGCGCGGGTCGGTCTCGATATTGGGCAGCCAGCGATCGGCGAGGGCAATGTAAAGGTCCTTCTTGCGCGGATGCTTGAAGATCTGGCTGATCTGCGAATTGAACGAGGTGCGCGTGGCGTCGCTCGGATGCAGGTCGCCAAGGTCCGTGAACGGCCCATGGAACGTGTCGGCGACGGCAACCTGCGACGGGTTGGGGAAATAGCCGGTCATCTGGGAGGACGTCAGATAAAGCCGGCCATGGCGCCGGAAGCAGGCAATGCCTTCGCGCGCGTTGGGCGGCGTGCCGCCTGGAAAGTGCCCGGTCAGGCGATCGGTCACGCCAGTCCAGTCGTCGGTGAGCTCGATCGCTACGACTTCCTTATGCTCGTGTTCGAAATACATATAGGCCTTGCCGGTCGCTGCATCGGCAACGAGGTCGAAATCTCCGGCGGCTAGGCCGGCTGGACGGAGTTCGCGCCGGACCATCGTCCAAGGACCGGTGATCCGGTCGGCTACCAGCACCGTCCTGTATTGCGGAGTCGCCAAGCCGCCCCGGATCTTGATCCAGCAGACGAACTTCCCCGTGCGCGGGTTGAACAGGATGTGCGGCCGCTCCGGAAACACTTTCCGGCTGAGCGGAGAGGTGGGATCGGCGGTGTCCGGAGGGATCAATGCGCCGAGATCGTCCCAATTATAAAGATCCTTTGACCGGTAGAAGCGGATGCCCCAGCTTTCGGTGTCCGTTGCGCCGGTGGTGAATTCCTTGTTTTCCCCATACCAGTAGAACCAGTCGTCTACGTCGATGATTCCGGGCGCGTGCGCCTGGATCGGCTTGCCGGACGTGTCCAGCCAAAGCTGCCCCGGTTGGATCGAACGTTGGTTCCCGATCGGCGATTCACTTTTTCGTTTGGAGCGGGGCATCGCCGTGCCGACGCAGCCAGTGAGTGCCGCGACGCCAAGCCACCCGGCCTGTGAAACCAAGTCTCGACGCGATAGGCCGTCCCCATGTCGTTCTTGCATATCGACTGCCCCGCGACATCTCTCATTTCATAAGCTGGCGCTGCGGTCAGCGCCCGCTGAACTTGGGCGGGCGCTTGTCGCGCGCGGCCGCAATGCCCTCGCGATGGTCGGCGCTGCGAACGGTCAGGCTTTCATAGGCAATGCCCGCGTCCATGACCGCGCCGGCCACGCGCTTCAGCTCGAGGTTGGTCAGCAGCTTGGTGTAGCGGATGGCAAGCTGCGCGCCGGCGAGGAGGCGGTTGCAGAACGCGTCCACGGCCTCGTCGAGCTGATCGGCCGCGACGCAATGGTTGATCAGGCCGATCTCGGCCGCCTTGGTTGCGGTGAGAAGGTCGCCGGTCAGCAGATATTCCTTGGCACGGGCGAGGCCGATCCGCTGCGCCCAGATTACCGCTCCGCCGTCGCCGGCGACAAGACCGATGCCGACATGGGGATCGCCGATCTTCGCGCCCTCGGCGGCGAAGATGACGTCGCACAGCAGTGCGATCGTCGCGCCGAGGCCAATCGCGTAGCCGTTCATCCGGCAGACCACGGGCTTGTCGATGTCGAGCAGAGAGAAGACGATCCGCTTGGCCTGCTGCGCTTCATGGTCGAACAGGTGCGGCTCGGCGGCGTTGCGCTCCATGTGCGCGAAGTCGCCGCCGGCCGAGAAGGCGCGCCCGGCGCCGGTCAGCACGATGACATCCGACGCCTTGTCGGCCGCGGCGAATTGCAGGGCCTGCGGCAGTTCGTCGTGCAGCCGCTGATCGACCGCGTTCATCGTTTCCGGCCGGTTGAACGTGAGGGTCAGCAGCCGCCCGCGGCGGGTCAGCGCGATCGTGTCGTAGGCGGGCAGGGTGTCGCTCATGGCTCAGCGCCATATCACGCCGTGGCGATATGCAAACGACGCCCAAGCGATGGTTGTTGTCGTCCCGCCGCCGTGCCGCTCTAACCGCCGCATGGCTGAGGGTGAGGCAATGGACGGGTTCGACGAGACGTTCGACTGGGTGGTGGTCGGCAGCGGTGCGGGTTCCGCCGTCTCGGCGCTGGTCATGCGGCAGGCCGGCAAGTCCGTGCTGATCCTGGAAAAGACACCACTCGTCGGCGGCACCACCGCCAAGTCGGGCGGGGTCATGTGGATCCCGAACAACCGGTTCATGCGCGAGGCGGGGGAAACCGACAGCACCGAAGCGGCCATCCGCTACCTCGATGCCGTGTGCGAGGACCTGCCGGGCTCGAGCCATGAGAAGCGGCTCGCATACGTTGTCGAAGCGCCGAAGATGATCGACTTCCTTGTCGAACAGGGCGTGGAGCTGGAGCGCGGCTCGGCCTTCTGGCCCGATTATTATGACGAAGTGCCGGGCGGGGTGAAGACCAGCCGCACCGTCGTCGCCAAGCCGTTCGACAAGAAGCAGCTCGGCCCGTGGGAGAAGAAGCTGCGGGCCGGCTTCCTGGACATGAACGTGAGGCTCGACGACGCGCTGCAACTGCCGTTCGCCGCCAAGAGCTGGAAAATCAAGCTACTGTTCGCCAAGGTCGCGTTCAAGATCGTCGCCGGCAAGCTGCTGGGCAGGCACTACACGACGGCCGGCGCTGCGTTGCAGGGCCGGATGCTGAAGGCCGCGCTCGATGCCGGCGTCACCATTCGCACAGAGTGCCCCGTCGAGCAGTTAATCGTCGAGGACGGTACGGTGGTCGGGGTGGCCGTGCGACACGAGGGTATGCCGAAGCGGATCGGCGCGCACCTGGGCGTGCTCGTCAACGCGGGCGGCTTTGCCAAGAACCAGGCACTGCGCGACCGGCACCAGCCCGGCACGCAGGCGAAGTGGTCGCAAGTCGCCGAGGGCGACACCGGCGACATGCATGTCGAGATGGAGCGGATCGGCGGCACGCTCGGCCAGATGGACCAGATGGTCGGCTATCAGACGACGCTGACACCGGGCTGGGAGACGGAATATGTCACGCCGCCAGCCCAGACCATCACCTGTAAGCCTAGCGCCATTCTCGTCGACCAATCGGGCGTCCGCTATATGAACGAAGGCGGCTCGTACGAGCTTTATTGCCAGACGATGCTGGAGCGGAATCGCGCCGTGCCTGCGGTTCCGAGCTGGGCGATCTTCGATTCCCGCTACGCGTCCGACTATACCGTGGCCAACCTGAAAGTGTCCCGCAAAGCCAAGGAATGGGAGAAGGCCGGCTATTTAAAGCAGGCCGACACGATTGAAGGTCTGGCCGAGGCCATCAGCGTTCCGCCGGCCGTTTTGAAGGCGACTGTCGAGCGCTGGAATGGCTTCGTTGCCAAGGGCCAGGATGAGGATTTCCAGCGCGGTGCGCGCGCCTATGACCAATGGCTCGGCGATCCGTTCAACACGCCCAATGCCGCGCTGGGGCCGATCGACCGCGCGCCGTTCTACGCCATCCCGGTCGTGCCTGGGGACGTGTCGACCTATGGTGGCGTCGTGACGGACGCACTGGGGCGAGTCGTCCGCGCCGACGGCACGCCTTTGCCGGGCCTCTACGCGACCGGCGTCTCGACCGCTTCCGTCATGGGAGGCGTCTATCCCGGTGCCGGCTCGAGCATCGGCCCGGCAATGACTTTCGGCTATGTAGCAGCCAAGCACGCGGCCGGACTGGGCAACCAGCTTTAGGCCAGCCCGATCACTCGGCTGCGCGCGGCTCGAACCGGGCGGGCTTGCTGAGCAAATGCGGTAGATCCGGCGATGAGATGGACGATTGCCGCCCGTTCGCATGGATCAACGCCACCCGGCCGACACCCGGCGAGGCGACCACTGCGATCACGCTATCAACCCAGCGGTGCAATTCCTCGTGAAGCCGCTGCAGCTCGTCGCCGGCAAAGGTGGCGTCGCCGGCGCTCTCCAGCTCCTCCGCCAGGCCGAGCACGCGTTGCGTCGCTTCCTCGACAGCTTTCGCCTTGTCCATGTTGCTTGCTCCGCTTCGCCTTGAGAGAATGCTTAAGACCGCTGTTCGAAGCGCGCAAATCGGCGAGCCCCGGTATATATCGCCACGGCGTGATTGACCTCTTCCCCGCGTCGCCCGAAACGGACGGCCGAAGCAAGACGAGGACTCCATGAGCCAAGGCAGCAACGCAGCGAAGCCCGATGGCGCGGCGCTGGTCGACATCTACCGCCGCGCATTGCGCATCGAGCGCAATGACGACGCCATCCGCACGGTGATCCGCCGGGGCCGGCTGCAGATGCCCTATTATTCCGCGCGCGGGCAGGAGATCATCCCGGCCACGATCGGGCATCTGCTCAACGCCGACGACACCATCTGCACCATCTATCGCGGCATCCAGGACATGGTGGCCAAGGGCATGCCGCTGCGCCCGCTCTGGGCCGAGATTGCGGGCCGCGTCGACGGTACTTGCAAGGGCAAGGGCGGACCGATGCACCTGACCCATCCGGAAACCGGCGTGATGGTGACCACCGGCATCGTCGGCTCCTCCATGCCGATCGCCAACGGTCTCGCCTGGGCCGCCAAGCTCGACGGCTCCAAGCGCGTCACGGTCGCCTTTTTCGGCGACGGCGCGTCGAACATCGGGGCGTTCCATGAAAGCCTCAATCTCGCATCGCTGTGGAAGCTGCCCGTGATTTTCGTCTGCGCCAATAACGGGTTTGCCGAGCATACCCGGTACGAGAACGGCACAGCGGTCGATCAGATCAGCAAGCGCGCATCGGGCTATGGCATGCCGGGCTTTACCGTCGACGGGAATGATGCGGACGACATGTACGCGCACTTCGCCGCTGCAGTCGAACGGGCGCGGGCCGGCGAGGGGCCCACGCTGCTTGAATGCAAGACTTTCCGCTTCCTCGGCCACGTGCTTGGCGACGACGACAAATATATGACGAAAGAGGAAAAGGCGGCCGCCATGGAAAAGGACCCGCTGCCGGTGCTTCGCGCGCGCGTGCTGAGCGAGGGGCATGCCGGGGAGGATGATCTCGCCGCCATGCAATCCGAACTGGAAGCCGAGATCGCGGACGCGCAGGAGTTCGGTTTGGCAAGCGCTCCGCCCTCGGTCGATGAGCTGCGCCGCGACGTTTTCGCTCAGGAGATCGCGGCATGAGCCAGATCAACGCACTTCAGGCCGTAAACGCCGCGCTCGCCCAGGCCATGGCGGAAGATGACAAGGTCATTGTGCTCGGCGAGGACGTCGCGGACCGCGAGGGCGGCGGCATTACCGGCGCCACCGCCGGCCTTTCAAGCCGCTTCGGGGATGATCGAGTCAAATCCACCCCAATTTCCGAACAGGCGATCATCGGCGCGGCCATCGGGGCGGCCATGGCGGGTTACAAGCCGGTCGCCGAGATCATGCTGATGAACTTCACGACCGTCGCCATGGACATGATCTTCAATCATGCCGCCAAGCTCCGCTTCATGTCGGGCGGGCAGACCAGCGTGCCGCTGACCATCCGCACGCTGACCGGCGCCGGCTGGCAGACCGCCGGCCAGCACGCCGACCATCTCGAAGGCTGGTTCGCCCATGCTGCTGGCATCAAGGTCGTCGCGCCTTCCAACCCGGCCGATTACAAGGGCCTGCTCTTGTCCTGCATCCAGGACCCGGACCCCTGCATCATCATCGAGAGTGCGGGGACGCTGTTCATTCCGGGCGAAGTTGCCGACGATCAAGGCCCGGTGCCGCTCGGCAAGGCTAAGGTGGTGCAGGAGGGGACGGACCTGACGATTCTGTCCTGGTCCTCGCAGCTCGTTCGCTGCCAGATGGCGCTGCCGGCGCTGGCCGAGGCCGGGATTTCGGTCGAGCTCGTGGACCTGCGCACCATCTCGCCGTGGGACAAGGAAACGGTGCTTGCCTCGGTCGCCAAGACCGGCCGCCTGCTTATCGCACACGAGGCGGTGCGTAACTTCGGACCCGGCGGCGAAATTGCGGCGACGGTTTCCGAAGAGCTGTTCGGCAAGCTGAAGGCGCCGGTGCGACGGCTCGGCGCGCCCTATTGCCCGGTCCCGTTCGCGAAGGTGCTGGAGGACGCTTACATCGTCCAGCCTGACGATGTGGTAGCCGCGGCCAAGGCGCTGATGGCGTAAGCCGAGTGCCGAGACGAAGGCCCTGATCGCGCCGAGCGCCGCGCTGCTTGCGATGCAAGCGCCTGCCCCACGCTTGGCGAATGGGAAACCCCGACGTCTCCTCAGAACGCAGCAATTCCGCTGCTCTTCGGTTTGACCTCGACCAAAGGAGACATCTGGAGTGAAGTTCGCCCAGGCGACCGCGATCGCGCTGGACGATGTCCTTTTTGCAAAAAGGGGTGGCCGACACTTGGCCTGAGCGACTCTTGGCGAAAAGGCGGAGTGTCGTTGGAGGCCCATCTTTATGAGAAGGGCAATCACGGCTTCGGGATGGCGCGTCGCGGCGCTGCATCTGACCTATGGCCCGAGCAACTCCTGGCCTGGATGACTGACCGCCGGTTGCTGGAGAAGCGCTATGTGGCCGTCATCGCTGAACGCCCCGCCGCTTCCGCGCGATTGTCGTTATTGCCGCCGAGCGCCGCGTCAAGCATCGCGCGCTTCAAGTAGAGATGGCACGGATGCTCTACGGTCAAGCCGATCCCGCCGTGCAGTTGGATCGCTTCCTCGGCGATGAGGCAGGCCGTCTCGGTTGCATGAGCCTTTAGAGCGCCGACCTGGACGGGGCTGGCGAACGGATCGGCGGCCCGGCTCCAAAAAAGAGATTCGGCGGCTGCCAAACGAGTTTTCAGATCGGCGCAGCGGTGCTTGAGCGCTTGGAACATGGCCAGCGGGCGATCGAATTGGCGACGGGTCTTCAGATACTCGACGCTCATCGCGAGCGCCGCATCGGCGGCGCCCAGTGCGTCGCCTGCCAGGGCCAGTGACAATTGCTTGTCGAGACGGCCGCGAAGGGTTTTGGCGCTCTCTCCGTCTGCGAGCGTGATGCCGTGCTCGGCTAGCCCAACGTCGAACAGCCGGCGAGTCTCGTCCCACGTGGAGCGGCGGGTCACCGACGCGCCGCTCATCGGTGCGAGTGTTACCCTATCCGTCCCGCAGACAAGAACATGGCTGGCGAGATCGGCGTCAGGGACGGCGTTCAGCCGCTCGCCATCGACCGTGCCGGCTAGGGATGCAGTCATGACTTCGCCGGCCATGGCGCGTTCGAGCAGTTCGACTTCGCCCGCCTCCGCCAATGCCGTGACCGTCAGCATCTGGGCGATGGCCGGGCCGGGGACCAGCGCCCGGCCGAGCTCGCGCTGGACCGTCGCTGGCCCATCGTTTCCGAGGCCGAGGCCGCCCTGGTGCTCGGGCACCGCCAGCATCAGGAAGCCAAGCTCCGAAATAAGCTCCCAGGTTCGACCAGAGTCTGCAGCTCCTGCCTCGCCGAACGTCTTGCGTGCGGCCTCCTGCAATTCCTCCCGGGTCATGCTCATGCAGTCCAGCCCTTGGGCTCACGCGGCATTTCGAGCAGCCGCTCGGCGATGATGTTGCGCTGGACTTCGTCGCTCCCTCCCGCGATCGTCCAGGCATAGCTGTTCATGAAATCGGCCATCCAGTTGCCGGTGGTCAGGTCGCCGAACGTGATCGGTTCGCGAAGCTGCGCATCGAGGCCGCCGAGCCTGACGCCGAGCCGCGCGTATTCCCGCAGCGTCCGCGAATAAGCCAGCTTGACCAGCGACGCGTCGCCGACGCGCTCTTCGCCCGCGATGCGGTTGGCGAGAAACTGGTCGGCAATCGCGCAAACGGCGTCGACCTGCGCGCCGAGCCTTCCGAAGTCACGCAGCACCCCTGCATCATCCTCGCGTCCCGTCTCGCGGATCAAGGTTGCAAGCCGGGCGAGCGCGCCGCGCATCCTGTACGACAACTCCATCAGCGTCAGGCCACGCTCGGATGCCAGCGTCGCTTGCGCCACAGCCCAGCCTTGGCCTTCTTCGCCGACCCGCTCGCTGACCGGGATAGCGACATTGTCGAGGAAGATTTCCGCGAACTCTTCGTCCCCCTGGATTTGGTGGATGGGACGGACGGTAACGCCCGCCGCCTTCATGTCCATGAGCAGATAGGTGAGACCGGCCTGCTTGGCTCCCTCGCTGGATGTGCGGACAAGCAGCAAGCAGCGATCGGCGTGCTGAGCCATGGTCGACCAGACTTTCTGACCGTTCACGATATAGTGATCGCCGTGCAATTCCGCGCGCGTGCGGACTGCCGCCAGGTCGGAGCCCGCATTGGGCTCGGAAAATCCCTGGCACCAGGTCTCGCCCTGAAGGATGGCGGGGAGATAGCGCGCCTGCTGTGCTTCGCTGCCCCATTCCGACAGCGTCGCATAGGCGTGGTAGGTGGAGACGAACGACAGCAGCAGGCGCGGTGCGTCGGCCCGGGCAAGTTCTTCGTAGATGATCTTCTGCTCGGCGAGCGAGCGGCCGCCGCCCGGCCACGCCGCGGGCCAGTGCGGGACGGCATATCCCGCCGCCGCCAGCTTCCCGAACCAGTCCCGTTGCCCGGCAACGAACTTGTCGTGGGTATTGCTCGCGGTGCGCCAGTCCTTCGGCGCGTTGGCGGCAAGCCAGGCGCGGACCTCGTCGCGCAATGCCCGCAGCTTGTCCTCTGCCATGGTTCCTCCTGACATGGCCGACCCAGTGCGCAGCATCGGTCGGAGCGGCAAGCAAGGCCCACCCCATATCGACCCGGCGATGCTCAGTCAGGGCCGATGTCGACTTCCACCGCGTCGCCGAATATGCGCACCGGATAGGTCCTGATCGGGCACTCGGCAGGCGGGCCGAGCGGCTGCCCCGTTTCGAGATCGAAGCGGGCGCCGTGAAACGGGCACATGATCCAGCCGTTGCGCACACGCCCTCCTGCAAGAGGCTGCCCGGCATGCGAGCAGACATTCTCCACCGCGAAGACTTCGCCGCCGCTGCGGCAAACCAGAATTTCCTGCCCGTCCAGAACAGACGAGGCGATGCCTTCCTCGGGCAGGTCCGACAGATGGGCCGCGAAACGATAATCCGCCATCCCGCCAGCAAGCCGATCCAGCGTTCCTTGACAAGGCTCTGCATCACCCCGGCGTTGTCTGCGGGCCGCCACCGCCTCGCCATTGTCCGCGCCTTCACGCCCGCGCTATCGCTCGCGCGGCGCAACGGGAGCCGAGCATGGACTTCGCCTGGACTGAGGAACAAGCCGCTTTCCGGGCGCGGCTGCAGGACTTTCTTGCAGCGACGCTGCCCGAGGATTGGGAGCGGTTTTCGCAGCATGGCCCAGCCTCGCCGGCCCTCACCGACTATGCTCGGAACTTTTGCGGCAAGCTCGCCGACGACAATCTGCTGACGCCGCACTGGCCCGAAGAGATTGGCGGCCAGGGTCTCGATCCGTGGCACCAGACGATCCTGGCCGAGGAGATGTGGATCGCGGGGGAGCCACGCGGCGGCCAATATATGAACGTCAACTGGATCGGCCCGACGCTCATCCGCTACGGCACGCCGGAGCAGCAGGCACGCTACCTGCCGCCGATCGTCGAGGGCAAGGCGCTGTGGTGCCAGGGCTTTTCGGAGCCCGGCTCCGGCTCCGATCTGGCTTCGCTGCGAACGCGGGCGGTGCTCGAGGGCGATAATTACCGGGTCAACGGGCAGAAGATCTGGACCAGCTATGCCGGTCTGGCCGACACCTGCTTCCTGCTCTGCAGGACGAGCGACGACCGCAAGAAGGGCATCTCCATCCTGCTGGTGCCGATGGACACGCCCGGCATCACCGTGCGGCAGATCCCGTCGTTGATCGGCGAGGGCGACATCCATGAAGTCTTTTTCGACGACATGGTCGTTCCCGCCTCGGCTCGGCTGGGCGGGGAGGGCGAGGCCTGGCAGATTATCGCCTACAGCCTGGTCAATGAGCGGCTCGGCATTCCCCGCTATAGCCTGGCGCGTGCGGCGCTCGACCGGACGGTGGCGGTGCTGAAGAGCCAGGGGGAGTGGTCCGGCGAGGCGGTCAGGATCGAGGCCGCGCATGCCGCGGCGCTCTGCGAGGCGGCGCGCACGGCGAGCTACGCGATCGTCACCAAGCGTGCGCACGGCGAGAGCATCGGGGCCGAAAGCTCGTCGGCCCGCTTCGCCACGATCATGGCGGAGCGGCGCGTGGCGGAGTTCATCGTCGAATATCTGCCCGAAGCGCTGGCCGACGCGCACCCCTATCTGAAGATGCATCATCAGCGTGGGATCGTCGCCGGCATTGCCGCGGGCGCTGCTGAGATTCAGCTCAACATCATCGCCGGTGACGTGCTTGGCCTGCCGCGGGAGCCGCGCTGATGGACCTGTCGCTTACCGACGACCAGCGGGCCATTCTCGATGCGCTCGACAGCATGGCGCGGCCCCATGAAGCGGCGCCGCTGCACGAGGCCGGGTTCACGGCGACGAACTGCGCGCTCGAACGGGATTTGGAGCAGGGCGGCTTTCTCGATGTGGGCTTCGATCCGGACCTCGGCACCGTCACTGCCGCGCTGGTGGTGGAACGGCTTGCGCGCCTGCCCATAGCCGTCGAGGCTGGTGCGAGCGCTTTGGTGCGGCCGCTGCTTGGGAAAGCGTTCGCTCGCCCCATCTGTCTCGTAGAGGCTGGCAAACTCGAGCGCCCGGTGCGCTTCCTGCGCGAGGGAGCCCAGGTTGTGGTCGTTGGTGACGAAGTCACGAGCTTCGTCGCGTCCAGCAATAATTTCCGCGCTGAACCGGAGGCATTGTTCGCCTATCCGATGGCGACCTTGCTCGATCTGCCCGCTACCAATTCCGTAGCGGCCCAGCCCGATGCCGTTCGCACCCGCTGGCGGGTTGCGCTTGCCGCCGAGACCGCGGGGCTGATGTTCGCCGCGCTGGCCAGCGTCGCCGCGCACACCAGCGAGCGGCAGCAATTCGGGCGGCCGCTCGCCACCTTCCAGGCGCTGCGTCACCGGCTCGCCGAGGCTCAGGTCCGCACCAATGGCGTTTACTGGCTGGCGATGAAGGCTGCGGCCACTATGGACCCCGCAGACGCAGGGATGGCCGCATTCCATGCGCAAGAGTCGGCGCGGGTGGTTGTCTATGACTTTCACCAATTCTTGGGGGCGATGGGCATGACGCTCGAGCACCCGCTGCACCTGTGGACCTATCGACTGAAGGCCCTGATCGGCGAACTCGGCGGCCGCGGCGCCAACGCGCTCGCGGCGGCCGACGCGATCTGGGGGAATAGGGGGGAATTTTGATGCGACCTGTTAAGCTGCTGCTGCCGTGGCTTGCAGCGACCATGCTCTCCTCGCCCGTCATGTCTGCCGATCCGCTTGCAGATGCGTTTCGCGATCCGCCCGCCTCGGCCCGGCCCCGCGTGTGGTGGCATTGGATGAACGGCAACGTCACCAAGGACGGGATCGCCAAGGATCTCGCCTGGATGAAGCGCGTCGGCATTGGCGGCTTGCAGAATTTCGATGCGAACCTGCAAACGCCCAAGATCGTCGACCAGCGGCTCGTTTATATGACGCCCGAGTGGAAGGACGCGTTCCGTTTCGCCGCAGCCGAGGCCGACCGTCTTGGCCTCGAGTTCGCGATCGCATCCTCTCCGGGCTGGTCGGAAACCGGAGGCCCGTGGGTGAAACCGGCTGATGGCATGAAGAAGCTGGTGTGGAGCGAAGCGGTTGTCGAAGGCGGCCGAGCGTTCACCGGCAAGCTGCCCAACCTGCCGACGGCTACCGGCCCGTTTCAGAATATGGGGCCGGCGGACGCTATGGCGATGGCGCAAGCGAAGGCGCCGCCCCCGCCGACTGGCTCTGGTGAGGTCGCGGTCCTGGCCTTCCTGATCGAGGAGTCGACTGTCCCCAAAATAGAGTCAGCCAAGTCCGGAGCGGGCAAGAGCCTCGACATTGCAGCTCTTTCCGATTCTAACGCTGCAACCGCCGTTGAAGTGGAGCGGCGTGTAGGGAGCGAGCCGGGGTCGCTCGTCGTCAGCTTTGGCACACCCCAAACCATTCGCTCCGCAACAATCCTGATCCCCAATCCCGCGGCGTCCCTGCTCGGGCCGACCGAAGCACCGCGTCTGGAGGCAAGCGACGACGGCGCAAAATGGCGGAATGTGACCGCCCTGCCCACCATGGCAGTGCCGACTACGGCAAGCTTCGCCCCTGTCACTGCGCGCTACTTCCGCCTCGTCCTTGAGCCTGCGCCTCCATCTTCTCTAGAAAGCCGCGGCAGTGCGCCGGGCATCGACCAAGCCGATTTCCGCACCATGATCCGCAACGGCCTCTCCAGGACGGGGATCAAGGTTGCCGAGTTTGAGTTGTCGCACGACGCGAAGATCGACCGCTATGAGACCAAAGCGGCTTTCGAGCTCGTCCCCGATTATTATTCGCTCAGCAATGGCATAGGAGAGGCGAAGGGCGTGGCTCCGGGGCGCGTCATCGATCTCACGAGCCGACTGCGCCCCGACGGCACGCTGGATTGGACGCCGCCAAGAGGCCGCTGGCGCGTGCTCCGGCTGGGGTGGTCGCTAACCGGCAAGACCAACCACCCCGCACCGCAAGAGGCGACTGGGCTCGAGGTCGACAAGTTCGATGGCCCGGCCGTGCGCCGCTATATGGAGCACTATCTCGGCATGTACCGTGAAGCCTCCGGCGGCCGCATCGGTGACAACGGCGTGCGCGCCTTTCTGACCGACAGCACGGAGGTCGGTGCGGCCAACTGGACGCCGCAATTGATCGAGCAGTTCAAGACCCTGCGGGGCTACGATCCGACGCCGTGGCTGCCAGCATTGACTGGTACGATCGTTGGCTCACGCGCGGAAAGCGACAAGTTCCTGTATGATTTTCGCCGGACGCTCGCTGATCTCCACGCCTCACAACATTACGCCACCGTTGCGGCGGTGGCACATGAAAATGGCCTGAAGGTCTATGGCGAGGCGCTGGAGGACAAACGGCCGGTGATCGGCGACGACATGGCGATGCGGCGTTACGCCGATATCCCGATGGCGGCGATGTGGACCTATCCGCACGAGACGGAACCGCGGCTAACGCTCTTGGCTGACATGAAAGGAGCCGCTTCGGTTGCCCATATCTACGGCCAGAATCTCGTCGCAGCCGAGTCCCTGACGTCCGCGGCCTTTCCCTGGGCGCACGGGCCGGCGGACCTCAAGCACGTTATCGATCTCGAATTCGTTACCGGCGTAAATCGGCCTGTGATCCACACTTCGGTTCACCAGCCGGTCGACGACAAGAAGCCTGGCCTGTCGTTGTTCATTTTCGGCCAGTATTTCAACCGCCACGAGACTTGGGCCGAACTTGCGAGACCTTGGGTCGACTATATGGCCCGCAACTCGCTGCTGCTGCAACAAGGCCGCAACGTCGCCGATGTCGGGTACTTCTACGGCGAGGAAGCGCCGCTGACCGGCCTCTACGGCGAACACGTCGTTGCCGATGCGCCCAAGGCTTACGCCTATGACTTCGTCAACGCCGAAGCCTTGACAAGTGCGCTCCGCAACGACGGAGCCGAACTCGCGACGCCCGGCGGCGCCCGCTACCGCGCTTTGTATCTCGGCGGATCGTCGCGGCAGATGACGTTGCCCACCTTGCGCAAGATCGTGGCGCTGGTGGAAGGCGGGGCGACGGTGATCGGGCCCAAGCCCGTCGGCAACCCCAGCCTTGCCGGAGCGCCTGCCGAGTTCGCGGCGCTGACCGACCGGCTGTGGCCGGGCGGCAGGAGCGCTCGCGTCGGCAAGGGGCAGGTGATCGCGACCACCGACATCGAGGCCGCTCTGGCCGAGATCGGGCTGGCTCCCGACTTCCGCTACACGGGCGGTCAGGCGGACAGCGAAGTTCCTTTTCTTCACCGCAAGCTCGACGACGGCGACAGCTATTTCCTGGTCAACCGCAAGGATCGGTCGGAGACGATCGAGGCCCACTTCCGTGTGACCGGAAAGGCGCCGGAACTCTGGCGTGCGGAGACGGGAACGTCGGAACCGGTCAGCTACCGAACCGCAAATGGCGAGACGGTCGTGCCGCTGACGCTGGCGGCAGAGGAGTCCATTCACATCGTCTTCCGGCGCCCTGCGCAGGCGGACGCGATGGCAGTCAAGAAGGTCGCGCCGAGGGAAGTGGCCGCGCTTTCCGGACCGTGGAACGTCAGTTTCGAGGCCGGTCGCGGCGCGCCTGCTACGGCGACATTCGCCTCCCTGGCGCCTCTGGACCAGAATTCGGACTCGGGGATCAAATATTTCTCTGGCGTCGCGACCTATTCCAAGACCTTCGACGTGCCGAAGTCATGGAAGCCAAATCAGCCGCTGTGGCTCGATTTGGGCGAGGCGCGGGAAATCGCTGAAGTGACCGTCAACGGCAAGCCCGCCGGCTATGCCTGGCACGCACCCTATCGCGTGGACATCTCGTCCGCCGCCAAGCCCGGGCGCAACACACTGCAGGTCCGCGTCGCCAATCTCTGGGTCAACCGCTTGATCGGCGACCGCCAGCCGGGGGCGGAGAAGATTACCTGGACCGCGACGCCGCCCTACAAGGCCGATGCGCCGCTGCGGCGATCGGGACTCATCGGTCCGGTGACGCTGCTTTCCCAGTAAAGGCGAGCGGAGACCGGCTCGGGATCAGCCGGCCTCCAGGATGAGGTGCAGCTCGCTCAATCCGCGGATGATGTAGCTCGGATCATAGTCGAAGCGCCGTTCACCGGCGGGGCCGTGTCGCGTCTCGTCGATCAGGATTGCTGCGGTGCGCGACAGCAGTTCCTGGAGCATGATCTGCACTTCGAAGCGGGCGAGCGGCGCGCCGATGCAAGTGTGCGGCCCGCGGCCGAAGGCGAGATGCTCGGCAAGCTTGGGACGCTCGAAGCGGAATTCCGCCGGGCACTCCCAGCGTTCCGGATCGCGGTTGGCCGCGCCGAGCAGGATCACGACGCGTGCGCCGGCCGGGATCTCGACTCCGCCGACTGTGGTGGTCCGCCGCGCCAGCCGGAATGTCGCTTTGGTCGAACCTTCGAGCCGCAGCATTTCTTCGACGAATTCGCCGAGCAGCGCCGGCTCGGCGCGGACGCGGACTTGCAGATCGGGCGTTTCCGCGAGGAGCTTCAACGAATTGCCGAGCAGCTTGGCGCTGGTGTCCTGGCCCGCGGCGAACAGGAATGTCGCCAGCTTAACTAGCTCGATAAGCTCAGGCGTCGTCCCGTCAGCATAGGTAGAGGTCGCCAGCTCGGACATGATGTCGTCGCGCGGGCAATCGCGCCGTTCGGCGAGATATTGCGCGAAATATTGGCCCATGAAAATCAGCGAGCTGATGTCCTGGCCCTCGCCATCCTTTTGGATGTCGCCTGCGGTCGGGCCCTGCTCGATCACTTTCATGAACGTATCGCGGTCGGCTGGCGGCACGCCCAGCAAGTCTGCGATCACGAGCGTGACGTAGGGCACGCCGATCTCACGCACCGCCTCGCAACGGCCGTTCCCCACTGCCTGGGCCGCCATGCGGGCAGCCAGGTCCTGCATGAATTCCTTGTTGGCCTTAAGCCGGGAGGGCACGAACAGTCGGTTGAGGAAGGCGCGCGCCGCAGTGTGCCGCTGCCCGTCATACTGGACGACCAGGTCCGGCCCGGCGAGCTCGGCCCAGTGCGCGTCGACCTCCGCCGAGATGTCATCGCCTTTCGGCTCGAACGGCAGCCGGACGAGTGGGCCCGGCACCGTGATGGACGAGGAGAAATCGGCAGCGTTGCGCAGCACTTCGAGTGCTTCGTCATGGCCGGTGACAAAGTACAGACCGCGCGCCTCGTCAGGGTGGACCGGGGGCAGCGCCCGAATGTCCTCGAAGAACGCGTAAGGATTTAGCAGCACCGAACGGTCGGTGAAATAGTCGCGGGCATGCTGCTCGGTCATGGTTGCGCTCCTTATAAGGGACTCCGCGCCTAATCCTTTATCGAAGCGGTCCGCTGGGCAAGGGCCGGATGAGGCAGGCTGAAGAGCGTGGCGCTACTCGCCAGCATCAGCCGACAGTAGCCCATAGGACGGGGTCATAGCCGCCGCTCTGATCGAACACCCGGCGGCTACGACCGGCGCCGGCATCCGTGCCGCGATCAGCACCAGGACGCCCAGTGGCGGAAGAACGAAGACGATGCCGCCGACGGTCGAAGTGGGAGGCCGCCGCACTGGTCCAAATGGCCGCCTAGACCGGGATCAGGCGCCATGACCAGCCACGGCAGATACCAGTTGGCCGCACCGCTGCTGGCGGTTCCGATTAGCGCGAGCGTTGCTGCGGACAGCAGGACGCCCACGACTCCGAGCACGTGGCCCACGGCCAAACTCACTGGCACCGCCATGATGGCCTGAACCAAGGTGGCGATGGCCACGCCCGCGGTAATCTGAAAGCGCGTCCAGCCAAAGCTCTCGCTGACTGGCTGGATTGTAGGACCCAAGGCCATAGATATGGATGACGCTGGTGGCGTAGCCGAGCCCGGCGGCCGCCCGCAGCATGAAATGCCGCCGCCGCTCCTCGGCTCCGCCAGGCTGCTTCATCGTGCGTCGGCCCGCGGCTTAGAAATCATACTCAAAGATTTGACCGTCGAAATTCCCGCCCAGCGTATGCGTGGCGGCGGCCAGCTTGTCCGCCGCCACTCCGGCGAGGTGACCGTCGATGATGCGATTATAGTTGCTAATCATGCCTTCCTTTTCCTTGGAGAGGCGCATGAAGTCGAAGCCCTTGGCGTGCAGGCCTATCTGCTGAATCGGGATGTTCGAATAATCCTGCCGCGGGATCGTCGGAAATTGGTCGCTGTTGTAGGGCAGCACGGTCGGCTCCATCACCGGCGCGGGCTCCTCGCCCTTGGGGAAGTGGGTGAGCGACCAGATCTCGAACAGGCAGGTCTCCGGCCCGGTGGGACGGATGCGATAGGCGCTGGTGGAGGTGAAGAACGGCAGCAGGAAATAGTGGGGGAAGATGAACTCGACCGAATGAACCGGGTCACTGACCGCCAGCGCGTTCAGGTCGGGCACGTCCTCGCCGCGCGCACGGAGCTGCTCGACGACCTGATGCTGTACTGCTCCAAACCAGTGCATCAACATCTGCTCTGGATCGTCGGGAAGGATGTCGGCGGGGATCTGGCGGGCGATCTCGACTTCCTTGGCATGCACCATGCCGGCCATGCCCTCGCTCATGAGCTCCAGATTGCGAACCTGTGCGTCGATATTCTGCTGCTTGGTCCAGTTCGGGTTGACCTGATCGCCGATTCCGCCGGTGTCGTGGCCGTACATGGTGTTATAGAGGCCGGGCACCGCGCGCTGGAGCTGCGGGTGAGTGCGCATGACGTGATAGCCTTCCATGAAGGCTTCCATCGCCGTCTTCCAGTTGGCCGGCAGTTCGGTGGCAAAGCACCATTCCGCGCGCTGCCCGCTATGATTGCGCTTCTCTAACCGGTCGAGCACCGGGCCGATGGTATCGCGCAGGGAAGGCGCATCGTCGTCCCAGTTGATGAATACGCAGCCGAGCGCTTCCTCGGTGCGACAGGCACGCAACGCCAGGTCGGCCGGATCGAGCTGGCGCTCGTCGAACAGGTGCCGGCCATAGACGAAAGTGTTCTTTCCTTCGCCGTTCCAGCGCCAGCCATGAAACGGGCAAATAAAGCCCTGGCTCTTGCAGTTGCCGTGCCCGCCAATCTCGGCGAGCGGGACGCCGCGATGGCGGCAGGCATTGTGGAAAGCACGCACGCCGTCCTTGGTCCGCGTGACGATGACCGAGCGGCCGAGGTTCGAATATTCGATCCAGTCGCCGACATTCTCGATCTGCTCAAGCCGGCAGGCCATCTGCCACATATGCGGCCAGAGCTTCTCCACCTCGAGTTTATAGAACTCCTCGTCGTAATAGCGAGGGGTGGGGATGCGCTGGGGATCGGTGACCTTGAACGGAACCTCGGTCATTGGGGCCTCTTGCTGAAATGCTTGATCGTGGAGCCTAGCCAGGGGAGGGGCGCGGGCAAGCGCTTCGCCGCGCTCGCCGGCTTCATCGCCGGCCCGATGCCCGGTCGAGTTCGGCGCGGACCTCGTCGCTCTGCTCGCCGATTCGCGGCGTCGGGCCGGCGACCTTACCCGGCGTGCGCGAGAACCAGGTCGGAACGCCCGGAAAGCGGATCGGGCCCTGGGCCGAATCCACGGTTTCGAAGAAGCCGGCCGCGATCAGATGCTCGTTCTCGAGCAACTCGTCCGGCGTGCGAAGCGGCGCGCAGGGGATATGCAATTCCTCAAGCAGCGCCAGCCACTCCGCGGTGGTCCGTGTCGCGAACAGCTCGGCCAGGCGGGTATAGACCCAGTCGATCTTCTGCGCGCGCTGAGCGAGCGTCGCCAGCTCCGGTCCGGCCCATTCGGGCTGGAGCGCTCCGACAAAAGCCGCCCAATGCTTGTCGTTGTAGATCAGCGCCGCAACATGGCCGTCCTTGGTCCGGTACGGCCGGCGGTTGGGCGAGACGACACGCGGGTATTTGGCGGGGCCTAACGGCGGAGTGAACAGCGCGGTGTTGGCGTGCTCGACCAGCATGAACGAGGCCAGCGTTTCGAACATCGGCACTTCGACTTCCTGGCCCTGACCGCTCCGCTCGCGCTCGAACAGCGCCGCGAGGGTCGCATATACCGCGGTCAGTCCGGCCACCTTGTCGGCGACGATAGTGCCCACGAACCCCGGCTCGCCGTTCAGCATTGCCTGTACGCCGGGCAAGCCGCATTCGGCCTGGATGGTGTCGTCATAGGCGGGCTTGTCGCGATCCGGTCCGCGACGGCCATAGCCGTAGCAATTGACGTAGACGATGTCGGGCCTGATCCCCGAAACTGCCGCGTAGTCGAATCCCAGCCGCTGGATCGCCTTGGCGCGCATCGAGTGGATGAAAACGTCGGCACCGTCGATTAGCCGAACCAGCGTGGCCTTGTCGCCGTCATCGCGCAGGTCGAGCGTGATGCTCCGCTTGCCGCGATTGACGTTGACGAACACGCCGCCGAGATCGGGCGTCGGCCCTTGCGAGATGTAGCGGGTATCGTCGCCGCTCGGCGGTTCGACCTTGATCACGTCGGCGCCGAGATCGGCCATGATCTGCGTCGCATAGGGTCCGAAGACCATCGCCGTTAGGTCGACCACCCGAACGCCCGCAAGAGGCCCCTGAAACACGCGCTCGCTCATCGCGCCTCAGTGCGAACCCATGTAGCGGCCGCCATTGGTCGAGATCACCTGACCGGTGATGTAGCTCGCCTCTTCGGACGCGAGATAGGCGGCGGCCGCGGCGATGTCCTCGGGCGTGCCGACGCGCTTCATCGGCAGGGTCCGGGCGAAAGTGTCGATATCGACCGGCGACGCGCGGAGCATCGGCGTGTCGACGAAGCCCGGCGGGATCATGTTGAAGGTCACGCCCGACGCGGCGAACTCCAGCGCCAGCGCCTTGGTCATGCCGACCAGCCCGCCCTTCGACGAGACATAGGCGCCCTGCATCGGCGACCCCGTCTGCACCGATGACGAGGTGATGTTGATCACTCTGCCCCATTTTGCCTCGATCATGTCGGGCAGGACATGGCGCGTGATCAGCCAGGGGCCGCGCAGGTTGATCCGGATGACCTTGTCGAACTCGTCGTCGCTCGTCTCGAGAAACCGGGTGAAGGGCGCGATGCCGGCATTGTTGACCAGAATCGCGATGGGACCCAGTTCGGTGCGGGTCCGCGCCGCCGCCGCTTCGATCGCGGCCTTATCCGAACAATCGGCGGTGACTGCGATGGCCGTCCCTCCGGCGTCGCGGATCAGCCGGGCGGTTTCCTCCGCGCCTTCGCCGTTGATGTCCCAGATCGCAATCCTGGCCGTGTCCTCGGCCAATCTCGAAGCGATGGCGCGGCCGATACCCGATCCGGCGCCGGTGACGACCGCGACGCGGCCTTGAAGCGAGCGTGTCATACGCGGTTCCTCAGCTTTTCGCCCAGACGAGCGGCACATGTTCGGGTCCGACCACGCCGCCGGGCCGGTATTCGATTTCAGTCCCGGATTTCAGCTGGAAGTTGGGGATGCGCCGTAGCCATTCCTGAAGCGCGATCTTGATTTCCAGCCGCGCCAGGTGAGCGCCCATGCAGCTGTGCACGCCGACGGTGAAGGCTAGAATGATCTTCTTAGGCCGGTGGAAATCGACCTTGGTTGGATCGGGGAATACCTCGGGATCGAAATTGCAGGCCGGAAGGATGCTCATCACCTTGTCGCCCTTTCTCATCTTGATGCCGCGAAGCTCGGTATCCTGCGCGACGGTGCGGCCCGAGAAAGTGACCGAGTGGACGCGTAACAGCTCCTCGACCTGGGCGTTGATGTTGTCCGGGTCGGCGATCATCTCCGCGCGCCGGTCCGGGTTCTCGGCGAGCCACACCCAGATGTTGTTCAGGGTCGCAAAGACGGTGTCGAGGCCGGCGATGAACAGGAAGACGACGAAGCCGAAGACTTCCTTTTCGCTCAGCGGCTGGCCGTCGAACTCGGCGAGCGCGATGCGGGAGATCATCCCTTCATCCGGATTGGCTCGCTTGTCGGCGATCGCTTCGTTCAGATACGCAGAGATGGTCTGCATCGTTTCCGCCATGATGGCGCGGTCGTTCGAGTGGAGCAGAGCCATCGCCCACTCGACGAATGTGTCGCACATGGCTCGCGGCAGGCCCATCAAGTCAAGGAAGACCAGAACCGGCAGCGGGCGCCCGAACGCATCGTCGAACGCACATTCGCCCGTGTCGATGAAGCCGTCGATCAGTTCATTGGCGAGCGCCCTGATCCGCTCCTCGAGGCGGAGCACGCCCTGAGGGGAAACGAGCGGGTCGACGATGTTGCGGTATTTGCGATGATCCGGCGGATCGATCTCGATTGGAATAAAGTAGAAATAATCGTCCGGGTTGCGCGGGAAGGGCGTCGCGTCTTCGGTGCTGAACAGCTCAGCGTGGCGCAGCGCGAAGATCGCATCCTCGTGCTTGATCAGCGCCCAGGAGTTGCCGAACGCGCCGACATCGTACCAGATCGGCGGCATCGTATTGTGCAGGTTTGCCATATAGGCGTGCGGCGCCTTGAGGAAGTCGGCGCCGTAGGCGATGCCGGCAGACCGGATCAGCTCCCGCGGAACGTGATCCGGCACCTGGTCCATGCCCATTCGGCGAATGACCGTAGGCGGAACGGGATTGGCGGGGTCGATGCGCATGGCTTCGTTCCTGAGCTCAATATTGATGGTCGGGAAGGTGAACGACGAGGCCGTCGAGCGCGTCGGTTACGACGATCTGGCAAGATAGCCGGCTTTCCGGCCGGCGCTCGGCCGCGACACTGTCGAGCATGTCCTCCTCGTCCTGCGACGAGGGGCCGCCGACCGCGCCAGTCCACTCCTCATCGACGTAGCAATGGCAGGTGGCACAGGCGAGGCCGCCGCCGCACTCGCCGACTATACCTTCAACGCCGTTGTAAACCGCGCCGCGCATGACGTTCTCGCCCTCGGCGACGTCTATGTCGTGGGACGCTCCGCCGGCTTCGATATAGGTGACCTTGGGCACTTGGCTTTGCTTTCGTCAGTTTGCGTCCGCCTCGATCCACTGCGAGGTGGTGGCGCGGGGGGAAAGATATTTGGTGCGTGTCCAGCCGCCGTCGACGACGATCGACTGGCCGTTGATCATCTCGCCGCCGGGCGAACACAGAAAAGCGATCGCCGCGGCGACATCCTCTGGCTTGGCGAGGCGGGGGTAGGGGGTGGTGTCGACGTTCACGCGCTGGAACGTTTCGTCCTCGAAGCGGTGGCGGACCATGTCGGTCATCGTAACCCCCGGCGCAACGCAATTGCTGCGGATGCCGCGGGGTCCATACTCGCACGCCATATGCTCGGTCAGTGACTTGAGCCCGCCCTTGGCTGCCGAATAGGCGCCTCCGCGGCGACCGCCGATCATCGCGAAGGTCGAGGTCACGTTCACCACGCCTGAGCCTGGCGCCATATGCGGCACCGCCTCCCGGCATAGCCGGAACGGCGCCCGCAGCATGATGCCGAGGAAGCGGTCGAGCGCCGCGTCGTCGGTTTCGTGCAGGGGGCTGGGACTGCCGACACCCGCATTGTTGACGAGGAAATCGATCCGGCCGAACCGATCGCGTGCGAGGCCGACGATCTCGGCCGGCGCATTGTCGGCAGTGACGTCGATCGCGAGCGTCGCCAAGTCATCGGCACCCAAAGCTTGTTCGAGCGCGGCCAGCTTCGCGACATCGCGGCCGACGCCGACAATCGCCATGCCCGCGGCGTGAAGCGCACGCGCGGTTGCCAGGCCGATCCCGCTGCCGGCGCCGGTGATGATGGCGACTTGCATGGCTCGACTGCCTTACGATTGGCCGGCGATTGTCAAGCAAGGCGGGTCGAACCATCGCCGCAGCGGTTTGCCTCCGGCTTCGAGTCTCCGATATCGCCAGGGGGAGAAGAGGAGCGGTGATCGGTGCGTTTGTCGGGAAAGGTGGCGCTCGTCACGGGAGCGAGCCGCGGGATCGGCAAGGGCGTTGCCCTCGCCCTCGCCGGCGAGGGGGCCACGGTCTATGTAACAGGGCGTAGCGCCGAGGGCGGCGGCGAACTGGGCGGGACGATAGGCGAGACCGCGGACGCGTGCACGCGACGGGGCGGACGCGGCATCGCTGTGCGCTGCGATCATGCGCAGGACGAGGAGGTGGCGGCATTGTTCGCCCGGATCGCGCAAGAGCAGGGGCAGCTTGATTTGCTCGTCAACAACGCCTTTGCGATTCCCGACGATTTGATCGAGGCCGGCGGATTCTGGGAAAAGCCGCTGTCGCAACTGCAGATGATCGATGTGGGGCTCAGATCCAACTTTACGGCCGCCTGGCACGCGGCGCGGATGATGGTGCCCCAAGGCTCTGGCCTGATCGTCGCGATCTCCGGCTATGTCGGGGTGACTTATACCTATGGCGCGCTGTTCGGCACGGTGAAGTCCGGCGTCGACCGGATGGCGCGCGACATGGCGATTGAATTGAAGCCGCATGGCGTCGCCTCGATTTCGTTGTGGCAGGGACTGACGCTGACGGAGCGGGCGCAGCGCAACATCGCCGCCAACGCCGCGATGATGAAGAGCGTCGTGACCAATCCAACCATCGGCTGCTCGCCCGAGTTTCCAGGACGCGTGATCGCAGGGCTGCTGGCGGACGACGCGGTGATGCGGCTGAGCGGTGGCACTTTCATCGCGGCCGAGCTCGCGGCGGAATATGGCATCGTCGACATCGATGGGCGCACCATCCCGTCGCTGCGGGAGCAGCGCGGCGCGCCCTTGTGGCACCCGGTCTGAGGAGAGACATGTGACGGAATTGCGTTTCGACGGGCGGGTGGCTGTTGTGACTGGGGCTGGCCGCGGTCTCGGGCGCTCCTATGCGCTGTTGCTGGCGTCGCGCGGCTGCAAGGTCGTCGTCAACGACAATGGCAGCGGCACGCGCGGCGACGGAAGCGATCTGACGCCCGCCGCCGACGTCGTCGCCGAGATCGAGGCCGCGGGCGGCGAAGCGGTCGCCTGCACCGGGTCGGTGGCTACACCCGAAGGCGCAGCAGGGATCGTGCAGAGTGCACTCGATAGCTGGGGCCGGATCGATATCCTAATCCATAATGCCGGTAATGTCCGCTACGGCACCATCGCAGAACTCAGCCTCGAGGATTTCGAAGCCGTCACCGACGTGCATCTGAAAGGCGGCTTCTACCTCGCTCGGGCCGCCTTCCCGCCGATGGCGGCCGCCGGTTATGGTCGGGTCGTGCTGACCTCGTCGGTCAGCGGCCTTTATGGCAGCCGCAACACCGTCAACTACGGCCTGTCGAAGGCCGGGTTGATCGGGCTCAACAACGTGCTCGCGCTGGAAGGAGGCGATCACGGCATCCGGTCGAACACGATCATTCCCGCTGCCGTCACGCGCATGGCCGACGGACTGGACACCAGCGCCTACCCCCCGATGGACCCGGATCTGGTGGCGCCCATGGTCGCCTGGCTGGCGCATGAGGATTGCACGGTCACGGGCGAGCATCTGATCGCCGTCGCCGGCCGCATGGCGCGCGCGTTCATGACTGAGACGGTCGGTGTGTTCCGGCCGGAATGGACCATCGAAGACGTTGCCGCCAACATCGACGCGATCCGCGATGCGGCGCGTGGCCAATGGACCTTCGCGCCGCATCCGTCGGGCATGTCCGACCATCTGGGGCGGAGCTTCGGCTGGGCGAAAGAGGAACGCGGCTTGTGAGCATCGACGAGCAGCTCGCTCGCGAAGGGATTCGGGCGTGCCTGGCCCGGCTCGCACGAGGCGAGGACCGGCGCGACGCAGGGCTGATACGTTCCGCTTTCTGGCCGGAAGCGCGCCTCGACTATGGCGTGTTCGAGGGCGATTTCGCTGCCTATCTCGCCTGGGTGGTGCCTGGCTCCGAAGCGATCCTGAACACGCAGCATGTGCTCGGGCAATCGTATATCGAGCTTTCTGGCGGCACCGCGAAAGCCGAGACGCAAGTCATTTCCTATCACCGCTTCGCCTTCGGGGCAGGCGACGAGCGCGATTCGACGATTGGCGGGCGCTACCTCGACGCGTTCGAGCAGCGCGAGGGCGAGTGGCGCATCGCTGCGCGCACGATGATCTACGACTGGTTGCAGGACGGCGGCGCGGCCGTTGATTGGGGGCAGGGCCTGATGGGCAACCCGCTCAGCGCGCCGCACTTCGCCGGCCGCGCGCATGGCGACTGGAGCGAGAGCTTTTTCGGAGCGTCTGCTTGAGCGCCTCGCCCGAGCGTATCCAGGCGCTGCTGGACCGTCAGGACATACTCGACTGCCTCAACCGCTTCTGTCGAGGGATCGACCGCTTCGACCGCGACCTGTTCCTATCGGCGTTTCATGCCGACGCGATCATCGCCGCCGGACCCTTCGTCGGTGGCCCCATCGTGCTTTACGAATGGGCGCAACCGCTGCATGAGACCGGGCAGATTGCGACCCAGCACGCACTGCTGAACTTCAGCTGCGACCTGTCCGGCGACACTGCGCATTGCGAAACCTATTACCAGTTCATCGGACGCAACCGCGATGAAACCATATGGATGGCGGGCGGCCGCTATCTCGATCGCGTCGAACGTCGCGACAGCGCGTGGAAGATCGCCTATCGCACGAACCTGATCGAGTGGTCGGGAAGCCTGCCGGCTTTGCCACTACCGTTCGCAGACGTGCCGGACCTTGAGGTGAACGGCGCAGCCACCCGCGATAGAAGCGACCCTTCTTATTGGCGACCCCTCGTCAACCGGCGGCCGCGCACTGATGCTTAACCGCGGAGCAGCCGCTCGCGTATCGCTTGCTTCAAGACCTTGCCCGCATCGTTCTTCGGCAACGAATCCCACAAGGCGACGGACTCCGGATATTTGAATTTGGCCACGCCGGCACCGGCGAGATGGGCGGCGAGCGCGGGAACGTCGGGCGTTGCCCCGGCGGCCGGCACGACCACGGCCACCGCCCGCTCGCCGGTTTTCGCGTCGGGCACGCCGACGATCGCGATCTCCGCTACATCGGGGTGGCCGAGCAGCAAGTCCTCGATTTCCTTGGGCGCGATATTCTCGCCATTTCGGATGATCAGATCCTTGATCCGGCCGGTCACGACCAGATGGTCGCCATTCTCCCACCGGCCCTGATCGCCCGTGCGGAAAAAGCCGTCCTCGTCGAAGCTGCCGGCCTCGTCGGCCGGATTGATATAGCCGAGCAGCATCTGTGGGCCCTTGGCCCTGATCTCGCCATCGGGGGCGAGCCGGATGTCGGCGAGGCCGGGCCGTCCGTCCGTTTCGGCCGCACTGTCGATATGCCCGCGGTCGAGAACGCCGACCGTGGTGACAGGCACTTCGGTCGAGCCATAGACCCGGCACACGCGCGCGTTCGAGAAATGGTCGGTCGCCTCGCGGATCAGTGCCGGCGGTACCGACGCGCCGCCGCAGATGAAGACCTTCAGGTCGGGGAGGCTGATCCCCGCCGCGCGGGCAACATCGAGCAGCTGACGCAGGAACGGCGTCGCGCCGGCCATGTGGGTGATGCGATGCCGCTGCATCAATTCGACTGCAACGGCCGCGTCCCAGCTTTCCATCAGCACCGCGGCAGTGCCCAGCATGGCCGGGCACTCAAAGGCGTAGATCGACCCGCCGATGTGGCTGATCGGCGATGCGACGAGAAAGCGGTCGCCGGGCTCTACCAGCCAATGCCGGCCAATCTGCCGGATCAGGGCGCCGAGCGAGTTGTGCGTGTGCAGCACGCCCTTTGGACGCCCGGTCGTGCCGCTGGTGTACATCAGCATGCGGACATCGTCCGGATCGACCTGCGGGAGCGACGCGCTTCCTGCCTCGCTGGCGAGCGACTCGAAGCTTTGCGCGTCCGTGCCGCCCCGGACGGTCGCCGCTAACGGAGGGGATGGCAGGTCCGAGCAGGCCGCCTGGAGCATCTCGGCGTAGTCGTGGCCGCGAAACTGCTGCGGGATGAAGGCGATGCAGGTGCCGGCATCCTGGAGAATGAAGCGCAGGTCGTGCTCGCGCAGCGATGGCAGAATCGGATTGGCAACCATCCCGGCCATGGTCGCCGCCATGTAGATCACCGCCGCCTCGTGCCAGTTCGGCAGCATGAAGGAGACGACGCTGCCCGGATCGAAGCGCCGCAGCAGCGCGCCCGCCAGCCGTTCTGACGCCGCGATCAGGCTGCCTGCGCTCAACGCCGTCTCGCCTTGCCGCAAAACCACGCGCATGGGGTCGTCGGCAGCGCTGGCCCGAAGAGCATCGGCGCATGTCTCTCGGCCCCACCAGCCTTGCGCATAGGCGCGTGCGGCCTGCTGCTCGTCCCAGCGGATGGACCAGCATGTGGCGGTCGTCCGCCGCTGCGGCTCCGGATTGAACGACATGGAATTCCGCTCCGCCTTGTCGACGCGAGGCTATGCGAACGGCGCGAACCCCTCGCAAGAGGGGGTCGGCAATCGAACGCCGGGGCGATTGCGAGGGCACTCAGGTTGACGAGTGCGGCTGCACGCGGAACTGATTTCAGCAAGCACCAGGAGCAATCTCATGAGCGATTTTCTCGTGATCGACGCAGGCGTGCGGCAACTACAGGCGCGCTTCATCGACGCCGCGTGGCGACAGGACGCGAACGAATTCGCGGCTTGCTTCACCGCCGACGGCGTGTGGAAGATTGCGGGAATGGAGATCAAGGGCCGGGCGGCAATTGCCGAAGCCTGCCGCACGCTGCTGGGGCGCTGCGAGCGTGTGCAACTGATCCTGATGCCCCCCATTCTGGAGGTCACAGCGGACGGCGCTATCGGCCGCAGCCATGTGACCGAGTTCGCGAAAATGCGGGACGGCAGCTCGGCGATGACGTTCGGCATCTACCATGACCGCTTCGCCCAAGAGGACGGCCGCTGGCGCTACCGCTCCCGCCACTGGAGCTTCGCCTATCGGGGTCCGGCCGACTTGTCGGCCCCCTTTGTCGATACGCCGGACTTCGGTCCGTTTCCCGGCTTTCCGGGCCCCGACGAGCCGACTTATGTGCGGCCAAGCTGATCGGCGGGGCGATAGCGTGGCCCTCGTCGCGATTCCCGATTGCTGATCGACACCAGTGTTCATTATCGCTCGCAGCGACATCCACCGAAAGGACATTGCATGGGTTGCGAACCCACCCGGACGCCGCCGGCCGATCAGGTCGATATCGCCGCGCTCCGGCGTCGCTACGCAGCGGAGCGCGACAAGCGGCTGAACAGCGAGGGCGAGGCGCAGTACGTCCGTGTCAGCGGCGATTTCAACGATCTCTATGTGTCCGATCCGCACCTGCCCGTGGTGCCGCGGCTCCCGGTCCATGAAGAGCTGGACGTGGCGGTTCTCGGCGCCGGCTTTGGCGGCATCCTGGCTAGCTATTATCTGACGAAGGCGGGCATCGGCAGCTTCCGCAATATCGACCATGCCGGCGACTTCGGCGGCGTTTGGTACTGGAACCGCTATCCTGGCGTGCAGTGCGACAATGATTCCTACTGCTATCTTCCGCTGCTCGAAGAGACCGGCTTCATGCCGTCCAAGAAGTTCGCGGACGGCGCCGAAATCTACGGCTATTGCAAGGTGATCGCCGACCGGTTCGGCCTGACCGAACGGGCGCTGTTCCACACGCTGATCACCTCGATCAAATGGGAGGAGAGCGATCAGCGCTGGCTGATCGAGACCAACCGAGGTGACCGCATCCGCGCCAGATTCGTGATCATGGCGGCGGGCGTGCTCAACATGCCCAAGCTGCCGGGCATTCACGGCATCGACAGCTTCAAGGGCAAGATGTTCCACACCGCCCGATGGGACTATGACTATACCGGAGGAGCGCCAGGCAACCCGGCGCTCGACAAGCTCGGCGACAAGACGGTAGCGATCGTCGGCACCGGCGCCACCGCGATCCAGGCGATCCCGCATCTCGCGCGGCACGCCAAGCTGCTCTACGTGATCCAGCGGACCCCTTCGACCGTCGACGAGCGGCCCAATCCGCCGACCGACGACGGATGGGCCAAGGTGCTGCAGCCGGGCTGGCAGGCCGAGCGCCGCGCCAATTTCCACCGCGCGGCGATGGAGTTTTTCGCGCCCGGCGAGCCGGACCTGATTTGCGACATCTGGACCGAGATTAGCCGCAACCTGGCGGCGGAGCTGGCGGCCGAGGGCTGGCCCGCGCTCACGCCGGAGGAGTTCATGGCGCGGCGCGAGCGCGTCGACTTCCAGGTCATGGAGCGGCTGCGCGGGCGCGTCGAGGAATTGGTCGACGACCCGGCCGACGTCGAGGCTCTGAAGCCCTGGTACCGCTATCAGTGCAAGCGACCGCTCTCGAGCGACGATTTCTACCCGGTCTTCAATCGCGACAATGTCGAGCTGATCGATGTGTCCACGACCAAGGGCGTCGAGCGGATGACGGAGCATGGCTTTGTCGCCGGCGGCAAGGAATATCCGATCGACTGCATGGTACTGGCGAGCGGCTTTGAGGTGACCAGCGATCTGGAGCGCCGCTGGGGCATCGGGGCGGTGCAGGGCCGTGACGGCAAGTCGATCTACGATCATTGGCGCAACGGCCCCAAGACGCTGCACGGCGTGATGACGCACGGTTTCCCGAACATGTTCTTCATCGGCTATATCCAGGGCGGCCTGATGGCATCCGTCACCGAGCAATTCGGCCGGCAGGGCGAGCACGCCGCCTACATCATCGCCGAAACAATGATGCGCGGAGCGAAGGCGGTCGAGCCCAGCCAGGCCGCGCAGGACGAGTATGTGAAGACATTCCAGGAACTGGAGATCGACCAGTCCGCCTTCCAGCGGGAGTGCACGCCGAGCTATTTCACCAACGAAGGCGTGGTGAAGGCGCCTTGGGCGCTGTTCCGGCAATGGGGCCCGGGCTGGGATGCTTTCATGAAGATGCTGGCAGACTGGCGCGACAAGGGCGACATGGCTGGCATGGAGATCACGTCCTGAGGCGTGGCGGAACTGCAGGAGCAGGGTGATGAACGAGCATTCGCGGATCAGCAATTCCGAGGTCACGGTGCAGGATCTGGCGGCCGAACGCGCGGTCACCTACGGCACCGAAGCCTTTCTGTCGAAAGACTATGCCCAGGCGGAAAAGGAACGTTTGTGGCCGCGCGTGTGGCAAATGGCGGGACGGCTCGAGGATATCCCGAAGGTCGGCGACTTCTTCACCTACGACGTTTGCGATGAATCGATCATCGTGCTGCGCGCGGCCGAAGGCGAGGGGCCGGACGCGATCCGCGCCTTCTACAATGTTTGCGCACATCGCGGGCGTCAGCTGGTCGACGTTCCGGCGGGCAGCAACGGCGTGCGCGGCAATGCGCGGAGCTTTGTCTGCGCCTTCCACGGCTGGACCTATGACCTGGAGGGCCGCAACACCTATATCCTCGACGAGGACGACTGGCACGGCGCGCTGACGCCCGACTGCACCTCGCTTACGCGGCTGCGCGCCGACACCTGGGGCGGCTTCGTCTATGTCGACATGCGCGAGGAGGGCGAGAGTCTCGAGGAATTCCTTGGTGATGCCGGCCGCATCCTGTCGCACTTCGAGTTCGACAAGATGCGCTACAAGTGGCGGCAATGGTGCATCTATCCAGCCAATTGGAAGACCTCCATCGAGGCCTTCATGGAACCGTATCACACGACCACCACCCACAACCAGCTGACTGCCTATGCGGAGTTCTACGCCTATTCGAAGGCATATGGGCTGCATTCGGTCTCGGGCTTCGACCAGCGTCAGGCGAAGGAAGTCACCGACCAAGGCGGCTCGGTCAGCCGTGCCGGCAAAGGCGACGATCCGCGCGTTTCGACCTACGAGCTCGCGCGCGAGAACTACACGACGATCAATTATTCGGCCTCGACCGATACGCTGATCGCGGCGGCGTCCCGGTTGAAGGACGAATTGCCGGAAACCGCGACGGTCGGCGAAGTCATGGCCCATTGGATGGCGTCGGCGAAGCGCGACGATGCCGCCCGCGGCGTGATCTGGCCGGACATCCCACCCGAGGTCATGTCCGAAGCCGGGCTCGCCTGGACGCTGTTTCCGAACCAAAACATCCTGCAGGGCGTGACCTTCGCGCTCTGTTACCGTGCGCGGCCCTATGGCGACGATCCCGACATGTGCATCTTCGAAGCCTATGCGCTCGAACGCTATCCGGAAGGTCAGGAGCCTAAGACCGAATGGGTCCAGGCGGAGCCAACGGAAGAGAAATGGGGCAAGGTCCTGGCCCAGGACTTCGCCAATATGCGGTACGTGCACAAGGGCATGAAGTCGCGCGGCTTCCGCGGTGCACTTCCCAATCCGCACCAGGAACAGAAGATCATCAACGCCCACCGCAACCTCGCCGCGTTCATGGGAACGGGCGCACCAAGGCTTTTGAAATGAGCTACGAAGACGCGAAGCCCAAGACCGCCACCTCCGACCTTAAGCTGAAGGCCGGCGGCACGCCGGTCTATAAGCGCATTCTCGATCTGTTCGAGGCCGAGGGGATCAAGACGCTGTTCGGCATTCCCGACCCAAACTTCGTGCACCTCTGTCTGGAGGCCGAGGCGCGCGGATGGACGGTCGTCTCGCCGCACCACGAGGCGGCGGCCGGGTTCATGGCAGAGGCCGCGTCGCGCATCACCGGCAAGCCGGCCGTATGCTTCGGCACGCTCGGGCCAGGCCTCGCCAACATGATGCCCGCGATTCAGTGCTGCAAAGTCGAGAATTCGCCGGTAATCTTTCTGGGCGGCCAGCGCGCCCGTGTGACCGAGCGTAGGGTACGCCGCGGTCGCATCCAGTTCGTTCGGCAGGAGCCGATGATCGAGGATTCGGTCAAATATTCGGGCGCGATCGAATATGCCGACCAGACGGATGAAGTGATCCGCGAGGCGATCCGAGTCGCGATGTCGGGCACGCCGGGCCCGACCTATGTCGAATATCCGAGCCAGGTCATTCTGGAAGAGCTGGATGTGCCGCCGGTGTTGCCGCCGGAGCGTTATCGTCTCACGATGCAGGGCGCTGACGGGGACAGGATCGCGGAGGCGGCCAAGCTGATCCTGGATGCGAAAAACCCGATCTTGTTGGTTGGCCATGCGGTCCACACCACCAAATCCGGCGCGGCGGTGAAGGAGCTGGCGCTCAAGATGAACTGTCCGGTGATCCAGACATCGGGCGGCACCAGCTACATCAAGGGGCTTGAGGACCGCACCTTCCAGTATGTCTTCTCCGATGCTTCGATCGAAGCCGTCGAAGCGTCCGACGTGGTGGTCGCGCTCGGCACGGAACTCGGCGAGCCGGTGCATTTCGGGCGATGGCGGCATTGGTACGCCGGCGAAGCGGGCCGCAAGTGGATCTACGTCCAGCAGGACCCGACGGCGATCGGCGTCAACCGCCCGATCGACGTGCCGCTGGTCGGCGACGTGCGCGCGGTGGTCCCGCAATTGACACGTGCGTTGGGCGAGGGCCGGGCAGCCGGCGACGATCTGGCGCGGTTCATGAAGGACGGCCAGGCCGAGCTCGACGAACTCGCCGAAGAATCGCACAGCAAGAGCGACGGCAGCGGCAATGTGCCCGTTCACACGGCCCGCTTCATCGTTGAAGCCACCAAGGCCTTCCCCAAAGACGGCATCATGATCCGAGACGGCGGCGCGACAGTGGTGTTCGGCTGGACCTATAGCCAGTGCAAGCCGAACGACGTGATCTGGAACCAGAATTACGGTCATATCGGCACCGGGCTGCCATATGCGACGGGCGCGATGCTGGCGGATCAGGCGGAGACGGGCGTGCAGCGGCCCGGCATGCTGATCACATCGGACTCATCGTTCCTGTTTCACATCGCCGAACTGGAAGTCGCGGTGCGGCGCAACCTGCCGCTCGTCTGCGTGGTGGGCGTGGACTTCCAATGGGGCCTTGAGGTCGGCGTCTACAAGCGGACCTTCGGACCTGGAACGGCCGAGACCGGCACTCATTGGAGCGACAAGGTCCGCTTCGACAAGATCGCGGAAGGCCTTGGCGCGTACGGCGAATATGTCACCACTGCCGACGAGATCGGACCGGCGATCGCAAGGGCCTTTGCGCACGGCGGCCCCGCCGTCATCCATGTGCCCATCGATCCGAAGGCGAACTCGGAGGAAATGCCCAAATACGACAAATTCCGCACCTGGTATGCGGAGGGCACCCAGTGAGCAGCGCGCGCTGGCGGGCGACCCCGCGGCGCAAGCTTTTTCCCCTGGCGGCACCGGTCTTGGCTGGCTGCCTGACGGCCGCCGCCGCGTCGCCCACTTCTCCCGGTCATCCCTCGGCTCCATCGATTGGGCCCGTCGAGATTACGACACTCAAGCTGCCGGCAGGGGTAACGGTACGGAGCGCTACCTACACGCCTTCGGGCAAGGTGCTACTCTCCTATTCGGCCGGGCGCGGCGGAGGTCCCGATCCGATTCGGCTGGCGACGATGGACGACGATGGCCGGAATTTCCGCCCATTCTTCGCAAAGCCGGTGGCCGAGAAGGCACAGAGCAACGGCACCCGCTACATGGTATTCGCGGACAATCGCCGGGTTTTGTTGGGTGACTATGTCATCGAGTGCAGGGAAGCGCTGGAAGAGTGTCGTGATCCGGCTCTCCTTCCAGTCAAATATCCGGCTGAAATCGCGAGCGGCGACCACATCGCCGTCCGCTGGTCGGAAATCGTCATCGCGCCCGACAACCGGCACATGGCCTGGACGACGCTGTTCGCGAATTATTCGGCGATGGTGTTCCTGGGCGAACTGCGCAGGGACGGCAGCCGCTATGTGATCGACGATCCTAGGATCATCAGCACCCTCGATCGCTTCCGTAACGACCCCGCTCATGCCGACGGCGTGCTGCCCAGGCCTTTGCTTGGCGGTGAAGTGAAGCAGTTCGTGCACGGCGGCCGCGCGCTCTCGGTGGTGGGGGCGGCGGAGCGCGACCTGCCGGGATCGGTGGTTATCCATCTGGACAGCGGCGATCGGGAAGTCATTACCAATCCGCCCGGCTATACCGAGACGACGATCTTTTCGCCCGACGAGCGCCTGGGTATCGTAATGAGTCCGCGGTTCGCCGAACGAACCGACCTGAAGCTGCTCAGCCTGATGCCGCGCCCCTATCCGGACAGCCTCAATATGGGGCTGAGCATGCTCGCCTACACGCATTCCGTCACCGGCGTGCGGCGCGGGAGGCCTGGCACTGTCGGTCCTGTCCTGATCGATATCGGGGCCGCGCGCAGCGATCATGGCCATCTAGGCATCGACCTGGCGCGAGACGAGAAATGGGTCTTCTACTCGCCCATGTCCTGGCATCCAGGCAGTCGCAAGGCGATGTGGATCGAAGGCGAGCAGGGAACGCGAAACTTCAGGGTGAGAATTGCGAGCCTTCCGGATTATCGGCCCGCCGCGGGTGTGGCGGTGGAAATCACGCCGGTGGCTTTGGGCTCCCCCGATCTTTCGGTCGTTCGCGCCTATGCCGCCAAGAGCCAGGATATCGACGTGAAGGTCTATGGCCGCAAGTCGGGATACATCACTTATCGCCGCTCACGTGACGGGCGGATCGAGAAACGCTACGCCGACTTCAGCGACGATGGGAAGCGGATTTATTCCGGCCAGGAGACGATGCAGGCCGGTCGGCAAGGAAAATCCGTTTATACCGCCGACCTCCGCCTGAGCGGTGCCGAAAGCGGGACGATGGCACTCAAGATGACCTTCGGTCCGCTTGGCGCCCCGATCCCCGCTCCGCTGATCTTCGACGGCGACTCGGCGGGCGCGCCCCAAACGAGCGGTTATGTCGAATATGCCGGCAAGCGGCTGACCGTCGACAATCTCGTGCCTTAGCCAGAGAGAAGCGAACCATGCGCCAATACACCCAGTTTTATATCGACGGGCAGTGGGTCGACCCGGCCACCCCCAATACCGCCGATGTGATCAATCCCGCGACGGAGCAAGTTTCCGGCACGATCTCGCTTGGTTCGGCAGCCGATGTCGACAAGGCGGTGGCGGCCGCGCGCCGCGCCTTCGAGAGCTGGTCGCAGAGCAAAGTGGCGGACCGGCTGCAGCTGCTCGAAGCAATTCAGGCGGAATATGCGCGGCGTCAGCAAGAGCTTGGCGAGGCGGTCACGGAGGAAATGGGCGCTCCGATCGCACTCGGCACCGGTTTCCACGTCGGGCTGGGGGCGGGGCATTTGCAGACCGCGATCGAGGTGCTGCGCGACTTCCGGTTCGAGGAGCGGCGAGGCAATACGCTGATTGTCAGGGAGCCGATCGGCGTCTGCGGACTGATCACGCCCTGGAACTGGCCGCTCAACCAGACCACGGTGAAGGTGTTCCCCGCTCTCGCGGCGGGCAATACGATGGTGCTAAAGCCGCCGCAGTTGGCGCCCTATTCGGCGCAGATTCTCGCTGAAATCCTGGACGCAGCGGGTGTGCCGGCGGGCGTGTTCAACATGATCCAGGGGCAGGGCAGCGTGATCGGCGCGGCACTGTCCAAGCACCCGGACGTCGACATGATCAGCTTCACCGGCTCCGAGCCGGTGGGCGTCCAGATCAGCAAGGACGCCGCCGACACGGTGAAGCGGGTTGGACTGGAGCTCGGCGGCAAGAGCGCGTGGATCGTGCTGGACGACGCACGGCTTGCGGAAAATGTGGCGGCGGCGACGGCCGGGATGATGGTCAATGCCGGCCAGACCTGCTCGGCCGGTTCGCGTCTGCTCGTCCCGCGCGCACGGCTACAAGAGGCGATCGCGGCGGCCCGAACCGCGGCCGAAGGCGTCACCGTCGGCGATCCGCGCGGCGATGTGGCGATGGGGCCGGTCGTCTCCAAGGGCCAGTACAACACGGTTCAGGAGTACATCGCCAAAGGCCTCGACGAAGGCGCCGAGCTGATCGCCGGCGGCGCGGGGCGGCCGGAAGGGCTCGACAAGGGCTGGTACTGCAGGCCGACGGTATTCGTGACCACCAACGACACGACGATCGCTCGCGAGGAAATCTTCGGGCCCGTGCTGGTGGTGATCCCCTACGACGATATCGATGACGCGGTGCGGATCGCCAATGACAGCGTCTTCGGGCTCGGTGGCCACATCAGCGGAGAGGACCGCGACGCCGCGATCGGGGTGGCCAAACGGCTGCGTACCGGCGCCGTCTGGGTGAATGGCGGCTTCGACTTCCATGCGCCGTTCGGCGGCTACAAGCGCAGCGGCAATGGCCGCGAATGGGGAGAGCACGGCTTCGCCGAATATCTCGAAACCAAGTCTATCATCGCATGAGCCGCTATTCGGGTCCCGCCGCCACGCTCGCCGACGGCTGGTCGCTCGATCGCGTGACCCAGCCAAGCCGTTTGTTCGGCGCGAACGGCATCGCGGCGGGGCCCGATGGCCGGCTCTATGTGGCGCAGGTTCCCGGCAGCCAGGTGAGTGCGATCGACATCGATACTGGCATCATCGAGACCGTCAGCGCGATGGGCGGGGATATCGTCGCGCCCGACGATCTAGTCTTCGACGAGGCCGCGAACATCTACCTGACCGAGATCACCGAGAATCGGGTTTGCAGGCGCCGCCCGAACGGCCGCGTCGACGTGATCCGGGGGGATATTCCGGTCGCCAATCCGATCACCTGGCACGGTGGGCGGCTGTTCGCGGGCGAATGCCGGATCGGCGCACGGATCATGGAATTGCCGCTCGACGGCAGCGAGCCGAGGGTCATTGCCAGCGACGTTCCGATGGCGAACGCCATGCAGGTGGGGCCCGACGGAAAGCTCTACTTTCCTGTGATGGGCACCAACCAGATATGGCGCGTGGCCCTGGATGGCGGCGCACCCGAAGTGGTCGCGGGCGATCTGGGCGTGCCCGATTCGGTAAAGTTCGACAGCAAGGGCCGGATCATCACGACCCAGGTGGCGAGCGGCCAGGTGCTGCGCATCGATCCAGCCACCGGGACCAGGGAAGTGCTCGCCCAGCTTGCTCCCGGCCTCGACAATTGTGCTTTTGTCGGCGAGCGACTGTTCGTCTCGAGCATCCCCGGCGAGATCGTTGAAATCGTCGCGCCGGGGCAGGCGCGGCCGATCGTCTCCCGCGGCCTGCAATGGCCGCTGGGGCTGGCGGCGTCGGACGACGGTGCGCTGTTCGTCGCAGACGGCGCATTCTCCTATCGGCTGGCCGAGGCAGGCGCGCTGGAAACACTCTGCATGCTCTTTACGCCCGGCGGTCCTGGCTATGTGCGCGGCGTGTGCTCTGGCGGTGCACCCGGGCAATGGATTGTAACGACCGGTCTCGGCGGTGTTGCGCGCTGGAGTGCCGGGGTCGAAGCGGAGTGGCTGGCGCAAGGGCTGGACCGCGCGATGGGCGTCGCGCGGACGTCGCGCGGTATGATCATTGTCGCGGAATATGGCGCCGGCCGCCTGCTCAGCGTCGATGCGAGCGGAGTCGCCGAACTCGCGAGCGGCCTCGACATGCCGATGGGCGTGGCCGTCGACAGCGACGACGGCATCTATGTCGCCGAAGCGGGGGCAGGGCGCGTCGTGAAGGTCCGCGGCAGCAACAGCGAGACCGTCGCGGACGGGCTCGGCCGTCCCGAAGGCCTTGCCTGGCGTGACGGCGAATTGTTCGCCCTCGACACGGCTTCCAAGTCGGTGATCCGCATCGATCCGCTGCGGGGACACCAGATCGCGGTGGCAAGCAACCTCCCGGTCGGCGCACCCGTCGGCGTGGAGCCGAAGCCGCTCGGCCCGATCGGCGACATGGCCGGGCCGATGATCAACTTCGCCGGCGTCGCGGCGGGAGCGGACGGTTCACTCTATGTCTCGGGCGATGCGGAAGGCAGCGTGCTGCGCCTGCGGTCGAATCTCGACTAAAGCCCGCCCAACTGGCCCGAGACCGCCTGCGCGGCTTGCGCGGTCGCTCGGCCCACGTCTTCGATCCCGACCCGCCGCATCGAATTCTCCAGCCCCAGCGCGACCAGCGCGTGAGTAGGTGGGCCTGGCGCACGCCAGGCCGGCGCCGCGATCACGGTCACTCCAGCAATGTAGTTGCCGTCGTCGACCGCATAGCCATGGTCGCGAGTAGCGGCCACCTGCGCCATCCAATCTCCATAGCTGGGCGGATTGTCCCAGCGCAGGCGGCGGAAGCGCCGCTCCAGCTCTGCGGGCTCATGGTTGCCGAAGGCGGCGATGCAGCGCCCTGTGGCGCTGAGCAGCGCCGGAAAGCGGCTGCCGACTTGCGCGCTCAGCTGCAGATTCTGCGCGCCCTGCGCCGTCGCGACGACGATGATGTGGTCCAGGCCGGTAATCGCGACTCCCATGGCGGTGACGTCGAAGCGGGCCGCAAGCCGCTCGATCTCCGGCTGAGCTCCCTGGGCAAAACGGTCCCGTCGCAGCCAGGCGTTGGCAAAGGTCAGCAGCCCCGGTCCGAGTGCATATCGCTTCGAGCCATCGACTGTCGCGAGTTCCTCGGTGACGAGTGCGCGCAGGACGTGGAGGCAGGTGCTCGGGACCAGTCCTAGCTCGCGTGCAATCCTCTGAAGCGGAAGCGGTTCGTCGCTGCGCGCGAGCAGGCGTAGGATGGCTGCGCCGCGCGCTATAGCCGGTGCCTTGCTGTCCGGGATCCTCTCGTCCATATTCGATATATAGAACAGACATTCGTTATTTGCAATGCATCATGAATCATGACAAAGAGCCGGCATGGCGCGACTCACCGACTTCACCAGCTATCGCGACGCTCAGGCGCATGCCGACGGCGGCGCGCTCTGGGACCTGTTCGATGGCGACCGCGAGCGGTTCAATATCGCGCATGAGTGCATCACGCGTCATGCCGACGGCTCGGGCCGGCCTGCGGTGCGCATCGCCCATGCCGATGGTCGTGACGAGATTCTGAGCTTCGACGCGATTGCCGAGGGCGCGGCCCGCTTTGCCCATTGGCTCGATCATGAAGGTGTGAAGCCGGGCGAGCGCATCGCCTTCATGCTGGAACCGTCGCTGCCCTTCTATGTCTGCCTGTTCGGCGCGATGCAGACGGGCGCGATCAGCGTGCCGCTCTTTACTCTGTTCGGGTCAGAGGCGCTGCGACTGCGGGTGGAGGACTGCACCCCGACGATCCTGATCACCAACGCGGAGAAGGCCGAACTCGCGCGCTCCGTGCCGGGTCCGAGGGTGATCGTCGCCGACGACGGCCTGCTCGACGAAATTGCAAAGTTTCCGTCCACTTACACGCCGAAAACGGCGGCGAACGATCTTGCGGTTTTCCAATATACCAGCGGCACGACCCGCGAGCTTCCCGAAGCGGTCAAGCACACGCACCGCGCGCTCGTCACGCTGATGTTCGCAGCACTTTACGGCACCGGTATTCGACCGGGCGACGAGTTCTTCTGCCCGTCGTCGCCGGCCTGGGGCCATGGCCTGTGGCACGGCACGCTGGCGCCGCTAGGGCTTGGAGTCACCACTGGCACCTTCGCCGGCCGCTTCGATCCGGTGCGGCTGATGCAGGCGCTCGGCGACCACCGCATCACCAACATGTCGGCTGCTGCGACACACTACCGGATGATGAAGAACGCTGGCCGCGCCGACGACTTCACCTTCTACTTGCGCAAGCTCTCGTACACGGGCGAGCCGATCGACCCGGCGACGCTCGACTGGATCGCGCGCTATTTCAAGGTGGCCGCCTGCTCGATGTACGGCACGACCGAAATCGGCGTCGTGCTCGTCAATTATCCGGGCGCCGAGGACTTCGAAGTGAAGCCCGGCTCGCTCGGCCGCCCCATTCCGGGCCAGCGGCTCGAGGTGCAGCGCCCCGACGGAACCCGCTCAGAGCCCGGTGAAATCGGCGAGCTGATGCTCTGGCGCGGCGGCGGGTGGATGAGCACCAAGGACCGCGCCAAAACCGACGCGGACGGCTATTTCTATCACTGCGGCCGCGCCGACGATGTGATCATTTCTGCCGGCTGGACCATGTCCGCGGTCGAGATCGAGAACACAATGCTGAAGCACGATGCGGTGCTGGAGTGCGCGGTGATCGGCGTGCCGGACGAGGCGCGGGGGCAGGTCGTCAAGGCCTTCGTGATTTCCCGCCGGCGCGGCGACGATGCGCTCGTGCGCGAGCTGCAGAGCTTCACGCGCGACAAGCTTTCGCAGCACGAATTCCCCCGGCTGGTCGAGTTCGTCGACGAGCTGCCGAAGACGCCCGCGGGGAAGGTTCACCGCAAGATTTTGCGCGATCGCGAGGCGGCAAAGCTCGCCGCCGCGGCCGCCTGACACCAAAGGAGACTATCGCATGGCAACCCTGGCCGAAGACAAGCCGACCAATCGCTTCCCAAAGATCACCGAAGAGGGTCTCGCAGACCTGCGTAAGCGCGTGGGCGTCAAGATCGAGAACACGGTCGAACCGTGGAACTATGAAGCGACGCGCGACGCCATCCGTCACTATGCGCACGGCATCGGCGACGACAATCCGCTGTGGTGCGACCCCGAATATGCGGCCAAGACAAAGTACGGGACGATCGTCGCGCTGCCGAGCTTCCTCTTCTCGACCAGCCGCATCGTCTCCGGCTATTGCGGCGGCCTGCCCGGCGTCCACGCGATGTGGGCCGGCGCCGACTGGACCTGGCACAAGCCAGTGTTACGCAACGACACGATCACCACAGAGGCGTATCTGAAGGACCTGATCGGGCATGACACGCGCTTTGCGGGCCGTGCCTATCAGCAAATCTACCATGTCGACTTCTACAATCAGCATGGCGATCTGGTGGCCGAGAGCGACAGCTACGTCTTCCGTACCGACCGCGACGAAGCGCGCGAGCGCGGTACCAAGTACACGGGCCAGGTCGGCAAGGTCGAAAAGCTGACCGACGAGCAGATGCAGGAATGGTTCGACCTGTATCGCAACGAGGAAATCCGGGGCGCCACGCCGCGTTACTGGGAGGACGTGACGGAAGGCGAGCAGCTGCCGCGCATGATGAAGGGGCCGATGACGGTCACCGGCTTTATCGGCTATGCGCAGGGCTGGGGCGGGCTCTACATCCGCACCAACAAGCTGCATTTCCAGCTGATCGACGCGCACCCGGGCCTGGGCATTCCCAACAAGTTCGGTGTGCGCGACGTGCCGGAGCGGGTCCACTGGGACGACGACTTCGCCCGCGAAGTCGGCACGCCCGGCGCGTATGATTACGGTCCCGAGCGCAACTCCTGGCTGACCCACCACATCACCAACTGGATCGGCGACGACGGCTTCCTGCACAAGCACAAGTGCCAAATCCGCCGGCACAATCCGGACGGCGACGTGATCTTCATCGACGGCGAGGTGACGCGCAAGTTCGAGGAGAACGGCAAGAAATATGTCGAGATCCGCCAGATCGCCACGACTCACCGGGGCGAGACCTCGGCGATCGGCACGGCCGTCGCGGAACTGCCGAGTAAGGCGTAAGCTGGGGGCTGGGGGAGGGCCTGAACGCAGTGCGTTCAGGCCCTTTGACCGGAATAATGAGGCGATTGCGTGGGATTACCGCTTCGCGGCGGTGATATATGCACGCGGCTGCTCGGCGCAGTTGCAACGCGGGTGATATGAGGATCAAGAAAGCGCAAAACCCGCACGGTCATGCGGGGCGGATGGAGAGGATTTGGCATGAGCGACTATAAGCCCGGGTCCCGGTGGAAGAGCGCGGTCGGTACCGGCGAGTTTGTGGTCGTCCGTCCGCCGTCGGGAGAAGGCGAGCTCACCTGCGGCGGCGCTGCCGTACTGGCCCATAATGCGGCCGCCGGTCCCGCTTCCGACGCGCCCGCGGGCAGCGAAGGCACCGCGGCGGGCAAACGCTACGCCGAAACTGAAAGCGGCATCGAAATCCTCTGCAGCAAGGCGGGTACCGGCGATCTTGCCTTTGCCGGCCGGCCGCTCGCGCGCAAGGATGCGAAGCCGCTTCCGGCATCGGACTGACCATGCGCACCACTTTGCTCCTCGACCTGACCGCCGACAGCTGCGGCGATCGCCTGGCGATCGGTCCGCGCGATGCGGGGATCGACTTTGCCCGGCTTCGCAATGCTGCGAGGGCCGCGGGCAAGGCGCTGGCCGAGGGCGGCGCCAAGACGCTGGTGTTTGTCGGCTTGAACGGCGCGGCCATGCCGCTGACCCTGTTCGCCGCCGGATATGCAGGGCTGCCGTTCGTGCCCGTCAACTATCGGCTGACCGATCCCGAGCTGCGCCGGCTGATCCAGCGCTGCGACACCCCGGCTGTCATTATCGACGACGATATGGCGCACCGGATCGCAGGCATTGACGGCGCCGCGATCCACCGCCGTTCTGCCTTCGAAGCGCAGTTTCTCGATCCGGACTTGCCCGAGCAGGACGTTGGCGAGGAGCCGGAGCAGGACATCGCAGTCCTTCTCTTTACCAGCGGCACGACCGGGGACCCTAAGGCTGCGGTGCTGCGCCATTCGAACCTCGTCAGCTATGTGATGTCCACGGTCGAGTTCCTCGGCGCGGACGAGGCCGAAGCCGCGCTCGTGAGCGTGCCGCCCTATCACATCGCCGGCATCTCGGCGGTTCTCAGCGCCAGCTACGGCGGCCGCAGGATCGTCTATCTGCCACAATTCTCAGCGGACGAGTGGGTCGCTGTCGCCGCGCGCGAGGGTATCACCCATGCGATGGTCGTGCCCACGATGCTCGACCGTATCCTGGACGCAATGGAGCGCAGCGGCGAAAGCCTGCCGGCCTTGCGCGCCTTGTCTTACGGCGGCGGCCGTATGCCGGAGCCGACAATCCACCGAGCGATGGCAAAGCTGCCGCAAGTGGACTTCGTCAACGCCTATGGCCTGACCGAGACGAGTTCGACGATCGCGCTGCTGGACGGCGCGGATCACCGCGCGGCTTTCGCTTCGGACGATGTGGCGGTGCGGCGTCGGCTCACATCTGTCGGCCGTCCGCTGCCTTCGCTCGAGCTGGAAATCCGCGATCCTGAGGGGAAGATCTGCCCGCCCGGCGTGTCGGGGGAAATCCATGTGCGCGGTGAGCAAGTCTCCGGCGAGTATCTCCACAAATCGGCACTGGCGGGCGACGGCTGGTTCCCGACCAACGACGCGGGCTGGCTCGACGACGCAGGCTATCTGTTCGTGGAAGGCCGGCTGGACGATGTGATCGTTCGCGGCGGCGAAAATATCTCGCCCGGCGAAATCGAGGACGTGTTGCGCAGCCATCCGGCGGTGGAAGATGCGGCCGTGCTTGGCCTGCCATGTGATAAATGGGGCGAAAAGGTCGCCGCGGCGATCGTCTGCCGATCGCAAGTAGACGAGGAGACGCTGAGCGCGCATGTCCGCAGCCATCTTCGCTCGACCAAGACCCCTGAGGCTTGGTTTTTCCGGACCGAGCTTCCGTACAACGAGACGGGCAAGCTGTTGCGCAGGGTGCTGAAGGCGGAGCTTGCCTGACTGGCCGCAAGGTCTGAAGACCGAGCCGTGATCTTCGCGCTTGATCCCTTCGACGAATCGTACTCGCCGCTGTCCGGCAATCCGCTGCAGTTGATCGATTTGCCGGGGGATGAGGCGCCAGCGGCGCCGATCCGGATCGGCGTCGATCGGGAGGGCCTGCTTCCTCCCTGTGATGTCGAACTGTTCGACGCGCTCGTCACGACATCCGCCGCAGCGCCTGCGCCATGGGTCAGCGTTTCTGCCGGCCGGCTGGAATCCGCCCTGAAGCGGGTCAGCGCCAATATCAGGCGTGCACCGGTCGCGGCGTCGATCCTGGCGCGGCTGCTGCGTCTCGGCGTGGGCCTGAGCTTCGATGCGGCCCTGGCGATGGAATCGTTCGCCTACTCGACTCTGCTTGGCGGAACTGAGTTCAAGTGTTGGCTGGCGGAGCGCCCGGCTAGCCAGCCTGCGCCGATTTCGCTCGCGCCAGTCCGCTATTCCCGTACCGGTGACGACGTGATCCTAACTCTCAGCGCACCGGAAACCCGCAACGCGATGACTGCGGCCATGCGCGATGCCCTTTACGAATCCTTGTTCAATGCGCTGCACGACCCGACTCAGCCCCGCGTCGAGCTGCGTGGGGAAGGGCGCTCCTTCTCGGTCGGAGGCGATCTGCAGGAATTCGGCAGCGCGACCGATCTGGCCACTGCGCATATCATCCGGATGCAGCGAAGCGCAGCGCTACTTATCCACGCGCTGGGAGATCGCGCCTCCGTAAGGCTGCACGGCGCGTGCATCGGGTCCGGCATCGAGATCGCCGCTGCAGCCACGCGGCGCGTCGCCGAGCGGGATTTCTACATGCAGCTTCCCGAACTCGGCATGGGATTGATCCCGGGCGCCGGCGGCACAATCACCCTGCCGCGAGCGATTGGACGTCAGCGCACCTTCTGGGCCGCGGCGGGAGGATTTCGGATACCGGTGGACACGGCGCTGGCCTGGGGATTGCTGCACGCGGCGGAGCCTTGATGAGAGCGCTCGAAGACGTCCTGAGGGAGCGGATCGCGCTGCTGCCGGCTTTGCAGGAGGCCCTGACGCCCGCGCTGCTGCTGCAGCGGGATGCGCCGGGTGGCTTGCGCGCGCCTGGACGGATCTCCGCCAATGGTCATTGCCGCCTCGTCGCCACCGCGGACGGCTGGGCCGCGCTGAACCTCGCGCGGCCCGATGACGTGGAGCTTGTGCCGGCGCTGACCAATGGTCGCGCAAGCGACTGGCAGGGGATTGCCGAAGCAGCCTCGTCCATGAACTGCTCCGAGTTCGTGCAGCGCGCGGTGGAGCTGCAGCTGCCGGTCGCCGCCCTCGGCGAGGCAATGTCCTTCGTGTTGGCGGAGGGGAAAAGCGCCGTTCCGGGCCGCGTCGTCGACCTTTCGGCGCTCTGGGCCGGCCCTCTCTGCGCCGGGCTGCTCGCGCGTGCGGGCGCCGATGTTGTCAGGATCGAAAGCGCCGGGCGGCCCGATCCGACGCCGCTGGCTTCTCCCCAGCTTGATCGCTTCCTGAACGGCAGCAAGAGCAGGATCACGCTCGACCTGACAGTGGCTGAATGCAGAGCGCGGCTGCGCGACGAAATCCTCGCTGCCGATGTGATCGTCACGAGCGGCCGGTCCGCGGGGCTCTCACGCATCGGGCTCGATCGAGATGAACTGGAGCGGGCACGGCCGGACCTGATCTGGGCCGCCATCACTGCGTATGGCTGGGAAATCGACCGCGTCGGCTTCGGCGACGACTGCGCTGTCGCCGGCGGTCTCGTGAAACCGGGCGAGCCCCCCAGCTTCATGGGCGATGCGCTTGCCGATCCGTTGACCGGGCTGGAGAGCGCATTGGCCGTCTGCGAGCGCGTTGCCCGTGGGGCGGGCGGCCTGCTCGACCTGCCCATGGCCGGCGTCGCCGCCGCCTATCGCCGGCGCATCGCCTCATGAACCTCATCATCCGCAATGTTCGTCCTTGGGGCGCCGCCGCGACTGATATCATCATTGATGATGGGCTCGTCGGCACCGGTGCGGGCAAGCGGGCCGAGTTCGACGGCAGGGGGCGGGTGCTCCTGCCGGGGCTCCACGACCATCACATCCACATCCTGGCGTCCGCCGCGAGGCGAAGCTCAGTCGATTTGGCGGGCCTCGTGGACGCGAAAGCGGTGGAAGCGGCGTTGCGCTCCGCTGCAGCCGCAGCGCCGCCCGGAGCGTGGCTGAGGGCGGTAGGCTATGACGAGGGCGCCGCCGGGCTACCGGACGCCGATCTGCTCGACGACTGGGTGTCCGACCGCCCGCTCAAGCTTCAGGACCGGACCGGTGCGCTATGGGCGCTGAATCGCCTTGGTCTGGCATCGCTTGGGGCGGCGACGTTTCCTCCAGGCTGCGAGCGCGACGCGGCGGGGCAGCCGACCGGCCGCTTCTGGCGCGAGGACCGATGGCTCGGCCGTCATCTGCCGCGCTCCAACATCGACGTGGCGGGGCTGGGATCGGAACTCGCCGCGCTTGGCGTAACGGGCCTTACCGACGCAGGGGCGGGCAACGGACCGGACGAGGCGGCTTTGCTCAGCTCCAGCGCATTGCCGCAAACACTGGTGTTGATGGGCAATGAAAGCCTGCCTCACGCGCATGAGTACAGGCGAGGCCCGCTCAAGCTTCTGATCGACGAACGCGATCCGCCTGATCTCGATGTGCTGGCCCGCCGCATCAGCGAAGCGAGAGGCCAGCGGCGAAACGTCGCAACGCATTGCGTCACGGCGACCGAACTTTCGCTGTTCCTCGCCGCGCTCGAGCTATCCGGCGGCGCTCTGTCGGGCGACCGCATCGAGCATGGCGGGGAGATCGCAACGGCAGCGATCGCGGCGATCGCGCAGACGCCGCTGACCGTCGTCACGAACCCCGCGTTCATTCACGACCGGGGGGACCGCTACCGCGACTCCATCGATCCTCAGCAATGGAGCGATCTGTATCGAGCCCGCAGCCTGATTGAGGCGAACATCCCGCTCGCGGCCGGTTCAGACGCACCTTATGCCAGCTTCGATCCTTGGTTGGGCATGCGAACGGCGCGCGATCGGTTGACGGCGACACGGCAGTCGCTCGGCCGGGGCGAGCGAATCTCGGCTCGCCAGGCACTGTGCCTTTACCTAGGCGAACCGCTCAACCCGGGCAGCGCGCGGACGATCGCTCCCGGAGCCCCCGCCGACTTCATGCTGTGCGATGGATCGCTTGACGAAGTGCTCGCGGACCTGACGCCCGATCGCGTAGCCGCGACTTTTGTTGCCGGCCGGCCCGTGTTCCAGCGCCGCTAGGCCGGCCGCCGCGGCAGTTCTACCTCGGCGACGGCGGTGGACAGCACTGTTCCGAGCTGGTTCGTCATCCGCGTGTCGATCTTGACCAGCGCGCGGCCATGTTCGTCGATGAACTTTTCGAGCACGGTTCCGGTCTGGATGGTGATGTCGCCGGTCAGCGCGGGCCCGCGGTAGTTGCAGTTCGAATGGCGGACCATGCCCCATTCGCCGGCCCATCCCGAAAGATAGTCGGTGATCCACGCCCCCATCGACGCGCCATAGCCATAGCCGCGAGGCATTCCGATATAGCGAGCCCAGCGCGGGAACAGATGCCCGCGCGACGGGCCTATATAGGCGCCGTCGGTATTCTCCGGATTGATCGCTTCCTCGGTCGGGTCCTGCTCGGGTCCCGCCATCGGACCGACGAAACCAAGCTCGGCCATATTCAGGTCGGTACGGCGGTGGGCTCCGCCCCACTGCGTGAAGGTGTAGGCGCGCCACTCTGTCGTGAAGCTCACGATTGAATGTGGGCCGAAGACGCGCTCGGGCAAGGCGTCGCCGACATTGACCGTTTCCCAATAGCGCGCCGAATGGCCGAGGTCGTGAAGCATGGCGATCCAGGCGAACTTGCGATGCTCGAGCTGCTCGAGTTCGTCATCGCTCCAGACCGGATCGTCACGGCCTTCGGTCGTGTTCGCCTGGCTCGCCTCACCAGCCTGCTGGGCATAGCGGATCGAGGTCGACCGCTGCTTCGCGATCAGATCGCCGTCTTGATTATAGTAGAAATTGTCGCCCCGCTGGAAACAGGTCGGACCGGCGAACTTTGTCTCCTTGACCGTGTAGTCGAACGGCACGCGCTCGTTCCAGATACGATCGCCGCCGCGAATGCGCGGGCCGTAGAACCACCATTCGTCGCCGCCGAACAGCATATGGGAGTTTGGGATGCTGCCGATGCAGGACGGCGCCGAACCATGGCCGTCGTCCATCGTCACCGGGAAGCTCTGCGGCGCGATCAGACCGCCGAAGCGGCTCTGCTGCGCGTAACCCAGGTCATAATGCAGCCGGTTGGGATAATGCATCGCCTGCACCCAGCGCCGGATATCTGCATTGGCGACGGGCTCCACCATCCGCGCCGGCTGCATCGGCTTGCCGATATACTGGTCGAGGTCGGAACAATCGAGAATGGCGTCGCTCATGAAGCACTCCGGGTAGGCGGTCTCCGGCAGCCTCACGAGAAAGCACGAGCGAAGGCAAGCCGGGCGCCGGCAAACTTCGCCGAGGCGCTGAATCCCTAGACCGTCTTCCAAAGCAGAACCGCGCGGTTCAACCAAGTTTCGGAGTGTGCCGTCAGCAGGGGAAGGCCATGTCGCTCGCCGGAACATATGAGTGCGTGCTGAAGACGCCGCTGGGCGTGAAATCCGGCTCGCTGGTGGTGGTGCCGTCCGACGATGGCGAGCATTTCACCGGCTCGTTGAGCAATGCGATGCTGGGCACGATGGACATCACCGACGGCGCGATCGACGGCAACATGCTGCTGTGCAGCCTTCAGGTCACCAAGCCGATGGCGATGAAGGTCGATTGCGAAGTCATCGTCGATGGCGACAAATTGGTCGGCTTCGTCACCGCCGGCGCCTTTGGCGAGATGCCGCTTTCGGGGCACCGAACCGCTTGACCTGGCGCGGCTTCAGCGCGCCTTCCACTTCGGCGCACGCTTCTCGGCAAAGGCGCGCGGGCCTTCGTGGGCGTCTTCCGACTTCATGAGCATGGCGATGAACCGCTGGTTCGTCGCCCAATCGTCGGTTTCCCGCAAATAGGCGCCGTTCGCGGTTCCCAGTGCGATTTGTTTGGAAGCCTGGACCGCGAGCGGCGCATTGGCCGCGATTTCCTGCGCCAGCGCCATCGCTGTCGGCATGACGTCCGCGGCCGTCACGACCCGGTTGATCAGGCCCAGCTCTGCCGCTCGCGCCGCCGAGATCGGCCGACCGGTCAGGATCATCTCCATCGCCTGCTTCAGCGGTACCTGGCGCGGTAGCCGGAACACGCCGCCGGCCGTTGCGATCAGGCCGACCTTCACTTCCGGCAGGCCGAACAAGGCATGGTCCGCCGCCACCACGAGGTCGCAGGCCAGCGCAATCTCGCAGCCGCCGCCCATGGCGGCGCCGTTCACCGCCGCGATCACCGGCTTGGAGATCGGGTGATTGACGACTCCGGCAAATCCCCAGCCGAGGTGCTTCGGGTCGCTCGGAACAGCAGGTTCCCCGCGAACGATCGCCTTGAGATCGGCCCCGGCGCAGAACGACTTGTCGCCCGCGGCGGTGATGATCACCGCACGGACGTGTGTGTTCCGATCGGCTTCTTCGAGCGCCTCGCCCACGCCCACCCACATCGCTAAATTGCAGGCGTTGCGCGCTTCGGGCCGATTCATCGTGATGACCAGCACATGGTCATGCAGTTCGACGAGAACGGGCTGCTCGCTTGAATCGGCCATTTGATCACTCCCCTTTGGCTTTTCGGCGACTCCTGAACGCAATGCCGTCCGTTATGGGCCTGTTTCCGCCCCTGTCACCGGGCCGGTCGAGCCATGGCCTCACATCGCAACGGCGATGGTGCCAAGGCCCCGATCTTCAGCTGCCGAATTTGTAGCGCAGCCGGGCGCCGTACATGCGGGGTTCGCCGATCACGCGCACATCATAGCCGAGGCCCAGCAGACCACCGGAATAGAGCGCATATTTCTCCTTCGTCACATTCGTCGCGAACACTGAAAGATCGAATGGGAGTCCGCCCACGTTTGTCCAGTCGACATTGACGTTGAGCAGATTTGTCGACGGTAGCAGGCCGGGGTTGAAGCCGACCTGAAAGACGAAAGGATCGTCCGCCCGGTTCGCATATTGCTTCGACGTATGCGTGTAGGTCGCACCCACGCTTAGCCGGCCCACGCTTTGGCTGAGCGGCAGCGTATAGGTTCCGGTCAACGTAAGCCGGTGCTTGGGCGAAAAGGCGAGCGAACCGCCCAGCGTCGCTGTGGGGATCACGCCCGAGTAGAAGGGATCGTTGCTGAGGTCCGGCAGGACGAACGACTGGAGCTTGGTGTCCAGATAGGCATAGCCGGCATCGAAACGTAATCCTTCGAAGGGTCGCACGGACAGGTCGGCTTCGAGGCCGCTGATCCGCGACTTGCCGGCATTGACCAGGACGTTGGTCGGAAACACGCCGGGCCGCGGAATCGTATTCGCCTGCAATTGCTGGTCGGTGAAGTCGTTGTAAAAGACGGCGACGTTGAAAATGCCTGGCACGGCGCCGGCAAATGACACCTTGCCGCCCAGCTCGTAAGTATCGACCTTCTCAGGCCCGGACGTGTTCAGAGCCGTACTGAGCGGCAACAGGTTGATCGTGCCCTGCCGATAACCGCGCGCGTATTTGGCATAGAGCAGGATTTCGTCCGTCGGCTTGTAGTCTAAGTCTATCAGCCATGTCGGCCGCGCCGATTTCTCGACGAAGACCTCTTCGCACCGCGCGCGATCATTGATCGATGGCAGCACGATCAGCGGATTCTTGGAGCAGGATGTAAAGGGCGTCAGGGCAGCGCCGAGGAACCGCGTCGTTACATTGCGCGCCCGCGCGCGGATACGATCGCTGGTGTAGCGAATGCCGCCAGTCACGCTGAACTGATCGGTGATATCGTAGGTCGCCTGCGCATAGGCGGCGATGTTGCGGAATCGGAATTTCTGGTCGAGAATGCCGACCGAGCTGGTCGCGCCCAGCGCCGGTATGCACTGCAACGCGGCCGCGTTCGCGCAGTTGATGAACAGCTGGTTGCGCTGGGTGTTCGCGCGCGTCGGGTTGCTGATTTCGAAATAACCTCCCGCCTGCCACTTCAGACGGTCGATCTGACCCTGGAACTGCAACTCCTCGGTGAAGGTGTATTGAGCGGCATTGGGCCCGATCGGCCCCGGCTCCACGGCGGACAGGCGGAAAGGAATCACCAGCTGCGGCGACAACGGCAACAGAAAGCGGTCGCCAAAGAAATTGGTTCGATTCTTCTCGGTGATTTGCGCGTAGCTGATGATGTTCTTGATGGTGAGCGAGTCGCTCGCCTGCCAAGTGGTCGTGTTGATTATCTGCCATTGCTCGATGCGGACCATCGGGTCCGGCACATCGTTCTCGACATCGTAGAAGCCGTCACCACGCGCAGCCTGCCGGTCGAGCTGCGCACAGGCGAACGGCGCCAGGAACTGAGAAGGTATGCGCGTCGCCGGGTTTCGCGGGCAGACGAACACCTGCGGCAAGTGACCGTGAGTGTCCGAGATGTTGTATGTGGCGATCAGATAGTTTTCGAGGGTGGGCGTCAGCTCGGCGAGTGCGCTTGCCCGGAAGCCCCAATAGTCGACATCCGCGAAATCGTCCGGCCCGATGCCCGAACGGTTGTGCAGATATCCGTCCCGCTTCATGCGATCGACGCCAAGGCGAATCTTGAAGGTCTCGGCCAGGGGGAGGTTGACGACCGCCTGAAAACGGCGCGCGGCATAATTGCCGATGGTGCCTTCGACATAGCCTTCGACTTGGTCCGTAGGCTTCCGCGGCACGAACAGCACCGCACCGCCGGTGGTATTGCGGCCGAACAGCGTGCCCTGCGGCCCTTTCAGGATCTGGACGTTCTGCAGGTCGAACAATGTGCCGGGAAGAGTGCCGTTGCCGCTGGGCGTAGGGCCCTGGGCGCGGGGCGCGACAACGTCCGCGAAATAGACCGCGACCGAGGGCTGGGTTCCGAGCTCCTGCACGAAACCGCGGATGGAGAATGACGATTTCTCCGTGCCATATTGGCGGTTGGAAGCGAGCGACGGCGTATAGACGGAAAGGTCGCTGGGATTGACGATATTGCGCTGATCCAGCTGCTCCTGATTGTAGACGGTCACGGAGATCGGAACGTCCTGAAGACGTTCTTCGAGGCGGCGAGCCGTTACGATGATGTCGGACGATCCGTCTGAGGAGGCCGATCTTGCGGTCTCCGCTGCCGGGGGCTGCGCCAGCAGGGGCGCGGTCAGTGAACAGACAGCGCTGCTACCCAACAGCAAGAACAGAAATGTCCGCGCCATACATTCTCTCCCTTTGCGTTGCTCGAACGTTTATTATTATTAGTGTAAGAAATATCCGGTTTGAGTGGGTTGTCAAACCGCGCCCCGACGCAGAGAAGGTCGTTCCAATGGACGGGATGCAGGACGCATGGACAGCGTTGCCTACAGGCGCGCCACCCAAGATGGCGCAAGTTATCGCGCGCGGGCTGCGTGCCGATATCGCTTCCGGTCGGCTCGCCAATGGGAAGCGGCTTCCACTGGAACCGGAACTGATCGCCAAATATGGCGTGTCGCGCGCGGTCGTCCGAGAAGCATTGCGCCTGCTTGAGTCCGCCGGCCTAGTCGTGGTCAAGCGCGGACCGAAGGGAGGCGCGGTCGTCACGCACAGGACCAGCGCCGTCGTACGCGAGTCCCTGCTGCTCAGCCTTCAGCTGGCGGAGGTCAGGCTGGGGGAGGTTTACGATTGCCTGCTGGGCGTCCTGCCCGCCGCCGCACGGCTTGCGGCGGAGAAGCGTCCCGCGGAGACGGCAGAAGCGCTCAGGCAACATTCCGAACGGCACCGGCGCAGCGTGAACGATCTCCATTCGTTCAGCCTCCAGAACCAGGCGTTCAATCAAGTAATGCTGGCGAATTGCGGCAATCACGCGATGCAGCTTTTCGCGTCCTCGATGCTCGAAATCATGCGCGAGGTCACCGATCCGGTGACGGCCATCATTCGGCACAAAATGAGCGAGACCCAGCTTCGCGAGGGCCTCGAAACGATGCTCAAATACCAGGACTATCTGGCGACGGTGATCGCCGACGGAAATGGAGCCCATGCGGGCGCCGTTTGGCGGCGCTATGTGGAGCGTGTCGGAGAGCGCTTTTTCCGGCTCATCCCGCGCGACCTCGAACTGATTAGCGACGCCTCTCTCCGGCGTGGAAGAGATTCGGTCCTCTAGATCGCGCGAAGGTTATCGCCGGGGCGGTTATGTCAGAATCTCCGTTCGCTGCTAGGCTCGAACTCGAATTAACGGGGTTTGGCAGTGGATTTCTCATTCAGTGATGAACAACGAACGATTCGCGCCGCAATCCTGAAGCATTGCAGCCAATTTTCCGAAGATTACTGGCTGGACCGCGATCGCACCGGCACGTTCCCCGAAAACTTTTATCGATCCCTCGCCGACGCCGGCTGGCTGGGTGTCGCCATGCCGGAAGCGTTCGGCGGCTCGGGGCTTGGCATCACCGAAGCCGCGATCATGATGCAGGCGATCGCCGAAAGCGGGGCAGGGATGAGCGGGGCCTCGGCCGTCCACATCAATATTTTCGGGCTGGAACCCATCGTGCTCTACGGGACGGAAGAGCAGAAGCGCCGCGCCATCCCGCGGATCGTCAGCGGCGCGGACAAGGCGTGCTTCGCCGTGACCGAGCCGAATGTCGGCCTGAACACGACCCAGCTCAAGGTGCGCGCCGAGCGGAAGGAGGGCGGCTATCTCGTCAACGGCGAGAAGATCTGGATTTCGACGGCACAGGTCGCGAACAAGATGCTGCTGCTGGCGCGGACCAAGCCGCTTGAGGAGGTCAGCCGCAAGACCGACGGCCTTACCCTGTTCTATACCGACTTCGATCGGTCGAAGATCGATGTGCGGCTGATTCACAAGATGGGCCGCCACGCCGTCGATTCGAACATGCTGTTCATCGAGGATTTGTGGGTGCCCGAGACTGATCGGATCGGCGCCGAAAATGACGGCTTCAAGATCATCTTGCAGGGCCTCAACCCCGAGCGGATCCTGATCGCCGCCGAAGCGATCGGCATCGGTCGGGCTGCCATCGATCGCGCTTCCAGATATGCGCGCGAGCGCGTCGTGTTCGGCCGACCGATCGGTCAGAACCAGGGCATCCAGCACCCGTTGGCGAAATGCTGGGCGCAGCTGGAAGCGGCCAATTTGATGACGATGAAGGCCGCCACTCTGTTCGACAATGGCGAGGATTGCGGCGTCGAAGCAAATGCCGCCAAATATCTCGCCGGCGAATTCGCTTTCGAAGCCTGCCACACGGCCATGCTCACGCTCGGCGGCATGGGCTATGCGCAGGAATATCATGTGGAACGCTATTTGCGCGAAAGTCTGATCCCACGCACCGCCCCGGTCAGTCCTCACATGATCCTCAACTTCCTGGCCGAGAAGGTCCTGGAACTGCCGAAATCCTATTGAGGCAATGACAAGATGATCGATTCTTCGCGTTCTGCCGGCGATGTCAGCGATCTGGAACGGCCGGTCACCCTGGGCCCCGAGGCCTATACCTCTGCCGACTATGCCCGAGCCGAATCCGAGCGCCTGTTTCGCAAGGCCTGGCTGCAGGCCGGGCGCCTGGAAGACATCCCCGAACCTGGCGATTTCATCACCTACCAGCTCGGCCCCGATTCCGTAATCGTGATCCGCACCGACGAAGGCATCGCTGCCTACCACAATGTCTGTCCGCACCGCGGCCGGCGCCTGATCGACGTTCCCGCGAGGCAGCGGAACGCGCGCGGAAAGCGCAAGAGCTTCGTCTGCGGCTACCACGGCTGGAGCTTCGATCTTGCCGGCCGCAACATCTACATTCCTCACGCCGACGACTGGCAGGGCTGCCTGTCCGCCGACCGGACCGGACTGGGGCGCGTGGCGGTGGACAGCTGGGGCGGCTGGATTTGGATCAATCTCGACGGCAAGGCGGGTCCGCTGCGCGACTGGTTGGAGCCGGCCGCGACCATGCTCGACCCCTATCAACTCCAGAATATGCGGCCGCGCTGGCGCAAATGGGTGGTGTTCGACTGCAACTGGAAAGTGGCGATGGAAGCCTTCGCCGAGACTTATCATGTCTCGACCACGCACCCTGAATTCAACGCCTTCGGCCAGTTCCGCGGCTGGGCGCGCAACCAGGGGCTGCACTCGAACATCGGCTACGATGCGCCGAAGGGCCAGGAAGAGGATGCCGGCAAGCTGCGATTGGGCACAGGCGGCGATCCGCGCCTGACGACGGCGGAGCTTCAGGACTTTACCTGGGCCAATGCGAACACCAACACGACCCTGACCATGGTGGAGGCGGCGCGGCGTCTGAAAGACGAGCTGCCGGAAGGGACGCCGCCCGCCGAGGTGTCGCGGCACTGGATCGCGTCCGCCCGCGCCGCCGATGCCGCCCGCGGAGTCGATTGGCCGATGGTGGAACCCGGCCACACCGCGCAGGCTGGCACGGCGTGGCAGATCTTCCCCAATTTCCAGATCGGCCATGCAGTAAACAACATGCTCTGTTACGCGGCCCGTCCCTATGGAGCGGACCCCGACAAGTGCATCTTCGAAGCGGCCGTGTACGAACTCTATCCCGAGGGCGAGGCGCCGCTCACGGAGTGGGAATATACCGAGCCGGCCGACTGGCCGCCGGTGCTGCAGCAGGACTTCGCCAACATGGCGGCGGTGCAGCAGGGCATGAAGGATGGCGGATTTCGCGGCGCGTTGCCCAACCCCTATATGGAGCGGTCGATCGCCAGCCTTCATCAAAACCTGGCCCGCTACATGGGGCAGGGGGCGCCGCAACCGCTCCGCTGACCTCGGCTCACCATTGTTCGGACCGGCTAGGCCGTCAACGCTCAGCCAATCATTCGAACGGCTCTTCGCCTTCGAGCTTGGTGCGGTGCATCATCCGGCCGCAGGTCGGATCATAGGCTTCCGCACGGTGCATGGTGCCGGTGTTGTCCCACATGACAAGATCGCCGACCGACCATTCGTGGCTGTAGCTGAATTCCTCGCGGGTCGCCCATTCGCGCAGGCCGTGGATGATGATCGCGCTCTCGACCGGCTCCTTGCCGATGATGCGCTGCGTGGTGCAGCCGATGACCAAAGACTCACGGCCGGATTGATGTTTCCAGACCAGCGGCAGCTCATTTTCGCCCACTGAAGCCATACCTTTGATTTTCGCGGCAGGCGGCTCCGGCTCATAATAAAACAAGGTCGGCCAAACCGCGTGGATCGCGCGCAGGCCCGAGAGTTCCGCCTTGCGCTCGGCGGGCAAAGCATCCCACGCGGCATAAGTATTGCAGAAGCCGGTATTGCCAGTGCCCTTCGGCGAAGGCACCTTGCACGAGAGCAGCGAAGCCAGGATCGGCACGTCGTTCATCGTCCCGTCGATGTGCCAGTAGAGCGAGCCCTTCAGATATTCGGCACTGGCGCTTTCCTTGGCGTCAAGCGTGATCTTGGTCGGGCCGTCCCCTTTGCCCTCGGGTGCATATTTGCCCAGCGTTTCGGTGAAGGCGATCTGCTCCGCATCGTCGAAGCCGATTTCGGGAAAGACGAGCACTCCACGCTCCTCGAGCAGCTCGCGGATGGCGGGCCCGAGATCGCCCGAGAGCAGCTCCTCTTTGGGGTTGAGGACGCGGCTGGCGATGCTCGGTTTGATCGGTTCGTGACGCAGTCCAAGCCTGGACTCAATTGCAGTGGCCATGATCACTCTCCCGTCCGCAGCCGGGCCGGTCGGGGCGCTGAGGTAGCCCTTACCCGCGGCTGCTGCGCAAGCCACACTTTCTACCAATGCCAGAGCCCTGTGAAGGTGGAACGCGCGAGGCTATGCTTTGCAGAGGCAATATCGCCAGGGCGAGCTTTGCTCCTGTGCGCTGCGCATGCGAGACGCGGCGCCCAGGCTCGTGGAGAAGAAATGGCATGAGGAAGAGGCAGGGACCGCTCGCAGACGTGCGCATCGTGGAAATGGAAGCGATCGGCCCCGTGCCGCTTGCAGCTATGATCCTGGCGGACATGGGCGCCGATGTGGTCCGGCTGGTCCGGCCGGGACACCAGGCGATGGGCGGAGCGGTCCTGAGTCGAAGCCGCACGACTGTCGAAGTGGACTTGAAGACGCCGGAAGGACGGGAGGCGGCGCTGGCGCTGATCGCTCAGGCGGATGCGCTCATCGAGGGCTACCGGCCCGGCGTGATGGAGCGGCTCGGCCTTGGGCCGGACCAAGTCCGCGCAGATAATTCCAGGCTGGTGTTCGGGCGAATGACCGGATGGGGCCAGACGGGGCCGCTCGCGTCCCTCGCCGGACATGACATCAATTATATTTCTTTGACCGGCGCCCTGCACGCGATCGGACGTGCCGGGTCGCCTCCTTTGCCCCCGCTCAATTTGGTCGGCGATTATGGTGGCGGCGCCATGTTCCTGATTTCGGGCCTGCTGGCCGGCATCATCCGGGCGCGCGAGACGGGCAAGGGTGATGTGGTGGACGTCGCCATGACCGAAGGCACGCTCACGCTTCTATCCATGTTCCATGCTTTCATTGCCGACAATCAATGGCAGGATCGCCGGGAGGCTAACCTGCTTGACGGCGGCGCCCATTTCTATCGGTGCTATGAGTGTGCCGACGGCAAGCATGTCGCAGTCGGCTGCCTGGAGCCGCAATTCTATGCCGCTTGCCTGGCCGGCCTGGGGCTCGATCCCGCGACACACCCGCAATATCCAGCGAGCCGCTGGCCAGAAATGGCCGAAGCATTCGCCAGGTGCTTCCGAGGCAAGACGCGCGACCAGTGGGCCGAGCTCTTCGCGGGCACGGACGCCTGCATCACGCCAGTGCTGAGCTTCGAGGAAGCGCCGAACCACGACCACAACCTCAGCCGCCGAAGCTATGCGGACGTAGATGGGGTTGCGCAGGCCGCTCCCGCGCCGAGATTCTCGGACGCTCCGACAAGCGTGCGAGCGGCGCGGTTGTCGACGGTGGAGAATGTCTTGGAAAGCTGGAGCCGGCGAAACGCGACCCAATGTGCATCATAGCCGTAGCTTACCAGGTCAACTCCGATTGGCCCCTGCTGGCGATTGCCAACCGCGACGAGTTTCACGACCGGCCGTCAGCGCCGCTAAGCCAGTGGGAAGACTGCCCGGACGTCATTGCAGGGCGTGACATCGAAGCCGGGGGCACCTGGCTAGGGGTCACCCATAGCGGTCGCCTCGCTGCCGTTTCCAACGTGCGCCGGGTCGAGGGCGCACCGGTGCCTGACGGATCGAGAGGCGTGCTCGTCCTGGACTATCTCAACAATGGGCTGTTGCCGACGGATGAAGCCGCCCAACTGATCCGCCCCTTCAACCTGATCACAGTCGGCCCCGCCGGACCAATCTTCCTGACCAACCGGCCGAGGTCTCGCCGCCAGGTTCTGAAGAGGGGAATTCATGTCTTCTCCAACGGAGCCTTGAATGATCATTGGCCTAAGACGAGGCGCCTCAAATCCGCTCTCGCAGGACGGATTTCGTCATCCGCTCCGCTCGACCTCACCGGCCTGTTCGACGAACTCGCTCCTGAAACGGCGGCTTCTTGTTCTGCCGACCCGATCGAGGAGAGCATCTTCGTATTGGGCCCGACCTATGGAACCCGATGCAGTACGGTACTTGGCGTAGATGCGTCTGGCGCCGGCAAGATCGTCGAGCGTAGTTTCGGGCCGACAGGAGAGTTTCTGGGGGAGTCCAGTGGCGCCTTCGCGTGGCCGACGCCGCCCTGCTGAGGCTCGGTCCTGGTGAGCATGGGCATCGCTCAAGCGATGCCGCGTCCTACAGGCTCGCCAATGCAGATCTCGAAGCTAGACGCTCCGGGACGCGGCCTTTCAAGGGCCAGCAGCGACGAGGCAAGCATGCGCGACATCGACCATTTCATCGTCGGCGGCCCCGGCGGTTCTGCGGGCCGCTTCGGC
>NZ_JBHUDY010000003.1:5000-161358 GCF_042678385.1 Sphingomonas tabacisoli
TCGGTGGTGACGCGGTCGCCGGCCATCTGCGCGTCGCGCGCGAGATTCTTGTACTTCTCGTGAAGCTGCTGGGCGTTGCCGCGGGCCCGGTTGTCGATCCGGTTGCCGCCGCCGGGCTGGCCCGGATTTCCCTGCGGCCGGGGGCCGCCACGACCGCGACGGCGGCCGTTCTGACGATTATTGATCAACGGATGTCCTCTACTTCACCCAAAAACTTGCCTGTCCCGCTTGTCGGATGCGCGGCCCGGGGAGCGCTGCGTGCAGTCGCGCGCTTCCGCCAATCGCCAGCGCGGCCGTATCCTACCGCGTCTTAGCCTGTGGGGATGGAAGGCCGGGTTTCGAGCCGCCGCGGCGGTTAGCTTTCGAAAACTGCCTTCCCCTCTAGGCCCCTATCTAGTGGCTGCGCGCCGAAAATCCAAGCTCTATTTAGGGAAGAAATCTTGCTGATCTGTGTCAGACCAAAGTGACGCCAAGGCAGCGGTCGAGTCCTGCCAAGTCCTTGTGAACACTGACCTGCAATCCCTGTGCTCGAAACAGCGCAGAGACAGCTTTGGCTTGATTTGAGCCGATCTCGATCGCCCCGAATCCACCCGGCGCCAGCAGCCGCGAAAGCTCGGGCGCGATCCGGCGATAGTCGTCCAGCCCGTCCGGGCCGGCATAGAGCGCCGAGGCTGGCTCGTGGTCCGCAACGTCGGGCGGAAGGGCGGCGTTTGCTTCGATGTAGGGCGGATTGCACAGGATCAGATCGAACTGCGCATCGAGCGCGTCGCCCCAATCGCCCCGCAGAAAACGAGCGCGTTCGGCAAAGCCAAGCCGCCTCGCATTGCCGCTTGCGACCGCCAAGGCCGCAGAGGAACGATCGACGCCCCAGCCCCGTGCGTCGGGCCAATGATCCAAAGCTGCGATCAACAGAGCGCCAGATCCGGTGCCGAGATCGAGAACGCTTTCGGGGATGCGCTTGCCGAAATGGGCGATCGCCGCCTCGATCAGCGTCTCGCTGTCCGGCCGCGGAATCAGCACGTCGGGCGTGACGGCGAGTTCCAGTGTCCAGAAATGCTTGGTGCCGGTGATGTAGGCGACCGGCTCGTGCGCGAGGCGGCGACGAAGCAGGGTGTCGAACGCGGCGGGAATGCTGCGCTCCGGCCCGAGCAGCAGCGCCTCGCGCGAAATGCCGAGCGCATGGGCGAGGAGGAGTTCGGCGTCGAGGCGGGGCGTTTCGCTGGTGCGTTCCAGCCGTTTGGCAGCGTCGGCCAGGGCCGCACGCATTTCACCCATCCAGATTCGCCAGCCGAGCGGCCTGATCCTCGGCGATCAGCGCATCGATCAGCTCGTCCATATGCCCTTCGAGGATTTCGGGCAGGCGGTGCAGCGTCAGGTTGATGCGGTGATCGGTCACCCTCCCCTGCGGGAAGTTGTAGGTGCGAATGCGCTCCGACCGATCACCCGATCCCACCATCGACTTGCGCGCCCCCGCGCGCTCACTGGCCAGCCGCTCGCGCTCCAGCTCGTACAGACGAGTGCGGAGAACCTTCATCGCCTTGGCGCGGTTCTTGTGCTGCGAACGCTCGTCCTGCTGGATGACGACGATGCCGGTCGGCAAGTGCGTGATCCGCACCGCGGAATCGGTCGTGTTGACACCCTGCCCGCCGGGCCCCGACGAGCGATAGATGTCGACGCGCAGATCCTTCTCGTCGATATGGACGTCGACATCCTCGGCCTCGGGCAGCACGGCGACGGTGGCGGCGGAGGTGTGGATGCGCCCGCCGCTCTCGGTCGCCGGCACGCGCTGCACGCGGTGGACGCCGCTTTCGTATTTGAGCCGCGCGAACACGCCTTGGCCGGCGACGCTCGCCACGACTTCCTTGAAGCCGCCCAGCTCCGACGCGCTGGCGGAGATCAGCTCGACGCGCCAGCCGCGCTCCTCGGCATAGCGCTGGTACATGCGGAACAGGTCGCCGGCGAACAAAGCCGCCTCGTCGCCGCCGGTGCCTGCCCGGATCTCAAGCATCGCCGGGCGTTCGTCGGCGGCATCGCGGGGGAGGAGCTTGACGGCCAAGTCGCGCTCCGCCTCGGGCAGCCGTTCGCGGATCGACGCGGCTTCCTCGGCAGCCATGTCGCGGATGTCGGGATCATTGTCGTTCGCCATGTCGGCGAGCACATCGAGCTCGGCGCGCAGCCGCCGCACTTCGCCCGCCGCCGCCGCGACCGGTTCCAGCTCGGCATATTCCTTGGAAACTGACACGAAGCGCTCGGCCGCCAGCTCGCCCGACGCCATCAGCGCCTGCAACTCGTCCCGCCGCGCCTCGATCTGCGCGATCCGTTCAGCAGAGATGGTGGTCATTCTACTCCGCCGACTAGATAGCTCTGACCCAAGGCATCCATGATCTTCTGGGATAGCTGCATGCTTTCAGCAGACTCACGTTCCGACGTGCTGAGAAAAAGCTGATCCTCTCGGACGTATAAGAGTCCCTTCGCACCTCGCTTACGCGCCAGCTCAGCGCGCCGCTTGGCATTTCCGCGGAATGGAAGCTCTGTCGCCACGCCACAAGAACGAAGACGCGCCGCGATCTTGATGGCTTCAGATTCGAGCTCGGGCTTGTCGGGAATCACGGCAACTGAAGGCGCATCGCCTTCGGGCGCTTCGATCAGCATCGCCAACCGCTCGATCCCCGCCGCCCAGCCGACCGCCGGGGTGTGCGAGCCTCCCAGCGTCTCGATCAGCCCGTCATAGCGGCCGCCGCCCAGCACCGTGCCTTGCGCGCCGAGGCGATCGGTGACGAACTCGAAGGCGGTGTGCCGGTAATAATCGAGCCCGCGCACCAGCCGCGGATTGCGCGTCCAGGCGACGCCCGCAGCGTCCAGCCCTTTCGTGACGGCCTCGAAGAACGCGCCGGCTTCGCTGGTCAGCACATCGTCGATCGCGGGGGCTTCATCGGCGATCGGGCGGTCGCGCGGGTCCTTGCTATCGAGGATGCGCATCGGGTTGCGCTCCAGCCGGTCGAGACTGTCTTCGGAAAGCTCGCCGCGATGCGCCGTGAAGTGCCGAACCAGCGCATCGCGCCAGGCGTTGCGTGTCTCGGCATCCCCTAGCGTGTTGAGTTGCAGCGTCACGCCCTCACTCACACCTAGCTCGCGCAGCAATTGGTCGGCCATCACAAGCAGCTCCACGTCCGCCGCCGGCTCGGCCGCGCCGATCACTTCGGCGTCGAGCTGGTGGAACTGGCGAAACCGCCCCTTTTGCGGCCGCTCGTAGCGGAACAGCGGCCCGTGCGTCGCCACCTTCAGCGGCGCATATTGCTGCCAACCCTCGGTCAGATAGGCGCGCGCAATGCCGGCGGTGAATTCGGGGCGTAGCGTCAGCGAATCCCCGCCGCGATCCTCGAACGTGTACATCTCCTTCGAGACGACGTCAGTGGTTTCACCCAACGAGCGCGCGAACACCGCGGTTGCCTCGAATACGGGCACTTCGACACGCTGGAATGCATAGAGCTTGCGCACGCGCTCGAACGTGTCGACGACGTGCTGAAAGCGCAGCGCCTGCTCGCCGAGCATGTCCTGCGTGCCGCGGATCGGCCGGGGAGTTTCGATCTTTGCCATAAAGCCGCGCTCTCTAGGCGGAGTCGCGTCTTTTCGCTAGCACTTGCCGCGCATGCGGCCCGTGGGTTCCTACATTGCGCCAGAGCGCTTCCTGGCCTTCATCGTCGTGCTGGGGCTCGCGACCTGGCTGGCCATGTATCATTTCGCCTGGAACCGCGCGGCGATGATCGGTTTCGATATCGCGGCGCTGGTGTTCCTCGCCTCGATCTCGACCTTGCTTCGCCGCCACGACGTGGCCGACATGCGCACGCTTGCGCGGCGCAATGACGCCAACCGCGTGCTGCTGCTGTTCGTCTCCGGCGCGGTGATCGTTGCGATCCTGGTGGCGGTCGGCGCCGAAGTGACCGAGCGCGACCAGATGGACGTGTGGGCCAAGGCGCTGGTGATCGCCACGCTCGCGCTCGCCTGGCTCTTCTCGAACAGCGTCTATGCGCTCCACTACGCGCACATCTACTATCTGCCCGAAATCACGAGCGGCCGCGACCGGGCGGGCATCGACTTTCCGGGGAAGCGCGAGCCCGACTATTCCGACTTCGTTTATTTCGCTTTCACGCTCGGCATGACGTTCCAAACGTCGGACACCGCAATCAGCAGCCGCGCAGTGCGGCGCGTCGTCATCCTGCACTGCTTTGCGGCCTTCGTGTTCAACATCGGCGTCCTCGCCTTCACGATCAACGTGCTCGGCAGCGGCGGGTCCTAGCGCGGCCCGCGAAACATCGTTAGCGAAGCGGCATGAAGCTGCTGTTCCCGCTCGCCTTTCTCCTCGCCGCTCCTGCCCTTGCCGATGTCCCCGCGGCGCGCGACGTGCCGTTCCGGGGCACGATGACGCTTGCCGTTGATCTTCGGGACGTGACGCAGGGTATCTTCCGCGTCCGCCAGACCATTCCGGTCACTGGCCCCGGACCGGTGGTGCTGCTCTATCCCAAGTGGAAGCCGGGCAACCACGCACCTTCGGGGCAGATCGAGAATCTTGCCGGGCTGAAGCTCAGCGCGAACGGCAAGCCGCTAGCGTGGCGCCGCGATCCGGTCGAGATGTTCGCTTTCCATGTCGACGTGCCGGCGGGCGCGACCGAGATCGAGGCGGAGTTCCAGTATCTCTCGCCGCAAAAGGACGGATCGGACCGCCGCGTGTTCGGGCCGACGATGGCGAACCTGCAGTGGGAGTCGGTTTCGCTCTATCCGGCCGGCTATTACGTCCACAATATCCCTGTCCGGGCGAGCGCGACCTACCCGGCGGGCTGGACCGGCTGGACCGCGCTTCGGGGGACGCAGCAGGGCGGGACGGTCACCTATGGCGAAGTCCCCTACGACATCCTCGTCGATTCGCCCGTCTACGCCGGGGCGCACGCGAAGCAGGTGCAGCTCGACCCGCAGGTGACGTTCGACATCGTCGCGGATTCGCCCTGGCAGACTGCGATCACGCCGGAGCAGATCGCGCTGCACAAGAACCTGATCGTGCAGGCCGACAAATTGTTCGGCACACGGCACTACGACCATTACGATTTCCTGGTCGCGCTTTCCGACTATCAGTCGGGCGACGGGCTCGAGCATCACCGCAGTTCCGAGAACACGCTCGACGCCGACCTGCTGACCGATTGGGACGCAAACCTCTACGATCACTACGTTGTCGCCCACGAATACACGCATAGCTGGAACGGCAAATTCCGCCGCCCGGCGGACCTGTGGACGCCCGATTACAACCAGCCGATGCAGAACAGCTTGCTCTGGGTCTATGAAGGGCAGACGCAGTTCTGGGGCGACGTGCTCTCGGCGCGCTCCGGCCTCTGGTCCAAGCAGGCCTATCTCGATTTCCTGGCGAACGTGGTTGCGCGCTACAGCGAAGGCATGCCGGGCGTGACCTGGCGCAACGTTCAGGACACGACCAACCAGCCGATCGTGACCGGCCACGGGTCGGGCGGCGCTTGGTCGAGCTGGTTCCGCGGCGCCGACTATTATCGCAACTCGGAGCTGATCTGGATCGAGGCCGACGCGACGATCCGCCGGCTGTCCAAGGGCAAGAAGAGCATGGACGATTTCGCGCGGCTCTTCTTCGGCGCGGAGCCCGGCCAGTGGGATCACGAGCTGACCTACCGCTTCGAGGATGTCGCCGCGGCGCTGAACCAGGTCGTCCCTTATGACTGGACCGGCTTCCTGCGCACGCGCCTCGACGCAACCGATCCGGCGCTGAACCTGAGGATGGTCGAGGCCGCCGGCTATCGGCTAGCCTTCGGCGACAAGCCGACGGCCTCGTCCAAGGCGCTGTTCGCCAAGGCCAAGACCGACGATTTCACCTATTCACTCGGGTTCAGCCTGTCGAAGCAGGGCGAGATCAAGGACGTGCGCTGGGACGGGCCCGCCTTCCGTGCTGGTGTCCGCCCGACCGAGACGGTGGTGGCCGTCAACGACGCCAAATACGACGCCGAGACGATGGGCCGCGCAATCACCGATGCGAAGGGCGGCAAAGCGCCCGTTCGGCTCACGATCAAGGGCGACGATCGTTATCGGCAGGTCAGCATCGACTATCGCGGCGGACTGCGCTACCCGCGCCTCGAAAAAATCGGCACCGGAGAGGGTGCGCTCGACCGGCTGCTCGCTCCCAAGTGAGCTGATCCTCCAGTTTTCGAGTAAGACATGAACATCGACCTGATCGCTTGCGGCGACGAGCCGCCGCACAATCTGAACGTCATCATCGAAGTGCCGGTGGGCGGCGAGCCGGTGAAGTACGAGTTCGACAAGGTGTCGGGCGCGCTGTTCGTCGACCGCATACTGCACACGCCGATGCGTTATCCGGCCAATTACGGCTTCGTGCCGCACACGCTCTCACCCGATGGCGACCCGCTCGACGCGCTAGTGATCGCGCGCTCGCCTTTCATCCCTGGCTGCGTGGTGCGGGTGCGCCCGATCGCGGTGCTGAACCTCGAAGATGAACATGGCGGCGACGAGAAGCTCGTCTGCGTGCCGGTCGATTCGACCTTCCCCTATTACAGCGACGTCGGCGAGCGCGAGGACCTCCCTTCGATCGTGCTGCAGCAGATCGAACACTTCTTCACCCACTATAAGGATCTCGAAAAAGAGAAGTGGGTGCGCGTCGGTCAATGGGGCGGCGCCGACGACGCGCGCCGGATCGTCGTCGAAGCGATCGAGCGCGCGAGGGCAGCGAAGACCGCCGCTTGAGCCCTTAGCGCGGCGCCATGCGAATGGCGCCGTCGAGGCGGACGTCCTCGCCGTTGAAATAGCCGCACTCGATCATGGTGAGGGCGAGTTGGGCATATTCGTCGGGCCGCCCGAGCCGCTTCGGAAACGGCACCGAGGCGGAGAGTGCGTCTCGGACATTGTCCGGAAGGCCGGCGAGCAACGGGGTCTCGAAGATGCCGGGCAGGATCGTGTTGACCCGGATGCCCTCGCCCATCAGGTCGCGGGCGATCGGCAAGGTCATGCCGACCACGCCGCCCTTCGACGCCGAATAGGCGGCCTGGCCGATCTGCCCGTCCTCGGCCGCGACCGAGGCGGTGTTGACGATCGCGCCGCGCTCGCCGTCTTCCATCGGATCGAGCGTCAACATGCCCGCCGCCGATTTGGCGATGCAGCGGAACGTGCCGACCAGATTGATCTGGATCAGCCAGTTGAACGCATCCAGGGGGAAATGCTTGATCGAGCCGTCTTCCTTTGAGCGGCTTGCGGTCTTGATCGCGTTGCCGGTGCCGGCGCAGTTGACCAGGATGCGCTCCTGGCCGTGCGCTGCTCGGGCCTTGGCGAAGCCGGCGTCCACGCTCTCGTCGGACGTGACGTTCACTTCGCAGAACACGCCGCCGATCTCGCGCGCGAGCGCTTCGCCTTTTTCGACCTGCAGGTCGAAGATCGCCACCTTGACGCCTTTCGCTGCGAGTGCCCGCGCGGTTGCCGCGCCGAGGCCGGAGGACGCGCCGGTGACGACGGCCGCTACATCATTTCCAAGTCTCATAGTCTCTCCACGATGGTCACGTTGGCGACGCCGCCGCCTTCGCACATAGTCTGGAGGCCATAGCGGCCGCCGCGGGCTTTGAGCGCATTGATCAACGTCGCCATCAGCTTCGTCCCCGAGGCGCCGAGCGGATGGCCCAGCGCGATCGCGCCGCCATGCACGTTGAGCTTCTCGGGATCGGCGCCCGTGTGCTTCAGCCAGGCAAGGGGAACGGGCGCGAAGGCCTCGTTCACTTCATAAAGGTCGATATCCTCGATCCGCATGCCGGCGCGCTTGAGCGCCTTGTCGGTTGCGAACAGCGGCTCCTCAAGCATGATGACGGGGTCGCCGGCAGTGACGGTCAGATTATGGATCCGGCCGATCGGCGTCAGGCCATGATCCTTCAGCGCGCGCTCCGAGACGATCAGCACCGCCGAGGCGCCGTCGCAGATCTGGCTGGCCGAGGCCGCGGTAATTGCCCCACCTTCCTGCAGCAATTTGACGCCGGCGATACCTTCCAGCGTCGCGTCGAAGCGGATGCCTTCGTCGGAGCGGTGGAGTTGATTGCCTTCGGGCGTTTCGATCTCCAGCGGCAGGATTTCATTGTCGAAGCGGCCGGCCTGGGCTGCCGCCGCGCCTTTCTGGTGGCTGGAGAGCGCAAAGCGGTCGAGCTGATCCTTGGTGAAGCCGTGTTTCTTCACGATCATCTCGGCGCCCATGAACTGCGACCATTGGACGCCCGGATATTTCGCTTCCAGCCCTGGCGACTTGTAGGTGCCGAGCCCTTCCTTGGCATGGAAAGCGGCGGTCGAGCCCATCGGCACGCGTGTCATCGATTCGACGCCGGCCGCGATCACCACGTCCTGCGTGCCCGACATCACAGCCTGTGCCGCGAACTGCATCGCCTGTTGAGAGGAGCCGCACTGGCGGTCGATGGTGACGGCAGGCGTGCGCTCGCCGACCAGTTTGCTGGCAAGCACCGCATTGCGGCCGACCTGACCCGCCTGCTGCCCGCCCTGAGAGACGCAGCCCATGATCACGTCGTCGACCACGGCCCCGTCGATTCCGCTGCGCGCGACGATCCCGTCGAGCACCGCCGCGGCCATGTCGACCGGATGCCAGCCGGCAAGCTTGCCTCCGCGCTTTCCACCCGCGGTCCGCATTGCGTCGACGATATAGGCTTCGGCCATCGCACCTCTCCAGTTCCGTTACGCCCTTGCATTGCGCATCGCCGCAAAGGCCGCAAGCAGAATTGACGTTTACGTTAGGGAGAGGCACGGCTGCCGCCTTACGCGAGCGAGGCCATGTCGATCACGAAGCGATACTTGACGTCGCTTTTGGCCATTCGATCGTAGGCGGTGTTGATCTCATCCATTCGGATGATCTCGATATCGGCGGTGAGACCGTGCTCATGGCAGAAATCGAGCATTTCCTGTGTCTCCTTGACGCCCCCGATCAGCGATCCGGCGAGCGAGCGGCGGCGGAAGATCAAATTGCCGACATCCGGCGACTTATGCGGATCGGCGGGGACGCCGACCAGCACCATCGTCCCGTCCCGCTTCAATGCGCGGAGATAGGGATCGAGATCAAGCGGGGCGGCGACCGTGTTCAGGATAAAGTCGAACTTGCCTTCAGCGGCCTTCATTGCCTCCGCGTCGCGCGAAATGATCACGTCGTTTGCGCCTAGCTTCAGCGCATCCTCGCGTTTGTCGGGAGAGGGGGTGAAGACGGTCACGCGCGCGCCCATGGCGGCGGCGATCTTTACGCCCATATGGCCGAGTCCGCCCAGCCCGACGATTCCCACGTCCTGGCCCGGCCCCACCTTCCAGTGGCGCAGCGGCGAGTAGGTGGTGATCCCTGCGCACAGCAAAGGCGCAACGGCCGCCAGATTCTTTTCGTCGTGACGGATGCGCAGCACGAAAGCCTGATCGACGACGACGTGCTTCGAATAGCCGCCGAATGTGTGCCCGCCCAGATGCCGGTCGTCGCCGTTGTAGGTACCGACAAAGCCGGTGCCTGTGCAGTACTGCTCCTCGCTCTCACGGCACGAAGGGCAGACGCCGCAGCTATCGACCATGCAGCCGACCCCGACGATATCTCCTTCGTGGAACTGTTCGACTTCGCCTCCGACTGCGGTCACGCGGCCGACGATCTCATGCCCCGGCACACAAGGATATTTCGTCCTGCCCCATTCGCCGAGCGCAGTATGAAGGTCGGAATGGCAGACACCGCAAAACAGAATGTCGATCGCGACATCGGTTGGGCCCACCTCGCGCCGCTCGATGGTTAGTGCTTCCAGCGGACGGTCGGCGGCGTGGTTGCCATAGGCGTGCGTGTGCATCTGTGGTTCTCTTGCCTTGGGGAATGGAATGGAAGGCCGTTGGGCGGCTCAACGTCCGACGGTCGCCATGAGCTGCGCCGGATAGCGCTCACCCGCGACGTCGATCCCGGCCAGTGCCGCGCGGATTTGAGTCAGATCGTCAGCAGTCAGTACGACCTTGGCGGCGCCGAGATTTTCTTCGAGCCGGTGCAGCTTGGTGGTGCCCGGAATGGGCACGATCCACGGCCGCTGCGCCAACAGCCAGGCAAGCGCGACCTGAGCAGGCGTCGCCTGCTTTTCGGTCGCGATCAGCTTCAGCAGCTCAATCAGCGCCTGGTTCTTCTCCATCGCTTCTGGCGTGAAGCGGGGAAGGATATTCCGCAGATCGCCTTTGCCGAAGGCGGTGCCGCCGTTCATTTCGCCGGTCAGGAAGCCGCGGCCGAGCGGGCTGAACGGAACCAGGCCGATGCCAAGCTCCTCGCATGTATCGAGCACACCGTTCGACTCCAGATCGCGCGTCCAGAGCGAATATTCGCTCTGCACGGCGGTGACGGGCTGCACGGCGTGCGCTCGGCGGACGGTCTGGGCGCCGGCTTCGGACAGGCCGAAATGCCGCACCTTGCCGGCCCGGATCAGCTCCGCGACCGTGCCGGCGACGTCCTCGATCGGCACCTGCGGATCGACGCGATGCTGATAGAAGAGGTCGATCGTGTCGACGCCCAGGCGCTGCAGCGATGCGTCGCACACGGCGCGAATATTCTCCGGGCGGCTGTTCGTGCCCGCCTGCTTGCCGTCGACGATCCTGAAGCCGAATTTGGTGGCGATCACGACCTGCTCGCGGAATGGCTTCACCGCTTCGCCGACAATCTCCTCGTTCGTGAAGGGACCATAGACTTCAGCGGTATCGAAGAATGTGACGCCCCGCTCGAACGCGGCGCGGATCAGCGCCACGCCTTCCGCGCGACTGATATCGCTGGAGTAGCCGGAATCGAGGCCCATACAGCCATACCCGATTGCCGAGACCTCAAGGCCGCTGGCGCCCAGTCTGCGCTTGTCCATCCGTCCGTCCTTCCGCTGGTTCGAGCGACTATTTAGTGGCAAGCCATTCTCTCGATTAGCCGCTATGATCGGCATGTAGTCATGCGGGAGATTCATGAGTGCGGCGGGAAGACCTGAGCGATCTCAGTGCCTTCCTCGCGGTTGCCGAGGAGCAGAGCTTCACGCGCGCCGCCGCGAGGCTCGGCACGTCGCAATCCGCGCTGAGCCACACGCTCAATCGCGTCGAAGCGCGGCTGGGCGTCAGGCTGCTGACGCGCACCACTCGGCGGGTGTCGCCGACCGAGGCGGGCGAGCGGCTATTGCAGACGCTCCGTCCGGCTTTCGACGACATCGATGCCGGGCTTGCCGGATTGAGCGAGCTGCGCGACCGGCCGGCGGGCAGCTTGCGCATCGTCGCTTCGGAGAATGCGGCTCGGGGTCTGCTTTGGCCCAAGCTGGCCGACGTCCTCCCCCGCTATCCGGACCTTAAAGTCGAGATCAATGTGGATGCCGGGCTGACCGACATCGTTGCGGAGCGGTTCGATGCGGGAGTGCGCCTGGGAGAGCATCTCGCCAAAGACATGATCGCGGTGCGGATCGGACCCGACCTTCGCCTCGCCGTTGTCGGATCGCCTGCCTATTTCGACCGCCACCCGCGTCCGCGCACCCCGCAGGACCTGGCGCATCATCTCTGCATCAATCTGCGGCTGGAAAGCTTTGGCGGACTCTATGCCTGGGAGTTCGAAAAGGATGGCCGCGAGCTGCGTGTGCGTGTCGACGGCCAGTTCACCTCCAACGACGTTCCGCTGATTCTGGAGGCAGCGCGCGGCGGCACGGGATTGGCTTGCGTGCTCGAAGATCAGGTGATGCCCAGCGTGGCCAACGGCAGCCTCGTGCGGGTACTCGAAGACTGGTGCGCCCCATTCTCGGGCTACCACCTTTATTATCCCAGCCGGCGGCAGCAAACGCCCGCCTTTGCATTACTGGTGGAGGCGCTGCGATATCGTGAGTGATGATTGCCCCTCCCCTAAAGGGGAGGGGCTAAGACGGCATCAGAACTTGAAGCCTGCCGCCACGCCGTAGCGGCGCGGTTCCAGCGTGAAGATGTTGGTGAACAGGCCGGAGCTCTGGTCGGTCACATACTGGCCCGTGATCGCGTTTGAGTTGAACAGGTTCGACACGAAACTGCGGACGAACCAGCGATCGTTCGGACCGTTGAGCTGCACCTGGGCATTGGCTTGAGTGAAGCTGGGGATGCGGTCGATCGGATCGTTGAAGCTGCGGCTGTACTGCTCGCCGGTGAAGGTGAGGTCGGCGCGGGGGATCAGCGTCAGGCCGCCGGGCAGGTCGGCAGTGTACTGGATGCCGGCCGAGGCCTTGAACGCCGGTGCGTTGGGCAAATGATTGCCCTCGATGTTCACCGGCACGCCGTCCGACACGGTGAAGGGCAGCGGGCCCGAAGCGACGCCGAAGGCGGTGCGGAGCGCTGCCGGCGGGTTCGCCGCGGTCGAGGCGAGCACGGTGCAGACCGAATAGGCGCCGGTGGTGTTGGTGCCGGGCACTGGAACGGTGGGACGCAGGCCAATGCCCGAATTGAAGGCGTTGACATAGGCGTTGGTGGCGGCGGCGCTGGGGCCGGTGACGACGCAGTTCGAGGCGTTGGTGATGTCCTTGATGATGACGGCATCGGAGCGGCCGCCGGAGACGTCGCGGGCATCGACCAGGAATTTCGATTTGATCGACGTGCTCAGATAGCTGGCCGAAAGGTTGATCAGCCAGCGCGGATCGGGCTTCAGGATGGTTTCCACCTCAACGCCCCAGATGTCGGCGTCGGTGTTGTCGTTGACCGAGGTGCGGGCGACGATGCGGCTGAGCTGCAGGTTCTTGTATTGATAGTAGAACGCCGAGGCGTTGAGGCGGATCGTGCCGTTCGCGAAGGTGTTCTTGGTGCCGATCTCGAACGCGTTGACCGCTTCCGGCGCGAAGGTCTCAGAGACGTTGAACTCGGTCGGGATCGGCGGGTTGATGCCGCCCGACTTATAGCCGCGCGAATAGCTGGCGTAGAGCAGATTGTCCGGCGTCACCTTGAAGTCCATCACGGCGCGGCCGGTCAGCCGGCCGAAGCTGACCTGTCGCTCGGCGAAGGGCTGGACGCCCGGGCGGCCCGGATCGGCGTCGTAGAGGCCGATGAACGGCGAATCGTTCGCGTCGGTCACGCCATAGGGCACGAGGAAGCTCGCGATCGGGCTGCGCGCGCGGACGAACTTCTTGTCGTGCGAATAGCGCAGGCCCGCGGTGAGCTTCAGCCGGTCCGACGCCTCGAAATAGGCCTCGCCGAACAGGCCGTAGCTTTTGATCGTGAAGAGGTCGGTGTTGTTGAAATAATAGGGCGGGGCGAGGAACGAGGCGGGGAAGGCCGGGTTTGCGGCCTTCTGCTGTAGCGTCTGCGCGGCGCCGAGAATGCCCGCGGCATAATCGAGGCCGAACGAGGCGACGCCGTAATTACCCTGCGTCGTCTTCTGGTCGACATAGATGCCGCCCAAGAGGAAGTTGAACGGGCCGTCGAGGCTCGAATCGACATGGCCCTCGATCGAGTACTGCCGCGCGTGGCTCTGCGATCGATCGTAATCGGCGCTGGTGGGCGAGCACGAGATCGGGTGGCCGCCATAGACGCCGGTCAGGCTCGAATCGATGTTCGAAGTGCAGACCGGACCGGCTGGCCCGTTCGGGATCAGCGCCTTGGCGACGTTCGCGAAGGGCGAGCCCGGCGCCTGCGAGGCGAAGGCGAGCGCGAGCAGGCCCGGATTGTTGGTCAGCGGGTTGGTCGCGGCGAGGTTGTAGTCGGTGCGGCTGTCGACCCTGTTGTCGGCATAGCCGCCGGTCAGCGTCAGCTTGAACTGGTCGCCGAGCCGCTGCTCGAGGCGACCCATGACGTGATATTCCCGGGCGTAATAGGTCGGCGTGAAGTCGATATCGACGGTGCGCAAATCGCGCGGCATCGACAGGCCGCCGAAGCTCTGGTCCGGGCCGTAGACGCTGCCGAGTGCGAAGGGGGCAAGCGTGGGGGAGTTCAGGCGGAAGAATTCGGTCGAGGACAGGACCGTCGCGAGAGTCGCGTTGCCGTTGGCGAGCTCGAAGCCCAGGCGGTCCGGCTGGCAGCCGAGAATGCCGGTTGGATCGCGGTGGCAGAGCTGCTTTTGAATGCGGCTGCGATTGTCCTTTTCGTGGAAATAATAGCCGATCACGTCGAGCGTGGTGTTTTCGGTCGGCTCCCAGCGGACGGTGCCGCGGAGCGCATAGAGATCGCGATCGTCGACCCGGCTCTTGGCGGCGGGGTTGATGTTCTTCGTGAAACCGTCGCGGTTCAGATAATAGCCGGCGAGGCGGACGCCCAGCGTCTCGGTGACGGGCAGGTTGACCATGCCCTCGCCACGGATCGAATTGTAGTTGCCATACTCGGCCGAGCCCGAGGCGGAGAAGCCCGACAGGTCGGGGCGGGCGGTGATGAAATTGACCACGCCCGAAGTCGCGTTGCGGCCGAAGAGCGTGCCCTGCGGCCCGCGCAGCACCTCGACCCGCTCGAGGTCGAAATATTCGGTCTCGAACAGGCGGGTGGAGAGCAGCGGCATGTCGTTGACATGGATGCCGGTCGCGGTGTCGCAGGCGAATCCGACGCAGAGATCGCCGATGCCGCGGATGGTGAAGCTGGACGAGGTGAAGTTCGTCTTGGTGAACGTGACGTTCGGCAGCGAAAGCTGGAGTTGCGTCGCGTTGTTGATCTGCTGCGATTTCAGCGCGTCGCCGGTGAAGGCGGAAACCGAGATCGGCACGTCCTGCAGCCGCTCGCCCTTGCGCTGGGCGGTGACGACGATGTCGCCGAGCCCGGCATCTTCGGCCGCAGCGGCCGCGGCCGGCGCCGGCGCGGCATCCTGGGCGAACACGGGAGTGGCGGCGAGCAGCGCGACCGCGGCGCCGCAGAGCAGATCAAGCTTACGCATCTGATACCTCGAACCCTGAACCGCGCGGTCGGGGAAGCCGCGCTTCGGACCCGCGCCGATGTCTGAGAGGCGCTCAGAGGTCAATGCTGGAAAATACCGGGATTCCCCCGTTTTCCGGTCGGTTGTGGCAGCGGTGTCACAGTCGCGGCGCGTGACGTAGCGTTAGGTGGCGAACCGCTAAGATGCGCGAGTTCTGGAGACAGGTACGAGCAACCTGCGCATGACGAGCCCTATCGCGGGCTCGACGATGGCATCGTCAATGGTCCGAGCTGTCACCAGTTCTCGCACCGTGCGTGCGCGCGCCTGAAGAATAGACCGAAGGTCGTCGGATAATTGCCGCGCGCGCGATGCATCGCGTGGCACAAAAACGCTGCGGCCCCTCGGCCCGACAGCGGAAATCGCCGCGACAAGCTGCGCCTGCTCCTTCGTGCGGGTCGTGACGAGCTCTCCCCCACGCCCTCCGAAGAGGACGCCGGTGGTAACAAGATCATCCAGCAACTCGGGATCACCGTTCGCCGGAATCCGGATGCCGTCCCCTTCCGAGCTGCCCCGCGTCAGATCGATATAGGTTCGACGGAGCGAAGGATGGTCCCGTTCGATTTCAGCGAACACGTCGGCGGCGACCTGATTGGGTCCGAGCGTCCTAGCCGCTGCGGTTCGCCGCTTGTTGTCAATCGCTTCTTCTTCCTGGAGGCGCTTGTCCTCGAAATAGCGACTGAGGTGATCGTAGAGCCGGTCCCGAACCGCGCGCCGCTGCACACGATCGGCAAAGCCCAGCAACTCGAGAACGGCGTCGTCAAGCGCCTGACGGTCAGCCTGATCGAGCTCGGTTTCGTCGGAGAAATCGTCGAGGCGATCAGCGCGTCCACGTTCAACCAGCGCCTTGCGGCGCAGCCGGCGCTCGGAAAGGAAACCCATTATGCCCCGCGCCGTCATCCGGTCGTGGGCATCCAATAGTCGTTTGCGCAGCTTTGCGTCGATCGGGGATGAAGAAGGCACCAACAACATGTTGGCGTCGAGCACCATCGTGCTCCAGTTCGCTTCCACTCCGACCGGCCGACCATACATAAGCGTCGAAAGCACGGTTATCGAGGAATTGAGGATGGCAGCCTGGACAGCGCTATCAACCCCGGCCCTGAATGCGACGGTATAGAGGCGGCAGTTCGCCGTGTAGTGATCTGGATTGTAGAGAGCCGCGAACCGGTACTGCCGCTCCTTGACCCACAATACGTCGGCCGCTTTTGCTTCCTCCGTGAGGTCGTACCAATGTCGGGTGCCGGATACACGCTGTTGGCAGGTCGCTCCTTTGTCGTAATCCTGATGTTCGCCCCAATCGATGTAGCGATCGAGATACGGCGCCGTCGCAGCGCTTGGCGCCATGAGCGCGAGATTGGCGCAATGCCGTCTTTCCACCTTGTAGGAATCGATCGACATGATGCTGTGGACGATGGGCTTCAGGAACTCCCGTTCGATGGGATGCACTTCCCCCGTTCCGGTCCTCACGAGCGCCACATTGCCGCTCGCCACTTCGGGACGGCTGACGCCGTAATGTTCGTTGAACAGGTCCGCTTCCGGAAATTCGGACAGGCTCTTTTCCGTCCAATCCTCCAGATAGAAGAAGTCGTCAGCGCCTGATTTTACGCCGAAACGCACCTCGGCAAGTTCAGCCAGCGGCCGCCAGCGGTCACCACCGGCGCCGACGAGCTCGTGCCAGATATCGGGCGCCCGGAGCGGGATGCCCCATTTGTCGCCGGCGTAAACGGGGCGCCCCTTGGTGCGCTCGCCGAGCCGGACGCCGCGCGCGCGGATGTCGCCCTGCCGCTGGATGCGAATGCGCCAACCCTCGAAATCTGCATCCATATCCTGGGCAAGAATGAGGTCGCGGAACCGCTCTGCCGCCTCCAGCGCGCCGCCGGACGTGCCGTCATGGGCAAGGAGGTCGGCGATCGGTCTGTCTAGCTCGACAAAGCGGACGAGGTTGTCGTCGCGTGCCGCGGGATCGGCCTCGCATGTCGCCATGGTCGCGACCGTCGCGACGCGCGCGCCGACGAACCAGGGCTCGTTGCGACTTTCGACGATCGCTTCGATGCGGAAATTCTCCAGCAGAAACGCCTGGAGCGCGAAGCCATATTCTGCGTCCAACCACTGGCTGGACGCCAGGAAGCCCAAGCGCCCGTCCGGTTTCATTAGGGAGAGCGCGTGCCCCCAGAAATAGACGTGCAGATCGGACCGCCCGTTCGGGTGAAGGCCACCCGCGCGGCTGACTTTCTGGTATTTGGTCTTGAGATCGCCAGCCACATCCTCCTGACGAACATAGGGCGGGTTGCCAACCACCGCATCGAAGTACGGCATCGGTACAGGGCGCCTGCCGGATGGGGCTGGCAACTGCATGAGCGTCGCGCCTGCGGCGGTGTCGAAGAAGTCGGTGCGGGCGATCCGAGGATAATTGGCGTCCTCGATCAGGTCGCGCGTCGCGAGATTGATCGTGCTGAGATTGGCGGCGAAGGGCGAGACGTCTGTACCGTAGATCGTCTCCAGCAGCGCCGCGTGGCCGAGGCGCGGCGCAAGCCGCCGCTTGCGCGCGTAAGCCCGAACGAGAAACGTGCCGCCTCCGCAGCCCGGATCGAGCACGACATCTTCGCCCCGGCGGATAGCGAAGGCGTTGATCAAGTCGACGACCTCGGGGCGCGTGTAATATTGGCCGTATTTGTGCCGTTCGGACGGATCGATCAGCCGTTCGAAAATGCGGCCGATGACGTCGTAGTCCAACCGGGACAGGTCGAAACGGTCAATCTGTTCCGCAAATTGCCGCCAGCCGGGAACGACGACGGAATCGTAGAACGGGATGCGCGTGCCAATGCCGCCGCCCGCTTCGCCAAAGATCGTTTCGTAATCGCCAGTTTCCTCGCGCGCCGTGTCGAAGAAGGTCGCGAGCTTGTCGATCAGCGCTTCCCCGGTATCGACGCTTGGGTCTACGACGAGCGGTGGAAGGCCGGAAAAGCGCTTTCGCAGCGCATCATAAAAGACGAGCTTGTTTGCGACACCGTAGACCGCGAACTTGGCGGCGCGGGCCAGAAGCTCGGCACGATCGCCGACGAGTGTCCAGCCCTGCTCGTCGCGCATCCAGCGATTGAGCGCTTCGCGCGTAGCGGGCGAGCGGTCGTGCTCGATCAAGGCGCGCGACGCGTTCAGGATCGGAAGCACTAGAAAACTGTCGAACGCGTGAACGAAATATTCGTCCGGCGGGCGGCGCTGCAGCTCGACGACGCCAGAGAAGATTCGAATAAAATCGAGCAGGAAGCGCTCGATGCCGTCGCGCAGCGCGCGCTGAACGTGGGGGCTATCCAGATCCGCCTGACGACGAATGTCCGTAACCTTGTAAGTCTTGAATCCGCGTTCGCCGCGCAATTCCGCGACACTGTCAGTTCTCCAGAGAACGAGCTCGTTGAGGTTCCAGGTGAAGAACCACGGTGCTCCGGCCGCCAGCGCCTTCCTGCGAGCGTCGACGACCGTCGTCTCTACAAAGGGAGATGCTCCGTCATGTGCATAGGGAACCTTCACTTCGCCCGTCAGAGCAACATTGCCCTGCCGGTCGAGCACAGTCAGGTCGCGCCGCTTGAGGCTGCCGGCGGTTCTCGTCTCCAGCTTTACCTTGGAAAGCGGGGCCGATGCGCCGTGCCGATCCAGCAGCGCGTCCATCCACGACTTTGCATCACCGACAATGGTCCATTCCGTCTCTAGCTGGACCATATGGTTAGGCGTTATTCCGAGCGCGAAGTGCCATAACGCCTCGTTGCACGAGGCTCATCGCCGGGCAAGCAACGCTTTCGGTTTTCGTTGCTCAATACGCTGACCTTGCGACGGGCTCGAGATGGCCGCGCATCTTCTCGACTTCGCCCGAAACGGACGGCATGGATGGGGCATGACCGTTACCGAAGCCGTTGAGGCGCGTCGTTCCGTTCGGGGGTTTCTCGATACGCCCGTCGATCCTGCGTTGATCCGGGCGCTGGTGGAGCGGGCGGCGCGGGCGCCTTCGGGGGGGAATCTGCAGCCCTGGCATATCGATGTGGTGGGCGGGGCGGCGCTGGACGGGTTCAAGGCGGAGCTGGCGGCGGCGCTGGCGGCGGGGCACAAGGAGACGCCGGCCTATGCGATCTATCCGCTGGCGCTGGACGATCCGTACGAGGCGCGGCGGCGGGCGATCGGCGAGGCGATGTACGGCCATATCGGCATCCCGCGCGAGGATCGGGCGGGGCGGCGGGCGTGGTTCGCGCGGAACTTCGCCTTTTTTGGGGCTCCCGTGGGGCTGTTCTGCACGGTCGAGCGCGGCATGGGGCCGCCGCAATGGTCGGACCTCGGCATGTACCTGCAGACGCTGATGCTGCTCATCGTGGAGGCGGGGCTCGCCGCTTGCCCGCAGGAATGCTGGGCGATCTATCCCGAGACCGTCACGCGCTTCCTGGGCACGCCGGCGGAGCGGATGCTGTTTTGCGGGATGGCGATCGGGTACGAGGATACGTCCGAGCCGGCCAATGCGCTGCGGAGCGAACGGGCGCCTCTCGAGGATTGGGCGACGTTCCGGTTCGATTGAGGGAAATTGCTTTCAGCGAAGCGACACGCGGTCCCCATCATGCGGTAGAAATGCGGGGAGGCGGCGAGCCGAGGACACAAGCCGTGCCGTCGTGCGTTGTCGATGTTCGCTGGGTGGAAAGCTGGGCTTGGACAACAGGGACGGTATCGTTGCGATCGGTTTGCTGACCGAGCAGGATTTGAGCCTGCTCGGGAGCGGCTTTCGGCGCGCGTTCCGGGTGGACGACACGCCGTGCTTCGACGACCTGCTGGCCGCGATCGACCAGGCCGAGGAACGTGCCGACAGGGTGCGTGCCGAAACGCAGAACTAACCATATTGGCACATTCATCTTGACATCGTCACGCTGATCGGGTAAGCGAACCCAGGATTGGGCTGGTGCGCCGTTGTGGCGCGCCGGCCTTTTTCTTTTGGGGAGAGCGGGCATGGCGCAGCGGACGAACACGGCGGCGGACGATGAGGATAGCCCCTCGCGGGCCGCGCTCTTGTCGGTGATGACCGGACGAACGACGCGCCGGAAATTGTGGACCGAAAAGAAGCGGCAGCGGTTTCTCGAGACGCTGGCCGCGACCTGCAATGTCCAGGCGGCGTGCCGTGAGGTCGGCATGACCGATTCCGGCGCCTATGCGCTGCGCCGGCGGGACGCGACGTTCCGCCGCGACTGGCGTGCGGCGATCGCCGAAGGCTATGCGCGGCTGGAAATCGAGATGCTGGAACGCGCGCTGATCGCCGAGGAGCGCGTGCGCGGCGCGCTGGCCGATGCGGCGACCGACCGCGAGGCGCTCGACATGCTGTCGAAGCATCCGCAGCGCGTCGCCGAGCTGCTGTACCGCGCGCACCGGCAGACCGCGCTTGAGCATGATGGTGCGGCGGACGACGATCCGGACGGCGAACAGGCGCTCGCCGAAATCCGCGAGCGGGTCGACAAGTTGCGCGAACGGCTGCTGGCGGGGGAACGGCCATGAAGCGGCAGGTCGGCGACATCCTCGCCCGCAAGGACGCGGACGAATGCGAGCGGCTCTATGCGCGGATGACGCCCGAGGAGCGCAAGGATCTTCGCGCCGCGTTCGACGAATGGGCGCAGCTTGGCCAGATGCCGCCGCCGGGCGACTGGCGGGTGTGGCTGATCCTCGCCGGGCGCGGATATGGCAAGACGCGCGCCGGTGCCGAATGGGTGACGAAGCTCGCGCGGCGGACCGGCAAAAGGCGGATCGCGATCGTCGGCGCGACGATCGACGAAGCGCGCAGCATCATGATCGAAGGGCCGAGCGGCCTGATCGCCTGCGCCGACCCGCGGCGGCCGCCGAAATGGGAGCCGTCGCGCGGGGTGCTCACCTACAAGAGCGGCGCGGTCGCGGAGATTTTCTCCGGCGAGCACCCGGACGGGCTGCGCGGGCCGGAGCATCAATATGCCTGGTGCGACGAGCTGGCGAAATGGGCGCGCGGGGAGGAAAGCTGGGCGAACCTGATGCTCGGCCTGCGCCAGGGCAAGGACCAGCGCGTGGTGGTGACGACCACGCCCAGGCCGACCAGGGTGCTGAAGGCGATCATGCGCGAATCTGCGACGGTGCAGACCGGCGGCCGGTCGGCGGACAATCTGTATCTGCCCAAGGCGTTCCTGGCGGCGGTGCAAGCGATGTACGCGGGCACGCGGCTGGGGCGGCAGGAACTGGACGGGGAGTTGATCGAGGATGTCGAGGGAGCGCTGTGGACGCGGGCGGTAGTGGAGGGGTGTGGGGCAGACCCAATCCTCCCCGGAACGGGGAGGTGGCAGGCCGCAGGCCTGACGGAGGGGGCCCGAGCTAGAGCACTGTCCGACGCGGGGGCCCCCTCCACCACCGGCTGCGCCGGCGGTCCCCCTCCCCGTTCCGGGGAGGATCTGGTGCGCATCGTGATCGGCGTTGATCCTCCCGCCTCGGAGCGGGGGGATGCTTGCGGGATTGTTGTGTGCGGGCTTGCGCGGGACGGCATTGGCTTCGTGCTGGAGGACGCGAGTGTGGCGAATCCGTCGCCGGAGCGGTGGGCCCTTGCGGTGGGCGCGGCGAGCGCGCGGTGGGGGGCGGACCGGATCGTCGCCGAGGCCAACCAGGGCGGGGACATGGTGCTGAGCACGCTGCGGGCCTTCGATCCTTCGCTGCCGGTGACTTTGGTGCATGCGTCGCGGGGCAAGGCTGCGCGGGCGGAGCCGGTGTCGCTGCTCTACGCGCAGGGGCGGGTGAAGCATGCCGGCGCGTTCCCCGAGCTGGAGGACCAGATGTGCGGGATCACGGTCGGCGGCGGCTATGAAGGGCCGGGGCGGTCGCCGGATCGGGCCGATGCGCTGGTCTGGGCGCTGACCGAGCTGATGCTGGCGCATCGCCCCGAACCGCGCATAATGGCGCTATGACCGACGCTTTCGATGCCCAGCCCGAGCTTGCCGACGACCGTGTGCGGCTGCGGCCGCTCAAGGCGGACGATTGGGACGCGCTGTTCGCCGTCGCCTCCGATCCGCTGATCTGGGAAGTGCACCCGGCGCACGATCGCTGGCAGGAGCCGGTGTTTCGGCGATTCTTCGACGATGCGCTGGCGAGCGGCGGGGCGCTGGCGGCGATCGATCCGGCGACGGGGGAGATTATCGGGTCGTCTCGCTTCGATGTGCGCCGCGCGGGCGAAGGCGAGATCGAGATCGGCTGGACGTTCGTCGCGAGGGCCTATTGGGGCGGGGCGGTGAACCGGTCGATGAAGCGGCTGATGATCGCGCATGCGCTGCAGCATTTCGACCGGGTGATTTTCCTGGTCGGGGAGACCAATGGCCGGTCGCGGCGGGCGATGGAGAAGATCGGCGGCGTGCTGACGCCGCGGTTGGACCATGCCGAGATGGCGGGCGTGCCGGTGACGCATGTGGTGTATGCGATCGATCGGGAGGGGTTTGAGAGGGGGCCGCTTTCCTGATTTCCCCTCCCGCTTGCGGGAGGGGTTAGGGGTGGGAAGAGCGTTCAAGTCCGCGCCGGGTTGAGGCAGTTCCCACCCCCGGCCCCTCCCGCAAGCGGGAGGGGAGAAGTTAGAGTTTGCGCCCGATCAGTTCTTTCATGATCTCATTGGTGCCGCCGTAAATCCGCGACACCCTCGCGCCGCGCCAGGCGCGGGCGATGGGGTATTCGTTCATGTATCCGGCGCCGCCGTGGAGCTGGAGGCATTTGTCCATGACCTCCCATTGCATCTCGGTGTGCCAGAGCTTGGCGGCGGCGCCTTCCTCGGGCGTCAGCTCGCGGCGAAGGTGGCGGGCGAGCGCCCAGTCGATATGGGCCCAGCCGATCTGGAGCTTGGACTTCAGGTCCGCGAGGGTGAAGCGCGTGTTCTGGAAATCGAACACGGTTTTGCCGAACGCCTTGCGTTCCTTCACGAACGCGACGGTGTCGTCGAACGCGCGCTGGGCCGAGGCCTGGGTGCCGACCGCGATCGACAGCCGCTCCTGCGGGAGTTCGGACATCAGGTAGAGGAAGCCCTTGCCTTCTTCGCCGAGGCAATTGGTCATCGGCACGCGCACGTCTTCGAAGAACAGCTCGGAGGTGTCGGCGGCGTCCTGGCCGATCTTGTCGAGGTTGCGGCCGCGCTTGAAGCCTTCGCGGTTCGCCTCGACCAGAATGATCGACACGCCTTTCCAGGCCGGCTGCACCTCGGTGTCCGTCTTGGCGCAGACCAGCACGAGGTCGGCGTTCTGGCCGTTGGTGATGTAGGTCTTGGAGCCGTTGATGACGTAGTGGTTGCCGTCCTTTTTGGCGGTCGTGCGGATGCCCTGCAGGTCCGAGCCGGTGCCGGGCTCGGTCATCGCGATCGCGGTGACGACCTCGCCCGAGACCATCTTCGGCAGCCATTCGCGCTTCTGCTCTTCGGAGCCGTAGGAGATCAGGTAATTGACGACGATATCGGACTGGAGGCTGAAGCCGAGCGGCGTTCCGGCATAGGCGACTTCTTCGTCGATCACGGCGTTGTAGCCGAAATCAAGGCCGAGCCCGCCATATTCCTCGGGCACCGTCGGGCAGAGCATGCCGACCGCGCCGCCCTTCACCCAGATATCCTTGTCGACGATGCCTTGCTCGTCCCAGCGCGCGATGTGGGGGACGGCTTCCTTCTGGAGCCAGGAGCGGACGGTCTGGCGGAACGCCTCGTGATCGGGGGTGTAGGGCGTGCGCCCGGCGGTGTTCAGCATCCTGTCTCTCCTGTTTGGGGCAGGAGAGACGGAGTTTACGTTTTCGTCAAGGTGAAGGACTCTCCTGCTCCGTTCGGGCTGAGCCTGTCGAAGCCCTTTCTTTCCTTTCCTGTGTCATCGAAAGAAGAAGGGAGGGCTTCGACAAGCTCAGCCCGAACGGGTGTGGGAGACTCATGGAACTTGTCCTGAACGCGAAGGCCGAACTGGGCGAGGGGCCGCGGTGGCATGCTGCCGAGCGGCGGCTTTATTGGGTCGATATCGCGCGGTCGGAGCTGCATCGGTTCGATCCGGCGACCGGCGCGGACGAGAAGCGGGTGTTTCCGCAGCCTGTAGGGTGCTTTGCGTTCCGGAAGAAAGGCGGGCTGCTGCTCGCGATGAAGGACGGGTTCGCGACGATCGACGATTGGGACGCCGATGCGATGATTTTCGGCGAGGCGGTGCTGGCCGGCAAACGCGACTACCGGTTCAACGACGGGCGCACAGACCCCTGGGGGCGGTTCTGGGTGGGAAGCGTCGATCTGAAGAAGGAGACGGGCGAGGCGGCGCTGTACCGGCTCGATCCGGACGGGCGCGTGACCTGGATCGAGGGCGAGATGTTGACATGCAACGGGGCGGCGTTCTCGGCGGACGGCGGGCGGTTCGCGCATGCCAATACGCCGAGCCATGCGTTGCGCATGTACGATGTGGTCGGGCGCAGGCTCACCAACCGGCGGGTGTTCCACCAATGGCCGATCGGCGAGGGGCGGCCGGACGGCGGGTCGTTCGACGAGGCGGGATTTTACTGGACGGCGTTGTTCGACGGCGGGCGCGTGGCGCGGCTGTCGAGCGAGGGCGAAGTGGTCGAGGAGGTGGCGCTGCCGGTCAGCCGGCCGACGATGATCGTGTTCGGGGGCGACGACCGGCGCACGGCCTATGTGACGAGTGCGCGGGTCGCGGGCGAGCGCGGGTCGGGCGGGATTTTCAGCTTTCCCGTGGATGTGCCCGGCGTGCCAGAATGGCCGTTCGGCTGATCATCAGCCATTTGAGGTCGCCGGTCGCGGCGAAGGCGGCTTCGCAGGCGTCGGCCATGGTGTCGATGCACTTGGCGAGGACGCGGCCGCGCAGCATCCAGTCGAGCGTTTCGATGCCGCAGGCAGTGAAGTCCTCGCGGTGAAGCATGCGGCCGGCGCGCAGCAGCGCTTCGGGCAGGCGGCATGCGTCTTCCTCGAACAGGATTTCGAACCAGGCCCAGTCGGGCCGGCGCTCGGGATCGAGCAGCTGGACGAGCTGGTCGCCGCCCCGTTCCAGCAACGCCCGCGCGCTGTTGAGCTGCGGTTGGGACTGCAGCTTTTCGGCGGCGCGCAGCATGACCGCGACCAGGTCGCGCGGCGTCGAAGGAGCGGGTTTGGGCGTGGCCGAAGCCGGGACGGCGGAGGTCGTTTCGGGTGTGCTCAACCTGAACATAACATTACAACGCAAGATCATAGCGCCCGGTTGCAGCGCAGCAAAAAAAGGGCGGCAGGTTGCCCCGCCGCCCCGATTTGAGCCGAAAACGCGCTCGTCAGAAGCGGGTTCTGACCGTCACGCCATAGGTGCGCGGCTCGGCCAAGAAGGCCGAGAAGATCTGCGAACCGCCCGGATAGGTCGCCCCGGTGAACGGGGCGATCGTCCGGCCCGCCTGGAACGGCGAGTTGAACGCGACCTGCGCATATTTCTGGTTGAACATATTCTGCGCGAACACCTCGATCGCCCAGAGCTCCTTCGGCCCGCGGATGCCGATGCGGCCGTTGACGATCGCATAGCCGTCCTGCTTCTTCTGCGGGAACAGATCGGAGCCGGTGTTGTAGTCGCTGGTCACGCGGCCATCGATGTAAAGCAGGCCGGTGAGTCCGGTGTCGCCGATCGGCGGCGTCCAGGTTAAGGAGCCGGTCGCGACCGCCGCCGGCGCGTTCGACAGCTTGGAGCCCGGCAGCAGCCGCAGCGCCGGATCGAGCGGCACGCCGCTGGAGTTGCCGACCAGATCGTGGCGATAACGGGTGTTGGCGACGGTCAACCCCAAGCCGATCGACAGGTCTCGCGTCGGGCGGATCGAGCTTTCGATCTCGACGCCGCTCGACAGCACGCCCGGTCCGACCTTGTCCTTCGGACAGGAGCCGGTCGCGGCGCTGGTGTCGCGGTCGGCCCCGGCCAGGTCGTTCGAGCAGCCATTGACGTTCTGGACGAGGAAGACCGAGCCGTTGAACGTGTTGAGCTGGAAGTCCGAGAAACGCTGGTGGAAGGCGGCGACGTTCAGCGAGAACATCCGGCTGGAATATTTGAAGCCGACTTCATAGGCGTCGTTCACTTCCTGCGCGAACTGCAGGTTGTGGACCAGCGCCTGCGCACCCCCGGCCGCCGCGAACGTCGTCGTCGGCACGCCGTTCACGACGAAGATCGGGGCCTTGAGCGCCGAGCGATCGAGGTTGAAGCCGCCCGCCTTATAGCCGCGCGAATAGCTGGCGTAGAGCAGCCACGCCGTCGACGGCTTCCACGAGGCGACCACCGTGCCGGTGAACTCGCTTTCGCCGCGATGGTCGTTGATGTTCACGCCGTTGAGCTCGGACGTGGAATTGCCCTGGCAGGCGAGGTTGATCAGGCCGCCCGCGACCGCCGCGAGCGGGCCGGTGAGCAGCGGCGTCAGCGCCGTTTGTTGCGCCGGGCAGACCGTGTTGGTGTTGTTGAACGCCGCCGCGAACTTCTTGCGGTCGTGCGTGTAGCGCGCGCCCAAAGTCACGTCGAACGTGTCGGTCAGGTGGATGATGTTGTGCGTGAAGAACGCGAAATTGGTATCGGTCTGGCGGTAATTCGCGTTGTTGTCGCCGACATTGTTCACGCTGTCGAGGCGGTCGAAGCCGGCGACGATCAGCGGGCCGGCGGCGCCGAACGGCGAAGCGACTCCGGGAACCTGACCGTTCAGCACGGCGCGGCCGGTCGGCGTCAGACAGCCTGCGCTGCCGGGTCCGAAAAAGCTGCCGGGCAGGCCGAATGCGCCGACCAGACGGCAGGTCGCGAAGCGGCCATATTGCGTGCCGAACTTCAGATTGTCGGTGAGGTTCAGCTTTTCGTGGGCGAAATAGCCGCCAACCAGCCAGTCCAGCTTGTTGTCGAAGGCCGAGCCCTGCAGCCGCAGCTCCTGGCTGAAGGTGCGGAACTCACGCTGATAGGCGCTGCTGCCCGGCGCGCGGTACAGGATGTCGACGAAGGAATAATCGGTATCCGACCCCTGGTTCGACTTATAGTCGCGATAGGCGGTGATCGAGGTCAGGTTCGCGCCGCCGAGGTTCCAATTGACCTCGCCCGAGACGCCCCAATCCTTGGTGATGCCTTTGTAGGTGCGGCCCGGCGACGGGTAGATGTTGCGGCTGAACGGATTGCTGAACGCGGCCGCCGGCTCGCCGAGCGCGAGCAAGGTCTGGATGATCGTGTTCTGCGTGGGATCCAGCAGGTTCGCGTTGGCCGGGTTCACCGTCTGGTCGATGTATACGGCGCCGCAGCATTTCTCGTCGCGGTGCGTGTAGTCGCCGATCAGCCGTACCGAGATGTCGTCGCTCGGCTCGTACAGCAATTGGCCGCGGATGAAGTAGCGGTTGCGGTCATTGACGTCGGTCTTGTTGGTGAGGTCGTGATAGAAGCCGTCGCGCTTCACATAGACGGCGTCGAGACGCGCGGCGAGCTGATCGGTGATCGGCCCGGTCACCGCACCGGCGGCGCGGATGTAGTTATAATTGCCGTAGTTGAACTCGCCATAGCCGCCGAAATCGAAGCTCGGCTTCTTGGTGATGATGTGAATGAGACCGGCCGACGCGTTGCGGCCGAACAGCGTGCCCTGGGGCCCACGCAGCACCTCGATGCGGTCGACTTCGCCGAGCTCGTTCAGGCCGATGCCGGAGCGCGAGCGATAGACGCCGTCGACGAACACCGCGACCGAGCTTTCGAGGCCGGGATTGTCGCCGACCGTGCCGATGCCGCGGATGCGGGCGGAGCCGTTCGCTTCGGAGCCGGTCGAGGAGACCAGCAGCGACGGCGCGAGCTGGTTCAGCTGGCGAATGTCGTTGGCGCCGGAATTCTGCAGCGATTCGGCGGAGACCGCCGACACTGCGATCGGCACGTCCGACAGCGCCTCGGCGCGGCGGGTGGCGGTGACGATGATGTCGCCGGCGTTGGGCGTCTGATCCGAGGCGTCGGCCGCGGCCGGCCCCGGCGTCGACGACGCGCTTTGCGTATCCTGGGCGTGAACGGGCGCGACGAATACGAATAAGGCTGCCGACAGCAGCCAGCATGATTTGCTCATGGTCCTCTCCCCAAGTCCCCCACGGACTCGTCTTTTGTTATCGAGAGGAGTTTAGAGTCGCGGCTCTGTAACATCCACAGCACAGCGCCGCGCCGGAAGAATTCCCGGCGCGTTGCGGCGTTTTTGCAACAGTTGCTGGACGCTGTGACATTGACGCTACGGAATGGCCGCAGCGTCGAAGTCCGATTTTACTTGGGCGCGAGCACCATCAGCATCTGACGGCCTTCCATGCGCGGATGCGCCTCGACTTTGGCGATCTCGGCCGTCTGTTCGGCGACTCGCTGCAGCACCGCCATGCCAAGCTGGCCGTGGCTGAGCTCGCGGCCGCGGAAGCGCATGGTGACCTTCACCTTGTCGCCTTCCTCGATGAACTCGACCACCTTCTTCATCTTGGTGTCATAGTCGTGATCGTCGATGTTCGGACGCATCTTGATCTCCTTGATCTCCTGCGTCTTCTGCGACTTGCGGGCGAGGTTCGCCTTTTTCTGGGCCTCGTATTTGAATTTGCCGACGTCGAGGAATTTGGCGACGGGCGGATCGGCATTGGGCGACACTTCGACAAGGTCGAGCCCCAATTCGCGCGCCTGCTCCATCGCTTCGCGCGTGTACATCACGCCAAGATTTTCGCCTTCATGATCGATCACCCGAACCTTGGGGCTCTGGATGAATTCGTTGAAGCGCGGGCCGGAAAGGGCCGGGGGCGCCAGCGGGCGCCGCATCATGGGAGGACGGATAGGGTAAGCTCCTGTGGGTTGGTGGAACGCGCTATATAAGCGCACCGCGCCGCCAACGGAAGCGGGCGAGCGCGGTTCCGTCGCGGGATGATTGGCATCGGTCCCGGATTCGGGCCGAGCGCGCAATCTTGAGGCGAAAACTGGACCCTTCGCCCAAGCTCCACTAGGCGATCCCCGCACAAAGGAGGTCGGGTTGGCGAACGTAGCGGTGATCGGCGCACAATGGGGCGACGAAGGCAAAGGCAAGATCGTGGACTGGCTCGCCGAGCGCGCCGATCTGGTCGTGCGGTTCCAGGGCGGCCACAATGCCGGCCACACGCTCGTCATCGGCAACCAGGTGTACAAGCTGTCGCTGCTGCCCTCCGGCATCGTGCGCGGCACGCCGTCGGTGATCGGCAACGGCGTCGTGCTCGATCCCTGGGCGCTGAAGTCGGAAGTCGAAAAGCTGCAGGGCCAGGGCGTCGAAGTCTCGCCGCGCACGCTCTCCATCGCCGACAATTGCGCGCTGATCCTGCCCTTTCACCGCGATCTCGACGCGCTGCGCGAGGATGCGTCGGGCGCCGGCAAGATCGGCACCACCCGCCGCGGCATCGGCCCCGCCTATGAGGACAAGGTCGGCAGGCGGGCGATCCGGGTGTGCGACCTCGCGCATCTGGGCGATCTCGGGCCGCAGCTCGACCGCCTGACCGCGCATCACGATGCGCTGCGCGCCGGCTTCGGCGAGCCGCCGATCGACCGCGAGCGCCTGCTGACCGAGCTGCGCGAGATTGCCGACTTCGTGCTGCAATTCGCCAAGCCCGTCTGGCTCGACCTCAACGAAGCGCGCGCGCGCGGCCGCCGCATCCTGTTCGAAGGCGCGCAGGGCGTGCTGCTCGACGTCGACCACGGCACCTATCCGTTCGTCACCAGCTCGAACACCATTGCCGGCACTGCGGCGGGCGGATCGGGGCTGGGGCCGGGCGCGGTCGGCTTCGTGCTCGGCATCGTCAAGGCCTACACCACCCGCGTCGGCTCCGGCCCGTTCCCGACCGAGCTTGAGGACGAAATCGGCCAGCGGCTCGGCGAGCGCGGGCATGAGTTCGGCACCGTCACCGGCCGCAAGCGCCGCTGCGGCTGGTTCGACGCCGTGCTGGTGCGCCAGTCGGTCGCTGTCTCCGGCGTCACCGGCGTCGCGCTGACCAAGCTGGACGTGCTCGATGGGCTCGAGACGATCCGCATCTGCACCGGCTATCGGCTGAACGGCCGCACGTTGAACCACTTCCCGGCGCATGCTGCCGACCAGGCCGCGGTCGAGCCGGTCTACGAGGACATTCCCGGCTGGAGCGAATCGACCGCCGGTGCGCGCAGCTGGGCGCAGCTTCCGGCGCAGGCAATCAAATATATCCGCCGCATCGAGGAGCTGATCCGCTGCCCGGTCGCGCTGGTTTCGACCAGCCCGGAGCGGGAGGATACGATTTTGGTGCGGGACCCGTTCGCGGATTAACGATTCCCCTCCCGCTTGCGGGAGGGGTTAGGGGAGGGACCGCGTTCGACTCAGCACCGGAATCAGGCGTCTTCCCACCCCCGGCCCCTCCCGCGAGCGGGAGGGGAGAAGAATCACTTCTTCTTTTCGGGCAGGTCGATTTTCGATCCGCCCTTTGCGGCGGGGTCGACCGACGGCGCGCCGGGTGCGACCGTATCAGGCCCTGCGCCGGTGTCGGCCGACTTCGCTGCCGGGCCGCCGGGATTGTCGGCCGGCAGCGCTTCCGCCTTGGGCAGCGGCTTAGGCGCGTCGCTCTGCTGGTTGAGGTACGCGATCACGTCGGCGCGGTCCTTGCCCGCCGACAGGCCGGCGAAGGTCATCTTGGTGCCGTCAGCGAACTTGCGCGGGCTGGTCAGCCATTTGTCGAGCGAATCGAAATCCCAGGCGCCGCCCTTGGACTTCAGCGCGTCCGAGAAAGCGAAGCCGCCGGCGCCCTGGCCGATCGCCTCGCCGACCACGCCCCACAGATTCGGGCCGACGCCGTTCGCGCCGCCCTTTGTGTCGGTGTGGCAGGCCGCGCACTTCTGGAAGATCTTGGCGCCGTTGGCCGGATCGGCCGTCGCCATGCGCTGCGCGATCGGCACTTCGGCCACTGCCGCTCCGCCTTCGCCGCCCTCGACGACGCCGGCGATCGGATAGCCCATCTTCTCCGGCCGCTCGCCGTGAAAGAATTCGCCGGACACGATGCCGGCGCCCAGCGCCACGATACCGGCGCCCAGCACCCAGCCGGCGATCGTGTTGTTGCGGTCGTTCATTGCAAATCCCTACGTCAGAAGCCCGTGGGACGGGCTCGCCCCTTGAAAACGCGCGCTCCCTTTAGAAAGAGGCTGCGCGCCTCGCAAGTCGCACGGGTTCCCTTGGCCGCGGAAAGACTCTAGGCGCGCGCGGTCATGGAGAATTATCCCGAACCGGCGCGGCGTCTGGTCGCCGAAATGATCGCTGCTGCCGAGCGCGACCCGGCGCGCGCCGTCGCGTTTCAGGGCGCGCCGGGCGCCAATTCGCACCGCGCGCTGATCGAGCATTTTCCCGACGGCCTGCCCTATCCCTGCTTCAGCTTCGAGGATGCGCTGGAGGCGGTGAAGGAAGGCCGCGCCGGACGGGCGATCATCCCGATCGAGAATTCGGTGCACGGCCGCGTCGCCGACATCCACTTCCTGCTGCCCGAATCCGGGCTCGCGATCACCGGCGAGCATTTTCTCGCGATCGTCCCGGCGCTGATCGGCAAGGCCGGCCATGACATTCGCGAAGTGATGAGCCACCCCCAGGCGCTGGGCCAGAGCCGGAAGTGGCTGCGCGCCCGCGGCATTCGCCCGATCGACTATGCCGACACCGCCGCCGCCGTCGCCAAGGTCGCGGAAATGCAGGACTGGAGCATCGCCGCGATCGCGCCCGCATTCGCCGCGCAGCTCTACGGCCTCGACGTGATCGAGAACGCGATCGCCGACGCGTCGGACAACACCACCCGCTTCCTGATCCTCGCCCGCGAGCCGCGCCGGCCGGAGAGCGGCGACCTGATGACGACGTTCATCTTCCAGGTCAACAACATCCCCGCCGCGCTCTACAAGGCGCTCGGCTGCTTCGCGACCAACGGCATCAACATGACCAAGCTGGAAAGCTACCAGCGCGGCGCCAGCTTCGCGGCGACGGAGTTCTATACGGATATAGAGGGTGCACCCGGTGACCCGGCGGTGGATCGGGCGCTGGAGGAGTTGAGATTCCACGCCAAGCGGGTGGATGTACTCGGCGTGTACCCGCAGGCAAGGAAACGGGGCTAATCCAGCCCCTCCCCTTCAGGGGAGGGGTAAGGGGTGGGGTTCGGCCGATAGGCCGAGCAAAACGCCGAGGTATGAGGAAGTGGACTGCCCCACCCCAACCCCTCCCCTTCAGGGGAGGGGCTTCACTCCCGCTCCAGCCACCACCGGAACAGGGTATGCGCAATGGCGAACGGGGGCGGGGGAAGGAACGGCGCGCCGGGTTCGCCCGCCATCGACGCTTCGACGCCGGCGCGATCGACCCAGATCGCATCCTCCAGCTCGGTCGTGTCGATGGTCAGCGTTGGGTCGTCCGCCGCCGCCACGCACGCCATCATCAGTTGCGACGGGAACGGCCAGGGCTGGCTGACGACATAGCGCACGTCGCGGACTTTCAGACCCGCTTCCTCGAACAGCTCGCGCGCGACGGCTTCCTCGACCGATTCGCCCGGCTCCACGAACCCGGCCAGCGCCGAATAGCGGCCGGGCGGATATTGCGGCTGGCGGCCGACCAGGACGCGTCCGTCATGCTCGGCGAGCATGATGACGACCGGGTCGACGCGCGGAAAATGCTCGGTGCCGCAATTCCCGCATTTCCGGCCCCAGCCGGCGCGGTGGATCGCGGTGTCGCCGCTGCCGCAGCGCGCGCAGAAGCGGTGCCGCAAATGCCAGTCGATCAGGCTCCGTGCGCCGGCATAGGTAGAGGCTTCCTCGGGCGGCATTTCGCCCAGCGCGCGAAAGATCGCGGGCGAGCGGGTCGCGCCCAGCGGCATGTCGTAATCCAGCGCGGCGAAATGCGGCCGGCCGTCGATCAGGCCGAGCAGCAAGAGCGGCGCGTCCTCCGGCGCTTCGGCAAGGCTGCCCCAGCTCAGCCGGCCTTGCTCGTCCAGCACCGGGTCGATGCCGTCGAGCCGCAGCAGCCGCGCGCGCCAGTCGGACAGTGCCGCGCCGAACGCGTCGGGATCGTTGCGGAGCGCGTCGGCGCGGTCGAGCGGCGAGCCGGTGAAACCGGGCCTCAGCATGCAATCAAGCTCATCCGGCTCTCCAAGGCGAGCCGCGCGGCCTTGTCAAACACGGTCGGCAGCCCCGCCTCGCCCAGCCGCGCGATCGGCCACCATTCACCTTCGGCATTGACGCGCCCGACGGATGCGACCGCGACCGACAGGTCGAGCGAGAAATGGGTGAACACATGGCGCACATTGCCCTTCAGCATCTGCCAGTCGGCAGCGAACGGGGCTTCACCGAGGCTTGGCGCATCGCCCCAGGAGCCGGTCGGCAGCGCCCGCATGCCGCCGAGCAGCCCCTTGGCCGGCCGCGTGACCAGCAGCACGTCGCCCTCCGCCTCCGCCCAGAACACGATGCCCCGCCGGTGCGGCTTCTCCGCCCTGGGTGCGCGCACCGGAAAGGCCTCGGGCGTGCCGCGGGCGAAGGCGCGGCAGTCCTCGCGCAACGGGCAGATGCCGCAGGCCGGGCGCTTCGGCGTGCAGATGGTCGCGCCCAGGTCCATCATCGCCTGCGCATAGTCGCCGGGCCGCGCGGCGGGCGTGATCGCGGCAGCCTGCTCCCGCACCGCCGCTTTCGATTCGAGCGCGAACAGCCGGGCGACGACCCGCTCGACATTGCCGTCGACCACCGCCGCGCTCTCGCCGAACGCGATCGCCGCGATCGCGCCGGCGGTATAGTCGCCGATCCCCGGCAGCCGCTTCAGCGCCGCCGCGCTCGCCGGAAACCGCCCGCCATGCTCCGTCACAACCGCCCGCGCGCAGGCGAGCAGATTCCGCGCCCGGCTGTAATAGCCAAGCCCCGCCCAGGCAGCCATCAGCTCGGCGTCTTCCGTGGCGGCAAGCGCCTCCACCGTCGGCCAGCGCGCGAGGAAGCGCTCGTAATAGGGCTTCACCGCCGCCACGGTCGTCTGCTGCAGCATCACTTCGGACAGCCACACCGCATAGGGGTCCGGCGCCGCCCCGCCCGGCGGGCTCCGCCACGGCAACACCCGCGCATGCCGATCGTACCAGTGGAGAAGCTTGTCGGCGATCACATCGACCCAATGGACGGTTCGGGGGAGCTGTGGCAATGACCTCAACCGAATGAGCGGTCGCAAGCAAAAGGACAGTGAAGCCCCCCGCACCGGCCGCGCCCGCCGCGTGTCCGAGCTGCTGCCCGATGCCGGCCGCGCCAGTTTCCGCAAATTCGGCTTCGTCCAGCACGCGATCGTCAGCCGCTGGGCCGAGATCGTCGGCGTCCGCTATGCCGGCGTCTCAGCGCCCGAATCGATCCGCTTCCCGCAAGGCAAGCGCGCCAACGGCACGCTGACCCTGACGGTCGCCGGCGCCCATGCGCCGATGATGCAGCATGTGCTGCCGGAGATCGTCGAGCGGGTGAACCGCTTCTTCGGCTATCCTGCGGTCGAGAAGGTCGCGATCCGCCAGGGCGTCGTCATTAAGGCCACGCCCAAGCCTGCCCGGCCGGAGCTGCAGCCGGTCCCGGTCGAGCTCGGCGATTCGCTGCGCGCCGTCGGCGACCCGGAGCTGCGCGCGGTGCTCGAATCGCTCGCCCGCGGCATCGCCACTTCGGAAACCATCCCCGTGATCGGAAGAGTGAAATAGTGAGATTGCTTGGCGCTATCGCCGCCGCGCTGGCTTTGGTCGCCGCCGCGCCCGCGACCGACTGGACCCATCGCGTCACGCAGACCCCGCAGGGCGCGTTCGTGCTCGGCAATCCGGCAGCGAAGCAGCGGCTCGTCGAATATGTGAGCTATACCTGCCCGCATTGCGCCCACTTCACCAACGAAGCCGCCGCGACGCTTCGCCAGAAATATGTCGCGAACGGCTCGACCGCGATCGAAGTGCGCCATGCCGTCCGCGACCCGATCGACTTCGCCGCCACGCTGCTCGCGCGCTGCACCGGCCCGACCCGCTTCTTCGCGGTCCATGAAAAGCTGTTCGCGACGCAGGAAAGCTGGTTCGAAGCGGGCGCCAAGTACATCGACGACAATCGCGAAGCGCTGAACAAGCTGCCGCAGGGCCAGCAGCTCCAGATGCTCGCCAAGGGCGCCGGCCTCCCCGCCGTGGTGGGCCTCAGCGAAGCCCAGGCCAACGCCTGCATCGCGAACGCAGCGGCGCAGAAGCCGGTGCTCGCGATGACGACCGAAGCATGGGAGCAGCGCAAGATCGCCGGCACGCCCTATTTCTTGGTCAACGGCCAGGGCATCGACAACACCGCAAGCTGGGCGGCGCTGCAGCCGCACCTCAAGAACTAGACGGAGAGACGAATGACCAAGACCTACCTGCTGGCGCTGGGCGCCGCCGCGCTGGCGCTCGCCGGGTGCGACAAGGGCGCGGGCAACAACAGCGCCGCCCCGGCCGCGGCGGGCGGCAGCGCCGCCGCCGTGCCGCCGCCGGCCGGCAAGGACTGGACCGAGGTGGTGTCGGCCACGCCCGAAGGCGGCTTCGTGATGGGCAACCCGAACGCGCCGGTGAAGGTCGTCGAATATCTCTCGCTCACTTGCCCGCACTGCAAGGAGTTCGAGGAAAAGGGCTTTCCCAAGCTCCGCGAGTACGTGAAGAAAGGCACCGTCAGTCTGGAAGCGCGCAACTATGTCCGCGACTTCGTCGACATGACCGCGACGCTCGTCTCGCGCTGCGGCGGCCCCGACCCGTATTTCGCGATGACCGAGCAGGCCTTCACCCAGCAGTCGCAGATCTTCGACAAGCTTCAGGCCGTTCCGCCCGCCGAACAGCAGCGCCTGCAGGGCCTGAGCCCCGCCGAGCAGTTCAAGGCCGTCGCGGCGCTGACCGGCATCGATCAGTTCGCCAAGCAGCGCGGCATCCCGCAGGCCAAGCTCGACGCATGTCTCTCCGACAAGGCGTCGGTCGATAAGCTCGTCGACATGCAGCAAAAGGCGAACGCCCTGCCGATCCCGGGCACGCCCACCTTCATCATCAACGGCAAGATGCTCGAGAATGTCGGCACCTGGGAACAGCTGGAGCCAAAGCTGAAAGAAGCGGGGGCGTAAATTCCCTGACATCCTCCCCTGCAAGGGGAGGGGGACCAGCCGAAGGCTGGTGGAGGGGTGTCCCCGTTCGAGAATATTCTCCACCGCCGACACCCCTCCGTCGCGCTGCGCGCGCCACCTCCCCTCGAAGGGGAGGATGTTCTCCGCCTCCACCCGACTCGTTTCCGGCCCGTTTGGACTCTTTTCCGGGGATAAACCCCGTCCCCGCCCTTTCCCGCGCGCGCGGGCGCGATAAGCTCGGGGCCGGTCAGTAGGGGCAGGTCTTTGCGGTTCAAGCGGCTGAAACTCAGCGGCTTCAAAAGCTTCGTCGATCCGACCGAATTGCGGATCGAGGCCGGCCTGACGGGCGTCGTCGGCCCCAATGGCTGCGGCAAGTCGAACCTGCTGGAAGCGCTGCGCTGGGTGATGGGCGAAGGCTCAGCCAAGTCCCTGCGCGGCGGCGGCATGGAGGACGTGATCTTTGCCGGCACCGCGACGCGCCCGGCGCGCGACTTCGCCGAAGTCCAGCTTTTTGCCGAAAAGGCCGACAATGACGATGGCGAGCTCGAAGTCGTCCGCCGGATCGAGCGCGGCGCCGGCTCCGCCTATCGCCTGAACGGCCGCGACGTCCGCGCCAAGGACGTGGCGCTGCTGTTCGCCGACGCCGCCACCGGCGCCCATTCGCCGGCGCTCGTCAGCCAGGGCAGGATCAGTGCCGTCATCGCCGCCAAGCCGACCGAGCGTCGCGCGATGCTGGAGGAAGCGGCGGGAATCGCGGGCCTGCACGTCCGCCGCAAGGACGCCGAGCAGAAACTCCGCGCGACCGAGACCAACCTCACGCGGCTGGGCGAGCTGATCGCCGACATGGAAACGCGTGCCGGCCAGCTGAAGCGGCAGGCGCGCGCGGCCGAGCGCTACCGGGCCGTCTCTGCCGAGATCAAGATCGCCGAGGCGAGGCTGATCTTCGCGCGCTGGCGCGAAGCGGCCCAGGCGGCCGAAGCCGCGAAGAAAGACGCCGCCGCCGCCGAGGAACGGGTCGCCCAGCTCGCCGAGGCCCAGCGCGCCGCCGCCGCGTGGAACGCCGAGGCGACTCGCAAGCTCGGCGATGCCCGCGCCGCAGCCCAGGCCGCGCGCGACCGCGCGAACGAGATTGGCCACAAGCTCGCCACGGCCCGCGCTGAGCTGGCGTCGGCCGAACGCCGCCTCGCCGAACTGGCGCAGGCGCGCGAGCGGCTCGCCGGCGACCGCGAGCGCGAAGGCTCGCTCGCCAACGACGCCGCCGAAGCGATTGCCCGCCTGTCCGCCGAGGCCAAGGCGCTCGACACGCGCATCGCGGAGGCCGAAGCGAGCCGCCCCGCGCGTGCTGCCGAAGTCGCGGCTGCCGAAAGCTCTGCCCGCGACGCGGAAGTCGCGCTCGCTCAGGCTGTCTCCGCTCAGGCGCGCGAGCAAGCCGAGGCGCAGATCGCGCGCTCGGCGGTCGCATCGGCGCAGACGCGTCTCGCTCGTGCTCAGGCCGAACTTGCGCGGGTCGAGGCCGAGATTGGCCAGCTCGGCACCGGTGCGGAATTCGCCGAAGCACGCGACGCTGCCGCCGCCCGCCGCACCGCCGCCGAAGCGGCCAGTGCCGAAGCCGCGAAACGCATCGAATGCAGCGAAGCCGAGCGTGCCGCCGCTGCGGCCGATCGCGAGCGCGCCGAGGCCGAACTCGCCTCTGCGCGCGCCGCGCTCGCCGCGCTCGAAAGCGAAGCCGCCGCGCTCGACAAGGCGCTGCAGCGGGCGTCCGGCGACCGGCTGATCGATCATGTCCGCGCCGCGCCCGGCTATGAACGCGCGCTTGCCGCCGCGTTCGGCGACGAGCTGGAAACCGCGCTCGCCAACTGGACGCCGCTCACGGCGGATGCGCCCATCGCCGACAGTCTAGCGCAGCACGTTACCGCCCCGCCCGCCCTTGCCCGCCGCCTCGCCCAGATCGCGGTCGCTGACGTGGACCATGGCCGCGCCCTCGCGCCGGGCCAGCAGCTCGTCACGCGTGACGGTGCCATGCGCCGCTGGGACGGTTTCGCCGCCACGGACTCGGGCGCGGCCGCCGCCGAACGCCTGATCCGCGCCAACCGCCTCGACGCTCTCCGCGCTGCGCTTCCGAAAGCGCGCGAGGCGGTCGCCGGGGCGCAGATCGCGATGGACAGCGTCGCCGCGCGCCTCGCCACGGCCAAGGCCGCGGCTGACGAAGCCCGCCGGGCGCTCGCCCAGGCCGAGGCTGAGGCGCGCACCGCTGCTCGCGAGGAAGACGCTGCCGAAGCCGCGATCGAGCGTTTCGCCGCGCGCCGGTCGGAGCTGCAATCCCGCCGCGAACGCGCCGCCGCCGAACGCGACGAGGCCGCGCGCGAGGCCGAGACCGCGAACGAAAAGCTCGCCGCGCTGCCCGACGGCCAGGCCACCGCCCAACTCGTGGCATCGCTGTCCGCGCAAAGCGAGGCGGCCCGCGCCGCTGTCTCCGAAAAGCGCGCGCTTGCCGCCACGCTCGACCGCGCCGTCGCCGCCGATCGCGAGCGCCAGTCTGCCGCCCAGGCCGAAGTCAAATCCTGGCGCGCCCGCGCCGGCGAGGCCGCCAGGCGCATCGAGGAAATGGCCCGCCGCGAACGCGCCGCCGAGGCCGAACTGGCAGCACTCGCCGACACGCCGGACGCGCTCCGCACCGAGATCGCCGCGCTCGACACGCGCCAGTCCGAAGCCCGCACCGAATCCGAGGCTCTCGCCGCCGAGGAACGCGCCGCCGAAGCCCGCGTCCGCGAGGGCGAGGCAACGCTGGCCCAGGCCGGCGAAGCGCTCGCCCAGGCGCGCGAAGTGCGTGCGGGCGCCGTCGCCCGCGCCGAAGCCGCCGATCTGCGCCGCGTCGAAATGGGCCGTGTCTCGGGCGAGCGCTTCGAATGCCCGCCGCCGGTGCTGCCGGAACGGATCGGCTTCGCCTCCGCCGACGTTCGCGATCCCGCAGAGGAATCCGCCCGCCACGACCGCCTCAATCTCGACCGCGAGCGATTGGGCCCGGTCAACCTGATCGCCGAGCAGGAACTGCGCGAACTCGAGACCGAATACGAGCGCTCGGTCGCGGAACGCGACGAGCTGACGCAGGCCGTGAATCGTTTGAGGGGTTCGATCGGCAGCCTCAATCGCGAAGGCCGCGCGCGGCTGCTGGCGGCGTTTGAGGAAGTCGACCGCCATTTCCGCCGCCTGTTCGCGCGGCTGTTCAACGGCGGCGAGGCCTATCTGCAGCTCGTCGATTCGGACGATCCGCTCGAAGCCGGGCTGGAGATCATGGCGCAGCCGCCGGGCAAGAAGCTCGGCTCGCTCACGCTCCTTTCCGGCGGCGAGCAGGCGTTGACCGCGGTGGCTTTGATCTTCGGCCTGTTCCTCACCAACCCCGCGCCGATCTGCGTGCTCGACGAAGTCGACGCGCCGCTCGACGACGCCAATATCGAGCGCTTCTGCGACCTGCTCGACACGATGGTCACCGAGACCGACACACGCTACCTGATCGTCACCCACAACGCGGTCACCATGAGCCGCATGCACCGCCTGTTCGGCGTGACGATGGTCGAGCGCGGGGTGAGCCGGCTGGTCTCGGTGGATCTGGGCGGCGCGGAGGAATTGCTGGCGGCGGAGTAGTCCCCCTCCCGCTTGCGGGAGGGGTTAGGGGTGGGAAAAGCCTCAAACGCGCAGCAATGTGACGAACATTCCCACCCCCGGCCCCTCCCGCAAGCGGGAGGGGAGGAGAACGCCATGCACATCTCCTTCCTCCTTTTCCCCAACGTGACGCAGCTCGACCTGACCGGTCCCGCGCAGGTCCTGTCGCGTATGCCGGGAGCGACTATCGAACTCGTCGCCAAGACCCTCGATCCCGTGCCGACCGATGCCGGTTTCCCGCTCCTCCCGACCGCGACGTTCGACACCGCTGCGCAGCCGGACGTCCTGTGCGTGCCCGGCGGTTTCGGAATTACCGGCGCGATGGAGGACCAAGCCACGCTCGCCTGGCTCCGCGAGGCAGCGGACGGGGCGCAGTGGGTGACGAGCGTGTGCACCGGCGCGCTGGTGCTGGGCGCGGCGGGGCTGCTCCGCGGCTACCGCGCGACGACGCATTGGGGCAGCCACGAATGGCTCGCCGCGTTCGGCGCGATTCCGGTGAAGGAGCGCGTGGTGTTCGATCGCAACCGCGTCACCGGCGGCGGCGTCACCGCGGGCATCGATTTCGGGCTGGCGCTGGTCGGCCGCCTCTGTGGCGAGGATCATGCCCGCTTCGTGCAGCTCAGCCTGGAATATGATCCGGCGCCGCCCTTCGATTCAGGGTCGCCGGAGAAAGCGGATGCGCAGACGCTCGCGAAATATAATGCGCTGGTCGCGAAGCACGCCGCCGACCGGCCTGCGCGCTATCAGGCGGCGGCCGATCGCCTGAACGAAAAAGGCCCCGCCGGTTAGGGCGGGGCCTTATCGGATCAGGACTGAAGCGGGACCAGGTTCACCGCGGCGTATTTGCCGCGGCGGTCCACTTCCAGCTCGAACTCGAGCCGGTCGCCTTCGTTCAGGCTCGGCATGCCGGCCCGCTCGACGGCGGAGATGTGGACGAAAGCGTCCGGCTGTCCGTCGTCGCGCTGGATGAAGCCGAAGCCTTTCATCGCGTTGAAGAACTTGACCGTGCCGCTGGCCTTTTCGCCGGTGAGCTGACGCTGCGGGCCACCGCCGCCGGCGCTGCCGCGATCCTCGCGACCGCCGCCGCCACCGCCGGTGACCGGGAGCGGCTCGCCCTCGATCTTCAGGTCGGTCGCCGAGACACGGCCGCCGCGATCGACGAGCGTGAAGCCGAGCGGCTGACCTTCGGCCAGGCCGGTGAGGCCGGCGCGCTCGACCGCGGAAATGTGGACGAACACGTCTTCGCCGCCATCATCGCGCACGACGAAGCCGAAGCCCTTCTGCGCGTTGAAGAATTTGACGACGCCCGTGCCTTCGCCGATCACTTGCTGGGGCATGCCGCCGCCACGGCCGCCGCCGAAGCCACCGCCACCAAAGCCGCCGCCACCGCCGCCGCCGCCGAAACCGCCGCCGCGCGGGCCGCCAAAGCCGCCGCCACCGCCGCCGAAACCGCCGCCGCCATAACGGCTGCCGCCCGATTCGCTGTAACCGCCGTAGTTCTCGTCACCGAAACCGTCGCGCTTGTCCTTGCCGCCGCGCGGACCCCGTTTACCTCTGTCGAAACCCATTCTTACCTTCCGGTCGCCCAACTAAAATCCGTCAGAACCCCACGCGCCGGGCGCGCACGCCAAGTCCTTGAGACGCATACCCCATAGACACGCCCACGAATCTCCATAGCGAAGATTCGTTCATCCGGCGAACGAAATAATCCACAGCCATGGTGAAGACGCGCTTCGCCATTGAGCGTTCAGCCGCCACCGCCTATGCCTTGGGCGGATATGGCCGTGCATTTTCATGAAGAAGACCTGCCCGCGGGCACGTTGGCGGACGGGCCGGTGGCCGTCGACACCGAAACCATGGGGCTCCATTCGCACCGCGACCGGCTCTGCGTGGTGCAGATTTCGGACGGGCGCGGCGACGAGCATCTCGTGCGCTTCTCCCCCGGCAGCGACTATGCCGCGCCGAACCTGAAGGCCGTGCTCGCCGACACGAATCGGCTGAAGCTCTATCACTTCGCGCGCTTCGACCTGGCGGCGATCCAGCTCTACCTGGGCATCACCGCCGCGCCCGTTTATTGCACCAAGACGGCGTCGCGGCTGGTCCGCACCTATACCGACCGGCACGGGCTGAAGGATCTGGTCAAGGAATTGCTCGGAAGCGAAATCTCGAAGCAGCAGCAAAGCTCGGACTGGGGCGGCCCGGTGCTCAGCGACGCGCAGAAGGAATATGCCGCGTCCGACGTGCGCTATTTGCACGGCCTCCGGAACGAACTCGACCGCCGCCTCGCCCGGGAAGGCCGCACCGCGCTTGCCCAGGCCTGTTTCGATTTCCTGCCCGCCCGCGCGCAGCTCGATCTCGCCGGCTGGCCGGAGGTGGACATCTTCGCCCATGTCTGAAGCCGCGATCCGGTCGCAGGACGAGCGCCGGCGCTGGGCGATTCCCGGCAGCGCGCACGACAAGGTGATTCGCTGGCTGCGGATGACCTTGCCGATGGGGATCGGCGCGCTGGTCGCTTTCCTGTCAATCGCGCCGCTGACGATCGCCGGCGACATGAGCTTCGTGCTCGACAAGAACAAGGTGCAGGTCGCCAAGGAGCGGCTGCGCGTGACCGAGGCGCTCTATCGCGGCGAGGATTCGAAAGGCCAAGCCTTTGCGCTGCGCGCCGGCTCGGCGGTGCAGATGACTTCGAAAGAGCCGATCGTCCATCTGCAGGACCTGTCGGCCAGCCTCGCCATGCGCGACGGCCCGGGCATGCTCCGCGCCAACCGCGCCCGCTACGACATGGACAAGGAACAGGTGCGCGTCGAAGGGCCGGTCGTCTACCAGTCCGCCGACGGCTATCGCCTGCTGACGCGCGACGTCGATGTCGACCTGAAGTCCCGCACCATGGCGAGCAACGGCGCCGTCGACGGCAAGATGCCGCTGGGCACGTTCAGCGGCGGCCGCATCGCCGCCAATCTGGGCGAGCGCGTCGTGCAGCTTAGCGGCCGCACCCGCTTGCACATCGTCCAGGGAGCGGCCAGAGGGTCACGATGATCCGCAGGCTGATCTTGGGAAGCGCATTCGGTGCCGCGCTGGCGTTCGCAGCGCCTTTGGTCGCGCAGGCGCTCAAAGGCCACAACACCAACGCGCCGGTCGATGTCGAGGCGGACCGGATCGAGGTGCAGGACCGCGCCGATCGCGCGATCTTCGCCGGCAATGTCCGCGCCGTGCAGGCCGAGCTGACCCTGAACGCGGCGCGGCTGACCGTCGCCTATGCCAATCGCAGCGGTCCCGGCGGCGTGCAGATCCAGCGGCTCGATGCAGCCGGCGGCGTCACCGTGCGCAGTCCGTCGGAAACCGCGCGCGGCGCCTTCGCCGTCTATGATCTCAACCGCCGCCTGATCACGATGACGGGCGGCGTCACGCTGGAGCAGGGCGCGAATACGGTGCGCGGCGGCCGGCTGGTGATCGATCTCGACAGCGGCCGCGCGGTGGTCGACGGATCGGCGGTCGGCGGCGCTCCCGGCACCGTCTCGGGCGGCAGTGGCGGCCGCGTGACCGGCCGCTTTAGCGTGCCGCAGCGCAAGGGCGGCTGACGCCCGCGCTTTAGGCGCTCAGATCACCCATTCGATCGAGCGCATCTCGATATTGGCTTCCCGCTTGGCGGCGCGCTTCGCGACCATCTGGTCGTAGAGCTTTTTGACCGTCCCGCTGCCGGTGGTGATGAAAACGCCCGGCACGACCGCATGGACGACGCAGGCGATGCCGCCCACGATCATCTTCACCCCAAAGCCGCCCGCCGCCGCGAAATGCTCGCCGTAGCTCTCGCCGACTTCGCTCGGATGGTCCCGGAACAGTTTGTTGAACATTGGCCCGCTCGTCGTTGAATGATGCCGCCGCCTAGCACGAGCGGGGCGCTTTAGGACAGGCCAACTTACGTTCGCTCCTGATCGCCGTACCGCTCGTAGCGTTCGATTACCGTGTTGTGCAGAGAGCCGGATGCGAGCAACGCTGGCACGTCGCATCGAGCGCTGTTGCGCTTCGCCGGGTGGAGCGGGTTGAGCAATGCCCAAGTCGAAGGACGACAGCCGTCGCCGCTACGTCGCTGAACCTTTCGCTCGCGCCGCAATTGTCGACGGCCTCTCTTGCTATTTCGACTTCATCCAGGAGGTCGAAGCAATGAATGCTGACGGCAACCTCATGCGGATTGACGCGGTATCGCGCTGCCGCCTGACCAATTGGACGTTCGGTTGGGAGTTCAAGAAGTCGCACCTGTTCAAGAGCGAGTTCGCGGACGCCATGCGGCAGGCCGTTAATTATCGACTGTCGCGGATTATCGATCCGCGGTTGCCCGCTTACAAGGATATGCAGTTACCTGCCATTGCCGTGTTTCCCGATTGGCTCGAAGGTATGCGCCTCTTGGGCGCGCAGTTTCGAGTCGGCACCATGCGCCAAATCAGCCATGACAAATTCTCCTTCCTCATGGGGCAATCCGCGATCTGGCACTCGTCATCGGGTTGGACCAAGAATGCGGAAGGTGTGCTGTTCGGCAAGAGAGGTTTAGGTTCAACACGCAAAAGGGATTGCTGAACCGCTTGGGCCGGCTGCGCTGACACTCGCGGCGTTCTCTTTGGAATCGAGCATCACCCACGCCGAGGTTGAGACGCGCGCCGCCCCTCGCTACATGCCCCGGCCATGTCAGAGATGATCCGCATCACCCTTCCCGACGGCTCCGCGCGCGAGGTTGCGCCGGGCACGACCGCGGCCGACATCGCCGCGGCGATCGGGCCGGGGCTCGCCAAGGCGGCGCTGGCCGCCAAGGTGAATGGCGAGGTGCGCGATCTCGGGCGGCCGATCGACTATGACGCAGAGCTGGCGCTGATCACTTCTCGCGACGAGGCCGATGCGCTGGAGCTCGTCCGCCACGACTATGCGCACGTGCTCGCGGAGGCGGTGCAGAACCTCTTTCCCGGCACCCAGATCACCTTCGGCCCGGCGACCGAGGACGGCTTCTATTACGATTTCGCGCCGAAGGACCGGCCGTTCACCGAGGAAGACCTGCCCGCGATCGAGGAAGAGATGCGCCGCGTCATCGCGCGCGACGAACGCCTTGTTCGCGAGGTTTGGACGCGCGACCAGCTCATCGCCTATTTCAAGGAGCATGGCGAGACGTTCAAGGCCGAATGGGCCGGCGAGCTGCCCGCGGGCGAGGAGCTGACGATCTATCGCGCCGGCGATTGGCTCGACATGTGCCGGGGGCCGCATCTGCCCTCCACCGGCAAGCTCGACCCGCAGGCGTTCAAGCTCACGCGCGTCAGCGGCGCCTATTGGCGCGGCGACCAGAACAACGCGATGCTCAGCCGCATCTACGGCACTGGCTGGCTCAACAAAAAGCAGCTCCAGGAGCATCTGACGCGGCTGGAGGAAGCGGCCAAGCGCGACCATCGCAAGATCGGCGCGGAAATGGACCTGTTCCACCTGCAGAGCGAAGCGCAGGGCTCGGTTTTCTGGCACCCCAAGGGCTTCATCCTGTGGCGCCAGCTCGAGGCCTATATGCGCCGCCGGCTCGACGCGGCCGGCTATGCCGAGGTGAAGACGCCCCAGCTGATGGACGCGCGCCAATGGGAGCAGTCCGGCCACTGGGGCAAGTACCGCGAGAACATGTTCGTCGTGCCGGACGAGATTCCGTCCACCGAAGACGACGCGCCGATCCTCTCCGGCGACGCGGACCTGATGGCGCTGAAGCCGATGAACTGCCCCGCGCACGTGCTGATCTTCAAGCAGGGCATCAAATCCTATCGCGACTTGCCGATCCGCATGGCCGAGTTCGGCTGCTGTCACCGGAACGAACCGCACGGCGCGCTGCACGGCATCATGCGGGTGCGCCAGTTCACCCAGGACGACGCCCATATCTTCGTCCGCGCCGACCAATTGGTCGAGGAAGTCCGCATGTTCTGCGACCTGCTCGACAGCGTGTACAAGGACTTGGGCTTTCCCAGTTACGCGATCAAGCTGGCGCTGCGTCCCGACAAGCGCTTCGGATCGGACGAGATGTGGGACTGGGCCGAGCAATCTTTACGCGACGCCGTGGCCGCGACCGGCCGCGCGACGCCCGAATTCGGCTGGGAGGAGCTGCCCGGCGAAGGTGCTTTCTATGCGCCGAAGCTGGAGTTCCATCTGAAGGACGCGATCGGCCGCACCTGGCAGGTCGGCACGCTGCAGACCGACACGGTGATCCCCGACCGGCTCGACGCGTCGTACGTCGGCGAGGACGGCAATCGCCACCGCCCGATCATGCTGCACCGCGCGATCCTCGGCACGTTCGAGCGCTTCATCGGCATCCTGATCGAGCACCATGCCGGCAAATTCCCGCTCTGGCTGGCGCCGACCCAGGCGGTGGTGGCGACGATCGTCTCCGACGCCGACGATTATGCCCGCGAAGTCCAGGCCGCGCTGGAAGCCGCGGGCCTGCGCGCCGAAGCCGATCTTCGCAACGAGAAGATCAACTACAAGGTGCGCGAGCATTCGCTGGCCAAGGTCCCGTACCTGCTGGTCGTCGGCAAGCGCGAGGCGGACGAACGCACCGTCGCGCTCCGGCCGCTCGGCGCCGACGCGCGGCAGGAAGTGCTGCCGCTCGACGAGGTGATCGCGCGTCTCAAGGCCGAAGCCGTCCCGCCGGACCTGGCGCGGAGCTGACACTCGGCCCGAGCGGGGAAGGGAATGAGGGCGAGCGAGATGTTTGCAGCCGCGATCGCCGCAGCCCTTCTTGGCCTCGCCACCCCGGCGGTGGTCGCCGAACGGGGGCTGCATGTGCTGGTGGCGGGGCCGGTCGTGGCGCACGAGGTGCGCTACGGGGCGGCGGAGCGGCAGGCTGCGACCCTGTTCGTGCGCGAGAAGGCGGGCCGCGCACCGCTGATCGTCTATGTGCATGGCGGGGGCTGGATCGCCGGGACGCCGAAGGCGGGAGCGGGCGGCATGCAGGCCGAGCATTGGACCGGGCTCGGCTATGCCTATGCGACCGCCGGCTACCGGCTGGCGCCCGGCGCGACTGCCGAGCAGCAGATGCAGGATCTGGCGCAGGCGGTCGCCGCGCTGCGCCGTGCGAAAGGCGTGGACCCGGGGCGGATCGTGCTGATCGGCCATAGCTCCGGCGCGCAGATGGCGGCGCTGCTCGCGACCGATCCGCATTGGCTTAAAGATGCGGGCGTGCCGTTCGAGACGGTCAGGGCGGCGGTGCTGCTCGATCCGAGCGGGCTCGACCTGCCGCCGTTGCTCGCCAGCCGGGGCGACCCGACCGTCGAGCATTATTTCCGCCCGACCTTCGGCGACAATCCGGCGCGGCAATCGGCGCTGTCGCCGGTGACGCAGACCGAGCCGCCGAACGCACCGGCGTGGCTGATCCTCGCCGACGTCAATAACGGCTTCGCGCAGGCGCAAGGCAGCGAGCTTGCGGCAGGGCTGATTGGCGCCGGCGCTCAGGTGGAAACGGCGACCATCCCCGGCACCACCCACCTGCGCCTCAACGACGAGATCGGCCGCCGGCTGGACAAGGCGACGGCGGAAATCGACGCGTTCCTGGGGCGCGTGTTTCCGCAGATGCAGCGCGTGCGGCGGCGGTAACTCAAATCACGCGCGGTTCCCGTCCCGCCAGCACATGCGTGCACCCGGCAGGTTGGCTGGACTCGTCGAGTGCCGCGACGGTGATCCAGCCCTGGGCGCGCAAAGCGGCGGCGGCTTCGCGGTCGTGGCCGAGGGGGAGGAAGAGGCGGCGCGCGGGCTGATCGTCGGCGATCAGGTCGAGCAGGGGGTCGGGGTAGATCGAGAAGCCGATTGCGGGTTCCTCGCGGCCGTCTTCGTGCAGGATCGTGTAGGCGCCGCCGCGGCCGACTTCGCCGGTCAGGCCTTCTGCGAACAGCGAGAAGCCGAGCCAGCTTTGATATTCGAAGCCGTGGCGCTCGGTCGGATCGAGCGTGACCGTGGCGATGCCGTCGAGCCGGGCGGCGACGGCTTCGAGCGCGCTAAGGCGCGAGGCGAGCGCGCCGGTGCTGTCGAAAGCGCGGAGGCGTTCGATTGCCTGCGGGAACGGTCCGGCCGCTTCGACCAGCGGGAGATAGGCGGTTGCGCCCGCCGCGGCGAGGGCGCCGGCGTCTTTGGCGTCCAGCAGCTCGCGGATGCGCTGCGCCTCGGCTGCGCCAAGCGGCAGCGGACCGGCGGCGAGCGTGTCGACCAGATCGGGAAGCGTCAGGTCGACGGTGATGCTCTTTGCTCCGGCCGCCGCGAGCGCCTCGACCGCGAGCGCGACGATCTCGGCGGCGGCGGCGGCGCTGTCGCTGCCGATCAGCTCGGCGCCGATCTGGGTCATTTCGCGCTCCGGGCGGAGCTGCGAGGCGCGCAGCTTCACGACCGGCCCGCCATAGCTGAGCCGCAGCGGGCGCGGGCGGTGGGCGAGGCGCGTCGCGGCGATGCGGCCGACTTGCGTCGTGATGTCGGGGCGGAGCGCGAGGGTGCGCTGGGAAAGAGGGTCGACGACGCGCAGCAGGTCGCGCGCGGTGCCGGATTTAAGGCGGCCGACCAGCGATTCCTCATATTCGGCGAGCGGCGGCGCGACGCGTTCATAGCCGTGCGCGCGGATCGCATCGAGCGCGGCGCGCAGGATCGCGGCGGCGGCCTCGGCCTGCGGCGGCAGCCGGTCGCGCAGGCCTTCGGGGAGGAGGGCGGTGGTCATTTCGCATGCGCTCCTAGCCGGTTTGGGCTGAGCTTGTCGAAGCCCTCCCTTCTTCTTCGGCATAAAGAAAGGGAGGCCTTCGACAGGCTCAGGCCAAACCGTGTTTGGAGATCAATCGAATTGCAGCGCTTTCACCCGCTTCACGCCGGGCAGTTTCGCCAATTGGTCAAGCGTCGTCTGCGGGACCGGCGTGTCGACCGAGAGCAGCAGCACGGCTTCGCCGCCTGCGGCGCGGCGGCCGAGGTGGAAGGTGCCGATGTTGACGCCGGCGTCGCCCAAGGCGGTGCCGATGCGGCCGATGAAGCCAGGGGCGTCCTCGTTCACGACATAGAGCATCGGGCCGGCGAGGTCGGCCTCGACCTTGATGCCGAACAGCTCGACGAGGCGAGGGTTCTGGTCGCCGAACAGGGTGCCGGCGACCGAGCGCTCGCCGTCCTCGGTCGCGACCGAGACGCGGACGAGGGTGTGGTAATCGCCTTCGCGGTCGTGACGCACTTCGCGGACGTCGAGACCGCGTTCCTTCGCGAGGAAGGGCGCGTTCACCATGTTCACCGTGTCCGAATAGACGCGCATCAGCCCGGCGAGCACCGCGCCGGTGATCGGCTTCTGGTTGAGCTCGGCGGCGGCGCCTTCGGCCTCGATATTGATCTTGGTCAGGCCGCCATGCGCGAGCTGGCCGACAAGGCTGCCCAGCTTTTCGGCGAGCGCCATATAGGGGCGCAGACGCGGCGCATCCTCGGCCGAGACCGACGGCATGTTGAGCGCATTGACGACGGCGCCGGTCAGCAGGAAGTCCGACATCTGCTCGGCGACCTGGATGGCGACGTTGACCTGGGCTTCGCTGGTGGAGGCGCCGAGGTGCGGGGTCGAGATGAAGCCGGGCGTGCCGAACAAAGGCGATTCCTTGGCCGGCTCCTCGACGAACACGTCCAATGCGGCGCCGGCGACATGGCCGGAATCAAGCGCGTCCTTCAGCGCCGCTTCGTCGATCAGCCCGCCGCGCGCGCAGTTGATAATGCGGACGCCTTTCTTGGTCTTTGCCAGATTCTCGCGGCTGAGGATGTTGCGGGTCTGGTCGGTGAGCGGGGTGTGAAGCGTGATGAAGTCGGCGCGGGGGAGCAATTCCTCAAGCGTCACTTTCTCGACGCCCAGATCGCGGGCGCGCTCGGCGGAGAGGAAGGGATCGTAGGCGATGACCTTCATGCGCAGGCCGATCGCGCGCTCGGCGACGATCGAGCCGATATTGCCGGCGCCGACCAGGCCCAAAGTCTTGCCCGTGACCTCGACGCCCATGAAGCGGTTCTTTTCCCACTTGCCGGCCTGGGTGGAGCGGTCGGCCTCCGGGATGTCGCGGGCGAGCGCGAACATCAGCGCGATCGCGTGCTCGGCAGTGGTGATCGAGTTGCCGAACGGGGTGTTCATCACGACCACGCCCTTCGCCGAGGCGGCGGGGATGTCGACATTGTCGACGCCGATACCGGCGCGGCCGACGACCTTGAGGTTGGTCGCGGCATTGAGGATGTCGCGGCCGACCTTGGTCGCGGAGCGGATGGCGAGGCCGTCATAGTCGCCGATGATCGCGATTAGCTCTTCCTTGGAGAGGCCGGGCTTTTCGTGGACCTCGAGGCCGCGCTCCTTGAAGACGGCGGCGGCGCGGGGGTCCATTTTGTCGGAAATGAGGACTTTGGGCATTTGGGGTTCCTTATGCCCCTCTCCCGCTTGCGGGAGAGGGAGGGGCCCAGCGCTTTGGCGCTGGGAGGGTGAGGGTAAGGGTGAGGACTGCCCTCACCCGTCTCGCTTCGCTCGCCACCCTCTCCCGCAAGCGGGAGAGGGGCTGATTGTCACGCGCGGATCGAATGCCACGCCCAGTCGAGCCAAGGGCCGAGGGCTTCGATGTCGGCGGTGTCCACGGTGGCGCCGCACCAGATGCGCAGGCCGGGAGGGGCGTCGCGATAGCCGGCGACGTCGTAGGCGGCGTCTTCGGCTTCGAGCAGGGCGGCCAGCTTCTTGACGAGCGCGAGCTGCGCCGCTTCGTCCGCGCCGGCGACGGCCGAATCCGCGAACTTCAGGCAGACGCTGGTGTTCGAGCGGATCGCCGGATCGGCGACGAGATGGTCGAGCCAGTCATAGGCTTCCACGATCGCGTCGACCGCGGCGGCGTTGGCGTCGGCGCGAGCGACGAGTGCTTCGAGGCCGCCGAGCCCCTTCGCCCATTCCAGCGCGAAGATATAATCCTCGATCACCAGCATCGAGGGCGTGTTGATCGTCTCGCCCTGGAAAATGCCTTCGATCAGCTTGCCGCCTTTGGTCATGCGGAAGATCTTCGGGAGCGGCCAGGCCGGCGTGTAGCTTTCCAGCCGCTCGACCGCGCGGGGGCCGAGGATCAGGACGCCGTGGCCGCCCTCGCCGCCCAGCACTTTCTGGAAGCTGAAAGTGGTGACGTCGAGCTTGTCCCAGGGAAGCGGCGTCGCGAAGGCGGCGCTGGTCGCGTCGGCGAAGGTCAGGCCCTCGCGGCCGGCCGGAATCCAGTCGCCGTCGGGCACGCGGGCGCCGGAGGTGGTGCCGTTCCAGGTGAAAATCACATCGTTGGTGAAATCGACCGCGGCGAGGTCGGGGATCGCGCCATAGGGCGCCTTCAGCACCTTGGGATCGAGCTTAAGCTGCTTGACCGCGTCGGTGACCCAACCTTCACCGAAGCTTTCCCAGGCGAGAAGCGTGACCGGCCGCGCGCCGAGCATCGACCACATCGCCATTTCGACGGCGCCGGTATCCGACGCGGGGACGATCCCGATGCGGTGCGTGTCGGGCACCTGCAGCACTTCGCGGGTGAGGTCGATCGCGTATTGGAGCCGGCTCTTGCCGAGCTTCGAGCGGTGGGAGCGGCCGAGCGATCCGTGCGGCAATCTTTCGAGCGCCCAGCCCGGCGGCTTGGCGCACGGGCCCGACGAGAAATACGGGCGATTCGGCTTTTCGGTGGGGCGGTCCGGACGCACTTCGGGCGTCGGTTCGGCAACAACATCAGTCATGTATCTCTCCTCGCAGAGAGCGCGCGCCGCGTTGGGACGGCGTGGCCCGCCGACGGCCTTAGCGGCGGATCGCGCGATGTCAACGAGGGGCCGATTTCGTCCCGATCCGGGACGGCGCCAGACGCTAATATAGGCTGCAGTATTTTCGTTTCCGCGACTCGGGCGGATAAGCTATAGGATGGTTAACGAAGAGCAAAAATCACTGGGTCGGCGCGCAAACTTGTTGATCTGGGGGGTTTTCTTATGAAAACGACACTCTTCCTGTTAGCTACTGCCTCTGCCCTCGTCAGCGCTACTCCTTCCGCTGCCGCGGTCATCATCGACTTCAACAATGTGCAGACGGCCGAGAATGTGCTGTTCTCCTCGTCGACGTCCGTGGCGTCGCCGACCGTGACCGGCCAGACGAACCAGACGCATGTCGATGTGACGTTCGCGAACATCCTCGGTCTGCTGAAGGATGCGAGCGGCCAATCGTCCACGACCAATGCCGGCGGCACCCTGCGGGGCACGACCAGCGTCAACATCGCGAGCGGCTTCACTTTCACCGCAGCCGAGTTCCAGCTTCCCGGCAACCCGGGCAACCCGCCGCCGCCTGAAGCGAACAGCGTGTTCGTCGAGGCTTTCGGCCTTGGTGGGGGCGTGATCGGCACCGCAACCCTGGCGCTCGACGGCAATGGCGAGAACCGCATCCGGATCGTCGGCAATGCCGGCGAAGTGTTCACCGGCTTCCGCGTGACGCTGAGCCCGCAAGACGCGGTCACCGAGTCGATGAAGCAGGTCCGGTTGGGCGGCGTTGCGGCGGCCGTGCCGGAACCGGCGACCTGGGCGATGATGCTGGGCGGCTTCGGTCTGCTCGGCGCAGCGGCGCGGCGGCGTCACCGCACGACTGTCACCTTTGCCTGAAACATCGGGCTACGACAGAAAAGGGCGCCTCCGGGCGCCCTTTTTTTGCAGTATTCTCAGCTTTGGCGACTGTCCCGATGTGGAACGGCCTCGTGCGTGACCGGAATTAACGATTCTTTTACTATCGGCCGTCCGGTAAAACCTGTAGAACCGATCCAAACAAAAGATGAAAACGGGCGCTTGTCGCTTAACTTTTTGTAATCGGGGGTTTTATGAATTTCAGAACAGCGTTCCTCGCTGCGGCTGGTGCCGCGGCGATCGGTCTTACCGCACCGGCGTCGGCGGCGACCGTCGTTCTCAACGCCGGCTCGCCGAAGACCTTTACGATGAACTTCAACGGCTTCACCAGCGCGGCGCAAGCGCCGCTGCCTGGCCTGACCGCGAAGATCGATTTCAGCTTTCTCGGCCGCGTCGGCAATGCGTATAATTTCAGCTACAAGCTGACGAACACGTCGTCGGCGCCGATCGATTCGACCCAGCTCGTCATCTTCGGCTTCAACACCGATCCGAACGTTTCGAGTGTGTCGACGGGCGCGAACGACCAGTTCAACATCACGGCGTCGGGCAACCAGCCGAACGGGCTCGCCTCGATCGATCTTTGCTTCAAGGACGCCGGCCAGACGAACAATTGCACCGGGGCGCAGGGCAATAGCGGCCTTGCCAAGGGCGCGTTCGCGAACGGCACCTTCTCGCTGGTCTTCAACAGCGTGATCGACAAGGTCACCCTGTCGGACTTCTCGGTTCGCTACCAGGCGCTGAACTCGACGCAGCTCGGCATCAGCGGCGGTTCGGCCTCGGGCCTCGGCACCATCGCGGCGGTGCCCGAACCGGCGACCTGGGCGATGATGATCGGCGGTTTCGGCCTGATCGGCGCCGCCGCGCGCCGCCGTCAGCGCACCGCGGTTACCTACGCCTGAGACCTTGGTCTCTCGTACAGCGGAAGGGGCGGCTTCGGCCGCCCCTTTTTTGTTGCGCTTCGACTCAGGCGCCGCACGGCTGACCGCGCGGGCGATTCCCATGCCGCGGCCGGCGTGACACGATCCGTGGCATGGGGCGGCGCGATCGGGCGATCCTTGTGGCAGGGCTGTTGCTGGCGTCGTGCACGGGCGGCGTCGACGAACGCCGTGCGCCGGCGCCGCAGCCGCCCAACCGGCTGACGATCGATTCGCCGCAGACACGCGTCTGCCTCGCCAATCTGGGCCAGCTCGCCCGGTTCGAGCCGCTGCCCGACCGCGATTATGGCGGCGGCTGTTTCACCTTTGCGAGCGTCAGGCTGACCGAAGCCGGCGTGCCGATCGGCAATCTGGGCGCGATGAGCTGTCCGCTGGCGGCGACGTTTACGGCGTGGGTGCGCAACGGCGTGATGCCGGCGGCGCGGCTGTATCTGGGCAGCGACCTGGCGCGCGTGGAGACGTTCGGCAGCTATTCGTGCCGCAACATCAACAGCCGGCAGAGCGGCAACCGCTCCGAGCATGCGACCGCCAATGCCGTGGACGTCAGCGGCTTTCTGCTGAAGGACGGACGGCGCGTGACGATCCGGCAAGACTGGGCCTCGCCGGATCCGGGCGTGAAAAGCTTTCTCGTCGCGATCCACACATCCGCCTGCCGGCGGTTCAAGACGGTGCTCAGCCCGGATTACAACGCGCTCCACGCCGACCATTTTCACCTCGACATGGGGCGCGGCCCGTTCTGCCGGTGATTGCCCGTTAACTATGATGGGCCTAAGCCCGGCCGCTTATGACTGACACAAGAGTACCGGCGCGCGTCTTTCCGAACGCGCAAGACGAGGCGGAAGCCGCCAAGAACCTCACCCAGACCCCCCAGACCACGCACCCGGCCTATCGGCTGGCGTTCCAGGACACCGACTTCCTGCTGCGCGAGGATCTGCGGCCCGTCCGCTTCCAGCTCGAGCTGCTGAAGCCGGAGCTGCTGCTCGACGAAGCGCGGATCGCCTCGACCTTCGTGTTCTACGGCTCTGCGCGAATCCCCGAGCCGTCCAAGGCGGAAGTGCTGCGCGAAGCGGCGACCGACGAATTCGGCAAGCGCGTCGCCGAGCGGCTGATCGCCAAGGCGAAATATTACGATGTGGCGCGCGAGCTGGCGCAGCTCGCCAGCCATTGCCCGCGCGACCTGGAGGGCAAAAGGCACTTCGTCGTCTGCTCGGGCGGCGGGCCCTCAATCATGGAAGCGGCCAATCGCGGCGCGGAAGAGGTCGGGGCGGAATCGATCGGCCTCAACATCATGCTGCCGCACGAGCAGACGCCCAACCCCTATGTGACACCGTCGCTCAGTTTCCAGTTCCACTATTTCGCGCTGCGCAAGATGCACTTCCTGCTGCGCGCGCGGGCGGTGGCGGTGTTCCCCGGCGGCTTCGGCACGTTCGACGAGACGTTCGAGCTGCTGACGCTGATCCAGACGGGCAAGGTCTCGCCGATCCCGGTGCTGATGTACGGCCGCGAATTCTGGGAGCGCGTCGTCGATTTCGAGGCGCTGGCCGAGGAAGGCGTGATCTCACGGAAAGACCTCGACCTGTTCCACTTCGTCGAGACGGCGGAAGAGGGTTGGGAATACGTCCGCAAATGGTGGCGCGACCGGCCCTTGGCGGCTTGAGGGCTAGGGCACCTCAAACCGTCCATGCCGAGCGAAGTCGAGGCACGCACTCTCTAAGAACACGTAGGTTATTCAGTGCGTCTCTCGACTTCGGGATGGACGATCCTGTTGCTAAGCTAATCCTGGGCATGCGGCGGGGGCTGGTCGTCGCGGGTGTCAGCGGCGCTGTTGTCCGGGTTGCGGTCGGGCTGGCGGCTGCCGTGCTCGGTATTGGCGAGCGTCGCCGGATCGGGCGCGGGCGGATGCGCCGAGGGGGTCGGGCTGGCGCTGGGGGACGGGGTCGCGGTCGGGCTTGGCGTGGGCGTCGGCGACGGGCTCGGGGCCTGGAACGCGGCGAGCAGCAGGGCGGCGGCGGCGATCAGGATGCGCATGATGCTTCTCCTCGGAGCATCAAGCTTTCGGCAGGCGCGACGGTTCCGCGTTCACCCGCACTGGGCGCGGTGGAGCAATTTCTGGTCGGCGAGGACCAGCGCCATCATCGCCTCGACCACCGGCACGCCGCGGATGCCGACGCAGGGGTCGTGGCGGCCTTTGGTGGCGATCTCGGCGGCTTCGCCCGACCGAGTGACGGTTTCGACCGGAGTCAGGATCGAGCTGGTCGGCTTGAAGGCGACGCGCAGGCGCACCGGCTGACCGGTCGAGATACCGCCGGCGATGCCGCCGGCATGGTTGCTGTCGAAATCGGGGGCGCCGGTGCCGGGCCGCATGCGGTCGGCATTCTCTTCACCGCGCAGGCGTGCCGCGGCGAAGCCGTCGCCGATCTCGACGCCTTTGACCGCGTTGATCGACATCGCAGCGGCGGCGAGCTCGGAATCCAGCTTGGCGTAAAGCGGCGCGCCCCAGCCGGCAGGGACGCCGGTCGCCTCGCATTCGACCACCGCGCCCAAGGACGAGCCGGCCTTGCGCGCGGCGTCGATCGAGGCTTCCCAGCGCGCCGCGGCTTCGGGATCGGGGCAGAAGAAGGGATTGGCGGCGATCTGGTCGGCGTCGAAGTTCGCGATGGCGTCGCCGCCGACTTCGCTGACCCAGGCGCGGATCGTCACTTCAGGGATCACCAGCCGCGCGACGGCGCTGGCCGCAACGCGCGATGCCGTCTCGCGCGCCGAGGAGCGGCCGCCGCCGCGATAGTCGCGAAAGCCGTATTTGGCGTCATAGGCATAGTCGGCGTGGCCGGGGCGATAGGCTTGCGCCACGTCCGAATAGTCCTTGGAGCGCTGGTCGACATTGTCGATCATCAGGCTGATCGGCGTGCCGGTGGTCCGCCCTTCGAAGACGCCGGAGAGGATGCGGACCTGGTCCGGCTCCTGCCGCTGCGTGGTGAAGCGCGACTGGCCCGGCCGGCGCTTGTCGAGCCAGGGCTGGATGTCGGCTTCGGAGAGCGAGAGCCCCGGCGGACAGCCATCGACCACGACGCCGATCGCTGGCCCGTGGCTCTCGCCCCAGGTCGTGAACCGGAAAACGCGGCCGAAGCTGTTGAAGCTCATCAGGCGAGCGCGATGTCCGGGGCGTCGACCTGTTTCATGCCGACGACGTGGTAGCCGGCGTCGACATGATGGGTCTCGCCGGTGACGCCCGCGGCGAGGTCGCTGAGCAGATAGAGGCCGGCGCCGCCGACATCCTCGATGCTGACATTGCGGCGGAGCGGCGCGTTCAGCTCGTTCCATTTGAGGATGTAGCGGAAATCGCCGATGCCGGAGGCGGCAAGCGTCTTGATCGGTCCGGCCGAGATCGCGTTCACGCGGATGCCGTCGGGGCCAAGATCGTTTGCCAGATATTTGACGCTGGTTTCCAACGCGGACTTGGCGACGCCCATGACGTTATAGTGCGGCACGACTTTCTCGGCGCCGTAATAGGAGAGCGTCAGCAGCGATCCGCCCGGCGCCATCATCTTCGCTGCGCGTTGGGCGACGGCAGTGAAGCTGTAAACGCTGATGTTCATCGTCATCAGGAAATCGTCGAGGCCGATGTCGTAATAGCGGCCGCGCAGCGCTTCCTTGTTGGTGTAGCCGATCGCGTGGACGACGAAGTCGATCGTCGGCCAGCGTGCGGCGAGCTCCTCGAAGGTGCGGTCGAGCGCGGCCATGTCCGACACGTCGCAATCCAGCAGGAAGTCGGAGCCGAGCTCGGCTGCGAGCGGGCGCACACGCTTTTCCAGCGCTTCGCCCTGATAGCTGAAAGCGAGCTCGGCGCCCGCTTCGCGCAGTTTCTTGGAAATGCCCCAGGCGAGGGAGCGCTCGTTCGCCAGGCCCATGATCAGGCCGCGCTTGCCCTTCATCAATTCATTCACTCGGCCGGTTCCTCCGGTTGTGCCTGGGGCTCCCTTAGCGCGCTCCGCGGAACAACCGCTAGTGCGGCGTTCAAGTGCGCGCCGAAGACGAGCCCCAGGCCGATGGTGAAGAAGTAGATCAGCGTGATCGTCACGCCCGCGAGCCCCCCATAGGTCAGGTCGTAATTGCTGAACAGGCCAAGCACGACGGGCAGCAGTGCCGTCACCAGCAGCCACCAGGCCGCGACGAACAACGGACCCGGCCATTTGCGGCAATGGCGGCCGCGGTAGCGGCGGGGGGTGATGACCAGAAACAGCAAGTAGAATGCGCCGAAGATGAACAGGCCGGGGATCAGCTTGATCGCATTGATCGTGAGCAACAGGGTTTCGTCGACAAAGGGGAAGAAGCGGGAGATGGCTTCCTGGATCGCGGTCAGCACGGCCTGCAGCACGAACGAGAAGAGCACCAGCACGACCGATCCGATCACGGTCGCGGTGTAGCGGAGGCGGGCGCGCCAGAACGGCGCTTCGCTGCGCACGCCATAGGCGCGGTAGATGATGTCCTTGATGGTGGCGATGAAGCCCCCGCCGCTCCACAGCCCGCCGAGCGCGCCGAGCCAGAGCAGCGTGCCGGAGCGGGCGAGTAGCACGTCGTCGATCGGCTTTTGCAGCACGTCGGACACGTTGCGGGGGACCTGGGCGAGAAACTCGCTGACCGCGCGGGCGGTGGTTTCGCCCTGGCCGAAGGCGTGGGCGAGGGCGGCGACGGCGATGAAGAACGGGAAGATCGAGAGCAGGGTCAGATAGGCGATGTTGCCGGCATGGATGAAGCCGTCGTTCCAGACGCCGGCGAAGGAGCGGCCGAGGATGACGCGGAAGCGCGAGCCCGGCTTCAGGTGCGCGAGCGTCTCATCGACCTTGATATGCGCCTTGAGCAGCCGCCGGCGGCGCGCTTCGGGGGTTTGCGGGGCGGGCCCCTCGGCCTCGATTTCGCGTTCGGCGGTGACCACGAGGGCTAGACGCCCAGCGCGGCGCGCGGGTTGCGCGTGCCCGCCTCCCAGCTCTCGACAAAGGCGCGGAGCGCGGCGTCTTCGGTCGGCACGTCGATCATCAGCGTGACAAGCTGGTCGCCGCGCTCCCCATCGCGCCGGTGGAAGCCCTTACCTTTCAGCCGCAAGGTGCGCCCGGAATTCGAGCCGGCGGGAACGTTTAGCATCACTGCGCCGTCGACGGTCGGCACTTTCACCTTGCCGCCCTCGACCGCTTCCCTGAGCGTGACCGGCAGGTCGAGCAGCACATTGTCGCCGTCGCGCTTGAAGAAACGGTGCGGCTGGATGTCGATCGTGACGATCGCGTCGCCGGCGCCGCCAGGGCCCTGCTCGCCCTTTCCGGCCAGGCGCATCTGGGTGCCCGATTCGGTGCCGGGCTTGAGCTTCAGGTCGATCGTCTTGCCGTCGGACAAAGTAATCCGCTGCGGCTTCAGCGCCGCTGCGTCCTCGAACGGCACGCGCAGGCGATAGCCGACATCGGCGCCCTTGGGCGGCGGCGCCGAACGGCGGCCGAAGCCCGAGGTGAATCCGCCGCCGGCGCGGCCGAACAGCCCTTCGAATATGTCGCCGAAATCGGACGAGTCGGTGCCGAAATCGAAGCCCTGCGCACCGCCCGCCGTGCGGTAGGTGCCGCCCGCGCCGCGGCCGGCGCCGAAGCCGAACGGCGCGGTCGGGTTGCCGTCGGCATCGATCTCGCCGCGGTCGAATTGGGCGCGCTTGTCCTTGTCGGTCAGCAGGTCATAGGCGGAGGTGACCTGCGAGAAACGCTCCGCAGCCTTGGGATTGTCCTGATTGCGGTCCGGGTGCAGCTCCTTGGCGAGCTTGCGATAGGCCTTTTTGATGTCGGCCTCGCTTGCCCCGCGCGCGACGCCCAGCACGGAATACGGATCGGCGGCCATCTAACGATCTGCCCTCATTGCACCTGCATAGCTTGATGTTGCATTTCTGCAACACACGATTTGGGGAGCGCCCGGCGAAGTGCAAGACGATGCCGCTTCGCTCATGGTGCAATATGCATTAGGCTGTATCCAAGGAGAAACCATGTGCAGCCGATCCGCATCGCCGCTCTGTTCGGGCTCGCCGCAGCCATGACCGGCAACGCCGCGCCGAAAGCTTCGCTCGCGGGTGTCTGGAGCACGCCGGGCGCGATCCTGACTGTCGACGAAGGCGGGAGCGGCAGGCTGGAGCAGGATTGCGCGATGGGCAGCTTCGGCCCGGTGAAGGCCGACGCGCATGGCCGGTTCCAGACGACCGGCCGCTTCGAAACCTATCAGCCCGGCCCGCAGCGCGCCGACGACGATGCCGGCGCTCCGGCGCGCTTTGAAGGTGCGGTCGAGGGCGACACGCTGCGCCTGACCGTGCATCCGCACGGCGGCCAGCCGCAGAGCTGGACGCTGGCGAAGGGCAAAAGGATCAAGCTGATCCGCTGCTACTGACAAAAAAGCGGGCGAAGCCGAAGCCCCGCCCGCAAGGGGTGAGCGAAAAACTCAGGCGTAAGCCACGGCGAGCTTGCGCGAGCGGCGCATCGCGAAGCCGACCATGCCGAAGCCGGCGATCATCATCGCCCAGGTGGCGGGCTCGGGCACCGCCGCCAGCGCATTGTTCGTCCAGCTCACTTCGGCAATCCATGTGCCCCAGCGCGAGAAGCCGGTGCCGCCCGGATGTCCGTTTTCCGGCGTGTTGGCTTCGCGGGCAAACTCCCCGATCAGCCAGAATTTGTCGGAATCGGTCGGGTCGAGCGTGACCTGACTATAGTCGCCCCAACGCTGCCGGCCGGCCGGCACGCCCGAAGCTTCCGGATTGCCGTTTAGATAGCGATCGGTGAGGCTTTGCTTCAGCAACAGTTCGCCGCCGACCTGGACCAGATGGCCGCTGGCGTCCGTGTAGAAGGTGCGCGCCATCACACTGATCTTGCCGCTGCCGTCGGTAGCGGGGCCGCCGGAGCGGTTGTAGCTGATCAGCACCTGACCCTGGTCGTTCACGGCCAGCGAGCCCTGGAAGTAATCATAGCCGCCGCCGGTGATCTCGCCCTGGTCGAGGATCGCGTTGGTCGTGGAATCGATGACGTAATAGCGGACCTTGTCGAGGTCCGTGCCCGCCGTCATCACTTCTTGCAGCGCATAGATCTTGCCGTTCACTTCATAGACGCTGCTGCTCACCCGATCGTCGAGCGCATCGATGTTGCGCAAGCCGCTCGGCTGATGCGCCGCGCAGATATTGCCGCCGCAAAGGCCGGTGTAGCTGCCGGTCGCCAGATCGGTGATCGCCGTCCGCGTCGCACCCGCCGTTCCCGCGTTCAATATGTCGTAGCGCTGCACGCCATAATCGGTCGCCGACACGGTAAAGATGTTGCCGGTCGTCGAGTTCTCATGGCTGTTGACGCCCTGGATCGCGAAGCCCGCGAACGAATCCGGCTGACCTGCGGTGTTGAAGAAGTCCTGGAACTTCTTCCGATTGGTCGCATCCGGTCCCGTGGCCGAGAAGACGTCGGACAGCGGAATCACGTTGAGCGTTGTCCCGCGGAACGTCTGCGGGCCGGCTGCGGTCGAAGCGGCGAAATTGTTGGTGCCGATGTAAACCGCGTTCTTGTCGAACGCGAGCGTCGGATAGTCGGCCACCGGCCGGAACAGGCCGGCCTGGCTATAGCCTTCGAACACGGTGGACTTCCACGTGCCCGTCGCGTCGGCGGTGTCGGACACGCCGATCTGGATGTCCTTGCCGTTGGCGCCGAAGCCGATCGCGATCCAGCGCCCAGCGTCGGCATTGAAGCGGATGCGCGGGTCGCCGCCGGTGGCTTGCCCGCCGGTCTTGGTGGTCCAGAAATTGCTGTCGGACATGGACTGCAGCTTGGTGCCGGTCGCCTTGTCGTAAACCGCGAAGCCGCCGTTGATCAGCTCGACGAACTGGGTGCTGCCGACCGATCCCATCGTGTCGGGCGGGATCAGTCCGATCCCGAACTGGCGCACGTCGTAATCGCTGAGGCCTTCATAGCTGAGCAGCACCGGCGCGCCGGGCGAAAAGATCGGCGCCGAGGCGGCGCCCGGGCTCAGATTGCTGTCGATGAAGGTGTCGTTGTCGTCCTCAAGCTCGAGATACGCGTCTTTCACCTGCGCCGATGCCGGCACAGAGGTAATCCCCACAAGCGCGGATGCCGCGAGCGCGGCTGCGTACAGTTTCATGGCAATCCCCCTTCCCCACAGGCGATAAGCTGCGGCGGCAAGGGGCGCGATCGAACAACCGAGGAGCAGCCCCCTCCGTTACGCAGACTCGCTTCGACTCGGATCAAGTCGAAACGACAGTCCGAACCTCTAGGCAGGGTTTGTCAATCGCTCACGCGCAAGCGCGGCGATCCGTTTCATTGCGGCACAAAAAGCGGGGCGGTGCCGAGGCCCCGCCCCCAAGTTGCCGTCGCTCGTGGTCAGCCGAAGCTGACGCTGACTTTGCGCGAGCGGCGCATGGCGGAACCGACCATGCCGAAGCCCGCGATCATCATTGCCCAGGTCGCCGGTTCGGGGACCGCGCCGGCGCGGATGTTGGCGATCCAGGTGCTCCAGCGCGAGCCGCCGGTGCCGCCCGGATGGCCGAACTGCGGCAGGTTATACTCGCGGGCATATTCGCCGATCAGCCAGAAGCCGTCATAGACGGTCGGATCGATCGAGACCTGCGCGTAATCGCCCCAACGCTGGCGGCCCGCCGCGGCCTGCCCGAACAGCGACCCGTTATGATAGTCGTCGGTCAGGCTTTCCTTGAGCAGCGTCTCGCCCATCGTCTCCATCAGGGAGCCGTCGGCCAGCGTGCGATAGGCGCGGGCATAGAAGCCGATCTTGCCGGTCGCCGGGTCCAGGCCCGAACGGTTGTAGCCGACCACCACCTGACCGTTCGAATTCACCGCGATCGAGCCCTGGTAGTAATCATAACCCGCAGTGCCGATCTCGAGGTCGTCGAGAATGTCGTGGGTGGTCGAATCCAGCACCAGTATGCGGACCCGCGCTTCGTCCTGCGGGTCGAGCAGCGAGTTCACCGTGTGCAGCATGTAGATGCGGCCATTGACCTCATAGACGCTGCTGCTGATCCGGTCGTCGAGGGAGTCGATGACGCGCCGGTTGGCCGGAATGGCGACCGACGGTTGACGCGCCGGCCCTGCGGTCGTGTACCCGGCCTCGCCGAAGAAATCGACCGCGCCCCGGGTCGCGCCGGTGGCGTCGCTCGTCGACAGGCCGTTGATCGTATAGGCGAGCGAATCGAACTGGAACAACGACACCGCGACGGCCTTGCCGGTGCTGCCGGCATTGGTGCTGTTGACGCCCTGGATCGCGAAGCCGCGATCCTCCACCTGCGTGGTGCCGTTATAGGGCGTCACGAACTGCTTCATGTTTGCGACCGTCGGCGCGCCCGCGTTGAACAGGCTGTCCAGCGGAATGACGTTGAGCGTCGTGCCGCGGAAGCTGTTCGATCCCCCCGCCGAGGCCGGCGCGAAATTGTTGGTGCCGATATACACCGCGTTCTTGTCGAGCGCGAGCGTCGGATAGTCGGCAGTGGCGCCGAAGCCGAGGCCGGCATAGCCCTCGTACTTCACCGACTTCCAGGGGCCCAGCGCATTGTCGGTGTCCGAAATGGCGATCTGGAGATCCTTGGTGTTTGCCCCGAAGCCGACCACGATCCAGCGCTTCGCATCGGCATTGTACATCACGCGGTTGTCGCCGTTCGCACCCGTCTGACCGGCCGCCGCCCAGAAGGCGAGGTCCGATACGAGCTGGGTGCGCGTGCCGGTTGCCTTGTCGAAGACCGCGAATGCGCCGTTCGACGATTCCAGATATTGGGTGCCGCCGACGGCGCCGTTGGTGTCGGGCGGGATGAAGTTCCGCGCGAACGCGGCGTTGTCGTATTGGCTGATGCCCTCGAAACCGATCACGACGGAGCCGGCATTGAAGACCGGCGCGGGCTTGTTGTTCTGGTCTGTCGAAATGTCGTTCGGGACCTGAATCAGCGAGCCCTGCAGGCCCTTTTGCATCCAGAACGGATTCTTGAGCGCTTGCGCGGCGGCCGGTGCGGCGAGACTCAACGCAAGCGAAGTGGCGGCGAGAGCCGCGATTCTCAGCTTCATGACTACCCCCTATCGAAGGGAGAGCATCGGTCCGGGGGCATTGTGAACGGAAAGGCGCCCCGATCCGCAAGCTATCCCACTGCGACTCAAACTGAGCCGAAGGGCAGTCGATACCTTGACGTCATGAATGTCAATCGCGCCCAGGGTGCGTGACTCGTTTTGTGCCGTTCCGATACGAAAAGGGCGGGCGGAGCCCAAGCTCCACCCGCCCCGATCGTCGTGAGGTCTCAGGCGTCAGGCGAAGCTGAGGTTCACCTTGCGCGAACGGCGCATCGCGAAACCGACCATGCCGAAGCCGGCGATCATCATCGCCCAGGTCGCCGGTTCCGGAACCGCCGCGGCGTCGATGCCCGCGACCCAGGTGCTCCAGCGCGAACCGCCGGTGCCGCCCGGATGGCCGTCCGCCGGCGTGTTGTACTCGCGAGCGAACTCACCGATCAGGTAGAATTTATGCGGATCGGTGGGATCCACCGAGACCTGCGAATAATCGCCCCAACGCTGACGGCCGGCAGCGGCCTGACCCTTCAGGCTGCCGTTGTGATAGTCGTTGGTGAGGCTTTCCTTCAGCAGGAACTCGCTGCTGCCGTAGAGCGTGCCGTCCGGCGCGGTCCGGAAGACGCGGGCATAGAAGCCGATCTTGCCGGTCGTCGGATCGAGGCCCGAACGGTTGTAGCCGACCACGACTTCGCCGGACGCGTTCACCGCGATCGAGCCCTGGTAGTAATCGTACCCGGCCTGACCGATGTCCTGCTGATCGATGATCGCGTTGGTCGCGGCATCGAGCACCACGAGGCGCAGGACCGACTCGTCACGATTGTCGACCAGCGAGTCGACGGTGTGCAGCATGTAGATACGGCCATTGGCTTCATAGACGCTGCTGCTGATCCGCTCATCGAGCGAGTCGATGATGCGGCGGTTGGCAGCGATGTCGGCGGGCTGCCGCGCCGGACCCTGGGTCTGGAACGGATTCTCGCCGATGTACTGAACCGGACCTTCGGTCGCCCCCGTCGCGCTGCTCGAGCTCAGACCGTTGATGTTGTAGGTCATCGAGTCATAGTAGAACAGCGAGGCGGTCACGGCCTTGCCGGTCGAGCCGGCCGAGCTGCTGTTCACGCCTTGGATCGCGAAGCCGCGGTCCTGGTTGGTCGAGCTCCCCGCCACATACGGCGTCACGAACTGCTTCATGTTCGCCGTGGTCGGCGCGCCCGCGTTGAACAGGCTGTCGAGCGGAATGACGTTGAGCGTCGTGCCGCGGAAGCTGTTCGATCCGCCCTGCGTCAGCGGCGCGAAGTTGTTCGTGCCGATATAGACCGCGTTCTTGTCGAGCGCGAGCGTCGGATAGTCGGCGGTGGCGCCGAAGCCGAAGCCGGCATAGCCTTCGAACTTGGTCGAGTGCCAGGTGCCGAGTGCGTCCGACGTGTCGGACACGGCGATCTGCAGGTCCTTGGTGTTGGCACCGAACGCAACCATGATGAACCGGTTGGCATCCGCATTGTACATGATGCGGGTGTCGCCGTTGCTGCCGACCTGGCCGGCGGCTGCCCAGAACGCATTGTCCTGGATCAGCTGGAGGCGCTGACCGGTGTTCTTGTCATAGACGCTGTAGGAGCCGTTGGTGGTCACGACATATTGCGTCGCGCCGACCGCGCCGATCGTGTCGGGCGGGATGAAGTTACGCGCAAGCAGCGCGTTGTCGTACTGCGAGCTGCCCTCGAAGCCGATGAACACGGGCGAGCCCGCGCCGAACGCATTGAGCTGCGGCGCGAGACGCGTGCCGGCATCGGTGATGTCGTTCGGAACCTGGACCGTCGCGCCCAGAACGCCCTTGGTTTCCCACCAGGCATGCTTGATCTGCTGCGCCGAGGCAGCGGTCCCGCACATCAGCGCGACAACGGTCGCGCCAAAGGCGGCTACACCCACTTTACGCATAGCTTCCCCTTCCCAATCGGGAGGCGAAACCGACGGCCAAACAAAGCCGCACCCCCTCACCCCCCGGTATTTCGACTCAACCCCTGAGCCGGGGGCAATAGTTGCCGCCGTTACCAAATTGTCAATGCGCGTTAACGACTTATTCACCACATGAGCGCGCTTGGCTGATCCAGAACGGGACAGCCGACTCATTTCGCGTCAGGCAGCGGCCCGCTCTTCCGCTTCGCCGAACAGGTCGAGCAGCCAGTCGCGGAACAGGCGAACGGCGCGATTGTCGAGCGCGCGGGGGCGGCAGGCGAACCAGTAGCTGTAGGGACTGTCCACCGCCGCATCGAACAGCGGCACGAGCCGATCGTCCCGCGCGTTTTCGAAATGGCTTTCGTGCAGGAAGGCGACGCCGAGCCCCTGCGCGGCCGCGTCGAGCATCAACTGCCCCGAATCGAAATGGTCGACCGCCAGTGGCTCGAGCCCGTGGACGCCGAGCGCGTGGCGAAAGGCGTCGAACGTGTCAGGCATGTCCCGATGCAGGAGCACCGTGGTGCGCGCGAGATCTGCCGGGTCCCGGATTGCGCCCGGGCCGCGCGTCAACGCCTTGGAGGCGATTGCAAGCACCCGGTTGCGGTCGAGCCGCCAGGCGGAGAGCGCCGGATCGATGTCGCGCGCCAGCACGATCGCCGCGTCGAGCCCGTCGCCGAGCCGGGCCAGCGCATGGCCGCCGGTGTCGATATCGAGATGCAGCTCCGGATGCAGCGCGCGCAATGCGCCGATGTGCGGGAAGATTTGCTGCGAGGCGAAGAGCGGCAACACGCCGAGGCGGAGCCGCAGGACATTGCCTTCGGTCGTGACTGCCTCGATCGCGTTCGAGAGGCCGGTCAAGTGCGGCGCTACCGCCGCCAGCAGCCGCTCGCCGTCGCCGTTCAGTCGCATCGCGCCCGGGGCGCGGTCGAAGAGCGGAAGGCCAAGGAAGCGCTCGAGCGCTTGGACGCGCCGGCTGAGCGCCGGGGAGGAAAGCGCAAGTTCCTCAGCGGCGGCCTTGATCGAACCCAGTCGGGCGACCTGTACAAAGGCTTCCACAGCCGTCAACGGAGGCAAGCGACGCAAGACTCTAAGCTCCTCTTGTGCGCTGCAGCAGCCTCTCATGGACGGCCTGACAGTGCAACTTCCTACTTACACAAGTGCAGGTTGATTGCGTTTCGTGCAACTGCCTTTTTGTTGTTCGCACTTGCAACATAATTCGCTGCACTGCACATAGAGCAGGCCTTTCAGGCATCCTCTCCTAAAAACTTTCCAAGGCCGGCCTCTCGGGGCCGGCCTATTTTTTTGTTTGCGACCTCGCAACGATCGGACCGGCCCCCTAGTTAAGCTCGCCAGATGGAGGTGAGCGATGGCCGATAGTGAAGTCCCGAACCGGCGGGTGCAGGTCGCCAATGCGCGACCCGAAGACAGCGGCCGCGGGCTCGCCCGTATTCCGCGCGCGATCATGACCGCGCTGGGGCTGCAGGAAGGCGATGTCGTCGAGCTGGTCGGCAAGCGGTCGACGCCGGCACGCGCCGTGCTCCCCTATCAGGAAGACGAAGGGCTGGAGATCATCCGGCTGGACGGTTTGCAGCGCGCCAATGCCGGGGTCGGCTCGGGTGACTTCATCGAGCTGCGCAAGGTGGAGTCACGTCCGGCCACGCGAGTCGTGTTCGCGCCGGCCCAGCAGAATCTGCGGCTGCAGGGATCGACCCAGGCGCTGAAGCGGACCTTCTACGGCCGGCCGCTCACCGCCGGCGATGTGGTCGCGACTGCCGGGCAGCAGCGCGTCGAGCAGGATGGCATGCCGCCCCAGCTCCGCCAGATGCTCGCCGCTCCCGCCTATGCGCTGCAGGAAATCCGCCTCGTGGTGGTTTCGTCGACGCCCAAGGGTATCGTGCATATTGACGAGAACACCGACGTCGAGCTGCGCCCGGAATATGAGGAGCCGCAGAATCGGCGCGCCGACGTTACCTATGACGATATCGGCGGGCTTGCCGGCGCGATCGACCAGCTCCGCGAGATGGTCGAGCTGCCGCTTCGCTATCCCGAGCTGTTCCAGCGCCTCGGCGTCGATCCGCCCAAGGGCGTGCTGCTGCACGGCCCGCCCGGCACCGGCAAGACCCGGCTCGCCCGCGCTGTCGCGAACGAGAGCGACGCCGAGTTCTTCCTGATCAACGGCCCCGAGATCATGGGCTCCGCCTATGGCGAGAGCGAGAAAGCGCTGCGGGAAGTGTTCGAGCAGGCAACGCAGAACGCGCCTTCGATCATCTTCATCGACGAGATCGATTCGATTGCGCCGAAGCGCGGGCAAGTGACCGGCGAGGCCGAAAAACGCCTCGTTGCGCAACTGCTAACGCTGATGGACGGGCTGGAGCCGCGCGCGAATCTCGTCGTGATCGCCGCGACCAACCGGCCCGAGGCGATCGACGAGGCGCTGCGCCGGCCGGGCCGCTTCGACCGCGAGATCGTGATCGGCGTGCCGGACGAGCGTGGGCGACGAGAGATCCTTGCCATCCACACCCGCGGCATGCCGCTCGACCCGGCGGTCGATCTGGAGGAGCTGGCGCGGACCACTTACGGCTTCGTCGGCGCAGACCTCGGCGCGCTTGCCCGCGAGGCGGCAATCGAGGCGGTGCGGCGGATCATGCCGAAGCTGAACCTCGAGGAGCGGACGATCCCGCCGGAGGTTCTCGACACGCTATCGGTCACGCGCGACGACTTCCTGGAGGCTCTGAAGCGCGTCCAGCCGTCGGCGATGCGCGAAGTGATGGTGCAGAAGCCGAACGTGCGGTGGGACGATGTCGGCGGGCTGGACGACGCCCGTGAGCGGTTGCGCGAAGGCGTCGAACTGCCGCTGAAGAACCCCGACGCGTTCCGTCGGCTGGGCATCCGGCCGGCCAAGGGCTTCCTGCTTTATGGCCCGCCGGGCACCGGCAAGACTTTGCTCGCCAAGGCGGTGGCCCGCGAGGCGGAAGCGAATTTCATCGCGACCAAATCGAGCGACCTCCTCTCCAAATGGTATGGCGAGAGCGAGCAGCAGATCGCGCGGCTGTTCGCCCGCGCCCGGCAGGTTGCGCCGACCGTGATCTTCATCGACGAACTCGACAGCCTGGTGCCGGCACGCGGCGGCGGCATGGGCGAGCCGCAAGTGACCGAGCGGGTCGTGAACACGATCCTTTCCGAAATGGACGGGCTGGAAGAGCTGCAATCGGTGGTGGTGATCGGCGCGACCAATCGGCCGAACCTGATCGACCCGGCGCTGCTGCGGCCGGGCCGGTTCGACGAATTGGTCTATGTCTCGGTGCCGGACGAAGCCGGGCGCAAGCGCATCCTGGAAGTGCATACCGCGAAGATGCCACTAGGGGACGATGTCGACCTGGGGTCGCTTGCCCGGCGGACGGACCGGTTCACCGGGGCGGATCTGGAGGATCTGGTGCGGCGGGCCGGCCTGTCGGCGTTGCGCGAGTCGCTCGGCAACGAGCGCGTGACGATGGCCCATTTCGAAACGGCGCTTGGGGATACGCGGCCGTCGGTGACGCCGGAGATGGAGGCGGAATACGAGCAGATCGCCGCCCACATCAAGCAGGACGCAATGGCGATGCAGCCCATCGGCTTCATCGGCCCCGGCATGCTGACGCCAAGGGGCACGAAGGGCGGGGAGTAATCTCCCCGCCCGTTCGGGCCTGCTAGACTCTCCGGCCGGAGAAGAGCTGGACCAGCCCGACGATCAGGGCGAGCACCAGCAGGATATGAATGAGCCCGCCGGCAACGTGGAAGGCAAAGAAGCCGAGCAGCCACAGCACCAGCAGAATGACGGCAATCGTCCAGAGCATCTGACATCTCCTCAAGCGGCCGCATCAGCGCGGCCGTCGGACAAGAGAACGCGCGCGAAACGATACGCGTTCCGTGTTCAGAAGAGACGGAACTTGGCGAGCGGCAAGCCGTGCTCATCAACCCAGGCATTCGAGGACTGTATCGCTGCCCAGTTCTCCCTGATCCAAGCCTGAGCTTCGGGCGAAAGAGCGAAGGAGCCGGAATGCTCCGGCTCCTTCGCCGACTTTCGCTCCTTTTCCATCAGTTCGGGCCCCGGCCTGCTTCGCCGGTGCGCGCGCCGGGCCGGGCGGGCGGGTTGGGGGAACGGGCGGTGGCGAGCGTCTCGTCGTACCAGGCCGCGAGATCGGCGTGCATTTTCGCCAGCTCGTCGGGGTTCAGATAGACCATGTGCCCGGCCTGGTAGTAGCGGAAGCCGACGTTCCGCTGCAGCGACGGCTCCAGCAGCATGTGGCTGACGTCGAACTCGGTGCCGAAGAACGGCGTGGCGAGATCGAAATAGCCGTTCAGGAACAGCACTTTCAGATACGGATTGGTGCGCATCGTTGCGGCGAGGTCGACGGCAGTGTTCGGATTGTTCTGCGCGCCGTTGCTGTTCGGCGCGCGATGCTTCCAGTCCCAGTCGAAGCCGGGCTCGCGCGCCGAAATCTTGTAGGGCATCTCGGTCTGATAGCCGAGCGTCTTCCGCGCATAATCCATGAAGTTGGCGACGAACGCGCCCGAGACTGCAGTCGAGGCGGGATCGTCCTCAGGGCGGTCGGCATTCGCGTCGCCCGGCATCAGCGTGTAGCGGGAATCAAGCCGGCCGACGGCGAGCCGCCGGTCGCGCAGCAGCTCGGTCTGGAAATGGCCGAGATCGATGCGGAGATTGGCCCGCATGATATATTCAGGGCTGATGCCGATATAGTTCGACATCTGCTGTGCGATCGCCTGCTTCTCCTCCGGGCTGATCGCCGAGCCCTTGGCGAGCGCTGCGGCGTAGGGGCCGGCGGTGAAGGCGCGGACGTCGTGCAGGAACGCTTCGAGGTCGGCCGGCCGGTTCTGGAGATGGTTGTGATACCAGGCGGTCGCGGCATAACCGGGGAAAAGCGCGAGGTAATTGGCGTCATAGCCCGGCTGGCGGACGCCATAGTTCATGATCGACGACAGATAGACAATGCCGTTGAGGCTGAGGCCGCGCTCCTCAAGCAAGGCCGCGACCGCGCCGTTGCGCAGCGTGCCGTAGCTCTCGCCGAACAGGAATTTGGGCGAGGACCAGCGGGCGTTGCGGGTGACGTAGCGCTCGACCGCGCGGGCGAAGGCGTCGGCGTCCTGGTCGACGCCCCAGAAATCCTTGCCGGTCTTGGTGCCTAGCGGCCTCGACCAGCCCGCGCCCATCGCATCGATGAAGACGAGGTCCGACTTGTCGATCAGCGAGTGCGGGTTGGGGCCGAAGCCATAGGGGGCGGGGCGGATATATTCGGGATTGGCGGTGGTGACGCGCATCGGGCCGAAGCTGCCCATGTGCAGCCAGACCGTCGCCGAGCCCGGACCGCCATTGTAGAAAAAGGTCACCGGCCGCGAGGATGTCGCCGAGCCGTCCTTCGTGTAGGCCGTGTAGAAGATCGAGCCGGTCGGCTTGCCGTCATTGTCGCGGATGGTGAGCGTGCCGGCGGTCGCGGTGTAGGGGATGCGCTGGCCGGCGACGGTGACCGCGCCGTGGCTGACCGCGGCGGCTTCGTCGACCGGCGGCTTGACCCATGCGGTCTCCGCTTCGGCGATCATCGCTTCCTGGTGGGTGTTCGCCTGTTTGGCGGCGGCGGGGCTTTTTTCAGGGCTGGCGCCGCGTTCCTGGGCCGGGGCTGCCACCGCTGTCATAAGCATCATCAAAGCAATCGTCGCGCGCATTCGTCGAGCCTCTCTCCGCCACCCCGGAGCGGCCCATGCGCCGGCGAAAGCTGTCGGTCAATCAGGCTCTTAGCCGCGTCCAGAGCCAGGGCAGCATCAGGATCAGCGCGGCGCCGGCGACGATGTAGGGCAGCGGCCCCCAGAATTGGTACAGGCCGACGCCGATCGAAGGGCCGAGCACGAACACCGCGCCGTTGACCGAGGTCGTTCGCCCGGCGACCGCGCCTTGCTCGTCATGGCCGACGGCGAGCGACGCGCCGGCCGTGAAGCCCGGGCGAAGAAAGCCGAAGCCGAGCGAGGCGAGGCCGTAGGACACCGCCAGCATGTGCAGCGAGTGCGAGAAGCCGGTGAGCACGCAGCCGATCGCGGCGACGACCGCTCCGCAAATGGCGAGCTGGCGGGGTGCAAGATTCAGGTTCGGGATCAGGCCCCATTGGGCGAGCAGCGCCGAGCCCGCGCCGACCATCAGCACCATGCCGGTTTCCGCCGCGGCCTGGGCGGCGGAAAGATGAAGCTGGTCGATAATGAGAAAGCCGATCGTCTGGCCGGTCATCGCTTGGGCATGGCCGCCGACGAGCCCGACCAGCATCCAGGGCCAGATGCGGGAATCGGTCAGCCTCATCGGCTTGCCGCGGTCGTCGGCAGTCGCGGCGCGCACGCTCGCGCCGGTCGGCTCGCCGCCGATCGAGGGATAGCTGGTGGCCGCGCCGTGGGCATGGCCGTTCGTATCGTCGGGCAGCAGACGCGCGGTCACGATCAGCATGCCCATGCCGAAGATCGAGAAGACGAATGCCGGCCCCGACAGACCGACGATCGGCAGGACGAAGAATGGCGCGAGGGCAGGGCCGAGGATCGTGCCGAGACCGAAAGCAGACGCGAGCAAGGTCAGCGCCCGTGTCCGCTCCGCCCGCGAGGTGCCTGCAGCGACGATCGCTTGCGCGGCCGGCGGCGCCGCCGCGCCGAACGTGCCGTAGAGCATCCGCGCGACGATGAAGCAGCCAAAGGCAGGGAGCGGCGCCAGCCACCCCAGGATGCCGGCGGCCAGGAACGCGCCGCACAGGAAAACCGACGAGCAGAAGCCGAACAGGCCGAGCAGCACCATGCGCCTTCGGCCGTGCCGGTCCGACCGCCGCGCCCAATAAGGCGCCGAAATCACCCAGACCAAGGCCGAGACGGAGAAGGCGGCGGCGACGGCATTGTCCGGCACCTTCAGCGACCGGCCGAGCGCCGGCAGCACCGACTGCAGCGCCGTATTGCCGGCGGCGATCGTCAGCATGACCAGGAACAGAAGAGCGAACGGGGGCGGGGCACCAACGGCCTCGCCCGGCGTTGTGCCGAAACTCCGGTCGCCACTCATATAGCTGTCCGCCACCATCAACAGGCGCGATAGTGCAGAGCGGGGATGACCGGAAGCGCGGTTGCAAGTCTTTGAAGGATTTGCGACGGCGTCGAAACGAACGAAGAGGTCCGTCAATGCCCGTATCCTCCGCCGGCCAGAAGGCCGGGGCTTATCCCCGCCGCCGGCCGAGTCATCCGCTTGCGCTGTTCTTCAAGGGCTTCCTGACGCATCCGGCGATGGTGGGATCGGTCATCCCCTCTTCGCGAGCGCTGATCGACAAGATGCTGGCTCCGGTCGACTGGGGCCGCGTCAAGCTGTTCGTCGAATACGGGCCGGGCGTCGGCACCTTCACTCTGCCGATTCTCGACCGGCTCGGCCCCGACGCCGAGCTGATCGCGATCGACACCAATCCGGATTTCGTGAGCTTCCTGAAGAAGGAAGTGGTCGACCCGCGCCTGCATGTCGTGCGCGGATCGGCGGCGGACGTGCGGCGGATCGTCGCCGAGTTCGGCCACGAGCAGGCCGATTACGTGCTGTCGGGCCTGCCTTTCTCGACGCTGCCCGCCGGTATCGGCGAGCGGATCGCGAGCGAGACGGCGGCGGTGGTGAAGACCGACGGCGCATTCCTCGTCTACCAGCTCTCGGCCAAGGTCACCGACTATATCGGCCCGCACTTCGCTCACGTCGAGCGCGGCTTCGAATGGCTGAACATCCCGCCGATGCGCTTGTTCTGGGCGCGCAAGGGCTAGGGTCTAAACCCTAAAGCGGCTTTCGCATCCTGACGAGTGGGACCGGAACGCCGCCCGACGCGTCGGTGACTCGTTCGACCGCCTGATAGCCCGCGGCGGCATAGAGCGGCTCGCCGGCCAGCGTCGCCATCATTTCGGCGGCACGAAAGCCTTCCGCACGCGCTGCCGCCTCGCACGCTTCGAGGATCATGCGGCCGACGCCGCGCCGCACGAAAGCCGGATCGGTGTACATCGCGCGGATGCGCGCCGGCTCGGTCGCGGGATCGAGTAGCCGCGGCTCGCGCAGATCGGTGCTGTGGTCGCCGCCATAGAGCGTCGCCCGCCGGCTCCAGCCGCCGCAGCCGGCAAATGCGCCATCCGACGTGACGGCGAAATAGGTGCGGTCGGCGATCAACTGGGTGTCCAGCCCCATGATCGCATGGCTTGCGCGGACCTGATCGGGATTCAGCCAGGGCGACATGAGCGTGTCGATGGCGCGGTCCATCAGTGCCTTCAATGCGGGCAGGTCATCCTCGACGGCGAGGCGGAGATCGAAAGTCACTCGGCGTCGATGTTGAGGCGGCGCGTGACGCCGTAATCGAGCACGGAGACGAGGAAATAGGCGACGGCGTGGCGGGCGCGGGCGAGGCTACTGCCCCAGCCGCCCAGATCGGCAAGGCGAATTTCGGTGCTGTCCCGCAGATCCCGGTCGAAATAGGCGCGCATCCGGGCGGTGAAAGCGCGGTCCTCGATCCTGAGCATCAGCTCCATGTTCAGGAACAGGCTGCGCATGTCGAAATTGGCCGAGCCGATATGGACGGCGTCGTCGATGATGTAGAGCTTCGTGTGCAGCTTCGATCGCTGATATTCGAAAATGCGCACCCCTTTGCGGAGCAGGCCCGGATAAGTGAAGCGCGCGGCGGCGATGGTGGTGGTGTTGTCGGACTTGGCGGCCGTGACGACACGGGCGTCGCCGCGCCGGCCAATCCGGTCGAGGCGGCGCAGCATGGCCGGGTTGGGCGCGAAATAAGCGGCGATCAGCGCCACCGACCGGGCCGCGATCATGTCGCGCCGGATGGTGCGCGCCCAGGGGCTCAACCGCCGTGCCGGGCCGCCCAGCAGCCAGCGGACCTTGCCGTTCGGCTCGCTCCACCGGCGGAGCGCGCGGCGCAGGTCGCGCATCCGCGCCTTGGGCCGCTTGGTCCAGGCGGAGAGCGCGTCGAAATAGCCGACCAGCCGCCCTGCCGCCGGCCCCTCGACGATCAGGCCGAGATCGCGCCAGCCGTCGGCGTCCGGCCCGGCGAAATAGGCATCCTCGATGTTGAAGCCGCCGACGATCGCAACCCGCTCGTCGGCGATGGCGAGCTTCTGGTGGTTGCGGAGCAAGTAGCGGCGGCCATAGCGCGGCAGGAAACGGCAGATGTCGACGCAGGCTTCGCGCAAGGGGGCCAGAAACGCGTTTTCGGGCGCGCTACCGAAGCCGTCGATGATCAGGCTGACATGGACGCCGCGCTCGCAGGCCGCGACGAGCGCGTCGCGCACCTGCGCGCCGGCCCTGTCGTCGGCGAAAATATAATAGAGGAGGCGCAAGCTTTCCCGCGCTCCTTCGATGAGCGCGAGCAGGCCGGTCAGCCGGTCCTGCGGCTCGATCAGCAGGGTCAGGCGATTGCCGTCGACGTCGAAGCTGTCGCTGTCCCCTGTCACGCGCCTCCCATGAAGGGCCCCGGCGATGTGTGCAAGTTGACTCTGAGGCTTGGTCTTCCTATGTGCCGCGCCTTCCCGAATTCCGTCTAAACTGGAGCGTTTGATGGCGCGCGTTACCGTCGAGGATTGCGTCGACAAGATCCCGAACCGGTTCGATCTGGTGCTGCTGGCGGCCCAGCGCGCCCGGCAAGTGTCGGGCGGCGCCGAGCTGACCATCGATCGCGACCGCGACAAGAACCCGGTCGTGGCGCTGCGCGAGATCGCCGAAGAGACGGTCCGCCCGGACGATCTGCACGACACGCTCGTCACCAGCCTGCAGCGCGTGCAGATGGACGACGACGACGCCGTCGACGAGCTGGGCTCGCTGGCGCAGCAGGCCGAGGCGCTCCGCCTCACCGCCGCCGCGCCGCCGCGCAACCAGAACATGGGTGGGGATTACGAGTGAGCCGCCGAGCCTAAGCGCAGCTTAGGCGAAGAGCCGGCGAACTCCGGCCGGCGTGCCCAGCACGACTGACGGCGCGGGACTGGCTCCCGCGCCGTTGTTGTTTGAGCCCTAGGCCGGCCCGATCCGAAACGCGCAGAGCTTGTTCCCGTCCAGATCGCGAAAATAGCCGGCGTAGAAGGCCTGCTCGCCTTCTTCTCCACGGACGCCCGGCCCTCCCTCGTCCTTGCCGCCCAGGGCGAGCGCCTTGCCGTGGAGACGGTCGACCTTGTCGCGCGTGTCGACGACGACCGCCATCATCGTGCCGTTGCCCGACGTTGCCGCTTGGCCGTCATAGGGTCGGGTGACGCCGAACATCGGGCGATCCCATGAGCCGCCCCAGGCGCACATCTGCTCCATTTCCATCATGCGCCCGACGCCGATTTCCCCGAAAAGGGCGTCGTAGAAGCTCTTGGCGCGATCGAGATCGTTGGTCCCGACGAGCGTATAGCCGATCATGCTGTCCTCCCCTTATGTTTCCGGCGTTTCCCTTAGCACTTCGTCGGCCTCTCCGGCGCGGTCGATCTGGCCTTCGGGATCGAGATGGATCAGCACTTCGGTGCCGGGAAAGGCGGTTTCGAGCGCCAGCTCGGCCGCTTCCACCATTTCATGCGCCTCGGCGATCGTCATGCGCGGGTCGACCCAGGCGTGGAACTGGGCGAAATCATGGGCGCCGCTGGTGCGGGTGCGCAGATCATGGATGCCGCGGAATCCCGGCTGGGCGTTGGCGAGGTCGACGAAGCGCTGGCGCTTTTCCTCGGGCCATTCGCGGTCCATCAATTGGTCGATCGCGTGCGACGAGGCCGTCCACGCGCCCCAGGCGAGCCAGAGCGCGATGCCGATGCCGAAGATCGGGTCCGCGCCGCGCAAACCGGTGAACTGGTCGAGCAGCAGCGCGACGATGACGCTGCCGTTCAGCAGCAGGTCGGACTGATAATGGACGTTGTCGGCCTGGATCGCGACCGAGCCGGTGCGTGCGATCACGCGGCGCTGATAGGCGAGCAGCAGGAAGGTGCAGAGGATCGCAATGATCGAGACGCCGATGCCGAACTCGGCGCCCTGGGTCTGGCCGCCGTGGCGCAGCCGGTCGATCGCGCGCCAGAGGATGCCGGTTGCGGATACGGCAATCAGCGCGACCTGCACCAGCGCCGCGAGCGCCTCGGCCTTGCCGTGGCCGAAGCGATGGTCGCGATCGGCGGGTTGGGCGGCGAGCCGGACGCCGTAGAGCGTGATCAGCGACGCGCAGACGTCGAAGGCGGTGTCGGCAAGCGAGCCGAGCATCGCCACCGATCCGGTCGCCCAGGCGGCATAACTTTTCAGCGCGAGCAGGAAGAGCGCCATCGACACGCTGGCAAGCGCCGCGCGCGCGGTGAGTGATCCATGCTGCTCCAGCCGCGCGTCGGTCACGGGTAGAGCAGGCCTTCGCGCCATGCGCCGCCGTCGCGCACGAACAGGCGACGCTCATGCAGGCGGTGCGCGCGGTCCTGCCAGAACTCCATCCGCTCGGGCGCGACGCGATAGCCGCCCCAGAAAGGCGGGCGGGGGACCGGCTGCCCGTCGAAGCGCTGCTGCACCTCTTCGAACCGGCGCTCGAAGGTCGAGCGGGCGTCGAGCGGGCGCGACTGGTCCGAGGCCCAGGCGCCGAGCTGCGAATCGCGGCTGCGGGTGGCGAAATAGGCGTCCGACTCTTCGTCCGAAGCGAGGCTCACCGGCCCTTCGATGCGGATCTGCCGGCGCAGCGATTTCCAGTGGAAGAGCAGTGCGGCATGGGAGTTGGCGGCGAGGTCGCCCGCCTTGCGGCTGCCGCGATTGGTGTAGAAAACGAAACCGCGCGGGTCGAAACCCTTCAGCAGCACCATGCGGACGGAGGGACGCGCCTCGGCATCTGCCGTCGCCAATGCCATTGCGTTCGAATCATTGGGCTCGGTCGTGCGCGCTTCGTCGTACCAGTTGCGGAACAGCTCGAACGGGTCGGTCATCGCACCGGCTTTAGAAGGCAGGAGGCTTCAAGGGAACGACTCTTGTGCTGGCGCTTTGAATCGGCCTCGCAACGAAGGTGACTCATGGCCGCACGCGCCTATTGGCAGGGACAAATCCGGCTCGCGCTCGTCTCGATTCCGGTGGAGATTTATTCCGCGACGAAGAGCGGCCCGCAGATCCAGTTCCACCAGATCCACGAGCCCAGCGGCAAGCGGATCAAGTACGAAAAGGTCGCGCCCGGCATCGGCCCGGTCGATCCCGAGGAGATCGTGCGCGGCTTCGAGTATGAGAAGGGACATTACGTCCTGCTCGAGGATAATGAGATCGAGTCGGTGAAGCTCGAATCGAAGAAGACGCTGGAGCTGACCCAGTTCGTCGATGCGCACGAGATCGACGTGCTGTATTTCGAGAAGCCCTATTATGTCGTGCCGGCCGATGACCTGGCGGAAGAAGCGTTCGTGGTGCTGCGCGAGGCGCTCAGGCGAACCAAGAAAGTCGCGATCGGCCAGCTCGCGCTGCGCGGCCGCGAATATATCGTCAGCCTGAAGCCGTGCGGGCGCGGCATCGTGCTGGAGACCCTGCGGTACGCCGACGAAGTGAACCGCGCGCAGAGCTATTTCCGCGACATTCCCGATGTCGAGCCCGACGCGGAATTGCTCGACCTCGCCGAGACGCTGATCGAGAAGAAGGCGGCGCCGTTCAAGCCCGACCAATTCCACGACCGCTATGTCGATGCGCTGAAGGGTCTGATCGAGCGCAAGCGCAAGGCCAAGGGCGGCAAGGTCGCGCCGGAGCCGGAAGAGGAAGGCCCGAAGCGCGGCGGCAATGTCGTCGACCTGATGGCCGCGCTGAAAAAATCGCTGGAACGGCCGGGCGCGCAGAGCGGGGAGGCGGAGCCGAAGAAACCGGCGCGCAAGCCTGTGGCCAAGGCCGCTCCAGCCAAGAAAGCGGCGCCAGCGAAGAAACGGGCGGCGGGCTGACGCGCGATCATGGCCACCAGGACCGCCGACCCGCTCGCCCGCTACAACGCCAAGCGCGATTTCGCGAAGACCGCCGAGCCGCCCGGGACCGCTGCGAAGGCCGGAAGCCATACATTCATGGTGCAGAAGCACGATGCGACGCGGCTGCACTGGGACTTGCGGTTGGAAATGGGCGGCACGCTCAAATCCTGGGCGGTGACGCGGGGGCCGAGCCTCGATCCCGAGGACAAGCGCCTGGCGGTCAGGACCGAGGATCACCCGCTGTCCTATGCCACCTTCGAAGGCACGATCCCGAAAGGCGAATATGGCGGCGGCACGGTGATGCTGTGGGACCGCGGCACTTGGGAGCCGGTCGAGGGCAAGAGCGAGAAGGACCTGGAAAAAGGCCATCTCCATTTCCGGCTGTTCGGCGAGCGGATGAAAGGCGAGTGGCTGCTGATCCGGCTGAAACCGCGGCCGAAGGATCGGGCGGAGAATTGGCTGCTCCGCAAGCTCGACGACGAGTTTGCGGGCGGCGCGGGCGATCTGGTCGACCGATGCCTGACCAGCGTATCGACCGGCCGCACGATGGAAGAGATTGCGGCCGGAAAAGATCCTCCCCTGACGCAGTCAGGGGAGGGGGACCATGCGCAGCATGGTGGAGGGGCCGGAGCGAAGCGGAGGGCTGCTTCGTCGCTCCGCTCCGCCCCTCCACCGCGCTCCGCGCGGTCCCCCTCCCCGAGCAAAGCTCGGGGAGGATTGGAATTGCCCGCCTTCGTCGCGCCCCAACTCGCGACTCTCGTCGACACCGTCCCCACCGGCTCCGCCTGGCTGCACGAGGCGAAATATGACGGCTACCGGCTGCTGCTCGCGGTCGGCGGCGGGCAGGCGAAGGCCTACACCCGCACCGGGCTCGACTGGTCCGACAAGTTTCCGGGCATCGTGGCGGCGGCGGCGAAGCTGGATTTGGGCTCCGCGCTCATCGACGGCGAGGCGGTGGCGCTCGACCAGGCGGGCAAGCCCAATTTCTCCGCGCTGCAGGATGCGCTGAAGCGCGGCGGCAAGGATTTGAGCTTCTTCGCCTTCGACCTGCTCTCGCTCGACGGCGAGGATCTGACGCGCCTTCCCAATCTGGAGCGCAAGGAGCTGCTGCGCACGATCATGCCGGACGAAGGGCCGATCCATTTCGCGGAGCATGTGATCGGCCAGGGCGAGAAGCTGTTCCAGGCGATGTGCCGCGAAGGCTTCGAGGGCATCGTCTCGAAGCGCGCCGACGCCCCCTATCTGCACAAGCGCACGCAGAGCTGGCTGAAGATCAAATGCCTGCACCGGCAGGAATTCGTGATCGTCGGCTGGACGCCGAGCGAAGCGCGGGGCCGCGGCTTCCGCTCGCTGCTGCTCGGGCTGAACGAAGGGGATACGCTTCGCTATGCCGGCAAGGTCGGCACCGGTTTCGACGCCCGGCTGATCGAGGAGATCAGCGCGAAGCTCGAAAAGCTCGCCACCGACAAGCCGCCGGTCGCGGCGCCGCGGGCGGCCACGCGCGGCGCGCGCTGGGTCAAGCCGGAGCTGGTGGCGGAGATCGCCTTCACCGAGTTCACGGCCGACAATGTCGTCCGCCACGGCAGCTTCATCGGCTTGCGCGAGGACAAGAAGCCGGCGGAGGTGAAGCCGGAAAAGCCCGCCAAGGTCTCCGCCGCCCCCGACTATGGCATCAAGATCAGCAATCCGGACCGGGTCATCTATCCCGATTCAGGCATCACCAAGGGCCAGCTCGCTTCCTATTATGCCGAGGTGGCGGGGATCATGATGCCGTGGCTGGCCAACCGCCCGATCAGCCTGGTCCGCTGCCCGCAGGGGCGCGCCAAGAAATGCTTCTTCCAGAAGCACGACGCCGGCACGTTCGGCACCCATGTTCACCACGTCCCTGTCCGTGAAAAGAACGGATCGACCGAGGACTATCTGTACGTCGACAGCGCCGAAGGACTGCTGACCTGCGTGCAGATGGGCACGATCGAAGTGCACGGCTGGGGCAGCCGCGTGCCCGACGTCGAAAAGCCCGACCGGATGGTGTTCGACCTCGATCCGGATGAAGGCCTCGACTTCGAGCAGGTCAAGAAGGCAGCGCTCGACCTGAAGCGCTATCTGGGGGACTTGGGGCTCGTCACCTTCGCGATGCTGTCCGGCGGCAAGGGCGTCCATGTGATCGCGCCGCTCACGCCCCGCGCGGAATGGCCGCAGGTGAAGGACTTCACCCACCGCTTCGCCCTCGCCCTGGAACAGTCGGAGCCGGAGCGGTTCGTCTCCAACATGTCGAAGGCGAAGCGCGTCGGCCGCATCTTCGTCGACTATCTGCGCAACCAGCGCGGCGCGACGGCGATCCTGCCCTACGCCGCGCGCGCCCGCCCGCACGGTCCGGTCGCGGCGCCGGTGAGCTGGGACGAACTGAATGACCTAGATTCGGCCGCGCGCTGGACGGTGCTGGACGGTGCCGAGATGGTCGAGCGCGCCAACGCCCGCGCGCTGAAAGGCTGGGGGATCGCCGAACAGGTGCTGCCGGATTTTTAGGTAGGGCCTGGCCCAAAGCCGTCCATGCCGAGCCCTTCGACTGCCTGCCAAGGCAGGCGCTCAGGATGAACTTCCTTGCTCCGCAAGGAAGTCGAGGCACGCACTTCGATAAGTCCAGTGGGTCCCTCGACTTCGCTCGGGATGGACGATTCGAGGGCTCAGGCCGCCTGCCTGGTCGCGGCCTGGGTCCCTCGACTTCGCTCGGGATGGACGGAGGCTCAGGCCGCCTGCCTGGTCGCGGCCATCTGCTCGACGATGCAGTCCGCCATGACGCGCACTTCCGGCGATCCGCGCAGCCGTTCGGGATAAAGCAGCCAGATTGCCCAGTCGGTCTCGCCTTCGTCGACCAGTCCGCAGCGGACCAGATCGGCCTCGTGGTCGCCGACGAAAGTGGGCAGCCCCGCGATGCAGTCGCCGGCGCGCAGCGTTTCGATCACGGCCTGCAGGGTCGAGGTGATCTGGACCACGCGCGCCTCCGGCACCAGCGCCTTGAGCCCGGCCAGCGCCTGCCCCTCGACGCTCGCGAACGCATGGTCGCCGATCGCGTCCATCGAGACCGGGTGCGGGTAGCTGACATGGCGATAGACGCCCCAGACGATGTCGCCGAGCCGGCGGCAGATGAGCCCGCCGTCCTGTGGGGGCGGCCCGCCGCGGATCGCAATGTCGGCGTCGCCGCGCACCAAGTCGCGCTTGTCGGTGGTGACTTCGAGTTCGCAGCGCAGGCCCGGCAGGCGGCGGCGTGCGGCGGCCAGCGCTGGCGCGGCGATCCGCCGTTCGAACGCTTCGGCGGTGGTGAGGCGCAGCGCGCGGTTGAGGCCGCGCGACGTCGCGCCGGCCGTCGCGGCGAAGCCGTCGGCCGCCGCTTCCAGCGCTTCGGCCGCGGGGACGAGCGCGCGGCCGGCGTCGGTCAGCTCATAGCCGCTGCCGGAGCGGGTGAAGAGCTTGAGCTGCAGCGCCTCCTCAAGCGCGGCGATGCGCCTTGCGCAGGTCGTCTGGTTGACGCCGAGCCGGTTGGCCGCGCGCAGCGTTGCTCCGTCCCGCGCCACGGCGAGGAAGTAGCGCGCATCGGTCCATTCCCACTGCATCGCCGCCTCTGCAATTCTGCAGAACGGGTCTGCAGCATCGTCGATAGACTGTCCAGCGGCGCGGGCGGTATTTCTCTCTCGTCCGGCCGCGACTGTGCCGGACAGCATAGCCGTTTCGGCTGCGGCGGGCTTTGAGAGGAGCATGAACACGATGATTGTTTCTCCGGCCCTTCGCCGCCGCGACGACAGCCTGGCCGTGCTGACCGGGCTATTCCTGAGCTTCGCGGCGCTGCCTTTTATCTGGGTGGCGCTGGCGCAGCTCGCGTGACGAAGGAACAGGATCATGGTGCGGAGCATCGCCGTCGATAATCCGGAGCGCGCCAAGACCGCGCTGGCTGCGCTGACGCTGGAGCGCGTGAGCTTCACGCCGGCGGCGTTCAAGACGCGCCTCGCCGGCGTCCAGATGCTGCCGGTCACGACCGCGCTGTCGGTCGAGGCGATCGTCGAGACGGCCTGCGAACTCGGCTTCCATGCCGAGGAAATCCGCCGGGGAATCGTCGAGTTCTGGATCGACGAAGGCGCGGCGTTCGAGCTGTTCACGCTCGAAGCGCGGGACGCGGAACCCGACTGGCCGCTCGCCGCCTGATCGTTACGACGTCATAATATCGCGTTGGGAACTCGACTCGTCGTTCCTGAACGGAAACTAACCCATTTTGCCCCCTTTTCTGAACGGCTTACCGTTGCCGGTTGAAGGTCATGTGATACCTTCTCCTTCGGCGACTCTCCTCGACCGTAAGAGCGGTAGGCGAGCGCCGTCGCGAAGGGGAATATCACATGTTTGGCCGCCATATCAGCGCGTTAGCGCTCCTATTGTCGTGCGCGTCAGCGCCGCTGCACGCGAACGTGTCGTCGTTCAACGGAGACTGCTGGCAGGGCAGCGAGCTGGATGCGCTGAAGGTTCAGCGCTTCAAGACCATGTTGCTGGTCTCGATGCTCAACTGCCGGGACCAGGAGCCCGGCATCGGCGAGGATTACAACCGATTCATCCGCGCCAATCGCGACCTGATCGCGCAGAACCAGAGCGTCGTGCGTCAGCATTTCATCCGCACGCATGGGCCGTCGGGCGGTCTCACCGCCTACACGGACTATGAAACGGCGCTGGGCAATCAATTCTCGAACGCCGATTATTCCCCCGACCGCTGCGCCGATGCGGCGGCCGAGCTGCGCGAAGCGGGCTATGTCTCCGAGCGCGGGCTGATGGACATGATCCAGTCGGTGCCGGACGAGAACGACGTCGCGATCTGCGGCGCGGAGCCGCGCTATGCCGAGCGGCGCGCCGAGTTTGCGCCGCCTCCGCCGGTGGTTCAGCCGGCGCCGGTGCCCCCGCAAATGCAGGTGGAGACGCAGGGTCCGGACGACGAATCGTCGGATCTCGCCGCGATCGAGCCCGAAGGTCCGGCCCGCGCGATCGATCCGAATCAGGGTCGTTTAACTGAAGCGGCTCCGCCGCCGCCGGTTGCGATGCCGGAAAAAGCGAACGAACCCGCGCCGGCGCCGGTGCAGCTCGCCGTTGCCGATGTGCCCAAGCCGGTCGTGGCCGCGCCGCAAGCGCCCGATCGGGTCAAGGCGGTCCGTGACGCTGCCAAGGCGCTGCGCGAAGCGCTCGCCGCGCTGGAGACTGAAGAAGGGGAAGGGGTGAAGTGACGCGCTAACGCGTCATCCCGAACACGTCCTGGGAGGGGAGCAAGGCTGGCGCGGTGGGGAAAGGTCCGTCCCCGCCGCGCCTTTCTTTTGTGGGTTAAGCCGCGCGGCGCTGCGTCGCGTTCAGCCACGCGCGCGCCTGGCGCTGCGCTTCGGCGATTTCGCGCGCTGTCATGTCTTCGGCGATCTCGGCGCGGCACTCGGCTGCACGCGACGATCCCGACAGGGCCGACAGGTTGAACCATTTGTGCGCCTCGATCATGTCGATCTCGAGGCCGCCGGCGCCCGACGAATAGGCGATGCCCAGATCGAAACATGCGTCCGCATCGCCGCGCGCGGCATCGGCCAATCGGCTCTCGATCAGGAACGCGGCGCTTTTGTAACTGCTTCCCATATCAGCAAATCCCCTGCTGCTGCGTGGTGCAGACTGGAGCCCAGGGTTTTGAAGAATGGTTAACGCGAATTGAGAATCGTTATTTAGGCATGACCGGCACATTGTCGATCAGCCGCGCCGCGCCGATGCGGGCGGCGGCGAGCAAACGAGAAGGCTGCGTCAGCGCCGTCACCGGCTGCAGCGTCGCCGCGTCGCAGAGCGCGACATAGTCGACCGACTGGAAGCCGCTTTCGAGCAGCGAGGCTTCGGCCTTGGCGAGCGCGTCGGCGACATCGCCGCCTCCCTCGATCGCCGTTGCGGCTGCGCCAAGTGCGCGGGGCAGGGCGCGAGCCTGCAGCCGTTCCTCTTCGGTCAGATAGACATTGCGGGAGGAGAGGGCGAGGCCGTCTTCCTCGCGCTCGGTCGGCACGCCGACGATCTCGATGCCGAAATCCAGATCGGCGACCATGCGGCGGATGACGGCGAGTTGCTGGAAATCCTTTTCGCCGAAAAGCGCGATATCGGGGCGCACCTGGTTGAACAGCTTGGCGACCACGGTCGCGACGCCGTCGAAATGGCCCGGACGCGCGGCGCCGTCGAGGCCGTCGCTGACGCCGATAACGGAGACGTTGGTCGCGTGGCCCGCCGGGTACATGACCTCGACCTCGGGCATCCAGAGCACCGCCACGCCGGCTTCGCTCAGCATCGCCGAATCCTTGGCAGCGCGGCGCGGATAGGCGGACAGGTCTTCGTTCGGCCCGAATTGCTTCGGGTTCACGAAAATCGAGGCAACGACATGCTCGGCGCGCCGCTTTGCTTCCTCGACCAGCGCCATGTGACCGGCGTGAAGCGCGCCCATCGTCGGCACGAACGCGACCTTCCCGCCCTGCGCCTTGAGCGCGGCGATCGCTTTCCGAAGCGGTTTGAGCTGACGGATGGTTTGCACGGTGACTCTGGGCTGGTATGAGCGGAGCCCAATAGGGGGAGCCAACGTCCCCGATCAAGTAATCTGAGTAAGGACAGCAGCGGCATGGCCGTTCACGGCGCGCACATCATTGTTTTCGCAAACGAAAAGGGCGGGACGGGAAAGTCGACGACGGCAGTGCATGTCGCGGTCGCGCTTGCCGCGCAGGGGCGATCGGTCGCTGCGCTGGACCTCGACCACCGGCAGAAGACGCTCGCGCGCTATCTCGAGAACCGCGCGGCGACGATGAAGCGACGGGGCATCGAGCTGCCGCAGCCGGCCTTTTCCGTCGTCGACGGAACGAGCGAGGAAGGGTTCGACGCGGCGCTGGCGGAAGCAGCCGCAGGCGCCGAGTTCGTCGTGATCGACACGCCGGGCCGCGACGATCCGATCGCACGGCGCGCCGCGACCCGCGCCAACACGCTGGTCACGCCGATGAACGACAGCTTCGTCGACTTCGACCTGATCGGGCAGGTCGACCCGGAAAACTACAAGGTCAGCCGGCCGAGCTTTTATTCGGAGCTGATCTGGGACGCGCGCAAGGCGCGGGCGAAGACCGACGGCGCGACGATCGACTGGGTCGTGCTCCGCAACCGCATGCAGCATATTGAGGCGCGCAACATGCGCCGCGTCGGCGAGGCGCTGGTGCAGCTTTCGAAGCGCGTCGGCTTTCGCCTCATCCCGGGCCTTGGCGAGCGCGTCATCTATCGCGAGCTGTTCCCGAGCGGCCTGACCATGCTGGACATCGGCCAGATCCAGGACATCGGCATCAGCCATGTCGCGGCGCGGCAGGAGCTGCGCGAGCTGGTCTCCGGCCTCGCGCTTCCTGAACGGATCGACGCGGCCGCCGCCTGATGGGCAAGCTGCTTGCGCTGCTCGTGCTGGCCGGCTTCGCCTTCGCCTGGTGGAGCGGCAATCGCCAGCGCCGCGCGCTGACCATGCCGCTAGGTGAGGCACGCTCGCTGCTGGGTCTCAGAAGCGGTGCGGATGCCGACGAGATTCGCGCCGCGCATCGCCGCATCATCGCACGCGTTCATCCCGATGCCGGCGGCACGCCCGAGCTCGCCCGCCGCACCAACCTGGCGCGGGATGTGCTGCTCAGGGAACTGAACGCAAACCGACAACATTAAGCGCTGAAACGCCGTTCGGGCTGAGCTTGTCGAAGCCCTTCCCTTCTTGTCTGGCTCCGAAAGAAGAAGGAATGGGCTTCGACAGGCTCAGCCCGAACGGAGCTTGGGATCGAACATCGGAGAACAAATGACCTACAATTTCCACCCCACGTCCCTGCGCGAGTATGACATTCGCGGCGTGATCGGCGAAACACTCGGTGCCGATGACGCCCGCGCGATCGGCCGTGGTTTTGCCACCTTGCTGCGCCGGGCCGGCGGCACGCGGGTGGCGGTGGGCTGGGACGGCCGCGAAAGCTCGCCGATGCTGGCCGAGGCGCTGGTCGAGGGCCTGACGCAGAGCGGCTGCGACGTGGTGCGTGTGGGGCTCGGGCCAACGCCGATGCTCTATTATGCCGAAGCCGTGCTCGAAGTGGACGGCGGCATCCAGATCACCGGCAGCCACAATCCGCCGAGCTATAACGGCTTCAAGATGGTGTTTCAGCACCGGCCGTTTTTCGGGCCCGACATCCAGCAGATCGGGAAGTTGGCCGCCGAAGGCGATTGGGAGGAAGCCGAAGAGCGTGGGCAAGTCACCGATTTCGACATTCTCGACCAGTATGTGCAGCGGCTGACCGCCGGCTATCAGGGCGGCGAGTTCCGCATCGCCTGGGACGCCGGCAACGGCGCGGCCGGCCCGGCGCTGGAAAAGCTCGTCAAGCTGCTGCCCGGCGAGCATCATCTGCTGTTCACGGACGTCGACCCGCGCTTCCCCAACCACCACCCGGACCCGACCGAGGAAAAGAACCTTGAGGACCTGCGCACCGTGGTGCGTGAAAAGGGGCTCGATTTCGGCATCGCCTTCGACGGCGACGGCGACCGTATCGGCGCGATCGACGGGCAGGGCCGGATCATCTGGGGCGACCAATTGCTCGGCATTCTCGCCGAGCCGGTGCTGAAGGTCGAGCCGGGCGCGACGATCATCGGTGACGTCAAGGCGTCGCAGGCGCTCTACGACCGGATCGCGGAGCTGGGCGGCAAGCCGCTGATGTGGAAGACCGGCCACAGCCACATCAAATCCAAGATGAAGGACGTGCACGCGCCGCTCGCCGGCGAGATGAGCGGCCACATCTTCTTCAAGCAGGATTATTACGGCTTCGACGACGCGCTCTATGCAGCGGTGCGCCTGATGGGCGCGGTGCGGCTGTCGGGCAAATCGCTGACCGAGCTGAAGTCCGAGATGCCGCTGGTCGTCAACACGCCGGAGATGCGCTTTCAGGTCGACGAGAGCCGGAAGTTCGCCGTGGTGGAGGAAGTGCTCGACCGGCTGGAGACCGCGGGCGCGGACGTGAACCGCACCGACGGGGCGCGGGTGAACACGCCGGACGGCTGGTGGCTGCTGCGCGCGTCGAACACGCAGGACGTGCTCGTGGCGCGCGCCGAGGCAAAGGATCAGGCCGGGTTGGACCGCCTGGTCGCGCAGATCGACGAGCAGCTTGCGCTTGCAGGGATCGAGCGCGGGCCGCAGGCGGGGCATTGAACTAACCCTCTCCCCTTTGCGGAGGGCTGGAGCCTAGCTCCGCGCTTCCTTCGCGACCGCGTCCAGCAAGCCGTTCACGAACGATGTCTCGCGTTTGTCGTAGAAGGCGTGGGCGACGTCGACATATTCGCTGATCACGCTCGCGACCGACACATCGACGCGGGCGAGCAATTCGTAGGTGCCGGCGCGCAGGATCTGGCGCATTGGGCGGTCGAGCCGTTCGAGGCTCCAGCCCTGGGCGAGCTTGGCGGCAATCAGCCGGTCGATTTCCACGCGTCGCGCGTCGACGCCCTTCACGAGATCGTCGAAGAACTCGACCTCGGCATCGGCATATTCGACGTCCTCAATCGTGGCGCCGAGCCGGTGATGGTGGAATTCGTGCAGTAGCACGGGGACGGAGGTCTTCTCCATCTCTTGCTGGTACAGCGCCTGCACGGCCGCGAGGCGGGCGGCGGAGCGGGATTTTGAGCGGGCGGTCTGGGTCATTGTCCTAGTCTGAGCGCAACCGATCGGGCGTGGGCGGGGAGCCCTTCCGCATCGGCAAGGGCGATGGCTGCCGGCCCAAGTGTGGCGAGCGAAGCCGCGTTGCAACCCAGAAAGCTCGTCCGCTTCATGAAATCGAGCACCGAAAGGCCCGAGGAGAAGCGCGCGCGGCGGCCGGTGGGCAGCACATGGTTCGGGCCCCCCAAATAATCGCCGATCGCTTCGGGCGTGTGGCGGCCGAGGAAGATCGAGCCGGCGTGGCGCACGGCGCGAAACAGCGGCTCGGGGTCTTCGACTGCCAGTTCGAGATGCTCGGGGGCGAGCCTGTCGATCAAGGGCGCGGCGTCGATCAGGTGCGGCACGAGGATGATCGCGCCGTTCGCATCCCAGCTCGTGCGCGCCGTCGCCCCGGTTGCGAGCGTGGCGATCTGTCGGTCGACGGCAGCGGCGACCGCGTCGGCGAAACCGCCATCGTCGGTGAACAGGATCGACTGGCTGGTCGGATCGTGCTCGGCCTGGCTGAGCAGGTCGGCGGCGATCCATTCCGGGTCGTTCTGCGCGTCGGCGACGACCAGGATTTCGGAGGGGCCCGCCACCATGTCGATGCCGACCACGCCGTAGAGCTGGCGCTTCGCCTCCGCCACCCAGGCATTGCCGGGGCCGACGATCACGTCGACCGGCGCGATGCGATCGGTGCCATAGGCCAAAGCCGCGATCGCCTGCGCGCCGCCGACGCGCCAGATTTCGTCGACGCCGGCCAGCGCCGCCGCCGCCAGCACCAGTGGGTTGACCGCGCCGTCAGGCGTGGGCGTCACCATTGCCAGCCGTCCGACTCCGGCGACCTTGGCGGGGATCGCGTTCATCAGGAGGGAACTGGGGTAGGCGGCGCGTCCGCCGGGCACGTACAAGCCCGCCGCTTCGACCGCGCTCCAGCGCGCGCCGCCGCGGACGCCGACGGCGTCCGTTTCGTCGCGATCCTCGGGCCGCTGTTTCTCGTGATAGGCGGTGATCCGGTCGGCGGCGAGTTGCAGCGCCTTGCGCAGCTCCGGATCAAGGGCATCCAGCGCGGTACGGCACTCGGCCGGATCGATCCGCCAGCCATTCGTATCGAGATCGTGGCAGTCGAAGCGGCGCGTATAGTCGGCGAGCGCCGCGTCGCCTTCGGTACGCACCCGGGCAAGGATCGCGGTCACGTCGCGCGACACATCCGCGTGGGCCTCGCGCCGCGCATTGACCAGCGCTTCGAAACGGGCGGCAAAATCGGCATCCGAAGCGGAAAGGCGAATCACCGTACCGCCTCGCGGAACGCCTCGACCAAAGGCGCGATCTGGGCGGAGCGCATCTTGAAGGCGGCGCGGTTGACGATCAGGCGCGCGCTGACCTCGGCGATCACCTCGACCTCGACCAGCCCGTTTTCCTTGAGCGTGCGCCCCGACGACACGAGATCGACGATGCGGCTGGCAAGGCCCAGCGTCGGCGCCAGCTCCATCGCGCCATTGAGCTTCACGCATTCGGCCTGCACGCCGCGCGCTTCGAAGTGCCGCCGGGTCAGGCCGGGATATTTAGTTGCGACGCGGACATGGCTCCATTCGCGCGGATCATCCGAGGCGGCGAGCTCGGCCGGCTCGGCAACCGAAATCCGGCAATGGCCGATGCCGAGATCGACCGGCGCGTACAGCTCCGAATAGTCGAACTCTTCCAGCACGTCGGAGCCGACGATGCCGAGCTGGGCGGCGCCGTGGGCGACGAAGGTCGCGACGTCGAACGCGCGCACGCGGATCAGCGAAATGTCGGGGCGATTGGTCGCAAAGCGGAGCGCCCGGCTGCCCTCGTCGGCAAAGGCCGGCTCCGGCTCGATTCCGGCGCGCGCGAGCAAGGGCAGCGCTTCCTCGAGGATGCGCCCCTTCGGCACCGCGATGATAACGGGATCGGCCATGGCCGGGCGGCTTTAGTGTCGCCGCCCGAGAGGAGCAACTACCGCTTGGCGGGCTTCGTATCTGCCATCGCCATCTGGCTGGTGATGGAGCGGCAATTGGCCATGATTTCAGGATAATCGAGGTCGCCGTTCGCGATGAGCTGGGCCTGGGCCGCTTGCTGGCAGGCGCCAAGCGTCTCGTATCGGGTCTGCACGAGCCGCGCTTCGGTGCATTGATAGCCGCCGTCGCCGCAACCCATGATCGCCATTACGTAAATGAACGGGCCCATCGCCACTCTCCTCGGAGCGACTCAACCATCGCACCCTAGCATAGGTTGCATTGGTTTCGCGCGCGTTCCTCCCTACATCGACGAAGATGGCGAAATCTGTGACCGGGGGCACTAAGGAACAGTCCCTAAGCTGGGGCGTGTTCCGGCGCTTCGTTCCCTATCTGTGGCCGGAGCATGAGCCGGCAATCCGCCGGCGCGTCGTGCTGGCGCTGGCGCTGGTGCTGGTCGCCAAGGCGACCACGCTGCTGATGCCGTTCGCCTACAAGGCCGCGATCGACCGGATGGCCCCGGGCCTGCAGCCGGGCGTGTCGCTCGCCGTCGCGCTCGTCGTTGCCTATGCGGCGGCGCGGTTCGGCGGCGTGCTGTTCGACAATGTGCGCAACACCGTGTTCGAGCGCGTCGGGCAGGACGCCACGCAGCGTCTGGCGACGCACGTCTTTCGCCACCTCCACGACTTATCGCTGCGCTTCCATCTCGAGCGGCGGACGGGCGCGGTCACCAAGGTGATCGAGCGCGGCACCAAGAGCATCGACGTGATGCTCTATTTCCTGCTGTTCAACATCGGCCCGACGGTGATCGAGCTGACCGCCGTCGCGGTGATCTTCTGGGTGAAATTCGGCTTCGGCATGGTCGCGGCGACTTTCCTGATGGTCGCGACCTATATCGTCTTCACACGCAAGGTGACCGACTGGCGCAACCATCTGCGCGAGCGGATGAACGACCTCGACACCGGCGCGGTCGCGAAAGCGGTCGATTCGCTGCTGAACTACGAGACCGTCAAATATTTCAGCGCCGAGGACCGCGAAGCGGCGCGCTACGAAAAGGCGGCGCGCGCCTATGCCGATGCCGCGGTGCGGTCGGAGAACTCGCTCGCCTGGCTGAACATCGGCCAGTCCTTCATCACTAATCTGATGATGGCGGGGGCGATGGGCTATACCGTCTGGGGCTGGTCGAAAGGCCGCTTCACGCCAGGCGACGTGGTGCTGGTGAACACCTTGCTCGCCCAGCTTTTCCGGCCGCTCGACATGCTCGGCATGGTCTATCGCACGATCCGCCAGGGCCTGATCGACATGGCCGCGATGTTCGAGCTGGTCGACCAGAAAGCCGAAGTGGTGGACGTGCCGAGCGCCCAGCCGCTGATCGTCAGCGAAGGCCGGGTGAAGTTCGACAATGTGCGTTTCGGCTATGAAGCGAACCGGCCGATCCTGAAGGGCGTGAGCTTCCTTGTGCCGGGCGGCAAGACGCTGGCGATCGTGGGCCCGTCGGGCGCGGGCAAGTCGACGATAGCGCGGCTGCTGTTCCGCTTCTACGACGTGACCGGCGGCAGCATTTCGATCGACGGGCAGGATATCGGCCGCGTCCAGCAGCGGACTCTGCGCGAGAATATCGGCATCGTGCCCCAGGACACGGTGCTGTTCAACGACACTATCGGCTACAACATCGCCTATGGCCGCGAAGGCGCGACGCCGGAGGAGGTCGAGGCGGCTGCGCGCGGCGCAGCGATCCACGATTTCGTCGCGGCCCAGCCGGACGACTACAAGACGCAGGTCGGCGAGCGCGGGCTGAAGCTTTCGGGCGGCGAGAAGCAGCGCGTCGCGATCGCGCGGACCTTGCTCAAGGACCCGCCGATCCTGATCCTCGACGAAGCGACCAGCGCATTGGACAGCCGCACCGAGGCCGAAATCCAGCGCACGCTCCGCGACGTCTCGGCCCAGCGCACCGTGATCGTGATCGCGCACCGTCTGTCGACGATCGTTGATGCGGACGAGATCGTGGTGCTGAACGACGGCCGGGTGGCGGAGCGCGGCAATCACGCCAGCCTGCTCCGCCAGAACGGCCTCTATGCCGAAATGTGGGCGCGCCAGGCAGCCGAAGCGGAGATGGAGGAAGCGTGAGTGAAGCCGATGTCCGCGAGGCGTTTCGCAATCAGGCGATCTATTGCGAGCGGTCGGGGACGCCGGTCACGGCGGCGGTGATCCGGGGGATCGAGGCGGCGCTGGATCGCTCGACCGAGACGGGCCGGCGAGCGCTCGATTGGGCCGGCGACCCGCGCGGGAGCGGTGATTCGGTGCCGTTGCGGCTGGCCGGGGGCTTCCATGCGCTGGCACGCGCGGATGTCGATGAGCGGCTGACTGCGCTGTATGCCGGGCAGCTCGACGATGCCGATGCAGTGGTGCGCGATGTGCTGCAGCGGTTCGACGCGCAGCTTTCTCCGTGGCTCGGTTCGCCGCCGCAGACAAATGAGACAGGGCGCGCCGGGCCGATCATGGCGGGCGTGCTCGTGCTTGCCGCGGATTATGGCCTGCCGTTCGAGCTGATCGAGCTTGGGGCAAGCGCCGGGCTCAACCAGAATCTCGATCGGTTCGGCTATCGGCTGGGTGAGACGACAGCCGGCGATCCGGCCTCGCCGCTGCAGATCGCGCCGGCCTGGGACGGAGTGTCGCCGCCTGCTGCCGAGGTCCGGATCGTGGCGCGACGCGCGGCCGACCAGGCTCCGGTGCCGGTCTCCGATCCCGCCCAGCGCGAGCGGCTGGTCGCCTATTGCTGGGCCGATCAGGCGGAGCGGATGCAGCGGCTGGAGGCGGCGCTCGCGATTGCCGCCGAGCATCTGCCGCAGATCGAGAAGGCCGACGCCGCGGATTTCGTCGATCGCGTGCTCACTGAGCCGCAGGCGGAAGGCGCCTGCCGCGTCGTCTTCCACACAATCTTCTGGACCTATCTGGCGCCGGACAAGCAGGCCCGCATTCGCGACGCGCTTGTGCGGGCTGGCGAACGGGCGACGCGGGAGCGCCCGCTCGCCTGGTTGCGCTACGAGCTGAACGGGCAGGGCGGCGTCGCCGAGCTGCGGCTGCAGCAATGGCCGGGCGGCAGCGAGCGCCATCTCGCGACGGGCCATCCGCACGGCAGCAAGGTCGTCTGGCACGGTTAAAAACTTCTCAACCATCTTTCGCCAACAAGGGCGCCCGAACTTTCGAAGGGTGCTCATGAAAATCCAGCTTCGCTCGCATGAACTGACCGGCCTGCTCGATCAGGCGCCGGACAGCGTCCGCTGGCTTTCGCTCGACTGTTTCGACACGCTCGTGTGGCGCGACACCGCGACGCCGTCGGACGTGTTTGCGGACCTGGGCTTCACCGGCGGCGCGATCGAGCCGCGGCGGCGGGCGGAAGGCGCGGCGCGCCATGCGGCCAAACTGTTCCGCGACAGTTTCGAAGTGGGCATCGAGGAAATCCATGACCGGCTCCGCCCCGGCGGCGACGTTGCCGCGTCGGTCGCGGAGGAGCTGGCCGCCGAAGCGCGCCATTGCTACGGGTTCGCGCCCGTTCAGGACCTGATCCGCGCCGCCAAGGCCAAGGGCCTCGGCGTCATCATCGTGTCCGACACCTATCTGAGCGAAACCCAGCTCCGCGCGCTGATCGCGAGCGCGGCGGGCGAGGACATCGCGTCGCTGATCGGCCGCATTTTCCCGTCGAGCGCCTATGGCATGAACAAGGCCGACGGCCTGTTCGGGCCCGTCCTCGAAGCGCTCGGCTGCAAGCCCGACGCCATCCTCCACCTGGGCGACAACCGCATTGCCGACCAGGTCGCGCCGGCCGAACTCGGCATCAATACCTGCCATCTCGTCCAGTTCGACGAGCAGGCCAAGGCGCGGCTGCGGCTCGAGGCAGCGGCGAGCGCGCTGGTGCATCCGGATGTGCGCGTCACACGCCCGGCCTTCCAGCCGCACCGCCCGCTCGTGTCGCTGCGCGCTGACGAAGAGCCGGCCTATGCGCTGGGCCATGACGTGCTGGGGCCGCTACTCCGTTCCTACGCCGAATGGCTGCGCGCCGAGCAGGTCGCGATCGCCGAGAGGACCGGCCGCAAGACGCATTTGCTGTTCCTGCTCCGCGACGGCTTCCTGCCGGCGGAAGTGTTCGAGGCGGTGTTCCCCGGCGAAACCAAGCAGCGGGTCGAGATCAGCCGTCAGACCGCGGCGCGATCGGGCCTGATCGATGAGGCCGCCGTCCGCGCCCGCCTGCTCCAGGAAGGCAAGCGCAGCACGGTCGAAGTGCTTGCGCGGCAATTCCTGTTCAAGCAGGGCGAGCTTTCCAAGTTGAAGCTCGATGCGCGGGCCGACGATGCCGATTTCGTCGAGACGGTGCTCGACGCGAAAACGATCGGGCAGATCGTCTATCGCTCGGGCCAGTTCGCCGACCGGCTGATCGCGCATCTGAAGCGCGCCGGCGTCAATCCGGGCGACGCGGTGATCCTTGCCGATCTCGGCTATCACGGATCGGTGCAGGACAAGGTCGCGCCGATGCTGGAGGCGCGGATGGGGCTGCACGTCGCCGGCCGCTATCTGCTGCTGCGTGAAGAGCAGCCGACCGGCCTCGACAAGCAGGGCCTGATCGACGCCCGCAGCTATGATTTCCGCACCATCGACATGCTGTGCGACCCGATCGCGGTCGTCGAGCAGCTCTGCACGATCGCGCAAGGGTCGGTGATCGATTACAAATGGGACGGCTCGCCGGTCCGCAAGGCCGCCGGCATCAAGTCACAGCAGAGCGCGACGCGCGACCGCGCCCAGGCTGGTGCCATCGCCTTCGCGGCCGAGAGCGCCCGTTTTGCGCTCCCCGGTGACGCCGATGCCTGGCGGCAGGCGGCGACGGCGGCGCTCGCGCGGCTGCTGTTCATGCCGATGCCCGAGGAGCTGGAAGTGCTCCGCTGCTTCGACCACGACGTGAATCTGGGCACCGAGGACGTGGTGCCGCTGCTCGATGCTGAGGCGGCGCTGGCTGGCCTCAAGTCGCGCGGCCTGCCCTATCTGATGCACGCCAACCGCCTCTATATCCCCGGCGAAATCCGCGAGCAGGGGCTGGCGCTCAACCTGTCGATGCTGGCCTGGCGCCGTTTCGGCCTGGAAGTCACCACCGGCGACATGACCGGCACGCCGCTGCAGGTGCCGGTGGTCCTGGTCGATGCCGAAGGGCAGACGGTCGTCGACATCGACGCGCACCCGACGCACGACGGCTTCTACGCAGTGGCGGTGCCGATCGGCGCCGGGCGCTTCACTGCCGGCGTGCAATGGGGCGCGGCGTTCGAATGCGTGCAGATCGAATCCGCGCGCTTCTTCGTCGCCGAGAGCTTCGGCATGGTGAACGACGCACAGTCGGTCGCGGCGCCGGTGATCCATGACGGCATGGAGACGATCGCCGACGGCCTGTTCCGCTGCACCGGTCCCGCCGCGCTGACGATGGCGCCGGCCCCGCAGCTCCAGCGCGAGGCCGACATCCTGCTGCACATCGTCTTCCGCCCGGTCGTGCGCCGCGCGGTTGCTAACGAGGTGAAAGCCGCGGCTTGAGGGGTTCCCGGGGCGTCCAAAAGACGCCCCGAGGGACTCACATGCCGTCGACGGCCTTGCTGACCAGCACGTTCACGGCGACGCGGCGGTTCTGCGCCTTGCCTTCTTCGGTGTCGTTGGGCGCAGCGGGATCGGCCTTGGCCATGCCGGTGGGCGTCAGCATGCGATAGGGCTTCCAGCCGCAAACCTGCTGAAGGTAATTGATGACGCGATTGGCGCGCTTTTCGCTGAGCGTCTGGTTGAAATCGTCGCTTCCGACCGAATCGGTATAGCCGACGACCAGCAGCAGCGCGTTGTCCGTCGCCTGGGCCGTCGTGGCCGTCGAACACAAGGCAGCCTTGTCTTGCTCCGACAACTCGGTCCGGCCCGTATCGAAGTGCACGTTCGTCGTGGCCTTCACATTATACTTGTCGATGTCGCCCATACGGCCGCGCAGCGCCTCGGTGGCCGCCGTCTGCTCCTCGAAGCGCTGCGACGTTCCGTTGCGGATCATCGTCGCGGTCTTGAGGTCGGTGTTCCGGAAAGCGATCTGGCTGGCGACCAGTTCGCCGCCGCCTTGCAGCGTCTTCACGGTCACCGGCAGCCCGTTGAGCAGCGACTCCGCGCCAAGCTTGCCACGGTTGCCGCCGAACAGGCCGCTTGCCGCCTTGATCCGCGTCGCATCGTTGATGGCGACAACGGTGCTCGTTCCGTCGGCAGCCGTGACTTTCATCTTGTCGCCGCTGCGCGCGGTGATCACGCCCTTGATCTCCGGCCCCGCCGTCATCGCAGCCGCCGCGGGCGCGGCGGGCACCACGCCATTCACGACGATATTGGGATCGGGAGCATTCTGCTGCTGAGCAGCGAAGCTGGCCGAAGCAGGCAGGGCCAGCATGGCGAGCAGGAAATGAGCTTCTGACCTTTTGAAAATGACGCGCATGGAGCGACTCCTCTGAATCTGGTCCCCCTTTCCCGGGGCGTGTTCAGATCAACCTGTCCGCCAGATGAACGTGCTCGGCGAGAGCCTCAGGAGAGCGGGCAATCCGAGCGGGCGGTGCGACGAACGGATTCGGCGGCGTCCACCAAGCAAACAAAAACCCCCGGCGGTTTCCCGCCGGGGGTGAGGAAGCTTACGCTACTGTTACGCGTCTGGTTTCTTAGCGCAGCAGGCTCAGCACGTTCTGCTGGCTCTGGTTCGCCTGGGCGAGCATCGCGGTCGCGGCCTGCGACAGGATCTGAGCCTTGGCGAGGTTGGTCGTTTCCGCCGAGAAGTCCGCGTCCTCGATGCGGCTGCGCGCATCCGACAGGTTGGCGACGTTCTGGGTCAGGTTGTTGACCACCGACTGCAGACGGCTCTGGCCGGCGCCGAGCGACGCGCGGGTCGTGTTCACGGCCTTCAGGGTCGTGTCGACATTGTCCAGCGCCGTGTTGGCGTTGGTCGCGGTGTCCACCGCCGTGCCCGACGCCAGGTCCGACAGCGAGGTGAAGGTCAGGCTGATCGAGTCGCCGTTGTTGGCGCCGATCTGGACCGAGACCGAGCCCGCCTGGGCGGTGTAGGTCGTGCCGGTCGAGCCCGAGTTGAAGATGCGCGTGCCGTTGAACTCGGTCGTCGCGAGGATCGAGGTGATCTGCGACTTGAGCTGCGTGACTTCGGTGTTCAGGTTCGTGCGGTCGGTATCCGAATAGGTGCCCGACGCCGACTGGACCGCCAGTTCGCGGATACGCTGCAGCATGTTCGACACTTCGCCGAGCGCGCCTTCAGCGGTCTGCGCGAACGAAATGCCGTCGTTCGCATTGCGGATCGCCTGGCCCATGCCGCGGATCGTGGCCGTCATGGTCGACGCGATGGCGAGGCCGGCGGCGTCGTCCTTCGCGCTGTTGATGCGCTTGCCGGTCGACAGACGCTCCATCGCGGTCTGCAGATCAGCCTGAGCCATGCGCGAACCATTCTGAGCACGCAGGGCGGCGGAGTTGGTGGAAATAACAGTCATGTTCAGTCTCCGTTTCAGTCCGGCTGCCGCTCCTTTGCCCCCGGAAAAGCCGGATCGAAGCCAGAGCCGCCACTGCACAGAACGGCATCCGGTTGCGGGACTTTAGGGACGAAACGAATGATTTTTTGCCCCCCCCTCGCGCGTGCGTGCGGCAAAGGAAGCAGCGTTAACCAGCACTTTACCCTGTTCGCCGATATCTGCCGCCGAAGGCCGCTTGGCCGGAATGCTTCGGGGGACAGAACAGAACATGCAGTCCATTTTCTACAGCGACGCCGCGGGACAGACGCAGGCCGTGCTGCTGTCCTGGTTGCGCGGGCTCGGCTGGGACGTCCGGCCGTTCGCGCACGGCAAGGTCCGCCCGGGCGACATTTTCATCGTGACCGAAGGCGAGCCACTGCCGGCGCCGCGCTCCACGCTGGTGCTGGGCACCGGCGAGCGCAAGCTGGTTCCGGCCGGCGACGCGAGCCCGGCGCGGCTGAGCTACGACGCCTCCGATCTCGTTTTCGGCCACGCCTTTGCCGCGGCCCTGCTGCGCGGCGCGGCGCCCGCCGCTGCCGATCCCACCGCGCTTGCCCTCTTCGCGCTGTCGGAGCGGGTTGCGCAAAGCGACATCACCGTGCTGGTGAACGGCCCGACCGGCACCGGCAAGGAAGTGCTTGCCCGTCACATCCACCAGAATTCGCCGCGTGCGAATGGCCCGTTCATCGCGGTCAACTGCGCCGCGCTCCCCGAAACGATGCTGGAAGCGCTGCTGTTCGGCCACACCAAGGGCGCCTTCACCGGCGCGGCGGCCGCGGCCGAGGGTTTCTTCCGCGCCGCGAACGGCGGCACGCTGCTGCTCGACGAAATCGCCGAGATGCCGATCGGTCTGCAGGCCAAGCTGCTGCGCGCGCTGCAGGAAAAGGAAGTCGTGCCGCTGGGCGCGACCACGCCGGAGCCGATCGACGTTCGCGTCATCGCTTGTGCAAACCGCGATCTGCCTGCCGAAGTCGAAGCCGGCCGGTTCCGCGCCGACCTTTACTATCGGCTGAGCGTCTTCCCGCTTTCGACGACACCGTTGGCGCACCGCCGCCAGGATGTCGCCGCGCTCGCCGCGACGATGATCCTGCGTCACGCCGGCAATCGCCCGTCCATTCCCTGGCCGACCCAGGATGCGCTGGATGCGCTGCAAACCCATGACTGGCCGGGCAATGTCCGCGAACTGGAAAACGTGATCCAGCGCGCGCTGCTGCTGGCGCCGGGCGACCGTATCGACGCGAGCAATATCGTATTCGACGCGACCTCGCGGCCGATCGCTGCGAACCAGCCGGCGCCGGAACCGACGCTCGGCAACATCGTCCGCCTTCACGAAGTGCAGGCGATCCAGGACGCGCTGGCGGCGTGCGGCGGCAACCGCACCGAAACCGCGAAGCGCCTCGGCATTTCAGAGCGCACCTTGCGCTATCGCCTTGCCCGCATCCGCGAGGCCGGCGGCAGCATCGCCCCTAGCCGGAGTGCCTGGGCATGAGCATCAACAGCATTTCGGGGGCCGATCGTGTGATGGCGATCCGCGCCCAGATCCTCGAGCGCAACGCCGCGCTGCAGAAAGCGTCGCAGGTCGGCAATGCCGGCGCGACGCCCACACAGACGTCGGGCGCCGGGAACAGCTTCGGCGCAACGATGGAAGCCGCGCTCAAGTCGGTCAACGACAGCCAGAACGCCGCAAACAAGGCCAGCGAGGCCTATGAGCGCGGCGAGACCGTCGACGTCGCCCAGGTCATGCTTGCCCGCCAGAAGGCTTCGCTTGCCTTCGAAGCGACGCTGCAGGCCCGCAACAAACTCCTGTCCGCCTACAAGGACATCATGAGCATGCCGGTGTAATCGCAAATGGCCAACGCTCTCACCCCCACCCAAGGCGAGGTTCTGCCCGCCGCTCCCGCCTCCGGCTCGCCGGCATCGCCCTTCGCCGATATCGGCCGCGATCCCAGGGGCGCGTTGACGCGTCTCTGGTCGCAGCCCGCGGTCAAGAAAAGCGCGCCGCTGATCGGGCTGATGGGCTTGCTCGGCGCGGCCGCGCTTGCCTGGACGATGGTCGCGACGCCGTCGCAGAAGATCCTGTTCTCGGCGATGTCCGATGCCGACAAGGCCGCTGCGACCGAAGCGCTCTCCCAGGCCAAGATCGACAGCCATATCGACAATGCGACCGGCACGCTGACCGTGGCCGAGGACGATTATTACAAGGCGCGCATGCTGCTCGCCGCGCAGAACCTGCCCAAGGCGACGCCGGGCGGCTATGCGATCCTCGACCAGCTTCCGATGGGCGTCAGCCGCGCCGTCGAGGGCGAGCGGCTCCGCCAGGCGCGCGAGACCGAGCTCGCCAAGTCGATCCAGGAAATCGAAGGCGTGATCGAAGCGCGCGTGCACCTCGCGATGCCCGAGAACACCGTGTTCGTGCGCGACAATGCCGCGCCGTCCGCGTCCGTGATCGTGCGGCTTGCCGCCAACCAGTCGCTTTCCGACGCGCAGGTGCGCTCGATCATCAATCTGGTCGCTTCGTCGGTGCCGGGAATGAAGCCCGACGCGGTGACGATCGTCGACGGCGCGGGATCGCTGCTCACCAAGCCGGGCGGCTCCGCCGGTGCGGCGGGCGCGGGCGACGAGCGCATCGATTTCCAGCGCCGCGTCGAGGCCAAGTATCGCGAGCAGCTCACGCAGTTGCTGACGCCTTTGGTCGGCGCGGGGAATTTCAGCGCCGAGGTGCAGGCCGAGGTCAATCTCGACGAGACCCAGGCGACGCGCGAAGCCTATGGCAAGGAAGGCGCGCTCCGCGCCGAGCAGGGCAATTGGGTCGCCGACAAGAACGGCGATGCGCCCGCCGGCGGTATTCCGGGCACGCTCTCCAACACGCCGCCGCCCGCCGCGCAGGTGAAGGCGGGGACGGCTGCCGCCCCTGCTGGGCCGCCGACGCCGGTGCCGGGCGGCAAGGCGGACCCGGCCAAGCAGTCCGACCAGTTCTCGCGCGCTTATGAGCTCGACAAGGAAGTCTCCGTCACCCGTGCGGTGCCGGGCAGCCTCAAGCGGCTGTCGGTCGCGGTGGTGCTGCGTGAGCCCGAAGGCGGCAAGCCGCGCAATCCGCAGGAAATCGCGCAGCTCAACGATCTGGTCCGCGCCGCGGTCGGCTATGACGCGTCGCGCAACGATCAGGTGACGGTGATCTCGCGCAAGTTCGCCGGCGCCTCGGCCGACGAGGCCAAGTCGCCCTGGTACGATGCCGGCTGGTTCCCGGTGCTCGCCCGCAATCTGACCGCGCTGGTGATCGCGCTGCTGGTGATCTTCGTCGGGCTGAAGCCGGTGCTGAAGATGCTCGGCAAAAGGCGCGAGGCGAGCGCGGAGGGCGAGCAGGTGATCGCCCGCCCGCCGGTCAGCGTCGAGGCGCTCGAAAACGCGCAAGGCTATGAGGACAAGGTGAAACTGGTGCGTGATTTCACACGCGACAATCCCGCCCGCGCGGCACTCGCCGTCAAGGACATGATCCGTTCGGACGGGAAGGCCGCGGCATGATGCAGGAACCCGCCCGGGCGTTCACCGGGGTCGAAAAGGCCGCCGTGCTGATGATGCTGGTCGGCGACGACGAAGCCGCCGCCATCCTCCAGAATCTCGATCCGGAAGAAGTGCGGATGCTGGGCAAGGCGATGTTCGCGGTTGCCGACGTCGCCGAGCCGCAGGTCGCCGAAGCACTGGACGAGTTCGTCGCCAAGGCGCGCGACAAGAACACGATCGGCTTCGATCGCCGCCCGCAGATCGAGACGATGATGACCAAGGCGCTGGGCGCGGACAAGGCGGAGAACGTGCTTGCCCGCATCCTGCCGCGCGAAGAGGCCTGCGCGATCCCGCTGCTCGACTGGCTCGACCCGAACGAGATCGCGGGACTGGTGAAGGACGAGCATCCGCAGATCATCGCGGTGCTGCTCGTGAACCTGGAACCCGCCGTCGCCGCGCAGGTGATCGAGCAGCTTCCGGACGCCGTTCAGCCCGACGTGCTGCACCGGATCGCGACGCTCGGCCCGATTCCGCCCGATGCGCTCGACATGCTGCGCGACGTGCTGTCGCGGCGCGCGACCACCTCGCAGGCTGCCGCGTCGGTGCCTCTGGGCGGCGCGAAGGAAGCGGCGGCGATCATGAACAACGCCCGCAAGGCCACCGAGCAGCGGGTGATGCCGAAGGTCGCCAAGATCAGCAAGGAAACCGCCAAGGCGATCGAGGAGGAGATGTTCGTCTTCGACCATCTGCTCGCGCTCGACGAAAAGAGCATGGGCACGCTGCTGCGCGGCGTCGAATCGGACGTGCTGGTGCTGGCGCTCAAGGGCGTCGACGAAGCGGCGCGGGGCAAGTTCCTGGGCTGCATGTCCAGCCGTGCGGCGGACGGCATCCGCGACGAGATGGAAGCGCGCGGCCCGGTCAAGCTGGCCGAAGTGCTGGAAGCGCAGAAGACGATCCTCGGCATCGCGCGCCAGATGGCGAAGGATGGCACGATCCGGCTTGCCGGCGGAGACGACGACTATGTCTGAGCCGCGGACGATCGATTTCGGCGCGCTGGGCGCCGCGATGTCCGGCATGCGCGGCGGTTTCGCCGAGCGCGGGCCGGTCGGCTTCTCGCCGCAGCCGCAGCATTTCCGTCCGGCGACGCCAGGCGCCAACCCGACCGCCGGCTGGGACCCGTTCGACCCGATGGGCGACAAGGGCAAGGCCGGCGCCCAGCCCCAGGCGTCGCAAGATGCGGCGGAGGCTGCGCGTGCCGAAGGTTTTGCCGAAGGCATGGCCGCGGCCGAACGGATGGCGGCAGAGCGCGGCGAGGCCGATGCGCAGGCGTTGGCCCAATTGGCCGGGCTGCTCGAAATGATGAGCGCGTTCGATCGCGACGTGCTGGCGACGCGTCTAAGGCAGACGGTCTTGTTTCTCGTGACCCGCTTGGTCGGCGAGACCGGCGTATCGGCCGACCTGCTCAACCAGCGCATCGACGCCGCCGTGGCTCTGTTGGCGGATGTTTCGGAAGCTGCCCAGTTGCGCCTGAACCCGGCCGATCTTGCGCTCGTGGAAGGGCATGCGCCTGCGCATTTGTCGTTGGTCCCCGACGATACGATCGGCCGCGGCGGCTTCCGCATCGAGACGCGGACGACTGCGATCGAGGACGGCCCCGCCGCCTGGCTCGACCAGCTTGCCGCCGCGCTCGACCGCGCCGCTTTGCCGGACGCGCATTGATGCTGAAGCGGTTTGCCGAAGACTATCTCTCGCGCCTCCAGCTCGATTTTGTCGCGCAGCCGGAAGTGATCGGACGGCTGGCGTCGTTCGACGGGCTGCTGATGGAGGCTGTCGGCATCACCGTGCCGGTTGGCACCGTGTGCCGGATCGGCAGCGGCGGCCATGCCGTCGAGGCCGAAGTGATCGGCTTTCGCGCGGGCAAGACCTTGCTGATGAACCTGGGCGGCCCCGCCGCCTTGCTGCCGGACTCGCCGGTGCGGCCGATCGGGAAACCCGGCGAAGCACAGGTCGGCTCGGCCCTGCTCGGCCGCGTCGTCGACGGCGCCGGCAATCCGATCGATGGTCTCGGTCCGATCCGTGGCGCCAAGAGCTGGCCGCTCGCCGGCAAGCCGCAGAATCCGCTCGACCGAGCGCGCGTCACGCAGCCGCTCGATGTCGGCGTGCGCGCGATCAATGGCTTGCTGACAATTGGCCAGGGCCAGCGCGTCGGCATCATGGCGGGCTCTGGCGTCGGCAAATCGGTGCTGCTCGGCATGATCGTGCGCCAGGTGAAGGCGGACGTCGTCGTGGTCGGCCTGATCGGCGAGCGCAGCCGCGAAGTCACCGACTTCCTTGAAACCAAGGTCGCCGGCGACGCCCGCAAGCGCTCGGTGATCGTCGCCGTGCCCGCCAACCATTCGCCGGTGCTGCGCATCCGCGGCGCCATGCGCGCGACCGCGATCGCCGAGGCGTTCCGCGCCGAAGGCAAGCGCGTGCTGCTCATCATGGATTCGCTCACCCGCGTCGCCCATGCCGGCCGCGAGATCGGCCTGGCATTGGGCGAGCCGGCGTCGGCGCGCGGCTATCCGCCGTCCGCGATCGCGATGCTGCCGAACCTGATCGAGCGCGCCGGCGCAGACGCGAAGGGCGGCGGTTCGATCACCGCCATCTACACCGTGCTCGCCGATGGCGATGACGGCAGCGATCCGGTCGTGGATAGCGCCCGCTCGATCCTTGACGGTCACATCGTGCTGTCGCGCAGCCTGGCCGAGCGCGCCGTCTATCCGGCGATCGACCTCGGCCCCTCGGTCAGCCGCGTGATGACCGACATCGCGTCCAAGGAGCATGTCGCCGCCGCGCGCGTGCTGCGCCGCCACCTCGCCACCTATGAGGAAAATCGCGACCTGATCCTGATGGGCGCGTACCGCGGCGGCGCCGACCCGCAGATCGACGCGGCGCTCGCCTATCATCCCGCGATCCTCGACTATATCCGGCAGGACGCCGACAGCGCCGTTTCGATCGACGATGCCGTGACCGAGCTGGTCGGCATCTTCGGCGACGGCTGATGTCCGCGCGCAGAGATACGCAGCGGCTGGGGCGGATGCTGCGCGTCCGGTCGCTCCAGCTCGATCTGGCCCGCGCCGAGCAGGCCGCCGCGGCGGATCGCGCATCCAGCGCGACGGCGCTTGCCGCGCGCATCGAGGCGCTCAGGCAGGACGTCGCACCGCGCGAAGGATCGGACCAGGGCCTGAGCCTGTTCGCCGCCGCGCACTATCGCGACCGGCTCGCGCGAAGCGGGCTCGAGGCACAGCGCCGCGTCCAGCTCACGCACCAGCAGCTCGATCAGGCGCGCGACGCCGCTACCGCCGCCAAGCGCGATCATGGAGTCGTCGAAAAACTGATCGAGCGCGAATTGCAGGCCAAGGCCCGCGCCGCGCTGAAGGCGCTCGAGGATGCGCCGCAGACCGCACGAACGCTGGCACGGTCCTTGCTGAAGGACGGCTGATGCCGTCGATCTCTCTCTCGCTGCCCAATGGGCCTACGCTGCCGCCCGGCGCTACGCCGGCGATCGGCCCTGCTGCGCCTGCGCTCGGCGATCCCGGCTTTGCCGCGATGATCTCGGCAATCGGAGGCGATGCGACCTCCGCCGCCCCGACGATCAAGCCATCGTTCGCCGTGCCGCTGCCCGCAGCGCAGGTCGAGCCCGATGGCTTCGTCACCCCGCCCATGCCCCCTGTGGCCGGCAGCGATTTGCCGCCTGAGCGGCCGGATCTTGCCGGATCGCCCGATCCTCTGCCGCCGGTCGCGGTCGAGGACGTGATGATCGGCTCGACGCCGCCAGCGCCCGTTCCGGATGACGAGACGACGGAAACGGCGCAGGCCGATGCCGCTCCGGCACCCACTCCCGGCCTCGTCGCCTGTGGCTTGCAGGATTGGCGGCTGGGGAGTGCGTCCAGGCTGACGCTTGCCCGTGCGCTCGCAAAGCCGCTTCCCGTCACGCCGCCCTTGCCGCCCCAGCAGGTGGAAGAGGATGCTCCGGCCGAGGTCGTGGCGCTACCCGCAGACAAGGCCGAGACACCGAAGGCCGAGCCTGCGCAGCCTGTCGCCGCCGCGCCTCAGGCGCCGCCGCCTTTCGCACCGATCGTCTGGGCTCCGCCGCCCGTGCCTGCGCCCGCTCCGAAAGCGGAAGCGGACTCGGATAACGCCCCAGCCGGCGCGCAACCGGCTCCCGCGCCGATCGCCAGCCAGCCCGCGCAGCCGCAAGCGCCCATCGTTCAGGCCGCCGCGCAACCAGTCGCGCAGCAACAGACCGCCATGCCCCCGCACGGCTTCACTCTGCCGCCCGAAATCGCACGCGACATCGCGCAGTTCGTGCATGCCGCAACCGCCGATTCGGACGAGCGCGCGCCGGAACCGGGCGCCGCGCTCGATCCGCTCAGCCTGCCGCCGCTGCCCCAGTCGATCGCCCAGCCTTCGAGTTCGCTGCACACCTCCTTCGTCCCCGCGCACCGGCCCGTCATCGACACCGGCCGCGCCGAGTGGATGCAGAATATGATCGAGCGCATCGCCGAGATGCCGAGCGTCGACAACAAGCGCGAGGCGCAGATTCGCCTCGTCCCCGACGCGCTTGGCCCGGTCGATGTGAAAATCGAGCAGCGCGACCAGCGCCTGCATGTCACGATGAACGCCCAGACGCCGGAAGCGCGCCAGTTGCTGAGCGACGCCGCGCCCAAGCTCCAGGAACTCGCCGAGGCGCGGGGCATCCGCTTCGCCCAGGCCGCGTTCGGCGGCGCCGACGCGCAGGACCGCCGTCAGCAAGCCGACCAGCAGCAATCCGCAACCCCGCTCCGCCCGCGTCCGGTCTCGGCCGAAACGGAGCCCGAATCAGAAACCGATGGCGACCTGATCGCCTGATCCATTCCAGCCAGAAAGAAAGCCGATCCTCATGGCCACTGCAGCCGTTCCCGCCGCCGAAGGCGCCCCGAAGAAAAAAAAGGGCAAGCGCGGGCTCGTCATGATTCTCCTAGCCCTGATCCTCGCCGGCGCCGGCGTGGGCGGCGGCATCTTCATTGCCTCGTCGGGCATGCTCGGCGGCAAGAAGGCCGAGGAGCCGCACAAGGATCTGCCCAAGCTTCTGCCCAAGGGCTCCAAGCCCAAGGCGGCCGAAGGCGAGGGCGGCCATGGCGGCGGCAGCTCGGCGGAGGGGCCGAAGTACGAATCGAGCTATTTCCAGATCGAGAAGGACTTCACCTCGAACCTGAAGGACAGCGTGCACCTGATCCAGGTCGGCCTCGCCGTCTCGACGCCCTATGACGAAAAGGTCATCGACCACCTGAAGGCGCATGAGCTCGCGGTGCGCTCCGCCGTGCTGATGACGCTGTCGGATACCGACGAGGAACAGATCTTCACGGCCGACGGCAAGAAGGATCTGCAGCGCCGCCTGGTGAACGCGATCAACGGCGTGCTGAAAGAAAAGGAAGGTTTTGGCGGCGTCGCTAACGTCTACTTTACCAATTTCATTGTTCAGTGAACGGAGATGGTTAAGGCCGCTTCCACCGCACCCGTTCAGGGCGCCGCCTCCGGGCGAGCGACGGCGCAGCACGCGCCGGTGCTGGGAAGCGCGTCGGCCAATCCTCTGGGCGACCTGCAAGCGCTCGGCGCCGTAAACCAGAATCTCGCGCGCACGCTGCGCACCTTGTTCGAGCCGATGCTCCGCCGGGCCGTGAAGGTCTCGGCGGAAGCGGTCGTGGTGGAGCGCTGGGACGCCTATGTCGAATCGCGCGGGGCCGCACTCGCCAGCGCGACGCTGATGTCGATGGCGCCGCTTTCGGGCCAGGCGATGCTGGTGCTGGACGGCGCGCTGACCTTCCGGCTGGTCGATATCTATTTCGGCGGCCCCGGCCTGGCGCCCAATCCGGTGCCCACCGAGTTCACGCCCACTGCCGACGCCATGATCGGCCGCATCGCCGCTGGCTTTGCCGAGCGCCTGTCCGGCGCCTGGGCCGACCTCGCCGAGATCGCGTTCCAGATTGGCCGAACCGAGGCCAATCCGGCGATGCTGTCGCACATCGACGGCGAGGACCGGGTGGTCCGCAGCCGCTTCGTGCTGACTGTCGGCGAAGCGCGGCCGATCGAAATCGACCTGCTTTATCCCGCGGCGGCGCTGAAGCCGATCGCCGGCATCCTTTCGTCCAAGGTTCAGTCGCGCCGCCAGGCGGAGGACCCGACCTGGATGAACAATCTCGCCCGCACGGTGATGAACGTGAAGCTGCCGGTCCGCTCGGTGCTCGCCGAGCCGGTGATCCCGCTCCGCCAGCTCATGCAGCTCAAGCCCGGCGACATCATTCCGATCAGCTTCGGCCCTGAAATCCCGCTGCTGGTCGCCAACAACCGCTTCGCGCGCGGCGCGGTGGGGGCCTCCAACGGCCGGGCCGCCATCCGCGTGCACAGCATCGAACCGCTCGAAGACGAGGACGCCTGAATGAGTGACATGAGCCATGCCGGCCTGCCCAAGGATGTGGGCGTCGCCGCCAACTTCCGCCTGCTGCAGGACGTCGATGTCCGCCTGTCGGTCGAAGTGGGCGGCACCAACATGAAGCTGCGCGAGCTGCTGGCGCTCGGCGAATCGAGCGTCATCGAGCTCGACCGCTACGCCAACGAGCTGCTCGACGTGCTGGTCAACGGCACGCTGATCGGCCGCGGCGAAGTCGTGACCGTGGGCGAACGCTTCGGCATCCGCATCACGGAACTGGCCGACCAGACCCCGCCGGGTGCGACGCCGCTGTGATCGGAACCTATCTTCTGAAGCTCGCGCTGCTGCTGCCGCTCGTCTGCGGCCTGCTGGTCGGCTGCCTCTGGCTCTGGCGCAAGCTGGAGCAAAAGCTGCCCGGCAACCAGGGTACGCGCATGATCGCGATCAAGGAAAGCATGATGATCTCGCCGGGCCTGCGCTTGGCGGTGATCGAATTCGAAGGCCGCAAGCTGCTGGTTTCGGTCGGCCGCGGCGGCGTGTCCCTCGTCGATCGTGGAGACGCGCCGCGTGTCTAACGCCTTCCTCACCTATCCGGTTACCTCCGACCCGTCCATGCCGAGCGAAGTCGAGGCACGCACTTTTCTGGACGTGGCGCAGGGTCAGTGCGTCCCTCGACTTCGCTCGGGATGGACGATTCAGAAGATCGCGCGACGCAAATGGGTTTGGGCCGCCGTTCTGGCTGTCATTCTCGCCGCTTTGTTCTTCGCCGTCCCCGCATTCGCCCAAGCCGCGCCTGCCGCTCCGGCCACGCCCGGCGCGCCCGAAGCGCTCGATCGCGCGCTGAGCCAGGTCGGCGCTACGTCGGCCGGCGGGGCGCCACTGTCGCTCAGCCTGCAAGTGCTCATCATCATGTCGCTGCTGACGGTGCTGCCGTCGCTGCTGCTAATGATGACCAGCTTCACGCGCATTATCATCGTGATGTCGATCCTCCGTCAGGCGCTCGGCCTCAACCAGACGCCGCCCAACCAGGTGCTGGTCGGCCTGTCGCTCTTCCTCACCTTGTTTGTGATGGCGCCGGTGCTGAACAAGGTGAACACCGACGCGATCAAGCCCTATGCCGCCGGCCAGATTCAGGCGGGCGAGCTGATCACGCGCAGCGGCAATGCGCTGCATGGCTTCATGATGAAGCAGACGCGGGTGAAGGACGTGCAGATGTTTGCCGGCATCGCCAAGCAGGGTCCGTTCGCGAGCCCCAACGACGTGCCGTTCTCGATCGCCCTGCCGGCTTTCGTGACGTCGGAGCTGAAGACCGCGTTTCAGATCGGCTTCCTGATCTTCCTGCCGTTCCTCGTCATCGATCTTGTCGTGGCCAGCGTGCTGATGGCGCTCGGCATGATGATGCTGTCGCCGACGATCATCTCCTTGCCCTTCAAGCTGCTGCTGTTCGTCCTTGTCGACGGCTGGGCGCTGACGATGGGCTCGCTCGCCAACTCCTTCGTAAGCTGATCGCCAAATGGACGCGACCTATTTCATCGGCGTCGGGCGCGAGGCGCTCTGGGTGCTGGCGCTGGCGACTTTGCCGGTGCTGATCCCGGCTTTGCTCGCGGGCCTGCTGCTCGGCATGGTGCAGGCGGCAACCTCGATCAACGAGGCGACGCTGACCTTCGTGCCCAAGCTCGCCGTGGTCGGCGTTTCGCTGGTGATCTTCGGCAGCATGATTCTGGGCCTGCTCAGCGACTTCACCATCTCGATCTTCGAGCGCATTCCGGATCTGGTGAAATAGCGATGCTCGGCCTCGGCCTGCCGTCGGTCGAACCGGCGCTGTTCGGGCTCATTTTCGTGATGGTCCGGATCGGCGCGGCTTTCGTCGCGGCGCCGGTGTTCGGCGCGGTGTCGGTGCCGGTGCAGATCCGCATCGTGCTGGCCGCGGCGATCGGCATTCTCGTCGTCAACAACGCGCCGGTCGCGACGCCGACCGCCGTGTTCTCGTTCGTGACGTTTCTGCAGGTCGCGCAGGAAGCTCTGGTCGGCCTCGCGCTCGGCTTCATCCTGCAGATCGCGTTCGCCGGGCCGCTGGTCGCCAGCGAAGCGATCGGCAACACGATGGGCCTGGGCTTCGCCTCGACTGTCGATCCGCAGCGCGGCGCGCCCACTCCGGCGCTCGGCCAGTTCCTGTCGATAGTGATGACCTTGCTGTTCCTGGCGCTCGACGGCCATTTGATCCTCGTCGACCTGCTGGTGCGCAGCTACAAGGTGCTGCCGCCGGGCGACGCGTGGCTCTCCACCGAGAAGCTGAAAGCCATAGTCTTCTTCGGCGGCTATGCCTTTGCCTCCGGCCTGCTGCTCGCGCTGCCGGTCGGCTTCATCATTCTTTGCCTGAACCTGATCGTCGGCATGCTGTCGCGCTCGGCGCCCGCGCTCAACCTGTTCGCGGTCGGCCTGCCGGCGAGCCTTGCTACCGGCCTTGTCGCGCTGGCGATCGCTTTCCCGGCGATGGGCGACGCAATGGGCGCGATCATTCGTGAAGCCTTGGCCGCCACGTCCAATCTGGTGCTCGGCTGATGGCTGAGGAGTTCGCCGAAAAGACAGAAGCGCCAACGCCAAAGCGCAGGCAAAAGGCCGCGGAAGAAGGCCAGGTCCTTCGCTCGAAGGAATTGACCGCCGCCGCCGTCGTGCTCGCCGGCGTGCTCTGGCTGGCGCTGTCCGGCCCGGCGCTGATGGGCGCGCTGAAGACGGTGATGCGCGAAAGCCTCCAGTTCGGCCGCGCCGATGTCGAGGATTTCCAGCCGCTGCGCCCGATCCTCTCGGTCGGCCTCACCCTCGCGCCGTCGATGGCGATGCTGTTCGCTGTTTCGATCGGCGTGTCGGTACTGAGCCAGGCAGGGCTGGGCGGCGTCAGCTTCCAATCGAAGCTGATCGGGTTCAAGGCCTCGCGCATCAACCCGGGCGCAGGCCTGAAGCGCATCTTCGGCTTCGGAGGCTGGATCGAGCTGGGCAAGGGGCTGACCAAAGTCGCGCTGCTCGGCGCGATCGGTGCCTGGATGCTGTGGTCGATGCGGCGCGACGCGATCGGCCTTGTCGCCGGCGATCTGGAAGGCAGCGTCGCGGCGCTCGGCTGGAAGCTGATCCTGCTGATGCTGGTGATGTCGGGCGGCCTGCTGCTGATCGCCGGCATCGACGTGCCGATCCAGCTCATCCGCCTGCTCAACCGGCTGAAAATGTCGAAGCAGGAAATCAAGGACGAGCACAAGGAAGCCGAGGGCTCGCCCGAATCCAAGTCGGCGCAGCGCCGCCGCATGCACGAGGTGTTCAAGCGCAGCGTGAAAAAGTCGGTGCTGGAAGCCCATGTCGTGCTCACCAACCCGACCCATTTCGCGGTCGCGCTCCGCTACGAACGGGGCAAGGACGAAGTGCCGGTGGTCGTCGCCAAGGGCCGCGGCGCCAAGGCGCTGGCGATCCGCGAGCTCGCGGGCGAACTCGAAAAGCCGGTGCTCGAATATCCGTCGCTCGCCCGCGCCGTCTATTACACCAGCAAGGAAGGCCAGCAGATCCGCGACGACCTGTACGTCGCGATCGCGACCGTGCTCGCCTTCGTCTTCGGCGTGAACCAGCGCGCAGGCGGCCAGCAGCCGAACGTGATCGTGCCGGACACCGCCCGCTTCGACGAGAACGGCATCCGCACGGCATAAGCCCCTAAAGATCGGCGGGTTTCGGCCGATTATGCATTGAGGAGACAGTGATGGCCGACTCGATTGCAGTAACGCTGGGCGCTGGCTCCGGCATCGACACCAAATCCTTGGTCTCCTCGCTCGTCAACGCGCAGTTCGGGCCCAAGACGCAGGCGCTGACGGCGAAGAAGGACAATCTCACCGCCCAGATTTCCGCGTTGTCGCAGCTGCGCTCCAGCCTGACCGGCTTTTCGAGCGCGCTGACCAGCCTGGTTTCGGGCGGCACCACCTCGACGCAGCCGACGACGTCGGACAGCTCCGTGCTGGGCGTCAGCCTGCTTCCGGGCGCCAGCATTTCCGGCCTGTCCGCGAATGTGGAGGTCAAGTCGCTCGCCCAGGCGCAAGTGGTCACCACCGGCACTCCGGTCGACAAGACGGCAGCGGTGGGCAAGGGCACGCTGACGATCAAGCTCGGCACCGCGACCTACGACGCGAACAATGTCATGACCGGCTTCACGGCCAAGGCCAGCGCACCGGCGGGCATTCAGGTGACGATCGGGGACGGCCAGAACAGCCTCGCCGGCATTGCCGCCGCGATCAACGCGGCGAAAGCGGGAGTCACTGCGACCGTCATCACCGATTCGACCGGCTCGCGTCTCTCGATCAAGGGCGCGACCGGCGCCGACCAAGCCTTCACGATCGACGTGGCGGAAGACCCCACCGCGCCCGGCTTATCCTCGCTTGCCTATAATGTCGGCGCGCAGACGCTGGGGCTGACGCGCAAGGCCAATGACGCGCTGGTCGCGCTCGACGGCGTCGACGTGAAACGGCCGAACAACAGCATCAGCGACCTGATCCCCGGCGTGAAACTCGATCTCGCCAAGGAAGCGCCGGGCCAGACGATCGCGATCAACACGACGCCGCCCACCGCGGCGCTCAGCCAGGCCGTGACCGACATCGTCGACACCTACAATCAGCTTATCGCCGTGGCGCAGACCGACACCGATGCAAAGTCCGGCGTGCTGCGCGCGGATAGCGGCGTGAAGGACATGATGCGGATGCTCCGCGAGCTGACGGGCGCCGACCTCAACCCGGGCGCCGGCACGACGGAGCCGCACACGCTCGCCGAGTTGGGCGTGAAAACCAATCGCGACGGCACGCTGACGCTCGATACCACTACGTTGCAGAATGCGCTCTCCAAGTCCGGCGCCGCGGTCGAGAAGATGATCAATGTCGGCCTCGGCACTGCGCTCCGCCAGATTTCGCTGAACCTGACCGGGCCGGGCGGATCGCTGACCTCCAGCCAGTCGGGTTATAGCCGGCTGCAGAAATCGATTGCCGACGACGAGGCGAAGATTACGGCCGACAGCCAGGCGATGACCGATCGGCTGACGCTGCAATATGCGAACATGGACGCGCGCGTCTCAGCCTACAAAGCGACGCAGAGCTTCCTCGAGCAGCAGATCGCCGCCTGGACGAAGAGCGGATGAGCTACGCTTCCCGCCTCAGCCGCGATCCGCGCGAGACCTATCGCTCGGTCGATGTCGCCAGCCGCACCGGCGGCGCGTCCCCGCACCAGCTCATCACGATCCTCTACGAGGATTTGCTGCGCGAGCTGCGGCTGGGCGCGCTGGCGCTCGATGCGGGCGATATGACCGTCAAGAACGAGCGGCTGACCAAGGCGGTCGCCTTGCTGTTCGCACTTGAGGCCGGACTCGATTTCGAAAAGGGCGCCGCCGTCGCCGAGACGCTGTCGCGTTTCTACCGCGGCTGCCGCGACGCGGTGATGCGCGCCAGCATCGAAGGCAACGCAGCGCTGGTTCGCGACGTCGTCGCCAATGTCGGCGAGATCGCCGAAAGCTGGAAATCAATCGGCCGCGGCTGACGGGCTGTCGGCGTCCGGCTCACTCAAGCCCCTCCCCTTAAGGACGGGGGCTAAGCTCTAGGCGGGACACTTCCCCTTGCCCGGTCCCCAGACCGCGCGGCCCGGGGTGGCGCCGGTGTGCTCGCCGTCCTTCAGCACCTGCACGCCGTTCACGAACACGTGCCGCATGCCCACCGCATAGACCTGCGGATTCGCGAAGGTCGCGCGGTCGGCGATCGTGGCGGGGTCGAAAATGGCGAGGTCGGCGCGATAGCCAACCTTCAGCGCGCCGCGGTCCTTCAGGCCAAGATTGGTCGCGGGCAAACTGCTCAGCCGCCGCACCGCGTCGGCCAGGCTCGCCGTCTTTTCCTCGCGCACGTACTTGCCGAGCAGCCGCGCGAAATTGCCATAGGCGCGCGGGTGGGTGCTCGATTTCAGGAACACGCCTTCGGGCGCCTGGCTGCTGGCGTCGGAGCCGAAGCTCATCCAGGGCAAAGCCGTCGCGCGCGCGACATTGGCTTCGTCCATGCCGAAATAGGCGACCTGGATGCGCGTGCCGTCCTCGACGATCAGCTCGGCCGCGGTTTCTTCGGGCGACTTGCCCCGTGCCCGCGCGACTTCGCCCAGGGTCTTGCCGGTCAGCGGCTTCAGCGCCTCGGTCTTGAACGCAAGCAGCAGCACCTTGTCCGGCTCGTCGACGACCAGCGCAGCGTTTTCGGTCGCCTTGGGCCCGTGCATTTCGGCAAGCGCCTTGGCGCGCGTCGCCGGGTCCTTCAGCCGCGCCACCCAAGCTTCGATGCCGCCATCCTGGATCCACAGCGGAAAGGCCGCGTCCAGCCCGGTCGAGCTTGCCGCATAGGTGTACATGTCCGCGGTGATGCGCAGCCCGCGCTTGCGCGCTGCCTCCACCCGCGCGATCGCCGCGTCGATCTTGCCCCAATTGGCCCGGCCGGATTGCTTGAAGTGGTAGATTTCGGCCGGCGCGCCGGACTTTTCCGAAATCTCGATCAGCTCGTCGATCGCTTCCAGCAGGCGCGGCCCTTCGTCGCGCATATGGCTGATGTACATGCCGCCGCACTTCGCCGCTTCGGCAGTGATCGCGATTAGCTCGGGCGTCTCGGCGAAGCTGGCGGGCGCGTAGATCAGCGACGATCCGACGCCCATCGCGCCTTCGTTCATTGCTTGCCGCACCAGCGCGCGCATCCGCTGGAGCTGCTCGGGACTCGGATCGACATCCCCTTCGCCGAGTTCATGGACCCGAACCGTCGTCGCGCCGACAAAGCTTGCGACATTGGTCGAAATGCCGCGCTTCTGCAGCCAGCTCAAATATTCTCCGAGCGTGGTCCATTGGATCGGATATTTGATGTCGCCCTGCCGCTTGACGGCGAGTTCCTTCATCGCCGGGCTGAGCGGCCCCATCGACTTGCCTTCGCCCATCACTTCCAGCGTCACGCCCTGGCGGATATCGCCCTGGCTCCGCCCGTCGGCGATCAGCGATTCGTTCGACCAGCTCAGCATGTTGATGAAGCCCGGCGCGACGGCGAGGCCCTTGGCGTCGACCTCGCGCGCGCCGCGCTCCGACACCTTGCCGACGGCGACGATCTCGTCGCCCCGGATCGCCACGTCGCCGGCGAAGGGCGTCCCGCCCGACCCGTCATAGATCGTGCCGCCGCGGATCACGACGTCATAGGCGGGCTTGGGCGCCGCGCTGGCGAGGAGAACGGCGGCGGCAAAGCCTGCGAGAAAGCGCCTCATTCGATCCCCTTTTTCGTCATTCCCGCGAAAGCGGGAATCCATCTTGTTCTTTGTTGCCGATCACAGAAGAAGCTGGACCCCGGGTCAAGCCCGGGGTGACGAAGAGAATGAACACAGCCGACTTCCTGGTCATCGGCGGCGGCATTGCCGGCCTGTCCGCCGGCGCACGGCTGGCGAAGCATGGCAAGGTCGTGCTGCTCGAGGCCGAGGATGCGGTCGGCTATCACAGCTCTGGCCGCAGCGTGACCTTCTCGCATTTCGGCATCGGCGGCGCGACGGTGCGCGCGCTGACCGCCTATAGCCGCGCTTTCTTCCAGAACCCGCCGGACGGTTTCGACGAGCTCGCGCATGTCCGCCCCGCGCTGTTCATCGCCAACGAAGCTATGGTGCCGGCGCTGGACGAGCTCGAACGCATCACCCGCAGCCTGACCGACGCCGTCGATAGGTTCGATGAGGCGGAGGCCGTCCGCTATTGCCCGGCGCTTCGCTGGGCGCCCGATGCGGTGGTCGCCGCCTTCGTCCACCGCGAAGGGCTGAAGCTCGACCCCAATGCGCTGCTGCAAGGCTATGCCCGCGCCATCCGCGCCGCGGGCGGGGAGATCGTCACCGGCGCGCGCGTCGCCGAGATAACGCCGCGCTGGCGCATCCGCACCGAGGCGGGCGAGACCTATGAAGCGCCGATCCTCGTCAACGCCGCCGGCGCCTGGGCCGATCACGTCGCGGGACTGGCTGGTGTGAAACCGCTCGGCCTGACGCCGCTCCGCCGCACGATCATCGCCTTCGATCCGCCCTCCGGCATGGACGTGCGCGACTGGCCGTTCGTGAAGACGGCAGCCGATTATATGTACATGCTGCCCGATTCCGGCCGACTGCTCGCTTCGCCGGTCGACGAGAATTCGGACGATCCCTGCGATGCCCAGCCCGACGAGCTCAACATGGCGATCGCCGCGCACCGCGTCACCGAGTTCACCACGCTGGAGGTCAAGCGCATCACCCACAAATGGGCGGGCCTGCGCACTTTCGCCGCCGACCGCGTGCCCGTCGCCGGCTTCGCGCCCGACGCCGAGGGTTTCTTCTGGCTCGCCGGCCAAGGCGGCTACGGCTTGCAGACCGCTCCCGCGATGGCGGAGATCGCCGAAGCGCTCGCGATCGGCGCCGCCTGGCCGGACGACATCGCGGCGGCAGGCGTGTCGCCGGAGCAGATCAGGCCCGAGCGGCTGCTCTAACGCCCGGCCTTTGAAGCGTCGCATTGCTGGGTTATGCTTCGACTCCAGACGATCAGGGGGAGATCGCAATGGCCACGCTCATCGACAGGCCTCTGGTGACACGCGCGGGGGACGAGCGCTTCTTTCTGGGCGCGGCGATCGGAATGACTTTGGTCATTTTCGCCGGCTTTTCGCTTCAACTGGCAGCGGGCCGTTCGACTTTCTATTCGCCGCCGCTCGTCCATGCCCATGCCATCGTCTTCATGGGCTGGGTGACGATCTATCTGGCGCAGAACATCCTTGTCGCGACGGACCGAATGGCGATCCACCGCCGCCTCGGCTGGGTCGCGGCCGGATGGATCGTGCCAATGATCGTGCTGGGGTTTTGCGTCACCATCGCGATGGTGCGGCGGGGGCAAGTACCGTTCTTCTTCCAGCCGCTCCATTTTCTCCTTTTCGACCCGCTGACTTTGCTGACCTTCGCCGGCCTGACGGCGGCTGCGATCGTAATGCGCGACAGGACCGAATGGCATCGGCGCCTGCATCTGTGCGGCATGGCGATGCTGCTGGCGCCCGGCTTCGGCCGCCTGCTGCCGATGCCGCTGCTTCAGCCCTGGGCGTGGGAAGCGAGCTTTGCCGCGAGCATGATGTTTCCCCTCGCCGGGCTCGTGCGGGACCTGCGGCGCGACGGCCATGTTCACCCGGCATGGCGCGCGGGCATCATGACGATGATCGGCGCTTTCGTCCTGATCGAGGCGCTAACCTACAGCGGCACAGGCCAGGCGCTCTACCGTGTGGTCACGGCGCAATCGCCCGGCGCCGCCGTGCCGCCGCTGCAATTCGCGGCGCCGCCGGCCAGCGGGCTGGTGACGGGCCGCAGTTGAGAAGGAGCGATCCGCGGTAGCGGACCGTCAGCGGTACATGCCCTCGCGCAAGTTGATCCCGCGTTCCACCCACGCCTTCAGCGCGCACAGCATCTGCGACCAGCCCATGCAATTGCCGAAGGCGGATTTCAGCCCTGCCTCGGTCTCGCGCCAGCCGCCTTCCTCGATCGCGACGAGCGTGCGGCCGTCCTCGGTCGGCTCGAACGTCATGGTGACGCGCGTGTTGTATTCGCCGTCGGATTTGTCGTTCGCTTTCCACTCCAGCACGATCCGCTGGTTCGGCACCACTTCGATCACCTTGACCGGAAAGGCGCCGGGAAAATCGTCAAAATCCCAGGTGACCGTCGCGCCGGTCTCCAGCCGCCCTTTGGCGCCGCCGGTGGTGAAATAATGCGAAAGCTGGTCCGGATCGGCGACCGCCTCGAACACCTCCGCGACCGGCTTCGAAATATGGGCGAACACGCGAAATTGCAGGTCCATGACTCGCCTCCATCTTGTGCGCCGCGCTCTTATGTTATATTCTTATAACATGTCAAGAAGCGAGCCGTTCGACCGCGTGTTCAAGGCGCTGGCCTCCCAGGTCCGGCGCCAAATTCTCGACGACCTGCGCGACCAGCCGCTCACCACCGGCACCCTTTGCGCGCATTTCCCGGAGCTCGACCGCTGCACCGTCATGCAGCACCTGAAGGTTCTGGAAGAAGCCGAACTGGTCATACCCGTGAAGCGAGGCCGCGAGCGCTGGAACCACCTGAACGCCGTGCCCATCCAGCAAATCCACGAACGCTGGATCGGCCCCCATGCGGAGCGCGCCGCGGCGATGCTGACCCGGCTGAAAGAGGACGTGGAACGCGCCTAATGGAGCCCTCCCCCTCGTGGGGAGGGTTGGGTGGGGGCGCGGGATCGGCGATAGCCGAGCGCGCCAACAAAGACTCTTTCGGCTCGCAGACGCGAGCCGGCCCCCTCCCTTACCCTCCCCACATGGGGGGAGGGGTGATGACTATCTCGTCACCCGGCCCGCAAACGCCGCCACATCGTCCAGCACCGGCGCCTTGCCGCGGAATGGCTTCGCGATCGCGGTCAGCACGCCGATATGGCCGATGCCGGGATACAGCTTCACTTCTTCGGAGACGCCCGCCTTGCGCAACGCCGCCGCCAGCGCCTGGCTGTTGCGCGGCTTCACTGTCGTGTCGTCCGCGCCGGCCAGCAGAAGCGCCGGCGGCGCACCGGCATCGGCCCATGTGACGGGCTGGGTCTCGGCGGGCTTCGGCCAGCCTCCGAACGCCGCCTGGCTCGCCGGCACGGTGAACGGCGCGAAATCATAGGGCCCGGCAAGCCCCGCCAGTCCGCGCACAGCCTTCCGGTCGTCCCCAAGCCAGCGTCCGTCCACCGCCAGCATCGCCGCGATGTACGCGCCCGCCGAATGGCCCGCGAGCACGATGCGCTCGCCGTCGCCGCCATAGTCCTTGGCGTGCGCCCGCACCCAGCGCACCGCGGCCGCGCCGTCCTCGATAAAGCCGGGATAGGTCACTTCCGGGACCAGCCGGTAATCGGGGATCACAGTCACGAACCCGCGCGCCGCCAGTGCTCGTCCGACGAACGCATAGCCGGTCCGCACGCCCGAATTCCACGACCCGCCGTAGAAGAACACGATCACCGGATGCGGCGCCGCGGCCTTCCCCGTCGGCGCATAGACGTCGAGCACGCGCCGCGGCCCTTCGCCATAGGGTACGCCCGACGCGACCAGCCGCGAGCCGGCGTCCTTCGGCATCACGCCGTTGAACAGGCCGAGCGGCGAGCAGGCGCCGAGCAGCAGCGCCAGCGCGCCGCCGCCGAGCCTCTGCACCGCCCTGACCTTCACCCGTGCGCCGTCCGGTACAGGTCGTCGGTCACGTCCATCAGCAGCAGCGGCTCGTGCGGCGCCTCGGCGATCGCATCGACGAAGGCGGCGCGGGTTTCCGGATCGTCATAGACCATCTTCGCGTCGAACGCCTTCCGCCACGTCGCTTCGTCCGGCCATTCCGCGACGCCGACGAAGCGCCCGTCCGCCTCCCGGTGCAGCCGCGACCCATAGCTTCCATATTTCTCGGTAATCAGCTCCGTTCCCCTGCGCCACGCCGCCCGGAATTGCTCTTCCTTCCCCGGATGCACCCGCCACCAGTAAACGGCGACGAACATCACACCGCCTGCGCGGCGATCCAGCGATCGCCGACCTGCTGCAATATGTCGAGCGGCACCCGGCCGGTGCCCAGCACCGCGTCGTGGAACGCCTTGATGTCGAACCGCGCGCCCATCTTCGCCTTCGCTTTCTCGCGCAAACCGGTGAACACCGAATGGCCGAGCTTGTAGCTGCACGCCTGGCCCACCGACACGCAATAGCGCTCCACCTCGCGCGCGGCAAAGCCCGGCGCTTCGCCGTCCTGCTCGACGAAATGGCGGATCGCCTGCTCGCGGCTCCATTTGAGCGTATGGATGCCGGTATCGACCACGCAGCGATTGGCGCGGAAAAGCTGGAACTTGAGGTAGCCCAGCCGCCCCAGCGGATCGTCGTCGTACATGCCGAGCTCGTCGGCGAGCTGCTCGGCATAAAGCGCCCAGCCCTCGCCATATCCGGAAAAACCGCCCGTCTTGCGGATCAGCGGCAGGTCCTGGTTGGACAGCGCCAACCCGCCCTCGAACTGATGGCCGGGCAGCCCCTCGTGATAGACAGTCGTCGCCAGGCAGAATTTCGGCCATTCCGCACTGTCGCGCAGGTTGAAATAGACGAGGCCCGGCCGCTTGCCGTCGATCGACGGCGATTGCGAGAAGGCCGAGGCCGCGCCCGCCTCGGTCTGCTTCGGCACGCGGCGCACTTCGAACGAATAAGGCGGCATCCGGCTGAACGCACGGGGCAGCCGCCCTCGGATCGCCGCCAGCCGCTCGTTGCAATAGGCGATCGCCTGCGCCTTGCCTTCGTCGGTGTCGGGATAGATCTGCCGCGGGTCCTTGTAGAGCGCCGCCATCCGCTCGCCGACCGTCCCCCTGGTCATGCCCTGCGCTTTCAAGAGCGCATCCAGCCGCGACGAGATCATCTTCGCCTGGTCCAGCCCGAATTGATGCACTTCCGCCGGGCTCAGCCGGGTCGTGGTCGTGTTGTGGAGCGCGGTTTCGTAGAAGGCCGGACCGTCCTTGAACCGCCACATGCCGGCATCGTGCCCGGCTCTGGCCCGGAGCGCCTTGACCGCGGCGAGCTGCCGGTCGAGCGCCGGCCGGACTGTCTCGTCCTGGATGCGCGCCGCGTCGCGGGCATAGCCCTCGCCCAGCCCCTTCGCCGCCGCCCGCCGCGCGATCGACTTGACGACCACCGTCTCCGCCGCCGGCACCTGCAGCGCCGTCATCTGCGCGATGGTCAGGTCCAGGATGAAGTCCGGCGGGATCACGCCCAGCCCGGCGTCGTGCTGCATCCGCGCCGTTTCGTCGTCCAGCCTTTTGCCAAAGGCGGAGAGGCGCGAGAGGTACGCGTCGGCGTCCTCCTTCGTCTCGATCGGATGCTTGGTGTCGAGGAAGTCGGGCACCGACTGGTACGCACCCGAAAGCTGCGACACGACATAGGGCGAGGGGCCGAACGCCGATCCGCCGAAATCGAACCGCTGCACCGCCGCCTGCGAGCGCCGCGTATAGGTGACGACGTCCAGGTTGAGCTTGTCCGCATCGCTCAGCCCGGCGCGGGGAAACGCCTCCAGCCGCTGCAACTGACTCTGCGTCAGCGCCCGCGCGCGCGCCCGCGAGGCATCGTCGGCTTCGGACAATTTGCCGCGCAGATCGGCGTTCGCGCCCTTGTCGAGCCCAAGCTGAGTCGCGCTCTCCGGCGACTGCCGAAGCTGCTCATTGAACAGCGTGTCGAACAGCGCCGCAAGCTGCGGCGAGGACCCGCCCGCCGGCAGCGCGGCAAACAGCTTCGCCGGCAACGCCGCCACGACCCAAGCGCTTGCGGAACCAAGAAGAAATTGGCGGCGATCAAGCATGCGACGACTCCGAACGCGAGGAAGCGCGGACACTGGCGCGCCGTCGGACTTTGTCAATCGCGGGTCCCAGATAACAGCGAGGGCGGCCCCGGCTGTCCGGAACCGCCCTCGTCGCACCAGCTCGATATTCAGTCGCGCGAGGCGACCTGCACCGGCTGACCGTTATAGGCCGCGGCAACGTCGGCATTGCCGATCTTGCTGAGCAGCTGGCTCGACAGCTCCCCACGGCACTTGCGCACGGTGCTCATCCACGGCTCGTTGCGGCAGGCATTCCGCACGGCGAGCTTGACGCGGTCTGCGATGGTATGCCGTCCCTCGGAGCTTGTCAGCTCGTACGGACGATACCGGATAGTGGCCTGCTGAGCGCTGGCCGCGGTCGACGCAACGATTGCGGCGGCGAACACAATGGAACGAACGATCATGTCACTTCTCCCGAACCTGCCGGCTTGATTGCCGACACCCTCAGGATTGCCGAACCGGCGCCGCCGATCTTGGAATGATGCTGGAAAGACGCTGCGCCGCAGTGTTTCCATGATCGCCCGCACATTTCCGCCGCTCTTCATGGGCGCTCTTTTGCTTCGTCGCCGTTTTGCGTTATTTTTGGCCCGTTTCCGGCTGCTGAAGGGGGAGGCGCGGGAAAGTGGCAGTGGCCGGCTCTGGTTCGCGAATCGCATTCGAGAGTTTCGTTCTCGACCGCGGGGACGAGCGCCTGCTTGGCGAGTCTGGGCCGATCCGCATTGGCCACAAGGCCTATTGTGTCCTGGACGCGCTCATTGCTGCAGACGGGCGCTTGGTGACTAAGGACGAGTTGTTCGATTGCGTATGGGACGGCGCGGCCGTGTCGGAGTCGGCGCTTACTTCGGTGGTGAAGGAGTTGCGGCGCGCCCTTGGCGACGACACGCGAGAGCCGCGGTTCATCGAAAGCGTCTATGGGCGGGGCTACCGCTTCCTGGCGCCTGTGAGCGTCTCTCCGAATATCGAACGAGAGGCGCTCACTCGGGCGCCAGGCTTGCCGGCCGTTCGGTCAAACGAGCTGCAGGTCAGCCGCCGCGTCGCCGTCATTGGGATCGGCACTGCGATTGTGGCAGCCGGCGCGGTCGCGATGCTGCGGCCGATTGCCGTCTCCGGGCTGTTCAACGGCGCTGGGAGCGCGCATCGCATCGCCGTTCTACCGTTCGCGAATCTAAGCGGCGACCCGAAGCAAGATTATTTTTCCGACGGAATGGCAGAAGAGCTGCGCAGCCGACTTTCGCGCTTGCCCGCGCTTCAGGTCGCGGCGCGCACCTCGTCGAACAGCTTCCGCGGCGCCGCCGCCGACATCGGCTCTATCGGGCGCAAACTCGGTGTGTCGTACATCGTGGAAGGCAGCGTGCGGCGGGACGCAGGCGCGGTTCGCATCGCCGCCCGTCTGATCGACGCGCGCACTGGCTTCGAGCGCTGGTCGCAAAGCTACGATCGGCCGTTTGCCGATATACTGACGCTGCAGGGCGATATCGCGCAGTCGGTAACGCGGGCCTTGGAAGGCGAAGTGCTTGGCGCGCATTCCGCCAGCCTCGACCGGGCGGGAACGACAAGTCCGGAGGCATTCGACGCCTACGCGCGCGGCCGCGCGCTCTTCGATTTGTCCGGCGACGAGGTCACCTACCGCAACGCGCTTGCCGCGTTCGACCGCGCCATTGCGCTCGACCCGCGGTACGCCGCTGCCCACGCCGCGCGCGCTCGCACCCTGGCCGCGCTCGCCAGCCAATTCGTCGCGGCCGACCGGCTGAAACCGACGTTCGCGGAAGGGCTGCAAGCGGCACGGCGCGCAGTCGCGCTTGCCCCCGACCTGGACGAAGCGCAGTCCGCGTTGGGCTATCTGCTGGTCAACGGCTCGCTCGATTTCGCTGCTGCCCACGGTCCCTACGAGCGCTCGCGCGCATTGGGCGCCAACAACGCAGACGTGCTGATCCGCTACGGCCTGTTCGCGACCCGGGCCGGCCGCATGGATGCGGGGTTGGAAGCGCTCCGACGCGCCAGCGTGCTCGATCCTCTGAATCCGCGCGCCTTCAAAGCCCTCGGCCAGGCGCTCTACGTCGCGCGTAGATATCGGGAGGCGCTGACGCCTTTGCGGCATGCGCTTGAGCTCAATCCGCAGATTTCCTCGGTCTCTTCGTCGATCGGGGACTGTCTGTTGTTGTCGGGACAGGCAACTGCGGCGGCCGCAGCCTACCGGCACGAGCCGCTCGACTTCGCGCGGAACACCGGTCTCGCCATTGCCGAGGCTAGGTTGGGAAGAAAGGCGCAAGCACAGGAGGCATTCGACAGCCTCGTCGAAAAATCGGGTGACAGTGGAGCTTACCAACAGGCGCAGGTTCTGGCCCAATGGGGACAGACGCAAAAGGCTTTTGAAAAGCTCGATGCCGCATTTCGGGTGGGTGACCCGGGCCTTATCTATTTGCGGAACGATCCCATGCTCGACCCGCTTCGGCGGGATTCGCGTTTTTTTCAGATGCTGGCGCGATTGGGATTATCGGCGTAGTGTCGTGAGGTTGCGAATCCTTTTTACCAAGGGGAGGTGGTAACATGACCGAGACAGGTTGGATCGTGGTCGCCGCTGCGGGGATCATAATCGTAGGCGGCATCTGGTGGTCGCGCCGGGCCAAGGCTGCCGGAGCCAATGCGACCGCGACAAAGGCAGGCGGCGACGTACATCAGACGGATACCGCGCCCTGACCGATTGGGCAGGATCAGGGCAGGCCAGCCGTCTCCCTGATCCATTGCCGATGCGCACGGATGTCGGTGAAGACCGCGGGGCGCTCGTCGCAAGCCGAGGTCCAGCTCGCCAAGCCGAGCAACTCGCGCCTGCGGTGCGCTGCTAGGGATCGCGCCACTAAAGGGCCGCCGCTATCGCCGTTGCACACCGTTACCGGGTCGCCGGATGAATCGATGCCGACCGCGCACAGCATCGATGACTCGACGGGGACGCCGTTCTGCGTGCTGCAATCGGCTAGACTGACGATGTGCAGGTCGCCGCGTTGCAGCTTGGCCGGCGGGCGCTCGTCGTCGATTGCGGTCCTCCCCCAGCCCGTGACCTGCGCCGACGCGCCCGCCGGAAGCACATCGTCGCCGAAATCGCCGGCCAGCGGAATGGCTTCGATCGCGCTCGATACCGGCAGATCCTCGTTGAGCTCGATCAACGCGATGTCGTGAAGTCGCGGAACCGAAGGCACGCGATCGGAAGGATCATAGTCGGGATGGACCTTGATTTGCGAAATCGTGCGATCGGGCACTGTGTCGTTGTCGATCGTAACCAGCCCGGCCCGGATGCGCAGGCGATCGGGGGCGATAGGCACGATCTGGCCGGCATCGTCCTTTATGAAAACGCAGTGCGCCGCGGTGGCGATCCAGCGTGCCGAGATCAGGGCGCCGCCGCAGAGATGCTTTTTTTGCCAGGCCGTCATCGGCGCAGGATCGAAGCGCAGGCTCGCCCAACGAATCTGGACCTGCCATTGCGCATTGCCGGCCGCCACGGGGATGCCGTTGAGCACAAGCGGCTGATTGCCGGTCCCACTTATAATCGGAGGGCGGGCGAGCGGCTGGTTCAAATCGATCCGCGCGCCCTCCACGCGCTCCCGCCCGGTCATCAGACGGCCGGCAACGGGCGCTATTGGCTTGCTGCCTATGGCTTCGCCGAACAAGGGTGCGCGCTGCGCTGAAGCGGGCGCCCCCGCCAATGCGATCAGGACGATCGGTAACGCTCGCATGACGTGCGCCTCCCCCTTGCCGGCAGCTTATCCGCATCGGGTGGGGGCCGCAATCGCCAAGCCTTGCACGCAGCCTTTGTGCTGCCCACTTAGCAGGCGCGGCACCCGCTTGCCCCACCCGAACAAATATGGAACAAACCTGTCCATGCTGACTCACATTCAGGTGCGCGGCGCGCGCGAGCATAATCTGAAGGGCGTCGATCTCGACCTGCCGCGCGACAAGCTGATCGTGATCACCGGCCTTTCCGGCTCGGGCAAGTCCAGCCTCGCCTTCGACACCATCTATGCCGAGGGGCAGCGGCGTTACGTCGAGAGCCTGTCGGCCTATGCGCGCCAGTTCCTCGAGCTGATGCAGAAGCCCGACGTCGATCATATCGAGGGTCTGTCGCCGGCGATCTCGATCGAGCAGAAGACGACCAGCCGCAACCCGCGCTCGACCGTCGCCACCGTCACCGAAGTTTATGACTATATGCGCCTGCTCTGGGCGCGCGTCGGCGTTCCCTATTCGCCCGCCACGGGCGAGCCGATCGCCGCGCAGCAGGTCAGCCAGATGGTCGACCGGGTGATGGCGCTGCCCGAAGGCACCCGCCTGTTCCTGCTCGCCCCCGTCGTCCGCGGCCGCAAGGGCGAGTACAGGAAGGAGCTGGCCGAATGGCAAAAGGCCGGCTTCACCCGCGTCCGCATCGACGGCCAATTCTACGACATCGAGGAAGCCCCGGCGCTCGACAAGAAATACAAGCACGACATCGAAGTCGTGGTCGACCGCATCGTGGTCCGCGAGGGGATCGAGAGCCGGCTGGCGGACTCGTTCGAACAGGCGCTGAAGCTGGCCGATGGGCTGGCCTATGTCGACCCGGCGAACCAATCCCCCTCCCGCTTGCGGGAGGGGCTAGGGGTGGGAATTCCGGAAGGCTCGGAGGGGGATGACAGTCCCACCCCCGACCCCTCCCGCGAGCGGGAGGGGAGTAAGAAATTGGTCGCCGGCGAATATGCGCCGGAAGGCCGCATCGTCTTCTCGCAGAAATTCGCCTGCCCGGTCTCCGGCTTCACCATCCCCGAGATCGAGCCGCGCCTGTTCTCGTTCAACGCCCCCCAGGGCGCGTGTCCGGCCTGCGACGGCCTCGGCGAAAAGCTGATCTTCGACGAAAACCTCGTCGTCCCCAACGAACAGCTCAGCCTCAAGAAGGGCGCGATCGTCCCCTGGGCCAAGTCGCAGCCGCCCAGCCCCTATTACATGCAGGTGCTGGCTAGCCTCGCCCGCGAGTTCGACTTCAGCCTCGAAACCCCTTGGGCCGAGCTGAGCCCGGAGATCCAGCGCACCATCCTCCACGGCACCGAGGGCCGCCCGGTGACGCTGCGCTTCATCGACGGCCGCAAGTCCTACGAAGTGAAAAAGCCGTTCGAAGGCGTGATCGGCAACCTCAACCGCCGCCTGCTGCAGACCGAGAGCGCCTGGATGCGCGAGGAGCTCGGCAAATACCAGTCGGCCCAGCCCTGCGAGACCTGCCGCGGCGCCCGCCTCAAGCCCGAGGCGCTGGCGGTGAAGATCGCCGGCCGCGACATCAGCCAGTCCACCCGCCTCAGCGTGGTCGACGCGCTCGCCTGGTTCACTGGCCTGCCGCCCCACCTCTCCGACCAGCAGCGCGCGATCGCCGAGCGCATCCTGAAGGAAATCGTCGAGCGCCTCGGCTTCCTCAACAATGTCGGCCTCGACTATCTGAACCTCGACCGCACCTCCGGCACCCTCTCCGGCGGCGAGAGCCAGCGCATCCGCCTCGCCTCGCAGATCGGCTCCGGCCTGTCGGGCGTGCTCTACGTGCTCGACGAGCCCTCGATCGGCCTCCACCAGCGCGACAACGACATGCTGCTCGCCACACTCAAGCGGCTGCGCGACCTCGGCAACACCGTGATCGTCGTCGAGCATGACGAGGACGCGATCCGCACCGCCGATTACATCGTCGACATGGGGCCGGGCGCCGGCGTGCATGGCGGCGAAGTCGTCGCGCAAGGCGATCTCGCCGAGCTGCTCGCCCATGAAAACAGCGTCACTGCCGACTATCTCTCCGGCCGCCGCGAGATCGCCGTGCCGGCCAAGCGCCGCAAGGGCAATGGCAAGAAGCTGACCGTCCACAACGCCCGCGCCAACAATCTGCGCGGCGTCACCGCCTCGATCCCGCTCGGCACTTTCACCTGCATCACCGGCGTGTCGGGCTCGGGCAAGTCCAGCTTTACCATCGACACCCTCTATGCCGGCGCCGCCCGCGCGCTGAACGGCGCCCGTATGCTCGCCGGCCCGCACGACAAGATCACCGGCCTCGAACATTGCGACAAGGTAATCGACATCGATCAGTCGCCGATCGGCCGCACCCCGCGCTCCAACCCTGCCACCTACACCGGCGCCTTCACCCTGATCCGCGACTGGTTCGCCGGTCTGCCGGAGGCGCAGGCGCGCGGCTACAAGCCCGGCCGCTTCAGCTTCAACGTGAAGGGCGGGCGGTGCGAGGCGTGCCAGGGCGATGGCGTGCTGAAGATCGAGATGCACTTCCTGCCCGACGTCTATGTGACGTGCGACGTCTGCCACGGCGCCCGCTACAATCGCGAGACGCTGGAAGTGAAGTTCAAGGGGCGCTCGATCGCCGACGTGCTCGACATGACGGTCGAGGACGCCGCCGAGTTCTTCAAGGCGGTGCCCGGCATCCGCGACAAGATGGCGATGCTGGTCGAAGTGGGCCTGGGCTATATCAAGGTCGGCCAGCAGGCGACTACGCTCTCGGGCGGCGAAGCCCAGCGCGTCAAGCTCGCCAAGGAACTCAGCCGCCGCAGCACCGGCCAGACCCTCTACATCCTCGACGAGCCCACCACCGGCCTCCACTTCGAGGACGTGCGCAAGCTCCTCGAAGTCCTCCACGCCCTGGTCGAGCAAGGCAACACCGTGGTGGTGATCGAGCACAACCTTGACGTCATCAAGACGGCGGACTGGATCATCGACCTGGGGCCGGAAGGCGGGGTGAAGGGCGGCGAAGTGCTGGTGACCGGCACGCCAGAAGCGGTGGCGGCGGAGCCGCGGAGCTACACCGGCTCATACCTCAAGCCGCTGCTGGAACGCGGGCGGCGGGTGAGCGCGGGCGTGGAGAAAGAGGCCGTGGCGGCGGAGTGAGTTGTTTCGTTGCGGAACGCCCGCCTCAGCATTAACTGTTGACTAATAGGAACAGGACTACGATATCCCCGTTGTGATCCTGCCTGCCGGATCCGCTGGAGCTAACATTCACCGATAGCTTTGGCCCCGGCTCATGCTGCTAAAGGGCGTTAGACATTAAGTTGTCCTGGGCGTCCTTGGCCGCCGGTCGCACCGGAGGTTTTGAGTAGCAAGGATGATGAGGGTAAACGGCTTATATGGGCCACCTCGTCACGATCATGATGGGTGAACCGAAAAAGAGTGAGGCGGAGCAGCTGCTCCGCCTCATTCAATTACGCAGCCATAAAGTCATCGTTTAACCGCATGTTTAGGTGCGATGGTGAGGCTGATATCCGCACCGGAGTGCCGTCACACAAATAAAAGGTCTTCCCGTTAAGGCCGCTTTCGCAGCTGACGTCAAACTCGAATCGGTCAACCACGCTGACCCCAAATCTGAGAAGCGCCTTCAAATCGCACGTCGGGGTACCAGTGCACCGTCGAATAGGATGAGTGCCGTTGTTAACTGCGCTCTTGAAGTCGAGGCCGCGCATACGCAAGCCTCGCCCCTTTTTCATCCGAACGACCTCGCGGGTGAGCCGACGCGTAAAGCCGGTCTGACGCATATGGTATATTTCTCGAAATTGCCGTTCGAGCCTGTCCACGCCCGAGTTGCGGACCGGTAAGAGCAGCCGCTCATCCTCCTGGGGTGCCACCACCTTTGCCACTGTTTGATAGATATCCGAGGCGAATGCTTGCATAATTAGACGAACGAGCGCCTGTGCCCTGTTAGGATCATTACGATACTCCGGTGGAACACCAATCCTTCTCATTGCTGGAAAAAAATAGTCAGCCTCGAGCGACTCGGAGCCGCTCGGGACGGCGCTAACGAGCAGACCAAAGATCTTGGAGCTGAGACTTTGCGAAGCTCGGCCAGCTAAAGACAATGTCCGATCCACGAGACGGTCAAAATAATCACTAGTTAGGCCGTCTGAGCCAATTTTCACGAAAGCGACATCTCCCCCCATTGAGCGTAGAGAGGGGCCGATTTTATCGGCCACTCGCGTCGAGATTCCGCTCAACACGATCAGCCGTCGCACGGTCATCGATCTCGCCTGCTCCGTTCTAATAATGACAGTAAGACATCAGCTGGCACTTGAATGCGGGCCAACTCGTCGCGGGTGAAGCCCTTCAGCCCAACTACGACCGACTCGAGCGTTCCGACCCGACCAAACGATCTCGCAGGGCTTTCGCTCGTATACGCCGACCGAATCTCCGGCGCTCGCTCGAGCAAAGTCGGATCGAGCCGACCTCTTGCCCACGATTGAATCGCGTTGTGTATGTCCCGAGCAGATGGAGCGGCTAAGGTGAGATGCTGCAAGTCCGCGGGAGTGATCTCAATCCACTCTTCTCCCGGCGGAGGACTCTCCTCGGGAGACACTTCGAGAGCCTCCACCTTCTCGCCCTTCTGCACGCGCAGAAATCGCCGAACTCCATCCTCAATACGCGTTCGAAACGCCTGCCACACAGACCGGTCATACGATGGTATACGATCGACCAATTCCCTCCTGCGACGGGCTTCGAAATTAGCTGTAATCTCCTGATCAGTTTGGCCATCAATCTTATCTGCAGGCGCCACTCCGCCGCCATGACGCCCCAATGCGAGCACGCGCATTTGGGGCAACTCCTCCGCGAGGAAACGCTTCAATCCCACTTTCTCTTCTCGGATTCTGGCCTGAATGTCCGAGGATAACAGCCCTCCCAGCTTTGACAGCAAAATGGGCGATTGATGAGCGTCCCACCAATTTGTGATAGCCTTCTCAAGCTCAGCTGCCAGTTCGGTGTGACTTCCCATTAAAATCCTACAGGTCTGAAGTACTGAATAAGCAAACGTTTCAGGATTGAGACAACCCACGCTGGCGGATGTTCTCTGCCCGGTCAACTGCCCGCTTAAACAGAGGCATACGCGCGACACATGCATTTTGAATAGCGCGTCTCGATCGCGCATGGGCCAATATGCCAGTAGCACCGCCCGCGACATGATCGATCAGGCCCGCACGCTCTTCGGCCTTAACGTCGCCTTGGACATCGACTATCTAATGAGCGTATTCGCGAGGAAAGCGTTGGCGATTATGGCGTCGAAGACCTCGAAGCCTGACGTGGAGAACTGGCCCGGCCGCACGATCGACTTCGTCGACTTCGGCCGCGACCTCGCGCGCCGCCGTGCCGAGTATGAAGCGAAGAACGGCCCCATCCCCGTCCCCCGCAACTCCGGCAAGCGCCGCACGGCGAGCAAGCAGGCGCTCCTCGACGCCATCAACGTCATCACCGAAAAACAGGGCTGGCGCTGGTAGCCTGACGCAGCGGGCACTCACACCCACCTCCGCGCCTCGGCGCGAACCAAGCTCCTTCCTCATCCCGAACTTGTTTCGGGACAAGGCTTGAGTGCGACGGATGTTGGTCGTTGCCAACAAGGCCGCGTGAACCGAACGCGCCGCGCAAGGCCCTGCCCTTGTCCCGAAACAATCCTGAATCGAGTTCAGGACGGGATGACGGCCTGGAACAAACCAGCAACAAAACCCTGTCCTACACACCTCGTTCCGGCATATCTGGCGAGTCCCCTTGTCTGGAGGACGCACATGGCCAGCAATGCCGTCACCACCACCACGCGCGCTTACCGCCCGGAGGACGATCACTGGGCCAGCTTCGCTCCGCCCGGCGCGCCGAAGCCGGGGTTTCGCCACGATGGCTGGACGCCTTTTCGCCAGCAGGTGTTCCTGCGCTCGATCGCGGAAGGCAAGACGGTCGAGCTCGCCTGCGCCGGCGTCGGCCTGTCGGTCCAGTCCGCCTACGCTTTCCGCAACCGCGCGAGCGGCGCGGCGTTCGCGCTCGGCTGGGCGGCGGCGAAGCTCTTGGCGCGCGAGCGGATCGCCGACACGCTCCTCACCCGCGCGCTGGAAGGCCAGATCGAGACCGTGACGCGATCGGACGGCCTCACCGTCGATCGCCTGAAATATGACAACCGCACCGCGCTCGGCCTGCTCGCCCGGCTCGACCGCCAGGCCGAAAGCAACAGCGCCGCAGCGCAGGCCGCCCGCCTCGTCGCGCAGGAGTTCGAGGCCTATACCGAGGCGCTGGTCCGCGACGACAGCCCGGCACGCGCCGGTCTCTTCTTGGGCACCCGCGCGGTCACCGAGGCGGAGGCCGAGCTCGCCCCCGTCATCGCCCTTGCCCGCGCCGACCGCTTCGCCCGCGCCGGCGCCAGCCTGACGCAAGAAGTCGACGTCACCGACCTCGACCTCACCCAACGCGCCGGCTGGACCGCCGACCAATGGCAACGCGCCGAAGCCGCCGGGCTGCTGGCCGTTTCTCCCCTCCCGCTTGCGGGAGGGGCCGGGGGAGGGCCTGTCGAGGAAGAAGACGCCGACGAAGACTCCTTCTCACCAACTCAATTTCCTCAACTTCGCTACCGCGACGAAGGCCTGCCGCCGGTCTGGGAGGACGAGACCTACGGCCCCGTCACCGATTTCCCGCCGCCGGACGACTATGCCGGGAAGCAGGTCGGTGAATGGGGCGAGCAGGATTACATGCGCACCCTCACGACCGCGGAGGAAGCCGCCTTCCTCGCCCGCCCTCCCGAGCCGGAAGACGAGCACACCACCGCCGCCCGCGCCATCGACGCGAGAGAACGGGACCTCTTTTTCGGCTTCGTGAAGGAGGAGGGAGCGAGAGAGGAACCCTCCCTTCGTCGCCCCGGCCTTGAGCCGGGGTCCCGCTTACTTGGCGATGTAGAAGAAGAAGCGGGATGCCGGGTCGGGCCCGGCATGACGATTATGGCTGATCTCAGTAACTCCGCCCCACCAGCACCCGCTCCACAGCCGGCTGCCCCGTAAAGATGCACGCGCCGGACGCCGGCGCCGCATCCTCGGGCACGTTGCGGAGCGTCAGCTTCAGCGCCTTCAGCCGCTGGTCCACCGCGTCCAGCTCCGCGCCTGACGGCTTTGCCCATTCGACCTCGACCCAGCCGGGGAATTTCACGCTCTCGGCAAAGAAGCTTTCCAGCTCGGCGAAGTCGGCAACGCCACGCTTGACGTTGGCGTCCAGCCGCGCCTTCGCCTCGGCGAATAGCCCGGTCTGGATCTCTTCCAGCAGCGCCGCGACGCCGCCCGCGAACTCCGCCCGCGGCTGGATCGTCGACGCGAGCTTGCCATTGTCCTGGTACAGCCGGTCGCGGCGGATCGCGCTGACGTTGCCGCCGGCCATGTCGCGCGGCCCGACCTCGACGATCACCGGCGCGCCTTTCTTGATCCAGGCCCAGCGCTTGTTCGCCGCCTTGGCCGGCCGCGCGTCGAGCAGCGCCCGCACCGGCTCGCCCATCGCCGTCCGGCCCTGCAGCTCGGAGACCAAATCGCGGCAATAATCGAGGACCGCCGCATCCTCTTCGGTGTCGCGCAGCATCGGCACGATCACGACTTGCCACGGCGCCAGGCGCGGCGGCACGCGCAGCCCGTCGTCGTCGCCGTGCGTCATGATTAGCCCGCCGATCATCCGGGTCGAGACGCCCCAGCTCGTCGTCTGAGCGAGCTCGAGCTGCCCTTCGGCATTCTGGTAGCGGATGTTCTGCGCCTGGCTGAACGTCGTGCCCAGGAAGTGCGACGTGCCGGCCTGCAAAGCCTTCCCGTCCTGCATCATCGCTTCGATGCTGTAGGTGGCGACGGCGCCTGGGAAGCGCTCATTCTCCGGCTTCTCGCCGGCGATCACCGGCATCGCCACCGCTTCCTCGGCGAAGCGGCGATACACTTCGAGCATGCGCAGCGTCTCTTCGCGCGCTTCGGCTTCGGTGGCGTGGGCGGTATGGCCTTCCTGCCACAGGAACTCGGCCGTCCGCAGGAACATGCGGGTGCGCATTTCCCAGCGCACCACGTTCGCCCATTGGTTGATGAGCACCGGCAGGTCGCGCCAGCTCTGCACCCAGCGGGAGAAGGCGGCGCCGATCACGGTCTCGGAGGTGGGGCGGACGACCAGCGGCTCTTCCAGCTTCGCCTCCGGGTCGACGACCAGCTTGCCGCCCTCGGCCTTCAGCCGGTGGTGGGTGACCACCGCCATTTCCTTGGCAAAGCCTTCGACATGCTCCGCTTCCTTCTCGAAATAGGAAAGCGGGATGAACAGCGGGAAATAGCAATTCTCATGACCGGTCGCCTTGATGGCGTCGTCCAGCAGGCGCTGCATCCGCTCCCAGATGCCATAGCCCCAGGGGCGGATGACCATGCAGCCGCGCACGCCCGATTCTTCCGCCATGTCCGCCTCGGCGATGACGGCCTGATACCATTGGGCGAAGTCTTCCGAGCGCGTGACGTTCAGCGCGTGCTTGTTGGTGGTCATGGGGCAAAGCCCCTAGCGGCGGTCGAGATAGGCTTGCAACCGCGCTTCGTCGACTTCGCCCGTCAGCCCCAGCTTGGTCCGCCGCCAGAGGATGTCCTCGACGGAGCGCGCCCACTCGCGCTCGACCAGCCAGTCGACCTCACGGGCGGTGAGCCCCGCGCCAAACTCTTCGCCCAGCATAGGGTCGGTGAGAGTGAACCTATCCGCCATCATTTGATCTATCAGCGAGCCATAGGCTCTGACCCAGCGTCGAAGCCGGGCATCGCCGATCTGCGGCCACTGCCAGTTCAGTTCCTGACTATATGTCTCGACACTCCTGAAGAGGTCGCCGCCGGGAAAGCGGCGGTCGAGAGTTGCAGGTTTAAATGGTATGTTGAGAGCGCGGGCCAGCTTTCCGACTGCCACTTCGGCCAGATGCCGGGCCGTGGTGATCTTGCCGCCGAACACGGAGAGCAAAGGCGGACCGTCGGCGTCCAGCTCCAGCACGTAATCCCGCGTCACCTGCCGCGCTTCGCTCGCGCCGTCGTCATAGAGCGAGCGGATGCCGGCAAAGGTCGAAACGATGTCTGCGCGGAGGAGCTGTTTGGTGAAATAGCGGTTCACCGCCGCCAGCAGATAGTCGGTCTCTTCCTCGCCGATCCGCGCCGCGCCGGGATCGTCGACTGGAATATCGGTGGTGCCGATCAGCGTCGTCTCGTTCCGGTAGGGAATCGCGAACACGATCCGCCGGTCTGGCTGCTGCAGGATATAGGCGTGTTCGCCCGCAAACAGGCGCGGCACGATGATGTGGCTGCCGCGCACCAGCCGCACCCGCGCCTTGGCATTCACGCCCAACCGCGCCTCGACCTCCCCGATCCACGGCCCGGCGGCGTTGACCAGCGCGCGGGCGGTCACTTCGCCGCCGCTGAGCATAGCCCGCCACACCCCACCGTCGCGCCGCGCCGAAATCAGTTCGGTCCGCGTCCGCACTTCCGCGCCATTGTCGGCGGCGTCGCGGGCGTTCAGCACCACCAGCCGCGCGTCGTCCACCCAGGCGTCCGAATAGACGAACCCGCTTTTGGCCTTGCTCAGCGGCGCCAGGAATGCGCGGTCCTTCGCCCCGATTGCGCGCGACCTGGGGAGCGAAATCCGCCCGCCCAAATGGTCGTAGAGAAATAGTCCGGCGCGGATCATCCATCTGGGCCGCAGCGTATTCTGGTGCGGCAACACGAACTCGAGCGGATAGATAAGATGCGGCGCGGCCTTCAGCAGCCGCTCGCGCTCGATCAGTCCCTCGCGGACCAGCTTGAACTCGTAATATTCGAGGTAGCGCAGCCCGCCATGGATCAGCTTGGTCGAGGCGGAAGACGTGCCCGAGGCGAGATCGTTCTTCTCGACCAGCAGCACCTTCAGGCCGTTCAGTGCGGCCTCGCGCGCGATCGCCGCGCCGTTGATCCCGCCGCCGATAATCAGGAGGTCATAATCCGACACCGCTGTCGGTTAGCCGAATGGAGAAGTTGTGCGTAGTAGGCAAATGCGCAAACCGAAACGACCGCAAGGCATGCCCTCGCGCGAACAGATCCTCGATTTCATCGCCACCTCCGACCAGCCAGCGGGCAAGCGGGAGATCGCCCGGGCCTTCGGACTCGTCGGCGCGGACAAGATCGCACTGAAGGCGCTCTTGAAGGACATGGCCGACGAAGGGCTGATCGATAGCGCCCCCGGCCGGGCATTCCACAAGATGGGCGGCGTGCCCAAGGTCACCGTGCTGCGCGTCGTCGATGTGGACGAGGACGGCCAGGCCTGGGCCGTGCCAGAGCGCTGGGAAGCCGACACGGCCGCGCCCAAGCTCCGCGTCCGCGAGCGCAAGCGCCAGTCCGCGCTGGGCGTCGGCGACCGCATTCTCGCCCGCACAGAGGAGGCGGGGAAAGGCTGGATCGCGCATCCAATGAAGAAGCTCGCGCGTGGTGAGGAATTGATGCTGGGCGTCCTCCATCAGGAAGGCGAGCGCTGGTTCCTGCAGGGCGTCGAGAAGCGCGAGCGGCTCGACTTTCCGGTTTCCGACCGCGGCGAAGCGCAGGCCGGCGATCTGGTCCTGGCCGAAAAGGCCGGCCGGCCGCCGCGGATCACCGCGCGCGTGGTCGAGCGGCTCGGGGATCCGTTCGAAGCGCGCAGTTTCTCTCTGATCGCGATCCACCGCCACGGCATCCCGCACGCGTTCAAGGAGGAAGTGCTGGAGGAGGCTGCGCGCGTCGCGAAGCTGCCGCTAAATCCTCCCCGGAACGGGGAGGGGGACCATGCGCAGCATGGTGGAGGGGGCCCCGAGCCACGCACCGCTGGCGGGCCCCCTCCACCACCGGGCTTCGCCCGGCGGTCCCCCTCCCCGTCCCGGGGAGGATCTGAAAGGGAAGATCTGCGGCACCTGCCGATCGTCGCGATCGATCCGGTCGACGCGCGCGATCATGACGACGCCGTCTGGGCCGAGGCGACCGATGAGGGTTGGAACGCGATCGTCGCCATCGCCGATGTCAGCTTCTACGTCCGCCCCGGCTCGCAGCTCGATCGGGAGGCGCGGCGGCGGGGCAACAGCGTGTATTTCCCAGATCGCGTCGTGCCGATGCTGCCGGAGACGCTGTCCGCCGACGTGTGCTCGCTGAAGCAAGGCGTCGATCGCGCCGCGCTCGCCTGTCATCTGACGATCGGCAAGGACGGCCAGCTCAAGGCGTGGCGATTCAGCCGCGCCGTAGTCCGGATCGCCGCGAACATTGCCTACGAGAATGCACAAGCGGCGATCGACGGAGCGGAGCAGACGGTCGATCCGGACCTGGTCGAACGCGCGCTGAAACCGCTCTGGGCCTGCTGGGCCGCGCTTGCCAAGGCGCGGAGCAAGCGGGAGCCATTGGAACTCGATCTGCCCGAGCGGCGCGTGGTGCTCGATGAGATGGGCCGGATCATGTCGGTCGCCCCGCGCGAGCGGCTGGATGCGCACCGGCTGATCGAGGATTTCATGATCGCCGCCAACGTCGCCGCGGCGAAGGCGCTGGAAGCGAAGAAAGCGCCGGTCATGTACCGCGACCATGAGCCGCCGAGCCGCGAGAAGCTGGTCGCGCTGAAGGATTATCTGAAGACTTTCGACATCGAGTTCGCGCTTGGCCAGGTGATCCGTCCGGCCACATTCAACCGCATCATCGAGCGCGTGGGCGAGGCGGATTTCCGGCCGCAGGTGATGGAGCAGATCCTCCGTTCGCAAACCCAAGCCTATTATGGGCCGGACAATAAGGGGCATTTCGGCTTGGCGCTTGGGTCCTACGCCCATTTCACCAGCCCGATCCGACGCTATGCCGACCTGATCGTGCATCGCTCGCTGGTCGGCGCCTATGGCCTGGGGCCGGCGGTCAAGGAAACGGCGCTGACGCCCGCCGAAGGCGAGGCGATGGAGCTGATTGGCGAATCGATCAGTCAGCTCGAACGGCGCGCGATGGAGGCGGAGCGCGAGACCATCGACCGCTATGTCGCCGCCTATCTCTCCGAACGGGTCGGCGAAGTGCTGGAAACCCGGATCACCGGCGTGCAGCCGTTCGGCTTCTTCGCAACGGTGGAGGGCCTCGGCGGCGATGGGCTGGTGCCCGTCTCCACCCTCGGCGCCGAATATTTCCGCTACGACGAAAAGATGCAGACGCTGACCGGCGAGGACAGCGAGACTGCGTTCGCCCCGGGCCAGCGCCTGAAACTCAGGCTGGCAGAGGCGAACCCCGTCACCGGATCGCTGCGCTTCGAGCTGCCCGACGCGCCTGCGAGTCGCGGCGAACCGCGGCGGCGTGACCGCGAACGGCCGGGAAAGCGCCGTGGCCGACCTGCCAATATTCGTCATCGATCAAGACGTTAGCGGAAACTTCGCAGAAACAGATTGCAGTCGAGTCACACAAGTGTCACGCTCCCGTCAACGATATGTCATGTTGAGAGGAGCTGGAGATGCGTTACTGGCTGGCTTTGGCGGCGGGCGTTGTGGTTGCGAGCGCGGCGAGCGCGCAGACCTCCACCATCTATGCGCGTTCGTCTGGGGAGGCGGCCCGTACCGAGCGGCTTCTGCTCTTGCAGCGTGGAGATGAGCCGACCGGCGCGTCTGCCCGGCTCAATCTCGCCAATCTGTACATGCAGACCGGTCGCCGCGTTCAGGCCGCCGATCTCTATCGGGAAGTGCTGTCGAACGACAATCAGCTGATGCGCACTCAGACCGGCGAACTGGTCTGGTCCCATCAGCTTGCCCGGCGCGAGCTGCACCGCGCTCCCGCGCTGGCATTGCGCTGAACGGTTCGACGAGCCGCTAAGGCTTTCGACGAAAGGCCGGCTCGCCGATTGGCGCGCCGGCCTTTTCGTTTAGCTTGGGCGGTGACGCCGGCGACACTGCTCAGTTCCAAGCCACTCGTTGGACGTCAGGCGGCAGGAGGCAGGAGGCAGGACGCAGGAGGGACAGAGCTGGCCGACGGCTTCGAGGAAGGCCGAGGGGACTAAAGCTCAGGTTGGGCCGATAATCACATCGATATTCGTTCCGAGCTGCAAGCCCTGCAGGTCGGTAGCGAAGCTAGGGTTGGCGGTCTTCAGCTCGAACTTATAGATCTTCCCATCGGGCAGCGGCCCAAATGTTCCCTGCTTTGCAAAAAGCAAGCCGATCTGGCCCGAACTGATCGTCTTGGCGAGGTTCTTCATCTCCATCGGAACGCCGAGCGTCGGAAACTGACCAAGATGAATTTGAAGAGTAATCGATAACGAAGGTGGCGACACTACAACGAGTTCATAGGGGAGCTTGTCTTCTGCGACAGGCAGAAACCGAACGCCCAGCACCGCGGGTTTCGTTTCATGTCCATCAACAAAGATGTTGCCGCCGAATCCCCCTCCGGGCGCACAGGGCGGCTTGATATGCCAGTGGACGCGCGTTTCGAGAGCAAGGTCCAGCGGCGAGTTCATGTTGAGACCACCAGCGACAGGTAGAAAGTCGAACCGGTTGACGACGACTCGCGCTTTCGTCGTGTCGCTCATCAGTTCCGCGTACCACTCGCCTTTCGGCAGCGGCCAGCACCCCTTCGTATCGCGATACAAATATCCAGTGCTGCTGGTCGACTGAAACCGCACGGTTTTCTGATCCGCTGGTCGGGCCGAAAGTAGCGCTCCCCATCCGATGATCGGCCGATACGCGGCGCGTAAACGCGCGCCCTGAGCGTTCGTCGCCAGATCGCCGGTTGACTGTTCGATCGATGCTTCGTTGGCCGCGATCCGCCTTTCCAACGCGGCAATATCTGCGCGGAGCGCCCTTTTCTCGAGCGTTGCACAGCCTGCAAGGCAAGGAAGGACAAGCACGAGCGCTGCAGTTCGAACCATCACAGCCCCTCCACATTGGCGTAGACGTGGATTCCGTTCTTCAGGAACAGGACATGCTGAACCCTGACCGCACCGCTGACATAAGTATCAGGATAAGTGAGCGTGCCCGTTACGGAGCTGCCGTTTCCTGTGGGGAAGCTGATCGTCTGGCTGCCCGCCTTGCCCCCGATCCCGAAATCATTCTTTAGCGGAATCGGCACTGGAGGAAGCTTGGCTGTCATCTCCGTGGCCTTCAATTCCGTAAGCTCGCGAAGAAAGATCCATTTCTCGAAATCGAGCGGCCCGAATTTCAGCTCGGGCACAAACCGCGTGGCAACCAGCCGGAGCTGCAGCGTATCAGGGCGTTTTGCATCGCCTTCGATCATAAAGCGCGCGTCCATCCGGACGCGCGCACGGAGCCCCGTTTTGATGTCCTTTGCCGACGCATCGATCGACAGTAGAGGCGATCCCGCGCGAAACGCCAGGCGCACGGATGCGAGCGTAATCTGAATCGGCCGCCCATGATCCAGCGTCACCTGAAAGCCATCGAAAGGTGCGAGGATTTGGTCGAAAATGACCCCGTTCAAAAACAGAAAAAGATCATATTTCGAAGGATCGAATATCTGCTGGGAAGCTGACACCGAGATTTGATGTGAGGCCAGATCCACAGTGCGTAACTGGGATCGTTGGAGCTCAAGAAGCCTGATCTCTGTGCTGCAGGAGGGCAAAAGGCTTAGCGCGATAGCGGCAGCACAGATGCGCTGCGGTTTGCCATGCTTCATACTAGATCCCCTGTTCTTTGGTAGGATGACGCACCACCGCAATGAACCCAAGAAGAGTCGGAACCGAAACGGCCTGATGTTTGGCCATTTCGGACCGATGTTTTTTGGCCAAGTGCGGACCGATCTCGACAAACGGTGATATCTGTCGACAGGCGCCATTTCACGTTCGGGAGCAGATGATAGAGATCGGCCGATGCTAGTCGCTGCTCTTCTTGTCGCCTCGGGGTGGCAGCTCATCCCCGCAAGTTGGCAGCGCGGCCATGGACCTGATGGTAACAGTGTCGTGCTTGATGCCCCGGCCGGGTTGATCGTGGTCGATACCGGGCGTCACCCGGATCATCAGCAGGCGATCCTCGCGGCGGCGAAGGTCCGCGGAAAGCCGATCGCGGCGATCGTCAACACGCATTGGCATCTCGACCACACGGGCGGGAACCAGGAAATTCGTGCGGCCTTTCCCAAAGCCGAGATCATCGCCAGCGAAGCCGTGGATGGCGCGCTCACGGGCTTCCTGAAGCGCAGCCGGGCGGATGCCGAAGCGTATCTCGCGTCGGGCAAGGCGAGCCCCGAGCAGGCGGCCGATGCGCGGACCGATTTCGCGGCGATGGACGATGTCGCCGATCTGCGTCCGTCGCGGCCGGTGCGCGCCAGCGGGACGATGACGATCGCCGGCCGCACGCTGCAGGTCCATCTCGAGCATTATGCCGCGACGGCCGGCGACGTTTGGCTCTACGATCCCAAGGCAAGGCTGGCGATCGCCGGCGATCTCGTCGTCGGCCTCGCGCCATTCATGGACACGGCCTGCCCGCAAGGCTGGCGTGCAGCGCTCGGCCATATCGCCGCGGCGCCCTTCGTCACGCTGATCCCGGGCCATGGTGCGCCGATGGACCGCGCCGGCTTTGCGCAATGGCGGAGGGCCTTCGACAATTTGCTCGACTGCGCTGCGGGTACGGCGACGAAGCAAGCCTGTATCGACGGCTGGATGCGCGACGCCGCGCCATTCATCTCTGCGGCGGATCGCGACCGGGTGCCCGGCATGATCGGCTATTATATCGACACCCGCTTGCGCGCCTCTCGCCAAGAAAAAGCACGCTATTGCGAGGGCGGCGCGGGCTAAACCTCCTTGCCAGTTGCGTTCGGAAACCTAATCTGAGCGCAAACGAGACTCAGGAGAGCGCGGCCATGATGAGCTATCTGAAACATTATATCGACGGTGCCTGGGTAGAGAGCGACGGCGGCAAGCGCCACCTCGTCATCAACCCGGCGAACGAAGAGCCGTGCACCGAAATTACGCTCGGCTCGGCCGCCGATGCCGATCGGGCGGTGAAGGCCGCGCGGCGCGCCTTCGAGAGCTTCAGCCAGACCAGCGTCGAAGAGCGCGTCGCGCTGCTCGAGCGGATCATCGCCGAATACAAGAAGCGCATGCCCGACATCGCCCGTGCCATCTCGATCGAGATGGGCGCGCCGATGGGCCTCGCCATGGGCGCGCAGGCGCCGACCGGCCTCGGCCATTTCGCCTACACCCTGCGCGCGCTGAAGGAGTTCAAGTTCGAAGAGACGATCGGCAGCACCAAGGTGCTTCACGAGCCGATCGGCGTCGTCGCGATGATTACGCCCTGGAACTGGCCGATCAACCAGATCGCCGCCAAGGTCGCGCCCGCCCTCGCCGCGGGCAACACGATGGTGCTGAAGCCGTCCGAGGAAACCCCGGCCTGCGCGGCGATCTTCGCTGAAGTGCTGGACGCTGCCGGCGTGCCGGCGGGCGTGTTCAACCTGGTGCAGGGCGACGGACCGACCGTAGGCGCCGCGCTTTCCGCACATCCGGATGTCGACATGGTGAGCTTCACCGGCTCGACCCGCGCGGGCATTGCAATCGCTGCTGCCGCCGCCTCGACCGTCAAGCGCGTGCATCAGGAACTGGGCGGGAAGGCGCCCAATCTGGTGCTGGAAGGCGCCGACCTGAACACAGTGCTGCCGCCGACAGTGATGGGCGTGCTTGCCAATACGGGCCAAAGCTGCATCGCGCCGACCCGCGTGCTGGTCCACCAATCCCAGGTCGACGAAGCGACCGGCTTCATCAAGGCAATGATGGAGGCGACGCCGGTTGGCGACCCGCTGACCGAGGGCAATCATATCGGGCCGGTCGTGAACAGGACGCAGTGGGAGAAGATCCAGGGCCTGATCCAGAGCGCGATCGACGAAGGCGCGACGCTCGTCACCGGCGGTACGGGCTTGCCCGAAGGCGTCAACCGCGGCTTCTATATCCGCCCGACACTGTTCCGCGACGTGACTCCCGACATGCGTATCGCGAAGGAAGAGACGTTCGGCCCGGTCGCGACCGTGATGACCTACACCGACGAGGAAGACGGCATCCGCATCGCCAACGACACCGCCTATGGCCTGTCCGCGACGATCTCGGGCGATCCCGCCAAGGCGGCCAAGGTCGCGCGGCGGCTGCGCGCCGGCCTCGTCACGATCAATAGCTGGTCGCCCGATCCGGGGGCGCCGTTCGGCGGCTACAAGCAGTCCGGCAATGGCCGCGAGAACGGCAAATACGGCCTGACCGACTTCATGGAAGTGAAGTCGGTCGTCGGCGAGCCGGCCTGATCCAGCCAGGTGCCGATCGTTGAGTTGCTGACCCCGCCGCCCGGCGACGCCTATGCGTCCGAGGCGGCGGAACAGGCGCAAACCTATGTCGATGCCTTTGCCCGCGTCGGGCTGACCGTGCGGCCGCGCGCCTGGACGGACGCCGGCGATGCGCCTGCGCTGGCGCTGCTTGCGTGGGGCTACCATCTGCATCCTGAGCGCTGGGCGGCGCTCCTGGACAGCTGGCCGGCCGACGTGCCGCTGTTCAATCCGGCGCCGCTGATGCGCTGGAACACGCGCAAGACTTATCTGGCCGAGCTGGACGCGGCCGGCGTGCCGACGGTGCCGACATGGTTCGGGGATGCCAGTGCGCGGAGCGTGGCGGCGGCGTTCGGCTGGCTCGGCGCGGACGAGCTCGTGGTGAAGCCGCAGGTGTCGGCGGGCAGTCACGCCACCTATCGCGTCAAGCGCGGCGAAGACTCACCCGACGTTGTGGACGCAATGATCCAGCCGTTCCTGCCGGCAATCCAGGATGAAGGCGAATATTCGCTCTTCTATATCGACGGCGCATTCAGCCATGCGATCTGCAAGGTCGCGACCAATGGCGATTTCCGCATTCAGCCGCAGTTCGGTGGCGTCAATGCGCGCTGGGAGCCGGACGAGGAAGCAAAGGACGTGGCGGAAGCTGCGCTGGCCGCAGCGCCCGGCGAGGCGCTGTATGCGCGGATCGATCTGCTGCGGCGGCTTGATGGCCACTTGGCGCTGATCGAGTTCGAAGCGATCGAGCCCGATCTTTACTTCCATCACGGCGAGCATGTGCTCGACCATCTGGCTGAAGCTGTAAGCGCACGATTGTAAGGTTCGGCGGCGCGGCAAGGGAGGGGAGCCGCGCCGCCCGCCAACGATCCGGCCGCGGCGAAGCAACCCCGCGCAGAACCCAAATCGCCGGCGATTCGAATGACAGGAACGATGTAGGAACGCCGCGGCCCTGTTCAATAGTCCTTGGACACGCGCACGCTCGCGCTTTGCCGTCCGATCGTCGAAATCGTCGACAGCACCGACAGCCAGCGCGTGATCTGGAACTCCAGGCGTGTCGCAGAATAGCCCTGACCGTCCGTGACCAGCTCCACGAACGCCCGGCGCGTAATGTATTTGCCGGCGGCGATTGCGGTCCCTTGGCCGATCGTCGGGTCGGCGGCGATGATCCTCAGCCGGTCGAGCCCGACGGCGCGGCGCAGCGCATTGATCGGGTCGAGCCCGCCGCCGCTCTGCAACGCGGCCACGGCGGAAGCGAGCTGCACGGCCTCGGGCGCGGACAGGTTGGTGATCGATGTGCCGAACAGCAGGCGCGACAGCAGCTCGTCCTCGGGCAATGCCGGATTGCTGGTGAAGCTGACGTCGGGCTTGAGGCCGGTGCCGGTCACCCGGATGGTCGCGGACAGGCCCTGCAGATTCGCGGCGGCGGCGATGTCGAGCACCGGATCGGGCGGGCTCGAGCCGTTGAAGCGGATCGTGCCGCGCTCGAGGTCGAACCGGCGCCCCGCGAATTCATAGCCGCCGCGCAGCAAAGTCGCGGTGCCGAGCAGCACCGGCTCGCCGACCGTGCCACTGATCGCCAGGTCCGCGCGCCATTCGCTGTCGAGACCGAGCCCCGACACCATCAGCCGGTTTCGGGCATTCGCCTTCAGGTTCATCCGCCACGGCGCAGGCGGAGCCGGTGGTTCGACTTCGTCGGCAGGGCGGTTGCGCTCCGTGAGGTTGGCGAGGCGCGAAATGGCGACGGCGGAGCGTGCGCGGCCGAGGCGGTAGCGGCTGCGGTCGAGCGTCACTTCGCCGGCGATCAATCCGCCATAACCGTCGGATGTGATGTGCAGCGGCCCGGAGACGGTCGCGCCGATGTCGTCGCGGTTGATCAGCACGGCGTTTTGCGCGTTCACGGTCAGGTCCATGCCGACGCCGTTCTTCGCGCCGAAATCGAACGTGCCGCTGCCGGTGACGGAGCCGCCCTGGCCGGCGGTCGCGGTCATCTTGTCGATGACCAGTCGCGACCCGCCAAACCGGCCGCTCGCATCCACATTGGTGAGCACCGTGCCGGAGGTCGAGCTCTCCAGCCGCGCGCCGGTCGCCCGCACCGATCCGCGGATGACCGGGTCGGGGAGCCGCCCGCCTATATCGGCAGCAATCGCGACCGGGCCGGACAAATCGAATTGCTGGATACCGGTCAGCCGCCACAGCGTATCTGCGGGCCCGGCATAGCCAAGCTGCGCGAACAGCGGCGCATTCGCTAGCCGCGTGGCGAGATCGCCGCCGGCGGGCAGCGGCGCGAGCCGGGCCTGGGCGCGGCCGATGATCTTGCCTTCGCTCGCCGCCACGGCGCGGGCCGCCGCCTGATTGCCGTTCAGCACCGCCTTCACGCCCAGGTCGATCGGTTTGGACGTCAGCACCAGAGAGGAACGCGTCAGCCGGCGGATGGTGAGATCAACCTGGCCCGAGGGCAGTGCGCCAGGCCCGGCGCGATATTGGATGCGCCCCGTCGCCGTACCGCCAAGGCCGAGGTTCGGCGTCACGACATCGAACACCGTCATCGGCACGCCCAGCAGTGTCGCATCGACTTCAGTGCTGGCGCCGCCGATCAGCCCGGCCAGTTTCAACTGCCCGCCGCCATAGGCGAGCGCCGTCGGCGCCAGCCGCCAGCCTGCCGCGTCGTAGGTCAGCACCGCGGGGCTTTCGATCTGAACCGGCTTACGATCGACGGTGCCGCCGCCAGTAATCGTGAGCTTGTCCGGCGCGACCTGGATCACGGTCTGCATGTCGAAGGCGCGGCCGCGGGAACCCGCGAACCCGGCCTTGATCGTCCCGCGCCCGCCGCGCAGGTCGATGTTTGCCGCAAGACGCGCGAGCGATAGCGGGCCGCGGCGGAGACCGCGCGCCGTGATCGTGCCGCGGGTGACAAGGCCGGCGGGATCGAGCAGCACTTCGCCGTCCAGCGCACCGCGGATGATGCGGGTTTCGGGTTCGGTCGCCAGTCGCGCATTGTTCGCGTCGAAGCTGAGCGCAATCCGCTGCACATTGTTCGGACGGTCGAAGGCGAGCAGACCATTCAGGCCGGGGCCGGCGACGCGCAGGCGCCCGTCGAAGCCGACGCCGTGCGCGGTCAGTTCGCCGGTGACGTTCAGCCCGGCGACTGCCAGCGTTCCGACGCCGATCCGCGCCGGCTCGCCCTTCGGCAGCAGGATCGCGCCGGCGCTGGTCCATAGCCCGAGCAGCGAGCCGCCATTGGCACGATAGGCAAAGCCGGCCGCATTGGGATCGAGGAACAGCCGCATGTCGGCGATGCCGAGCGCATCGAGCGGGCGCGGCAGGAAGATCGCGAGCTTGGGCCGCTCGATCCTCCCGTCGAGCGTGAGGCGCAGCGGGCCATAGGTCGCTTGCCGACCGGCCCCCTCGAAATAGAAAGTGCCGTCGCGCCGCCTGAATCCGCTGCCGGTCAGCAGCAGCTTGGGGGCCGTGATCTTGAGGCCTGTGAAATGGACGACACCGTCACGATCGCGGGTCAGCGCCGTTTCCAGATAGGGCAGGCCGCCGGCGAGCCGGAGCAGGAAAGCATTGTCGAAGCGACGCACCCAGGCTTGCGCCCGCCCGGCGATGTGCGTGCCGAGCCGATTGGCGCCGGGCACCACCGACAGGCTGGTCTTCACATCGACGATGCCGAGGCCGGGGATGTAATAGCGCGTCAGTTCACCGGCGAGGCGGATGTCATAGTCGCCGGTGCGCAGGTCGACGAACAAAGCCGCGCGGCTGGTGAGCTTGTCGGAGCGGACACGGAGATTGTCGCCGGTGATCGTCTTGGTGGTCACCTTGATGATGCCGTCGACGGTCAGGTTGGCGAGAAGGCCGCCGGCGACATCGCCCACCCCGGTGACGCGGCGGGCGGTGAATCGGATCGGAACCGAAACAGGCGCCTTGGAGAGACGGCCCATCCCGTCCAGCCGCGCCTGCTCGAAGCCGGTGTTGTCGAAATAGATGACCGGGCTGGTGATGACGTAGCGGAACTTGGCGGTGGGGTAAGGACCGTCGAGCAGCGCGCGGAGCTGGACGTCGCGGCCGCGCATGTTCTTGAACAGGGCGGCGGGCTGCAGCAGCGCCGCGCGGACGACAACGGCGTCATATTGGCCGCGGCGAAGATCGAGCCCCCCATCGGCCTGCACCGCCAGTGCGGCGGAGCGAAGCTTAAGCCGGCCGCTCAGGATGCCGCGATCGAAGCGCCCGCGGCCGTCAATACCGATACGCGGCGCGGCGAGACGCTGGACGCGGCCTTTGGTCACGCTGTCGAGGAACAGCCCGCCATTCAGCCGGTATTCGCCCTCGCGCAGAGTCAGCGCGGTGTCGACGATCCGCTTGCCGCTGGCGTCGACCAGGGCGGTTCCGGACCAGGCCGACCAGTCGCCCTTGCCGGCGATCTGCGCGGCCAGCGGCCGATCGGTGCCGATCAGCTTGCCGAGAACGCCGCCCGCGGGCGCGGCAAGCTGCGCACCAAGATCGAAGCGGCCCACCTTGGGCTCGGAGTCCAGCACCAGTTTCAGCCGGTCGCCCGCGCTGGTCCAGGCCGCGCCTTTCACCATCGCCCGGCCGCGGCGGACATCGGCTGCGGCTGAGAGCGCGCCTACCCGTTCGGGGCCGGCAATCCCTTTCAGGATGCGCAGCCGCTCGATCGTCAGCCGCCCGAGGCGGATATCGAAGCTGGGCAGGGTGAAAGGCTGGTTGCTCGCGCGGAACTTGGGGAGCTTGTGCAGTGTCGCGGCAGGCGCGGTCAGCTCGTCGATGTCGAGCGTGTTCACCGTCCAGCGCCACGGCGTCCAGCGCAGCTTGACGTCCGGCGCGGACAGGAACAGGCCCTGCGGATCGTAGAAGCGCACGTCGCGCAAGGTGGCGCGGCCGTAGATCGACCCATCGATGCGGCCGATGCGAATGCGCAGGCCGGACTTGATCTGCAGCCGCTCGATCCGGTCGATCAGGAAACGGTGGCCGGCGTCGGTGTCGATCCCCCAGACGGCGACCAGAAGCGCAAGCAGCAGCGCCAGTGGCGGGAGCACGGCCCAGCGCCACCGGCGCCGGCGGCGGACCGGAGGCGGCGAGGCCGGCTCTTCCGTCAAAATGCCTGGCCCAGCGAGACGAACAGGGTGATGCGCGAATCGCCCTTTTGCGGGTTGATCGGCGTGCCGACATCGACGCGGATCGGGCCGAAGCTCGAATGATAGCGCACGCCGAGGCCGGCACCGTAGCGGAAGCCGCTGAAGTCCGGCAACGCCGAACGGTAGATGTTGCCGCCGTCGAGGAACGGTACGATTCCGAAATTGCCGAAGCGGATGCGGGCTTCGGCGCCGAACTCGGCCAGGCTGCGGCCGCCGGTCGGGTTGTTGTCGGCATCGCGGGGGCCGATCGCCTGATAGCCGAAGCCGCGCACCGATCCGCCGCCGCCGGCGAAGAAGCGCCGCGACGGCGCGATCCGGTCCGCCGAGGCGCCGACGATCGAGCCGAGCCTTATGCGCCCGGCGAGCACCACGCGCTTACTGACCGGCTGATAGGCGCTGCCGTCGAGCTGCAGCCGGGCATAGCCGAACACCGTGTTCTGCAGCGACACTTCGGGGCTCAGCCGCCCCGACAGACGGAAGCCGCGGGTCGGATCGAGCAGATTGTCGCTGCCGTCATAGGCAAGCGTGCCGGGCAGAGCGGCGATGAAATAGGTGCGCCGCGTGGTGCTGGTCAGCGAGTTGATCGCGCCGCGCTCGTCCGATGCCAGCAGCTGCGCGCCGACGCTCCACGTCCACTTCTTCTGGAAGACGATGTTGCTCTGCCGCTCGATGCCGGCGCCGATCAGGAACGTCCGCGCTTCGTAGCCGGGCTGCTTCAGATGGGCGAGCGACACGTCGGCGGTCAGCACATGGTCACGCTTCTTGTAGTTGCTGCGGCGGAAGCTGGCGGCGGCGCTTTGCTCGCGTGTGCCGAGCACGCCGCGCAGTGTCAGCGCGCCTTCGGGCGGGAAGAAATTGCGGTGCTGCCAGCTCACCGCCGCCCGCGCGCCTTCGCCGGTGCCGTAGCCCAGTTCGCCGGCGATGGTCCGCGGCGGCGCCTTGTCGATCGAGACCGCAATGTCCACCGTGTCGGGCGTTTCGCCCAGCTGCGGCGTCACCCCGACCGAGGAGACGAGGCCAGTCGCGATCAGCGCGCGGCGGAGATCGTCGATGTCGCTCGCTTCATAGGGCTGGCCCGGCTTGAACCGCGCAATCCGCTGAATGTGCTTGGCAGTGAACAGCGCGCCCTTCGGTACGATGATCTTGCCGTACCGCCGCGCCCCGCCGGGGTCGACAGTCAGCACCAGAGTGGCGGTGCGGCTTTCGTGATCGACGACGACTTCAGGCTCCGGCACCTTGGCGAAGGGGAAGCCGCCCTGGCCGATCTTCGCCTTCAACGCGGCGGTGCCGGCATTGACCGCGGCCGCGTCGACCGGGTCCTGCTGCTTGATCCCGAAAGCGTCGCGCAGCGCATCGGCCTGGGCAGGCGCGCCGTCCAGCCCGCGCACTTCCACGGCGGCGAAATGATAGCGTTCGCCCGGGCTGGCCGACAGCGTGACCAGCACCCGGCCCGCCGCCGGCGTGACCTGCGGCTCGACCTCCGCATCGTAGAAGCCGCGCGAGCGTAACAGGTCGGCGAGCAGGTCCGCATCCTCGCGCGCGCGGCGGTCGATCTGGGCAACGTTCGCCGGCTGCTTTGCGCCGGATTTCAGCACGGACAGCGCATTGAACTGAGCCGTGACGAGCTCCGCCTGTTCGGTATCGAGACCGTCCAGCCGGATATCGTAGCGGAGATCGGCGCCGGCATCGGTGGTGACGCCCTGAGTCGGGACCGCCGGCTCGCCGGGCTGCGTCGCCAGGTCGGGCCAGTCGACGCCGAGGCCCGGCAGCGGGTCGAGCGGGGAGTCCGGGTCGAGCGGCGGCTCGGCCTGGTTCGCGGCTTGCGCGAGCAGGGGGGTAACAGGATTGGTCGCCGCAGCCATCAACGCGGCGACGGCGAACGCCGCGCCGGGGCGCCGCGACGAGCAGCACTTCATGAGCCGAGGCTTATCGCCTCCGGCCCCGCCCCGCCAGCTTTAGTGCACGGTTCCGATCACTTCGCTGGCGGTGAGCAGCACCACCAGCCGCTCGACCTGCCGCCAGCGGCAGAAATGGACGACATTGCCCAGGTCGCGGCTGCGGTCGGCGCGCGCGGCGGCCTCGATCGCCGCCTCGGAACCGAAGCGGGCGATCAGATCGGTCGCGTCGGTGAGCACCGCGCGATTTGCAACATAGGGAAGGGGGGTGTGGCGCGCGGCGTGCATGGCCGTGGCTGTAACGGGCGATGCTTGCCCGGGCGCGCACGAGAAGGGTCAACGCGATCTTGACCATCTTCGCCTGGGGACCGCATGGGGCGGCATGCCTCGTACCCCCGCACCCCGTTCCGCCGGTATCCTGTTCGCCATCCTGCCTCTGGCGGGAGCCATCGGCGTCGGTTTCCTTGGCGAGCCGGTGATCGGGCTGGTCGGCGGCCTGGCGCTTGCGGCGGTGCTGGTGACTTTGTTCTGGCTGATCGACCGGCAGCGCTGACTTACACCCGATATCCCCGTTATCCACAGGCATTTGGGGGCAGATTCCACTTTGTGCGACTCGGGAGCCGTGACAGCATCTGCCTGTGATCGGAACAAGATCGCAGCGGCTTCCGCCCCCGGCGGAAACCGAAGCGAAGGCGGGAAGATCGCGGCCGGTGAGAGGATCGGAACAGCTTCGGCTCGAACGAGAGTTTCACTGGTGACAGGCGCCGGAAGCGACTTTGCTCGGCGCGCCTGTTCGGAAGCCCAAAAGGCGGATGGACGAGCGCGACAGCGAAGTTCCAAGAAGGGCCGCCAAAGCGCCAAGCCGTTCCCTCGGGAAAGACATGGCAGCGAGGCGACGCCTGAGTTTGAGGGAAGATGTCCGCCCCTCGGGGTGGAGACCAACCTGGAAGCTCGGCGCAGTGGGGGCTGGCGGAAACGCCGGCCCCCATTTCGATTCCGGGCAGGTCGGCGCGGCAAAGGTAACAAAGGTGCACGGCACCGCGCCCTATTCGTCACCTTTGCCGGAACTGTTCGCAATCTCGATTCCGCGATCAACTGGACGATTCAAAGAGGCGGCAGCGAACGCCAAGAATGCGGCTAGCAGATGCGCTGCCGTGTAGGACAGCGGAATGTCTGCTTTCGGCCCATTGCGGACAACTGCAGGTGCGTTAGTTTCGAGCCGGTGAGCTATCACTCCAAGCACGCGCGAAATGTCGGCTGTCTAGCTGCTGCGACAGTCTTCATTTGCATCGGAGTTCCGTGGCTGATTCTTTTCACGATGGGGGACCGGGCTTGTGACACGGGTGGCGCCGAGCCATGTGCCTGGAGCAGGACTGCAGAGATCTGGTTCGCCGCCGCTGCTGTCTTGGCCTGCTGCCTCTTGCTCGCTGCTCTGATCAACGGAATAGTGGCGGTGATCCGAAGGCAGCGAAGCCGAGAGCGGAACGGCAGCTAACCACCCAATGCCGACATTCGAAACCGAAGCCGCTACCATCGTCACTCCGCCTTAGGGTCGGGGTAACGAGGAAAAGGGTGCGAACCTACTCGGCGGCTAGTGCGCCCGGTCCCGCGAACTTCCCGACTTCGTTGCCCCATGCGTCCCAGCCGGGGCGTTCGCTGCGGGCGAAGAGTTCGAGCTTGGAAGCGTCGGGATACAGGCGGTCGATATAATCCCGCACCTGTTCGGGCTTTTGCGAATGGGCGCGCTTGGGGGCGAGGATGACGTTCGGCACGCCTTCGTCGCCAAGCGGCAGCGGCCGGCCCTTGGGGACGCGGCTGGCGGCGAGGACATATTCGGCGGTCGGCTTCACGATCGAGGGACGCACGCCTTGTGCGCCGATCGGACCGCCGTCCTTGCGCGCCTTGACCCAGACAAACGCGACGCCGCGGAAATGGAGTTTCCAGGCCGTGAGGCACGCCATCGCGACGTCCAGCCGCGGCGAGGTGGCCCAGAGAAACAGCACGCCGCGGTCGCTCAGCAGATCGGGGACGGGCAGGCGCACGATCACTTCGTCCGGCGCGGTCGCGTAGAATTTCGCGGCGGCGCCCCATTTGTTCTGCTGACCATAATAGGACCAGGGCGGATCGGCGAGGATCACGTCGTAACGCCGGTCCGGCAAGTCGCGCCACAGGGTCATGGGGCCTGCTTAAAGCGGGCCGGGCGCGAAAGGAATCCCCTCTCCCTACGGGAGAGGTGAAGTCAGACCACCGGGTCGGCGTTCATCGGGTTCGGCATGGTCGCGGGCGCGAAGGCGTCTCGGCGATTTTCGGGGACCGCAGCGGTCGGGTTGGGGCGGAAATCCGGGTTCGCGCGGTCGCCGGGGCCGTGCGGCTTGTCGAGGCCGAGATCGGCGGCGCTGCTGCCGCCGTCTTCGGCCGCACCGCTCGGCAGGCCAAGCGCGCGGTCGATCGCGCCGGCCACGCCCGACGCGCCGTCGCGGGCGCGGCGGCTGAACGCGAACAGACCAGCGACGGCGGTGATGCCGCCGATCGCCAGCGCCGCGATCAGCGTGGAATTGCTGTCCTGCCTCTTCGACTTCTTGTTCTTCTTGGCCATCGCGCTGCTCCTTCAAGATCGTTTCGATCTCAACGGGCGGCAGCCGCAGCCGTTCCGGATCAGCCCTGCTCGCCGCCCAGCATCTTGATGATGCCGGAGAAATCGAGCCCCGCATGGCCGGCATTGGCGAAGGCCTGGTAGAGCGCCATCGCTTCCGCACCCATCGGCACCGAAGCGTTCGCGTCGCTCGCCGCCTGGATGGCGAGCTTCAGGTCCTTGAGCATCAGCCCCGCCGCGAAGCCGCCCTGATAGCCGCGATCGGCCGGTGTCTCGGGCCCGACCCCTGGCAACGGGCAATAGCTGGTCATCGACCAGCTCTGCCCCGACGAGACCGAGCTGATGTCGAAGAATGTCTGCGGGTCCAATCCCAGCTTCTTCGCCAGCAGGAAGGCCTCGCAGGTGGCGACCATCGAGGCGCCCAAGAGCATGTTGTTGCAGATCTTGGCCGCCTGGCCGGAGCCGCTGGGGCCGGCGTGGATGACCGCTTTGCCCATGCATTGGAGGATCGGCTCGGCGCGCGCGAACGCCTCTGCGCTGCCGCCGACCATGAAAGTCAGCGTGCCGCCCGCCGCCGCCGCGATACCGCCGGAAACGGGCGCGTCGACCATCTTGTAGCCGAGCTGCTCCATCCCCTCCGCCACGGCGCGGGCGCTGCCGACGTCGATCGTCGAGCAGTCGAGCAGCAGCGCGGACGTCGGCGCCTTGCCGGCGACGGCGTCGTGATAGACCTGCCGCACATGCGGGCCGGCGGGGAGCATCGTCACCACTGCCTCGGCCTCGGCGACCGCTTCCTCAGCGCTCGCGGCGGGCAGGCAGCCTGCCTGCTTCGCGCGGTCGAGCGCCTCGGCGGAAAGGTCGAACGCGCGCACGTCATGCCCCGCCTTGGCGAGATTCGCGGCCATCCCGCCGCCCATATTGCCGAGCCCGATGAATGCGATCCGTGCCATTTTACTCCCCTACCGCTTGCGGGAGGGGCAGGGGGAGGGCCTGTCCGAACCGCACAGCGTGAAACACATTCCCTCCCCCGACCCCTCCCGCAAGCGGGAGGGGAGAAGGTCTATCTACCCGTCCAAACGCCCGGCCGCTTCTCGACGAAGGCGGCCATGCCTTCGCTCTGGTCCTCGGTGCCGAAAAGGCCGTGGAACAGGCGGCGCTCGAAAAGGATGCCGGTGGCGAGGCCGGTCTCGAACGCGGCGTTGACCATTTCCTTGTTCGCGATCGCGGCCAGCGGCGGCATCGCGGCGATCGACGAAGCGGTCTTCAGCGCCTCGTCGATCAGCTCGGCGGCGGGGACGACGCGGGCGACGAGGCCGGAGCGCTCGGCCTCGGCGGCGTCCATCATCCGGCCGGTCAGGCACATTTCCATCGCCTTGGCCTTGCCGACCGCGCGCGTCAGCCGCTGCGATCCGCCCATGCCCGGAGACACGCCGAGCTTGATTTCGGGCTGGCCGAACTTGGCGCTGTCGGCGGCGATGATGAAATCCGCCATCATCGCGACTTCGCAGCCGCCGCCCAGCGCATAGCCGGCGACCGCCGCGATCCAGGGCTTCCGCGTCGCCGTCACCCGCTCCCAGCCGGCGAAGAAGTTGCCGGCGTACATATCGGCAAAGCCCTGGCTCGACATCTCCTTGATGTCGGCGCCCGCCGCGAACGCCTTCTCACTCCCGGTCAGCACCAGGCAGCGCTGCGCGGGATCGGCGTCATAGGCGGCGAAGGCGTCGATCAGCTCGGCGAGCACCTGGCTGTTCAGCGCATTCAGCGCCTGCGGGCGGTTGAGGCGGATCAGAGTCACCGCATCGTGCCGCTCAATCAGGATGGTCTCGTAGTCGCTCATTTTCTCTCTTTCGTCATCCCGAACTTGTTTCGGGATAAGGTGTCCGTCACTCTCAACCCAACCAGCAAACCCGCGACCATCCGTCGCTTCGGCCTTTGTCCCGAAACAAGTTCGGGATGACACGGAGTTACCGATACGGCGTCCACGCCTCGTCGTCCGGAAGCGGCGCGAAGATGGTATCGAGCATGTGTTCGGTGACGCCTTCCGGCGTGGCCGGATGCCATTTCGGCGTATTGTCCTTGTCGACGATCACCGCGCGCACGCCTTCGAGGAAATCGTGGCGCTGCACGACGTGTGCGCCGACGGCGTATTCCTGCCGCATCTCGTCGGCGAAGCTGTGCATCTGGGCGCCTTCCTTCAGCAGCCGGAGCGCGACTTTCATCGTCTGCGGCGACTTGGTGTTCAGCGTCGCCAGCTCCTTCGTCGCCCAGTCGGAGCCGTCGGCTTTCAGCGCGGCATAGACGTCCTCCAGATGATCGGAGGCGAACAGCCGGTCGATCTGCTCCAGATTGGCCTCGATCCGCGCCGGCGGCGGCTCTTCCGAAAAGGCGTCGAGGATCGCTTCGATCGCGGACGGATCGGCGGCGATCTTCGCCTTCGCTTCGTCGAGCGCCGCGGCGGGGAGATAGTGCGTGGCAAGGCCGAGGAAGAGGCATTCCGTCCCGTCCAGCCGCGCGCCGGTCAGCGTCAGGAACTGACCTGTCCGGCCGGGCAGGCGCGACAGATACCAGCCGCCGCCCACGTCCGGAAACAGGCCGATGCCGGTCTCGGGCATAGCGAAGCGGGTGTTTTCGGTCGCGACCCGGAACTTGCAGGGCAGCGAAATGCCGACGCCGCCGCCCATCGTGATGCCGTCCATGAACGCAACCGTCGGCTTCACATAGGTGAACAGCCGCTCGTTCATCTGGTATTCGGTGCGGAAGAATTCGCGCGCTTCCGCGCCATCCTTCGCCCCGCTTTCCGCGAGCATCCGGATGTCGCCGCCCGCGCAAAAGCCGCGGCCCTCGGCGTGATCAAACAATATCGCGCGGATGCTGTCATCGCCGCGCCACGCCTCGAGCTGCTCAAGGATCGCGCGGCACATGGCTGTGGTCAGCGCATGGATCGCCTTCGGCCGGTTCAATCGGATCCGTCCGATGTGCCGTTCGGTCAGCGCAATGATCTCGTCGGTCATTGCCGCGTCAGGTCCCGGCCGACGATCATGCGCATGACCTGGTTGGTGCCTTCCAAGATCGAATGCACGCGCAGGTCGCGCCAGAAGCGTTCGATCGGATAGTCGCGCAGATAGCCGTAACCGCCGTGGAGCTGCAGCGCCCGATCGACGATCGAGCTGCCATTGTCCGTCGCGAGCCGCTTCGCCATTGCCGAGAAGCGCGACTTGTCGGGCGCGTTCGCGGTCACCTTGGCCGCGGCCATGTAGAGCAGCGCGCGCGCCGCCTCCAGATCGGTCGCCATGTCGGCGAGCATGAACTGCGTGTTCTGGAACTCGGCGACCGGCTGGCCGAATTGCTGGCGCTCCTTGGTGTATTTGACCGCCTCGTCCAGGCAGCGCTGCGCCCCGCCCAGCGAGCAGGCGCCGATGTTGAGCCGGCCGCCATCGAGCCCCGCCATGGCGAAGCGGAAGCCGTCGCCTTCCGCGCCGACGCGATTCTCGACCGGCACGCGGCAATCCTCGAAGATCACCTGCGCGGTGGGGCTGGCGTTCCAGCCGAGCTTCTTTTCGGGCGCGCCGAACGACAGGCCGGGCGTGTCCTTCTCGACCACCAGGCAGGAAATGCCTTTCGACTTTTCCTCGGACGTGCGCACCATGCAGACATAGATGTCGTTGTAGCCGGCGCCCGAGATGAACTGCTTGGTGCCGTTCAGCACATAATGGTCGCCGTCCAGCCGTGCCGTCGTCTTGAGCGCGGCGGCGTCCGAGCCCGAGCCCGGCTCGGTCAGGCAATAGCTCGCGATCTTGTCCATGCTGACGAGATCGGGAAGGAAGCGCGCCTTGATCTCCGCCCCGCCGAAGCGGTCGATCATCCAGGTCGCCATGTTGTGGATCGAGATATAGGCGCTGGTCGCCGGGCAGCCATAGGCCATCGCTTCCATGATCAGCGCCGCTTCCAGCCGCCCAAGCCCGATCCCGCCCGACTCCTCGGACACATAGATCGCGCCGAAGCCGAGCTCGCCGACCGCCTTCCAGACGTCGACAGGGTAATGGTGCTTCTCGTCCCATTCCGCGGCGAAAGGCGTGATGCGGTCGGCGGTGAATTTGCGCGCCAGATCCTGGATCTCGCGCTGATCGTCGGTCAGATCGAACTGGGTCATGACGTCGCGCCTAGCACTGCCTCCGCTTCGATTTCCACTTTCCATTCCGGACGCAGCAGGCCGGCCACGACGACCATCGTTGCCGCGGGGCGCACGTCCGCGAAGCGCCGGCCATGCGCGCGGCCCACCGCATCGGCGTCGGCCGGATCGGTGATGAACATACGCGTGCGCACGATGTCGGTGCGCTGCCCGCCCAGCTGACGGATGGCCCCGATGATGATGTCGAAGCAGCGGTCTGTCTGCGCCTCGGCATTGCCCGGCGTCGAGGACCCATCCGCCTCGACCGGTGCGGTGCCCGAGACAAGGATGCGATCGCCGACGCGAACGGCGCGCGAAAAGCCGATGCTTTCCTCAAAGGGCGAGGCGGAAGCGGTTCGCTGGCGTTCGGTCATCGATCATCCCCCTGTTTCGGCCATCACCCCATCGTTGGAATGACGAAGGCGTTCTCACCGGTTGCGGAGCCGTCGGGCCAGCGCTGGGTGACGGTCTTGGTCTTCGTCCAGAACCGCACGCCTTCCATGCCGTGCTGGTTGATGTCGCCGAACGCCGAGCGCTTCCAGCCGCCGAAGCTGTGATAGGCGACCGGCACCGGGATCGGCACGTTGATGCCGACCATGCCGACGTTGACGCGCGCCGCGAACTCGCGCGCGGCATGGCCGTTGCGGGTGAAGATGGCGACGCCGTTGCCATATTGATGCTCGCTCGGGAGCTTCAGCGCCGTCTCGA
>NZ_JBHUDY010000004.1:0-608 GCF_042678385.1 Sphingomonas tabacisoli
CATGCGCGACATCGACCATTTCATCGTCGGCGGCCCCGGCGGTTCTGCGGGCCGCTTCGGCGACGTGTTCGACCCGAACTCGGGTCAGGTGCAGGCGCGGGTGGCGCTGGGCGACCAAGCGGTGCTCGACCGCGCGGTCGCGGCGGCGCAGGCGGCGCAGCCGGGCTGGGCGGCGACCAATCCGCAGCGCCGCGCGCGCGTCATGTTCCGCTTCAAGGAACTGGTCGAAGCACGCATGGACGAGCTCGCCCACATCCTGTCGTCCGAGCATGGCAAGGTCATCGCCGACGCGAAGGGCGACATCCAGCGTGGCCTCGAGGTCATCGAGTTCGCCTGCGGCATCCCGCACGCGCTGAAGGGCGAGTACACGCAAGGGGCGGGCCCCGGCATCGACGTCTATTCGATGCGCCAGCCCTTGGGCATCGGCGCCGGCATCACCCCGTTCAACTTCCCGGCGATGATCCCGATGTGGATGTTCGGCGTCGCAGTCGCCTGTGGCAACGCCTTCATCCTGAAGCCCAGCGAGCGCGACCCGACCGTGCCGGTGCGCCTGGCCGAGCTGTTCCGCGAAGCCGGCGGCCCCGAAGGCATTCTGCAGGTCGTGCACG
>NZ_JBHUDY010000005.1:0-701 GCF_042678385.1 Sphingomonas tabacisoli
CGCCTGGCCGAGCTGTTCCGCGAAGCCGGCGGCCCCGAAGGCATTCTGCAGGTCGTGCACGGTGACAAGGAAATGGTCGACGCGATCCTCGACCATCCGGCGATCTCTGCGGTGAGCTTCGTCGGCTCGTCCGACATCGCGCATTACGTCTATCGACGCGGCGTCGAGGCGGGCAAGCGCGTGCAGGCGATGGGCGGCGCCAAGAATCACGGCATCGTCATGCCGGACGCCGATATCGACCAGGTGGTGAAGGACCTGTCGGGCGCGGCGTTCGGCTCGGCGGGCGAGCGCTGCATGGCGCTGCCGGTGGTGGTGCCGGTCGGCGAGAAGACCGCGAACGCGCTGCGCGAGGCGCTGCTGCCGGCGATCGCTTCGCTGCGCGTCGGCGTTTCTACCGATCAGGACGCGCATTACGGGCCGGTGGTGAACGCGGCGCACAAGCAGCGCGTCGAGAACTGGATCCAGACCGGTGTCGACGAAGGCGCGGAGCTGGTGGTCGACGGCCGCGGCTTCTCGCTGCAAGGCCATGAGCAGGGCTTCTTCATCGGGCCGAGCCTGTTCGATCACGTCAAGCCGACGATGCAGAGCTACAAGGAAGAGATTTTCGGCCCCGTGCTGCAGATCGTCCGCGCGCCCGATTTCGAGACGGCGCTGAAGCTCCCGAGCGAGCATCAATATGGCAACGGCGTCGCCATCTTCAC
>NZ_JBHUDY010000007.1:0-4816 GCF_042678385.1 Sphingomonas tabacisoli
ACCTGATCCCGCGCCACCTGTTCAAGATCCCGATCCAGGCCGCGATCGGCGGCAAGGTGATAGCCCGCGAGACGATCGCGGCGTTGCGCAAGGACGTGACCGCCAAATGCTATGGCGGCGATATCACGCGCAAGCGGAAGCTGCTGGAGAAGCAGAAGGAAGGCAAGAAGCGGATGCGGGAATACGGCTCCGTGCAGATTCCGCAGGAGGCTTTTATTGCTGCGCTTCGGATGGGGGAGGAGTGAGCACACGGGGGCGGCGTCAGCCGCCCTTGCGACAAAGGCGCCGCGCGAAGCGCGTCACTTTGCTGAAACGGCAGTGCTGCTGTTGCCTTCCTGATTTGGCCAACATAGAACGTAAACAGAACGGCGTGTAAAAGAGGGGTAATCGATGACCTTCCGCTACATTGGGTCGAAGGCGCGGATCGTAGCGGAGATTATCGAGGCGCTTGGCCCCCCTACGTCTCGTGGTGGCCGATTTGTCGATCTTTTCTGCGGCACAGGAGCCGTTGCCGAGGGCGCCGTCCGGGCCGGATGGGATGTGCACCTGAACGATCACCTTCATTGCGCCGTCATAATGGCCGCTTCGCGCATTCTTGGTTCCGAAAATGCGCGTTTCGAAGCTACCGGCGGCTACAAGAAAACGATTGATTGCCTCAACGCATTGGCCGGCGAGAGTGGCTTTATCTATCGGTCATATAGCCCGGCATCCACGCGCGAAATCGGATTCGAGCGGCGCTATTTTACAAAGGAAAATGCAGGACGCATCGACGCCATCCGCCGGCGCATCGATGACTGGAAAAAGGATGGCGCAATTAGTGATTGTGAAGAGCAATTGCTGATTGCAGATCTGCTAAGCGCGGCTAACCGCGTCGCAAATATCGCAGGCACCTACGGTTGTTTCCTTTCGATATGGCAGAAGCAGGCGCTTGGTGCACTTTCGATGAAGCCGCGCCCGTTGCTGCCGGGTGAGGTTCGGGTGTCTCTAAGCGTGATGGAAGCAGAGAGAGTTAGAACGCGACCCTCCGACGTGGTCTATCTCGACCCACCTTATACCAAGCGGCAGTATGCCGCTTACTACCATTTACTCGAAACTATCGCATTGGGCGATGCGCCGGTCGTTTCAGGAGTCGCGGGCATTCGACCTTGGCAACAGAAGGCGTCAGACTTCTGTTACAAGACGAAGGCAATGCGAGCGTTTACAACACTGATCGGTGGGCTTGAGGCTGAACGCGTGCTTGTGTCCTATAGCGACAACGCACACGTCCCAATTGAGAATCTATCAGATGGGATTGCTTCGTTTGGGCAAGCGACGCCAACAATGTTGACGGAAATTGGGCGCTATCGACCTAACCGTATCGCCAGTGGGAGGAGGGCAACGGTGAACGAATATCTGATCGAACTTGAGCGAACTGCCTTGCAGGCGGCAGCGTGAGTCCGCGGTCTCTGGAGGCGGGGTTGCTCGCCAAGGCAGAGGCCATTGTCAGCAAACACGTCGCCCGTGTTCAGATTTCGCGCGCTCAAGAAGCGCGATTTCAGTTGCTGGAAGGAGTGGCGAGCCGGCTTGGTGGCTTCGATCTGCCCGCATTCCAGCACCGTTTCGATCATGTGCCCATTGAATCCACCGACTCATGTTTGACGGCGGCTCGACGCGTGATCGAAGCCATCGCGCCAACTGGCATACCTCCCGCGCTGGCTGTGAGTGCTCTTGCGCGCGAAGCCCTTGAAGAGCCAAATAGGCGTAGATCGGGCGCCTACCACACAGATTTTAGACTCGCCGGTCATCTGGCGAAACTATTGGCGCCCAACTTAGCCCCGCGAGCGAAGGTGATCGACCCAGCTTGCGGAGCGGGCATTTTGCTGACCGCGTTGATGCTCGAAACGTGCGGTGGCGACCGCCAACTTGCCGCTGAGTGGCTGTCAGATGGGGTGAACGCGGCAGACTTATCGCCAAACGCTCTGCGCGGCTGCCTCCTTTCGCTCGCATGTCTAACGGACGATTTGGACGCACTTGCAAGAATGCGTGCACGGTGGCTCTCGGGAGACAGTCTTATCCGCCCGATCGAGGAGTGGCAGCGGATGGCGCCAGACGGCTTCGACGCTGTCATTGGTAACCCGCCGTGGGAAAAGGTGAAGCTTACTCGCCATGAATACTTGCGAGCGAACGGTCAATCTCGGCATTATGGTGCGGATTATGTGCAACTCGATTTTGAAGACTACACGCAGTGCATCAATGCGACCAAGAATTATGCCCGCGAAGTAGCAAATCTTCACGCTACTGCAGGCTCTGGCGAGACTGATCTGTTTGTCGCGTTTACGGAGTTGACCCGAAAGATATTACGCCCGGGAGGGGAAGCGGCGCTACTTGTGCCGGCTGGGCTGATCCGATCAAAGACAACAGAGTCTTTGCGCCGACAGCTATCCTCTCGATCCAGCCAAATGTCGGTAGAAATCTTCGAGAATCGCGCTCGGTTCTTCGAGATCGACACTCGATTCAAATTCCTCTGCATTCACTGGCGCGCGCGATCGGTTGGCGAAAAGATGGCAGCGCTGGAACTCGCGCATGGCCGCGGAAACGAATCTGGCGTCGAAGTGACACCCCGCGTCCAAATTGGACGCAGGACATTAGCGGAATTGCGATCCGACCTGTCGGTTCCGGAGGTTCGCAGCGAAGACGAATGGCTCCTGTACTGCCGCATGATCCGTAGCGGGGTGGATTGGTCGCAACCAGATTGCCGTTGGCATCCCGAGTTGGTGCGGGAGGTCGATATGACCCGTGATCGTCGGCACTTTTCCAGAAGTGCGGGCAAGAGCACCTTGCCGCTGATCGAGGGGCGAATGGTCCATCAACATCGGTTCGGCGCTAAAGCATATGTTTGCGGTACGGGAAGAAGCGCAACCTGGGAGGTGACCTTGCCAGGAGCGAGCGTGGTGCGGCCGCAATTCTTTATTCGGCCGGACGCATTGAGTGAGACCGCGCGACAAAGATCGACCCGACTGCGGGCCGGCTTTTGTGACATTACGGGGCAGACAAATGAGCGATCTTTGCTGGCCGCAATCATTCCGCCTGGCGTAGTCTGTGGTAACAAGGTTCCGACGTTGCTTTTCCCAAATGATAATTGCGACGAAAGACTGTGGTTGTGGGTAGCCGTCGCGAATTCGCTGCCGTTCGATTGGCTGCTCCGTCGGGTGATCACCACGACGGTCAATTATTTCCACCTGTTGAGTCTTCGAATGCCTCCAATCGAACCTGAGTCCCTGCCGGGAAGGCAGTTGATCGAAACCGCGAGGGCTCTCGATCGATTCGATCGTCGCGGAGTGTCACGCGATGCACTAAGGGAAATGGCTGACCTTCGATGCCGTGCCGATCGGCTTGTGCTAACCGCCTATGGCTTGTCGGACGACGATCTCGATCTGATGTTAATCGATTTCCCGCTGATTGATCGCGGTCAGCCGGCAATTTACGGAGAGCAGCAGTCGACTGTCACGCGAGACTTGCTGCAATCTCACGCGCGCGATCCCGAACGAGCTGCTCGTGCACGTCGTCGGGTCGAAGTGGCATATGAACTCGGCGCAATCGCCTACCTGCCTGCCCAGTGTTCGGCCATTAGGGCTGGCGAGATGATGGAATCCGCTCATGGCTGAAGTAGCGTGGAAGCGACTAAATGCCACGGATTACAAAAATATCAGAGGCGAGTTTGCGGGAGGTAGTGGGGGAGGCGCGACCTATATCGTGCTCGGGCGCAGCCGAGCGGGCCAGAATTTCGCCGACTTTTTCCCGCCGCTGACGAACAATCGTACGGACGTTGAAAGCGCAGAAGGAACGTTTACGGTATCGAGCGATCCTGATCGAAGAAGCGGTGAATGGCTCATTGTCGATCAGCGAGGCAATCGTCATCCCGCGTGGAGCGACGCTACAGATTTCCCCGAAGAATTGGATGATGATGACAATCCTGCTGTCGTCCTGATTTTCCGATCGGATGGAAAATACTTCACCGGCTGGCTGAACCTGGATGAATTCGAAAAGCTAGCACCGGAGTTGGCCGAAAAGATTCGCGGAGTTGATGAGGCACCTGACGCGCTAACAGCCCGTTTCGGGATCGGAGGCCCCTCAGCACTGACTGATTTCGCGGAACAGCAGCCACAGCTGCCCGACATTCCCTTCGATCCAGCAAATCAAGAGGATGGCCGCAAACGCATTATTGTCGAAATCGTGAGACGCCAAGGCCAGCGTGCGTTTCGCACGAAGCTGTTGGACGCATTTGATGGCAAATGTGCAATGACTGCGTGTGCGGTCGCATGGGTCCTAGAAGCCGCACATATTTCACCGTACCAAGGTCCGGCGACCAACCAACCAGATAATGGTCTGCTCCTTCGTGCCGACATCCATACTCTATTCGATTTAGGATTGCTGTCCGTCGATCCGGATACGTTAGCCATCCGTGTTGCCGATCAGATCGAAGAGGCAGAGTACCGAGCGCTCGACGGCAAGAAACTTCAGGTAGGCAAGGTGGCGCCGAGCAAAGCGGCATTGCAAGAGCATTGGGATCGCTCGACTCCCTAAGCCGGCCCCGGCGAGATCGGCTTCATCACCGCGCAGATCAAGGACGTCGCGCAGGCCCGGGTCGGCGACACGCTGACCGACGCCCGCCGCCCCGCCGACGCGCCGCTGCCGGGCTTCAAGGAAGTGCAGCCGGTGGTGTTCTGCGGCCTGTTCCCGACCGACGCCAACGACTTCGAGAAGCTGCGCGAAAGCATCTCGAAGCTGCGCCTGAACGACGCCAGCTTCAGCTTCGAGATGGAAACCTCGGCCGCGC